>URPA01000001.1 GCA_900549545.1 uncultured Eubacteriales bacterium
GGCCTTGATCCGGCGCCTCAAAACCGCCGATAATGCGCAGCGTGGTAGTTTTTCCGCAGCCGCTGGGGCCGAGCAGGGTGACAAATTCATTTTCCTTAACAGACAGGCAGAGATCGTCCAGGACAATCGTGCCGTCATAGCTTTTCGTAATATTTACGAGATCAATCAGTGGCTGACTCATTTCCAAATCCTCCGTAGTGTTAGTAAGCAGGCAGACGGCCGCCCCCTCCTAGAAGCTGGGCGGTGAGCTCACCCAGAGAAGGGAGGCTCCGTTTTTGCTTTCGATATAGTGTGTTTTGTCACTTGTAAAATAGAAGGATTCCCCCTTCTTCGCCCTGAAAACCCGGTTCCCCAGATGGATAGCTATGCTTCCGCTTAAAACGTACCCGAACTCTTCACCCTCGTGGGGAGAATCGGGGCAGCTGGAGCCTCCGGCCTCCAGTGTCAGGAGAATGGGCTCCATGCAGTTTTTCTGGGCATTGGGAACAATCCATTTGACTGTGTTCTTAAGCTCTCCGTCCTCTTTAATAAAGAAATCATTTTTTCCAAATACAATCTGTTCGTCAGCAGTTTCCGTGAAAAACTCTCCGATGGTTGTGCCGAGGCACTGAAGAATGTCCATCAGGGTTGCAATGGACGGAGAGGTGAGATCACGTTCCACCTGCGAGATGAAGCCTTTGGACAGCTCAGCTCTGTCTGCCAGCTCTTCCTGCGTAAGCCCCTTTAGGACTCTCAGCTCCTTTAATTTTGCTCCGATGCTCAAATGCCTTCCCTCCTTCGTTCGGCTGCGGCCCTGGCTGTGATACCGCTGTGCCTGTGTCACGGTTCTGTCCCGTCTCCTCCTCACTTCCGGTGCGCTCTTCATCCCCACCGTCCGAAAAACAGGAACGCAGGTCATATATAATAAGTTTAAAGTTTATTATTGCTAAATGAATGTAAAAATAAAAATAAAGTTTACAAATAATAAACTGACAGCAACTATCATTATACATGGTTTTGGCAGGGTGTCAACCATTATTCGACATGTATCTGTCAGAAAATGACAGGTTTCCGAATAACGTAGGGTTTTAAAATAAATGCGAAAAGAGGTTGAAAAACCTTTTGCCGCATTTATTTTTTTACAAAAAAAATAGAAAAATTCCGATAATGCGGCGGGGTATAGCAACCCTTCCGCATTATTTTTTTACGCATAAAGAAGGAGAGGTGAGAGCATGAGCAAAAAGCCGTATACAAGTTTAACTTTTGAAAAACGCCAAATTATAGAAAATATGGCAAAAAAGAAGCAGACGCCGCAGCGGATTGCAGAAGCGACCGGGGTTCATGTGGCGACTATTTACAGGGAAATGAAACGCGGTCAAACAAAAGACGGATACAGTGCAATCAAAGCACAATGTGAAGTTTTGAGATAATACGGGTCAACAGATCGGCCATTTTATAAAGGTTATATTTTCGGAGTAGGTCAACAGGTTTTCGGTTCAGTTTTTAAGGTGAAAACAGAACAGCGGTGGAGAACACGAACGCTTAAAAAAGTTCCATGAAGGATAACAGGTTTTTTACTTTTAAGGCGAAAGTAAATAAGGTTTGGAAGTTCCCGACAAAAAAACAGCCGTCGGATCGCGTGAAAGCCGATTAACAAGAACACGCCCGAAAATATCACCCTTATAAAATGGCCGATTATAGCAAAAATGAAAGGAGCGTGAACCGGTGGACAAAGAAACAGACGCATTTCTGAAAATTGCAAGAGAAAGAGAAAACAAAAAAGATCTTCTGGCTTACCAGAAGTTAAAAGAGATTAGCACCGGAAGAACATATTCGGAAGTACAGGACATTTTAGACAGAATGGGAAAGCAGCTTTCGCGGTGGGTAGGTGCTACACCGTGTCAGCCGAACGAACACGCATTAGATTGGCAGGGCCACAAAGTAACGCCGCCCGTTGATGAGACAACAGGCGGCAGAGGGTAGAAAGGAGCGCGGACCATTGCGAACATTTAAAGAAACTTCAAAGATCGTCGAGGAAGTGGCAAACATAGCGCTGCAGGCAGCAGAAGAAAAAGGGTTGACTTTCCGCGAAGTTCTTTACCTTCCGGAAATGATAGACGCAAGAATAAAAAAGGAGATTGAAAAAAGGGAAGAACCATTCAGGAGAACCCCGCAGCAGTGAAAACCGCGGGGCGCCCGACTATTCGATCGGTTTTAATTGAGAACAAACCTTTTCAGCAGCGGCTACAACGGCCGTTTTGATTGTTTGACCTTCCGCGGTTTCAATATCGGCGTTGTCGAGTTCGTCAATTAAAACTTTCCTGAAATAGTCAAAGACTTCGTAAAGTTCAGGATCTTTTTTCAAAATTACCCCCCCTTTCACCTTCATATTACCACGAAGGCAGCAGGGGAACAGAAGAAAGGAGCATTTACAACGAAGATTATTATTTTTAGAAGCCTTCGCAAGTATTCAGAAGACGACTTCAACACGTTCGCGGCGGCGCTGCATGACGTACCGGGAGCGAAGGCCAACAAGAGAACCTTGACAATAGAAGCGAACGGCCACCGAGTAGAGTTCCGGAACGATTCGACCTACGATCCGAAGAACGCCGGACTTCGCGCAGACATAGCGATCCCACATTATGACTACATAACGGCAGGATCGGAATATAACAACGATCCGCGTTTCCGGAATTGTTCTTTTACCCGCGTTCTGGAAATTATGAAAGGGACAGTGAAGCCATGAATAAAACGAACGCTTATTTTATACCGGCCAGACAGAACGGAAAAACGGAAAGAGAAAGAAAGGTTATTTTCGAGATTACCGGCGACGGCCTGACCGCGGAAGAAGTCGGCAGGATCCGGCAGGTAATAAGACACCTTAATTATAAAAGAGGACGACGCAAGGCGCCGCGCCTGTTTTATAGATACAATTTCACCAAAAGAAAGGAGATCTAACAAAATGAGTTTAGTTGACGTATTCGGAAAAGAGGACAGAACCGAAGTGAAGTTTTCACAGTTCTTCGCACTGGTAAAGCAGGCGGCACAGTATGAAACACTTATGAACGCCGTAAATTGCGACGTTCCGTACCGGTTTATCAGGGAAACAATGACCGGGAAGAAAGAAGAGGTTCCGGAAATTCCGGAGAAAAAGGAAGCCGTTCTGGGCGTCGTAAAGGTGGACTTCGACGCGGAAGAGTTCAGAAAGATTTTGCAGGAAGCCACCGCAGAGATCGAAGCGAAGTTCGGACCGGCAGAGGGCGAAGCAGAACAGGAGCAGGCAGCCACGGAACAGGAGCGGGAAGCCACAGAACAGGAGCAGGAAAACACGGAAAAGGAACCGCCGGAAGTAACCGCGGAAAGTATTCTGGAAGCGGCAGAGGAAGCCACCTGCAGAAGGTAGAAAGGAGAATGAAACATGGTAGCGGTAGGAATTATTTGTTTTATCGCGGGAGCAGTCGCCGCCACGGTTGGCCTTGTGGCCTTCGGCGTACACCTTGCGAACCAGAATAAACAGTGAAAGCGCTTATGAAATATCCGGGTAGCAAGTGGGGATCCGCGGACTGGATAATTTCACACTTTCCAGAACATCACAGTTATTTAGAACCGTTCTTCGGTTCCGGCGGCGTTTTCTTCAATAAACCACGATCAGACATTGAGACAATAAACGATCTTGACGGCGAAGTGGTAAACCTTTTCAGACAGATCCGGAACGATCCGGAACGTCTGGCCCGCGAAATATACTTCACACCATATTCACGGGAAGCCTACGAAATGGCATACCAGAAAGAACCGGAAAACGACCTTGAAAAAGCAGTTCTGTTTTACACACGCCTAAACATGGGCCGCGGGTTCAGGACACAGGGCGAGAAAGTAGGGTGGAAACTGGACGTTCAGGGAAGGGAAAAGGCCTACGCGGCCGCGGACTGGTGCAAGATACCGGAAAAGATAATGGAAGCAGCGGAGCGCCTGCGGGGCGTACAGATAGAGAACCGCCCGGCGGTAGAAGTGATCCGGAAGTTCAATTTTGAAAACGTCCTGATCTATTGCGATCCACCTTACGTTCTTTCTACCAGATGCCGGAAACAGTACCGGCATGAAATGACGGACGAGGATCACGAAGTATTACTGGAAACATTGCTGCAGCACAAAGGCCCGGCAATTATCAGCGGTTATTCTTCGCCGCTATACGAAGAACGCCTGAAAGACTGGTACCGGGAAGAACGGATAAATTACGCACAGAACGCGCAGCAGCGCCGGGAAGTTATATGGTGCAACCAGAAGACAGAGAAGACGGCGCAGCAGTTGACATTATTTTGAAAGGAAAACGGCAAATGAAAAGAAAATATGGCGTTGTAGATTACCTGCGGAAGCATTACCCACCACCGGAAGGATCCAGAGAAGTGGAAGTGGAGTTCTTAGAAGGCTACGACAGCATAGAAGGACCAGACGGATCAATGGGCTTCGGCGCATTTGTTCCGACAGAAGAAAAGATCTATATTGCCGACGACTTACCGGGCGGCGAAGAAAGCATGATCGAAACCGTGGCCCACGAATGGAAACACTGGCTTCAATATTGCAACGACGAAGCATACGACGAAGAGGAAGCGGAAGACTTCGCCAGGCAGATTGTAGAAGAATTTTTATAAAAAAGGAGATCAAACCATGAACAACAACAATTATGGCGCATTTAGAACCTTCATTGAAGGCCGTTTCGGCTTCGGGGGGGGGGCAGAGCATGAAGAAAGAAGGACAGAAAGCGCCTTCTATTGACGACCTGAAAGAAGCGAGTTCCGAAGAAGAGTTCAAAGCCCGCCTGAAAGAAGGACAGGCTTTCAGATTAAAAGAAAAGGCCGGGTTCCATGTTATAAGCATTGACGAGAACCGGCCGCCACTGGTGCAGGTGGTGGGAGATAGCGATCTGATCGCGCAAATGTTGGCGTTTGCAATTTCGGAGATTATCGAAAGCAGCGTGAAAAATGGAGTTCCACGCGAACAGGCCGAAGGAATGTTCCGGATCGCGTTAGAACTTGGAATAGCAACTTCGAGAAATTAGCAAGAAGGGAGAACACAGCATGAAAGGAAAAATGAACTTGCCCTTGAAAGAGTTTTTGACCTTAGTAGGACCGGCGCAGGTTTTACACATTATCGAAGAAGGTGAAACAGAACCGGCCTTCAAAGATAGATCCGTAAAAATAAGAGATCACGAAGAACTACTGGATCGCGAAGTGAAATTCATTCAGCCGGCAGCAGATACAGAGAACGCCGGAAAGTATATCTTCAAGATCTGGATCTATCCGGTGACTGCATGATTACGGTAAAAGATTTTCTGGAAAAGATAACGAACCCGGACCGGATCAAGATTGTAAAGGGCGAAGAAGTCCTTTTCGCAGGTTACAAGGGCGCCTTAGTTCATGAAGGCGCCGCGGACCTTTCACCGGACATTCTGGAAGCGGAAATGGTATCTTTCAGAATAGATCCGGAGATCCGGGCGAAGGACTGGAAGGCGCGCGGCCTTATGGCCCCGATCGAACCGGAACAGGCGCCGGACTATAAGTTTTCAGATCTGGAAATGAAACTGTATTACAAAATTTGTATATAGAGGAAAAAAGCATGGGGAAAATGCTTGAAACAAAATTTGATTGCGAAGAAAGTTGTTTATCATGCGGAAGCACAGAAACGCGAACTGTAAAAGTCACAATCAAGAGAAAGAAGAGAGAAGACAATATTATTTCGTTTCACCTATGCAAAAGGTGCCTAAACGAAATAGCGCGGGAATTTTACCCGTTTAGTTAGAAGTAACAATGAAGGGAGATCTAACCATGGCACAATTAAGCAAAGCCCTATTCAGTAGCACAAAGGAAGACTGGGCGACACCACAGGACTTTTTCGACAAACTGGACGAAGAATTTCACTTCGATCTGGATCCTTGCGCAGACGCAGAAAACGCGAAGTGTAAGGAATATTTCACAAAAGAGGAAAACGGACTTTTGAAGGATTGGGGGGGGCGTCGCGTCTTCTGCAATCCACCATACGGCCGAACATCAACGGGCGAATGGATCCGGAAGTGTTACGAAGAAGCGAAGAAGCCCGGAACGGTTGTCGTTGCACTTATTCCGGCGCGCACTGACACAAGGTTTTTTCACGATTACATATACCACAAAGCGGAAATTCGCTTCATTAAAGGCCGTCTGAAATTCGGCGGCTGCAAGGGCGCGGCGCCGTTTCCGTCTATGGTGGTTATTTTCGGAAAGGAAAAAGAGCATGAAGAGACAGAACACGCCGGCAGCAGAGGAACCGGCAAAGAAGAAGCGTAGACGCAGGGCCACAGATCCAAAAACAGGCCTTACCGTATTCGAGCCGAACACGGTTTATTTTAACGATTATCTGAAAACATACATAGGCGCAAAATGGCAGGCGATAAAAAACAGCCTTTACGACGCAGGCTATCAGGCATTAGAAGTAAGCCGGTACCGTGACGGCCTTCTGGACGACTTCAACCGTATTTGTGCCGAAAATAACTATCACGGCATTGTTTAAGAGACAGAAAGGAGATCTAACCATGAGCGACGTTGTAAAACGCGACCTTTACGGACTTATCGACAAGGAACTGGAAGCAGCAAACCAGAAGTTCCCGCTTTTTAATTCCACACATGAAGCCTTTGCGGTAATTCTGGAAGAAGCAGAGGAAGCAAAGGAAGAAGCGGGAAACCTTGATATTTTAATGAATAATTTCTGGATCGGCGTGAAAGAAAACCACGATCCGGAAGTACTGCACGAAGAATTAACAGGCATTTATAAAACGGCCCTTGATCTGGCCGTGGAAGCGATACAAACCGCAGCCATGGCCCGGAAAGGCATTATTAGCAGTATAGACCTTCGAGCCGTGGATCAATGCTTATCAGAGACAGAAAGGCGGGGCGAATTATGAACCAGAGAAAAGCAATCGAAGCAGCACTGGCAGAAATGGGGATCACGAATGAAACGCAGCTAAACGACGCGATCCGAAATATGAAGCCGCTTAACTTGTTTTTAATGGCAGACCGGCAGCAGGAAAGGAAGGCGAGTTAATGGACCTTAACGGAAATCAGGTAATAGCCGTAGATTTTGACGGGACACTTTGCAAGCAGGCGTGGCCGGAGATTGGAGAGGAAAACGAGATCCTGATCGAACACCTGAAAGAACAGCAGGCAGCAGGCGCCCGCCTGATCTTATGGACAAACAGAGAAGGCGACCTTCTGGAAGAAGCGGTGGAGTGGTGCAAGGCCCACGGCCTGACATTCGATACAGTAAACGCGAACCTTCCGGAACTGATCGACCTATACAAGAACGACTGCAGGAAGATAAACGCCGACATTTACATAGACGACAAGGCAGTAAACCCGGTTCCGTACAGACACGCGGCCGGAATGTTCGGTTTTAACCCATACGCAAACCCGATCGACAAGGCAGAATTTGAGAAAAGGAGATCTAACCATGTGGAAAAGAATTAAAAGAGTGATCAGGATCGCAAGAAGAAACAGCAAGGCCAGAAGGCAGAGAAAGAGAACAAGCGAAATCCTTCTGGCAATATTCACCCTGACAAATTGCGGGACACTGCAGGAGTTGGAATATCACGCCGGATATTATGCAGGAACCGCGGATCAGGCGGCAGCAGTCGGAGAAATTACCAGAGAACAGCGCGGCCAGATCTTACGGGTTCTTCACTATATCAGCGCGGGGGAACGTGAAAGACTTGAAAATGAGTAACAAAAAACGGGCTTGAAAGGCGGGGGCCTTTTCAAGTCCGTTCATTGGAAATCTAACCTAAAATCATTATACCAAAAAGGCGGGAAAAGTCAATGAAAAAGACGCATGAGAAAAGCCGTATTTACACGGTAACGGGAACAGCGAAACTAAAGAACCCTGAAAAGGTAGTTTTACAGATAGAAGCAACCGGACAGAGGAACACCGACGGTTTTATATATTTAGTTGAAAGCGTGGACGCGGAAGACTACGACCGCACAACAGCAGAAGGCCGGGCCGCAGCAGCAGAAAAGGAACTGAAAGAGTATAAAGAAGCCTTTTTCGAGACAACGGACAACCTGAACGCAGAAAAAGAAGCACTGAAAGAACTACTGGAACAGGAGCGAGACGCGGGCCGCAATTACAGAAGGAAACTTGACGAAGCGGTACAGGAATACGCCGAACTTTACAAAGCCCTTATAGAGTGCCGGCGGATCTTCGGAGAGTTGCCGCCGGAAATAGAAAGATTACTGAATAATGAAGAAGGAGAAAAGGACCATGGTTACACTTGCACAATTTAGAGAAATCACAGAAGGCCTTCCGGGAGATTTTGAGATCCGGATCGAAGCGTGCTTCACGCCAGAAGGAAACAAGACGGCGCCGTGTTTTGAAATGATGTATTCCAAAGAAACGAAGGAAGTTGTTCTTCTTCCGGAAGCGGTGCATATTAACGACGGCGAAACAGGCCTGACAGTGAAGCACGAAGAAAAGCCACGAAAGACAGCAACAAAATAAAGAACAAATGTTCTATTAAATGAAAGCCCGGACGCAAAAATAGAAGCGGCCGGGCAATTCAGCAGCAGGAAGAAAACGGCAGCAGTCGAACAGACTTTCTTCTTATATATAAAGTATTTTCCTTTACCGTCCTTGTAATGGGTATTAGCAAATCAACGAAGTATATTTTTATATTTTAAGATCTGGATCCGTAGAGGAAGGAGAGAAGGGAAAGGCGGGGGAACATGAAAAGAAAGACATTCGATAATTACGACTATGAAGAAGCGTTCCCGGTGGAACTGGATCGCGACATACAGAAAAAAGCAAGAAAAAATTTTGAGAAAGAACACCCGCTGCAGGTTCCGGACTATGAAGAACAGTGGAAAGAGCAGCAAGAGAAATTAAAAGAATGGGAACTGGAACGGCTACTGAAAGAAGGGAAAGTGGAAAGCCTTTACAGAACCACCACCACGAAGGCGAAGAACCTTCAAAGCGGATCGGAATTACTGGAAGCGCAGATCTACCCGTCATTTTGCCACAAAGCGGACGTTCCGCACACAAAGAAGGGCAGAGAAAGCAAGCCTTCACAAAAAAATCTGAATGACAAAAATTCAAGGCGCTATTTTATACGCCTTGCAAATATAAATTTCGGTGAAAACGATCTATGGTGTACGTTCACATGGGACAAAGAACACATTCCGGCAGACGAAGCGGCAGCCGATCGAGATATAGCGAACTTTATTCGCAAGATAAATTACAGACAGAAAAAGGCAGGCCGGGAGAATATCAAGTATTTAATTATTCCAGTGGTAGACGGAGCAGAACACCCACACGTCCACATTATCATGACAGGGCAGGGGATAAACCGGGACGAATTAGAAGGATTGTGGACAAAAGGGGAAAGATCCAACACCCGCCGCATAAAGCCAGACAAAGACTTTCTTCTTTCGGGCGTTGCTACATACATGATGAACAACAGGAAGGGGAAGAGAAAATGGAGAGGTTCAAAGAACCTTGTAAAACCGAAAGAACCTACCAGAAGTTATTCAAAGTTCAAAAAAAGGACCGTTGAGCGCATGGCCCACGATTACGAAACACTAAAAGCAGAAATGGAAAAGGCTTATCCGGGTTATAAATTCCTTGACGCCGAAGTGAAATACAACGGAGTTACGGCGGCCTTTTACATATACGCCCGCATGGTGCGGAATTGAAACGAAGGGAGAAAAGGAAAAATGAACCTTGCAAACATGAAACGTTCCGAGACAACGGAACAGATCGGCCTTATAAACTGGGCCAGAGCAAACGAAGAATATGTTCCGGAATTACGACTTCTTCACCACATACCGAACGAAGGGATCCGGACAAATGGGCCGGTATTGAAGGCGGCAGGAATGAAAACGGGAGTTCCGGATCTGTCTTTACCGGTTCCACGCCGCGGCTTTCATGGCCTGTATATCGAAATGAAATTCGAGAAAGGGAAGACTACAAAAGCACAAGAAGAATTTATGGCGCTTCTTCGGGAGCAGGGTTATAAAACGGCGGTAGCATACGGAGCAGAACAGGCCCGCGAAGTGATCCGGCATTATCTGGCACGCGGGGAAGGGTTCGATCTGGTGAATTGCGAACACGCTTTCAAAATGTGCGGATATTGCGAAGGCGTGGCCGTGGACTGGGCGCCGTGTGAAAAGTGTCAGTTCTTCAAAGCAAACAAAGAGAGGGGGAAGAAATAATGTTCTTCAAAAAAAACGGTACTGAAAAGAATGTTGAAATCAGCATACACAGGCGCAGGCCTTACGGTGGGGCATACGCCGGAAACAGACGAAGAGGAAGAAGGCTATTACCTTTCTTCTGGTTGGTGGGTTTTATGGTTCAATGCGGGAATGTTCCCGAAAGAAGCCAAAGCAGCCGTTATTGAATTATGCGGCGAACTTCCGGCAGTCGGTGAAGTATTCAAAGCAGAAAAAGACTTCGGGAACCAGTACGAAATTGAACAGAAAGAGATCTTCAATCTTCCGGAAGCCTTCAAACGTTGCACGATAGATTATAGAGTAACGAACATCATGCAGCAGCAGGGGAAGACATTGATCCGGATCTTACAGGCAGAGGAAGGCCGGAACGTTTGCGCGGTGTCAGAAATATTTCTGGATCTGATCGACCTGAAATCTATTGACTATGAAAACGGAGAGACGGAGCCGATCGGACCGTGTGCAATAAGTCCGGAAGCCCCGTTCGTGTACTGGGGAAATGATTGTTGTTATCTTATGGCAGGAAGGAGAACTTCGGACGGGGAAACAGAAGCGGAGTTCTGGAAGTACCTTGAAGGCACAGAGATAGTATAAACACACAGGGAAAGGGGGCCGCCACGGTTGGCGCACACGATAGACGAAGATACAAAGAAAATAGTAAAAGCGATCGTTCACGGCGACCAGAAGCGGCAGAGCAGGCGCAGAGCGGGCAAACATACAGACTTTGACAGAAAGGCAGCGGAAGCAATAAAGGCAGCGAAAAAGGAATTGCCACTGGAAGGAACTGATCCAGAGGTCCGGCGCCACATTATCGACAAACTATACACAAGCCTGTTATACAACACGCCTTGGGAGTTGTTGGGGGAAACGTATTGTTGCCGCCGGTTGTTCTACGAATACCGGAAGGAGTTCTGTTATCTGATAGCGGTACACATGGAGATTATAGAACCAGAAAGCGGCAGCAGGCAGCAGGCGCCCGGAAAGTAGGTCAGAAAAGGCCGGCGCCGTTGGATAGAATGAAAGAAGGTGAACGAATGGCGAAAGAATGGACAAACGGTTTCTATACGTCGAAGGAGTGGAGAAAGACACGCGACGCATATTATCGGATCCAGTGCGGCAGGTGTGAACGTTGTATGGCCGAAGTTCTGGCCGGAGCGCGAAGGGTTGAAGACATCAACCCCGGAATAATTGTTCACCACAAAAAAGAATTAACGCCGGAGAACATAAACGATCCGGCGGTGGCGCTGTCCTTTGATAACTTAGAACTGTTATGTGATGAACACCACAACAGACAGCACAAGGCGAAGGCGAAGCGCTACACGTTCGACGCAAAAGGAAATTTGATCGAAAGCAAATAAAATATTTTTCCATTCCACGAACCCCACCCCCCGGTATTTCTATTTCGGGCCTTCCAAAGAGAACCGAGGGAGTGAGGTCAAAAAAACTCTGCAAGTCGCGCGCACATAGAAGGGGGGTTAAAATATGCCAGAAAATACGACGACAACGAAAAACAAACCACAAAAAAGAACTAATTATCTGACAGAAGGAAGGATAAAGAAAGAGAAAGCAAAACTTTCTGAAATGTTCGCGGGGATCGAAGACGAGGACCGGCGAACCCTTGTAAATTCAGTGATTGACGAAGCGGCCTTCCTGAAAGTCGCACTTCTGCAGGCCAAAACAGAATTGAAAAAAGAGGGCCTGACAACCGAAACGAAAAACGCTTCGCAGAAATTCATAAAAGCCCACCCTTCAACGGCAATTTATGAAAAATACGCGCGGCAATATACCCAAATTATTAACCAGTTGATCGAATATTTACCGCCAAAAGAGAAGAAAAAAGTTTCAAAATTGGCGGCGCTTCGTGATGAATAAGCAGGCACATAATTATATTTTTGAATACCACGACGAGATCACGTCGGGGCGTATTCGGGCCGGTAAATGGATCAAAGCGATCTATAAAATTCTGGTTGAGGGTATCAAGAACGGGGAATGGGTTTTCGACCAAAAGAAGGCCAACAAGGCGATCAAGTTCATAGAAAACTACTGTCACCATTCGGAAGGCAGAAACGACCTTCTAAAGTTGGAATTGTGGCAGAAAGCGATCGTTTCCGCGATCTTCGGTATTCTGGACAAAAACACCGGGTACCGGCAATTCAGGGAAGTTTTTCTGGTGGTTGCAAGAAAGAACGGTAAAACCCTATTCGCCGCCGCGATCATGGCATACATGGCATATATAGACGGAGAATACGGCGCGAAACTGTACTGTCTGGCCCCAAAATTGGAACAGGCCGATCTTGCATACGACGCATTTTATCAGATTGTGCAGCAGGACGAAGAACTTTCCGAGATTAGCAAGAAGCGCCGTTCGGATATTTATATTCAGGAGTTCAACACGACCATAAAGAAGATCGCGTTCAACTCTAAAAAGTCCGACGGTTTCAACCCGCATTTTGTACTAAACGACGAAATGGAAGCGTGGCCGGGCGATCAGGGCTTGAAACAATACGACGTTATGGCGTCGGCACTGGGAGCCAGAAAACAACCGCTTATTTTGTCAACGTCAACGGCGGGTTATGAGAACGACGGAATTTACGACGAACTTATGAAGCGATCAACGGCGTTCCTGAAAGGCAGAGGAAAGGGCGACACAGAAAAACGCCTTCTTCCGTTCCTGTTTATCATTGACGACGTGGAGAAGTGGGACACCCGCGAAGAATTAGAGAAGTCAAACCCGAACTTGGGCGTTTCCGTATCGTGGGAATACTACGAAGACAAGATCGCCGTTGCAAAGAAATCACTTGCAGCAAAAGCGGAGTTCTTGACGAAGTTTTGTAACATCAAACAAAATTCTTCGATTGCATGGCTTGACTATGTGGACGTAGAAAGGGCAGCAGGACAGCACTTCACCCTTGAAGACTTCCGCGGGTGCTATTGCGTGGCAGGAATTGACCTTTCCAGAACAACGGACCTTACGGCTGCTTCGCTCATTATCGAAAAGGACGGGAAGAACTATGTTATTACAAAATTCTTCATGCCGCGGGAACGCTTCAAAGTGGCGATCAACGAAGAAAATGTTCCGTACAACATTTTTGAACAGCAAGGCTTCTTGAAAATATCCGGAGAACATCAGGTGGACTACAAAGACGTGTTTAACTGGTTTATTGAACTTGTAAAGGTTTACAAGATCAAACCGTTAAAAGTAGGCTATGACCGTTATTGTGCGGGCTATCTGGTGCAGGAAATGAAAGAAGCGGGCTTCCACATGGACGACGTATATCAGGGAACAAACCTTACACCGGTATTACATACCTTTGAAGGCGACTTGAAAGACGGGGCGTACTGTCTGGGCGAAAACAATCTTCTTCGCGCGCACCTTCTGAACGTGGCCGTTGATATTAACATAAACGACAGCCGCATGAAGCCGGTAAAACTGGAAAAGCGCGCACACATAGACGGCGCCGTGTCAATCTTCGACGCGTTGGCCGTGAAAATGAAATTCCACAAAGAGATCGGGAGACAACTTACAAACGCAGCGTAAAAAGAGGGCTTCGGCCTTCTTTTTTGCCGCCTGAAAGTAGGTCAGAATTTCACGATCTTTTTTTGTACGATTGAAGCATGGAAATTTAACCGGAATTACAGGACGAAGAACAGGGGGTGAAGACAAACGGGAATTATAAAAGATTTTTTGAATTATAGGCGTTTCAAGTATAGCCCGATCTTCACGATCCGCGGTGAATATTCAGCCGGGGGCGGTCTGGACGATAGCGACATTATAGGATCTATCGAAAATTGCATAGCGGTAAACGTGGCGAAATTAACGCCGCAGGTTATGAGAAAAGACGCCCGCGGAATGACAATAAAAGACGACTATCTGGCCCGCCTTCTTTCTTTGAGGTGGGCGCCGGAGCTATCAGCATACGACGCACTTTACAAAATGGCGGCGACACTGGTTAGAAAGTCAAACGCCTTCGCGGCGGTGATGTATAACGAGGACTTCACGAAGGTAAAACAGATCGTACCGCTTACGGTGTCTTCCTTCCGGATCTATGAAGACGACGACGGAAATATTTTATTCCGGTTCACTTGGGACTACGACGGGAAAACGTATGTATTGCCATATCAGAGCGTGATCCATATTCGCGCCCGGTTCAGTAAAAAACGCTTTATAGGTACACCGCCGGATCAGGCGATACAGACAACCCTTGAATTACTGGACGCCACCGGGCAAGCCTTGAAAAATACCGTGAAAAATTCGGCAAACTTAAAAGGCTACCTGAAATACAACAACTTCGCAGACGAAGACGAACTGAAAAAGAAGGTTCAGGAGTTTCAGGCGGCATACATGAGCGCCGAAAACGACGGCGGCATAGGCGGCCTTGATAATACAATGGAGTTTCACGAAATCACGCAGAGAACGCCGAACATTCCGACGATACAAAGCCAGTATTTACGTGACAACCTATACCGCTATTACAACGTAAACGAAGACATTTTAATGTCAAAGTTCACAGAAGCGGAGTGGAACGCCTTTTATGAAAGCGTGATCGAGCCGATCGCCCTGCAGTTATCCCTTGAATTTACTTTCAAGTTATTAACGGAGCGCGAACGCGGCTTCGGAAACAAAATCATTTTCACTTCTAACCGGCTGCAATACGCGACGTTACAGACAAGAGCCACGATCGGTTCTACCCTGTACGACCGCGGAATTATCACGATCAACGAATACAGGGAACTAATGTATTATGAGCCGATCGAAGACGGTGACGTGAGAATGGTAAGTCTGAACTATGTAAAGGCAGACGATCAAAGCCTTTACCAGACAGGACAGGCAAACGGCGGCGCAGGGCCCGGATCCGGATCCGAAGAAGCGCCGGCAGCAGGTGAAGGGCAGCAGGCGGCGACGGCAATTCAAATTTTGAAAATGTTCGTGCCGGTGATTATGAAAGGCGGTGAAAAAAGAAATGCCAACACTTAAAGGTTTTACTTTCAAAAATCAAACGGAGACAAGCGCGGATCTGTATTTCTACGGTGACATTGTTTCCGACTGGTGGGGAGCATGGCAAGACGAAGACCAGTACCCGGACGCGATCAAGAATTTCCTTTCGGAGCAGGAAGGAAAAGATCTGAACGTTTACGTTAATTCCGGCGGCGGTTCCGTATTTGCCGGGATCGCGATCTATAACATGATTAAGCGCCACGCAGCAAAAGCGAACGTGAAAGTCTATGTTGACGGTCTGGCCGGTTCAATCGCTTCGATCCTTGCGTTCGCAGGAAGCGAACCACCGGAAATTCCTTCAAACGCCTTCTTGATGATCCATAACCCGTGGAGTTATTGCGAAGGCAACGCGGCAGATATGCGAAAAATGGCCGACGATCTGGACCAGATCAGAACCGGAATTTTGAACATATACGCCGAACACCTGAAAGAAGGTGTAACAATCGACCAGATCGAAGCGTTAATGGACGCCGAAAGTTGGTTAAATGGGGAAAAAGCCGCGGAATATTTCGAGGTAAAGACCACGGAAGCGAAGGAATACGCGGCAGCAGTCGGGGACTACATGAAGAAAGCCCGCTGCAAGGTCCCGGAAAAATTAAAAATTGCAAAGGACGGACACGATCCGGAGCAGCAGGCGGCAGAAGAAGCGGCCGCGAGAAAAAGACAGGAGATCCGCGATCTTACTGTCAAAGCAATTATGGAAGGAGAATAAAGCATGAAGTATGAAGATCTTGTAAAAATGAGCGTCAAAGAATTAAAAGATCGCCTGAAAGACCTGAACACACAGGCGCAGGCGGCAGCAGGAAAAGACCTTGACGCGCTTCTGGAAGAAGCAACCACGATCACCGGTATTCTGGACGACGTAAAGAACCGCGAGAAGTTGGCCGGTATCGCAAAAGACGCAGAAGGCGGCGCAGAGCCGACCGGCGGCGAAAAAGGCGAGGAAGTGAAGGACAAGGCCAGAGAGGAACGCGGCCAGAACATCAAAGACGGAAAGGCGGTTAAGTTTTCCGCAAAGAAAACCTTCGGCGTAAAGAACGCCCTTTCTGTCAGCCAGACCGTAACACCGACACACAGCGCGGCAGATGTGAAAGAAACCTTTAACGACGTTTCTTCCCTTGTGGATCGCGTAACGTCTATCCCGTTAAACGGCGGCGAGACATACCAGAGGGGCTATGTTAAGTCCTACGGCGACGGAGCAGGCGGCACCGCAGAAGGCGGCGACTACAACGCAACAGAACCCGTTTTCGGCTATGTAACGATCGAGAAACAGAAGATCACCGCATACACCGAGGAACCGGAAGAAATGATTAAACTTCCGAACGCAGACTATGACGGCGTAGTGGAAGGATCCGTAACAAAGGCGATCCGTAGATACATGAGCCGCCAGATCTTGATCGGTGACGGAACTTCCGGAAAGTTCAAGGGAATTTTCCACAACCCGACAGAGACAAAAGATCAGGTTATCGATCCGGCAACCGATCTTTCTATGACCGCAGTTGACGACGGAACACTGGACGAAATTATTTATTCTTTCGGCGGCGACGAGGACGTGGAAGACGCTGCAGTTCTGGTTCTGAACAAAAAGGACCTGAAAGCCTTCGCGAAACTTCGCGACAAGCAGGGAAGAAAGGTTTATACCATTGTGAACCATGGAAACACCGGCACGATCGACGGTGTACCGTATGTTATCAATTCCGCTTGCGGAGCAGTCACAGACGCACAGACAAAGGCGATCGTTTACTGCATGGCATACGGACCGTTAAGCAACTACGAAATGGCGATCTTTTCTGACATTGACGCCAGAAAGTCCCTTGATTATAAGTTCAAGCAGGGACAGATCGCATACCGCGCGGACATTTTCGCGGGCGGTGCCGTAGCGGCCCACAATGGCTTCATCAGAGTAAAACGCCCGGCGTCAGCGTAAGCAATAACAGGAAAGGCGGCTTCTTATGACGATTGACGAGTTAAAGGCGGCCGCAAAGTTACGAACACGGAAAATGTCAACGGACGAACTGGACGAAGACGTTTTCCGTTACGTTGACTTTGTACTGGCAGACCTGAAAAGAATAGGTGTCGCGGAAGAATACCTGAAAGCCCCGGAAGATCCGTTGATAATTGAAGCCGTTCTAACTTATGTCAAGGCAAATTATAGCATGGACGCAAACCACGAACGGTTAATGAACAGTTACAACATGATCTTAACCAAAATAAAAGGCGGTGAGTACAGATCGACGCAGTAATAACATTGATAGATCAGGGAGAAACCCGCGAAGAAGACGTGAAAGCGAAGGTTTTCGCAACGGTGAACCCGATCGGCCGTGATGAATACGCGGCAGCAGGTGAAAAGGGAATGAAGGCCCGCTATATGTTTGAGGTTTTCGCGAACGAATACACCGGTCAAGACGTCGTTTTGTACGGTTCGGAGCGCTTGACGGTGTACCGGACGTATGGCCCGAAAACAAACGACAAGATCGAAGTGTATGCAGGGCAGAGAGTAGGGAACAGATAGTGGGTATAAAGGTTAGTGAACTTGCGCAGGAATTGGCGCAGGGGCTTAGCGAGTATTCGCAGGAAGTAGCGGACGCGATCAAAAAAGCAACCGACGAAGTGGCCGAAGAAGCCGTTCAAGAGTTGAAAAGCACAAGCCCGGTTTTAACTGGATCTTATGCGAAGGGGTGGGCCAAAAAGAACACTTACGAAAGCAAGAGTTCCAAACGAAACACGGTTTACAACAAAACCGATTATCAGTTGACACACCTTCTTGAAAAAGGACACGTCGGCCGCGACGGACGCAGAGTAAAAGCGATTGAACATATTCGCCCGGTAGAGGAAAAAGCCGTGGCAGAATTTGAAGACAAAGTGAAAGGAGCGATCGGAAGGTGACGACGTTTGAAGAGATCATAAAACGCGCCGAAGGGTTAGGCCTTCCGATTGCGCGAAATCAGTTCACAGCAACAAATAAAAAACCGGTACCGGATCCCCCGTTTCTTGTGTACCTTTCCACGGAAAGGCAGCGGGGCGACGATACCAAAAACCGAATCCGGGAGATTGAAGGATCACTGGAACTTTACACAGAGAGAAAAGCAGATCCGGATCTGGAAAAGCAGATCGAAGAAAAGGTTTTGTTCGACGTTGAGTTTCGGAAGTATCAAGCACAGATACCACAGGAAGACACAACACAGACGGCCTACGACTTCACGATCACACAGAAAAAATGAAAGGAGAACAAAGCATGGAAAGAATAATTCTTGGAAGCGCTGATGTGTATATTCAGGCCTTCGACGGTTCAACCGTTCCGGTGACTGCAGATATTTGCAAGCCTGAAAATTTAATGGCCTATATTTCCGGCGGCGCGTCCGTGGAATACAAACCTTCTTTCTACACAGCAAAGGACGACACTGGAAAGAAGAGCAAAACGATCGTAACAGAAGAGGAAGTAACCCTGAAAACGGGAATTATGACCTTTGACGGGAACAAGTTCAAATACCTTTGCGACACCGCCAGAGTTACAGAAGACAAGGCGAAGAAGCGCCGCACCGTAAAGATCGGCGGTATCGACAACAGACAGGGCGCGCGTTATGTTATCTGCCTTCACCACAAAGACGCAGTGGACGGCGATATTTGGGTGATGATCGTCGGAAACAATCAGGCAGGATTTACAATTTCTTTCGAGAAAGACAAAGAAACCGTTGTGGACGAAGAGATCACAGCCCTTCCTATGGACGAAGAAGGAACCCTTCTTATGTACGAAGAGGAAATGACAGAGAGCGAAGCGGCAGCAGTATAAAAATAAAACCATAACGGCAGGGCGGCGGGTACGCCTTGCCGTTATTTAGTAGAAAGGAGAAATTAGCGTGGCGAATTTAAGTTTTGATTTTAACAAGGTGAAGCGTTCCTTCATGACCGTAACACTGAAAGACAATAGAAAACTGATCGTGAAAATGCCTATGAAAAAGACGTTTGAAAAACTGTCAGCACTGCAGGAAATGGACACGGACAGCATGACAGCAGAAGACGCCATGGACACACTGGGCGGCCTTTGCGCCGAAATTCTTTCCCACAATATGACCGGGGAGCAGGTGACAACGAAAGAGATCACGGACGATTACGACACCGAGGAAATGGAAGCACTGATCGACGCTTACATGGAGTTCGCGGGCGGCGTAAAGAATAACCCAAACTAAAGATCCCCTTCTATCCCGGCGGGGATAACGAAGGGGTGTATTATAAAACACTCACACGCGGCGAAAAACTGGTGATTGACTATACCGGTTTGAATATATGGCAGGTGCAAGAACTGGACCTTGATCTATACCTTTTCTTCATGCGCGAAGCGTTTATTCACGAAATGAACCAGACAAAGGAAGGCAGAAAATACCTTGAAAATTGTTGGCGAATTTCACAAACAGAACCGGACCGAAAGGCCATTCGCGAGAAGTTCAAACGAAGGGGCGGTGAATAGCAGGTGGCAGCAAGCACAATAAAAGGAATTACCATTGAGATCGGCGGCGACACTACGAAGTTAGATAAAGCCCTTTCGGGTGTCAATAAACAGTCGCGCGATCTGCAGAAAGAATTAAAAGAAGTCGAAAAGGGCCTGAAACTGGATCCAAAAAATACGGAACTTCTGGCACAGAAACAGACACTTTTAAAAGAAGCCGTGGCCGCTACTTCTGAAAAACTGGACGTTTTGAAGTCAGCAGAAGCACAGGTTCAGAAGCAGTTTGAAAACGGCGAAGTGTCGGAAGAACAGTACCGGGCTTTGCAAAGAGAGATCGTAAAGACAGAAGCAGATCTGAAAAACCTGAAAACGGCAGCAGAGGACAGCAATTCAACACTTGAAAAGGTGGGAGAGATCGCCGGAAAGATTGGCGAAAAGTCCGAAGCACTGGGAAAGAAACTTCTTCCAGTGACAGGAGCGATCGCAGGGATCGGGACCGCTTCGATCGCGGCATTTAATGAATTAGACGCCGGTTACGATACGATCATAACAAAAACGGGCGCTTCCGGGAAAGCGTTGGACGGCTTGCAAGACAGCATGGACGCCGTTTTTACTTCACTTCCAACAGAAGCGGAAACGGCCGGAATTGCGATCGGAGAGGTAAACACCCGCTTCGGATCTACCGGAAAAGAACTTGAAGACCTTTCTTCAAAATTCATTCAGTTTTCGGAGATCAACGGAACGGACTTAAACGGCGCGATCGACAGCGTAGACGCCATTATGACGAAATTCGGCGTTGACAGCAGCCACACCGGCGAAGTGTTGGGCCTTCTTACAAAAGCAGGACAAGACACGGGAATTTCCATGGACACGCTGCAGAATACATTACAGACCAACGGCGCCACATTAAAGGAAATGGGCCTTGATCTCACGTCTTCGGTAAATTTACTTGCACAGTTTGAAGCGAACGGCGTGGACGCCACAACAGCGCTTGCAGGATTGAAGAAGGCGCAGCAGAACGCGACAGCGGACGGAAAGGATCTAAAAGACGCACTGGGCGAAACGATCGAGAAGATCAAAAACGCAAGCAGCGAAACAGACGCACTGCAGGCAGCGACGGAGTTATTCGGAAAGAAGGGCGCCGCAGAAATGACGCAGGCGATCAGGGAAGGCCGCCTTTCTATCGACGATCTTTCCGGCGCCTTATCAGATTACGGAAACGTAGTCGAAGACACATTCAACGCGACACTGGATCCACCAGATCAGGCAAAAGTCGCGCTTAACAATTTGAAAGCAGCAGGCGCAGATCTTGGAAATACCTTAATGCAGACAGTAACGCCAGTTCTGGAACGCGTAGTGGAAAAGGTAAAAGCCTTTTCACAGTGGTTTAAGAACCTGAACGACACGCAGAAAGAAACGATCGTAAAGATTGGCGCGGTAGTGGCGGCGATCGGACCGGCTTTAATTATTTTCGGGAAACTTTCTTCGGGAGTATCGAAGGCGATCGGGGCATTTTCTAAAATATCGGGCGTATTCAAGGCGGCAGGAACGGCCGGGAAAGGCTTGTGGGCTATTTTATCAGCAAACCCGATCGGGGCCGTTGTCGCGGCCGTGGTGGCGCTTGTGGCGGGCTTCGTATTGATGTATAAGAAGTGCGACTGGTTCCGCGAAATGGTAGATAAAGCCTTCGCAGAGATCAAAAAGAGCGTTTCGGAAACGATCGAGAAAATAAAGCCGATCTTGCAGCAGTTGGGCGAAAGTTTCAAAAATTTAATGGAAAAATTGAAGCCCGTATTCCAGTTTTTCACGACCTACGTTATGGCGGTGATACAGGGCGCACTTTCAGCAGTAGCGCCGATCATTTCAGCGGTGAAAAATGCGATCGACTTTGTAAGTAACATTATTAGCGCATTTATGGCACTATTCAGGGGCGATCTGGACGGGTTCAGCCAGTACATAGAAGCAGCACTGAAAAACCTGATCGAGATTGTGAAAAATCTTATAACGGCGGTAGTGAATTATATAATCACATTCTTTCAGACGTTCGGCGTCAATGTGAAGAAAATTTTCTCTGATATATGGTCCGGGATTGTTTCGATCTTTTCAGGCGTCGGCGCGTGGTTTGCGGACAAGTTCCGCGCAGCCTACACGGCAATAACAACGATTTTTTCAGGGATCGGCCAGTGGTTCGCGGCCCGGTGGACGGACATTAAAAACGCCCTGTCAACCGTGGCGACGTGGTTTCAAACCATGTTTCAAAATGCCTATACGAACGTGAAAAATGTATTTTCCGCGATCGGCCAGTGGTTCAACGATAGATACACAGATATTAAGTCCGTATTTTCAACGGTTGGATCATGGTTTTACACAAAATTCACGGAAGCATACACGAATATTAAAAACGTGTTTAGCAATATTGGATCCTTCTTTTCGGGGATCTGGAACACGATCAAGGGCATTTTTACAAATGTCGGAACAAATATCGGTGAAGCAATCGGCGGCGCCTTCAAGTCGGCCATGAACAACGCCCTTGCAACCGTAGAACGTGCGGTGAATAAGGCGATCAGCTTCATTAACGGCGCGATCGACGTTATCAACGATATTCCGGGCGTAAGTATCGGACACGTTGGCGAAGTATCACTTCCACGTCTGGCAAAGGGCGGCGTTCTGAAAAACGGTCAAGCCATTATGGCAGAAGCAGGCCCGGAGTTGATCCAGATGGTGAACGGCGAAGCGGTTGTAACACCGCTTACGGCTTCGGCAAGGAATACGGCACTTGAAACAGCAGAAGGCGGCGGGAAAAGTTTTGTTCAGAACGTCAACATTACAAGCCCGAAGGCCCTTTCACCGTATGAGACAGCCCGCCAGACACGAAACGCAACCCGAAACATGGTTTTACAGTTACAGGGGGGTTGATAAATGGCGAAAAGAATTATTTGCAAGAATGAAGACGGGGTTCAGGTGGAATTTAACTATTCCTTTGAACCGTTCTTCCTTGTATCGGTAGACGGTATTTACACGGTGTCGAATAACGTTGTAACGTCGGAAAATACCATGGTGGACGGTTCCACGTATCAGGGAAGCACCACCAAACAAAGAAACATTGTAATAACAGCACAAATGGAACGGGACTATCAGGCAAACAGGGATCTACTTTACAAATGCTTCAAACCGAAGTCAACCGGCCTTTTCACCTACATAGAAGGCAGCGAAACCCGCGTAATTGACTACAAAGTGGAAGGGATCGACATTGACGAAGCGGGAGTGGTTAGAAATTTCAGTATTTCCCTTCTTTGCCCGGATCCGTTCTTCCGGGATCTTGAAGATATTTCCGTATCTATGGCAAGTTGGACGGGCCTTTTTGAATGGCCACACGAATTTCTGGAAGAGAAAGAGCCGTTCGCGGAAAGAACGGCCGAAGTATTGAAAGAGATCGAGAACGACAGCGCCGCGGACAATATCGGAATAACCGTCACACTGGAAGCGGAAGGACCGGTAATAAACCCGGCCGTATATCATGCAGAAAGCGGCGAATTTATCAAGATCGGAAACGAAGTCAGATCCTTTTCTATCAATGCCGGCGACGTGGTGATTATTACCACAGAAACAAATAACAAAGCGGTGTACCTTGTAAGGGACGGCGTAAAACAGGAGATCAACGAGTATCTGGACGAAGACAGCGACTTTATACAGTTGCAGCATGGAACAAACACGATCCGATATACGGCAGACGCCGGCGAAGATTACCTGAACGTTACCGTTTCTTACAGGTTCCGTTATCTGGGGGTGTGATTGATATGGAAGTAAGAATTTACGATCGCGATCTGAATTTCAAGGGAGTGATCGAAAACCACACTTCTTTGATCTGGACACGGAAATATTACGAACCGGGAAATTTCGAGATCCACGCCCCGATCACAGAACAAAACCTTCGCTTACTGGCAAAAGGAAACATTATTTCCAAACGTGGCAGCAGCGAAGCGGGAGTGATTGAAGACATAGAGAACGAAGAAAGCGATCTGAAAAACGAGATCACAGCAAAAGGCCGCTTCCTTTCGTCCTACATGGATCGACGCCTGATAAAATCAACCGTGAATTTTTCCGGGAAAATAGAAGTTGCCATGAGGAACCTTCTTTCAGGAGTGACGGCGATCCCACTTGTGGAGTTGGGAACATTAAATGGTTTCACGGAAACAGTAGAGTTTCAAGCGACTATGAAAAACCTTATGACCTACGAAACAAAACTGGCAAAGGCCGGAACGATCGGTTATCGCTTCCGGCCAGACTTCCGGAACAGGAAAATTATATTTGAAACCTACAAAGGGACCGACAGGACCACGGCGCAGGGTATCAATTCCCGCGTTATCTTTTCGGAGAGTTACAACAACCTAAACAACGTTATTTATAAATATAACGATCAACAGTACAGGACGAAAGCGATCGTCGGAGGGGAAGGCGAAGGAGCCGCCCGCGTATATGTGGAAGTTGGCGGCGGCGCCGGGTTAGATCTTCGGGAAATTTTTGTGGACGCGAAGGACATTCAAAGCGAAGGATTAACAGACGCAGCATACAAAGCAGCACTGGCACAACGCGGCCGGGAAACATTGGCGGCGAATGTTGTTTCTGAAAGTGTGGAGTGCAAAACCGAAGCGGACATAAATTTCAAATATAAAACACATTACGACTTGGGGGATATTGTGACGGTAAAGAAAAAGAAATGGGGGATCGTATTAAACCAGAGGATCACAGAACTTCAAGAAGTGTATGAGTACGGGGGAATGTATGTAGCACCGACCATGGGCGACGCATTACCCGAAAAAATAGATTGGAGCGACAAATAAATGGGACAGTATGCGAATTTCTATAATTCCAGAAACGGCGACCGCGTTTACAATGCCGACAGCATGAGCGAATGGCTTTTACCATTCTTCACAACCGGCGTTTTTAATAATTGCTTCGCCGTGACGGCCACGGGCGACGGTATGAATATAAGCGTCGGCGGCGGCTATGTAAATATCAAGGGAAAGACAAAGCATTTTGAACAGGCGCAGATCTTCACCCTTGAAAAAGCGTCCGGAACGTTGGCCCGTATCGACAACGTGATCTTGCGAAGGGACGACACGGAACGCGACTTTTATATTCTGATCGAAACCGGTGGTTTCAGCAAAAACCCGGTAGCACCGGAAATTACAAGGACCGAAGCGATCCACGATCTGAAACTGGCAGAAATCAGGGTGGAAGTCGGAGCGATCAAGATCACACAGGACAATATAACAGATACACGAATGAACGCCGACGTTTGCGGGTGGGTAATGGCAACCGTAAAAGAAATTGATTTTTCGCAGATCACAGCACAGTTTCAGGCGTTCTTCCAGAAGTATCAGGCACAGATCACGGAAGAGTTCAACGCCTACCAGTCCACGATCACGAACTTAGAGGATCAGGGAACGGCAGCCCTTCACAACATGGAAAACCAGTTTGAAACCTACGCGGGGCAGCAGGAAGAACTTTTCACGGATCTTTACAACCGGATCAAGGATCAGTTATCGAAAGACGCGGCGGCCGCGTTGTGGTTTTCAGTAAATGCGCTGCAGGCAAACTTTGAAAATCTGGCAACGAAGATCATGTTTGAAAACCAGTCAAAGGAAACGGCGGCGATCCTGATCGACATTACGAACGAAAATTCCGGAACGGTTACAACGGCGACGTATGCAGCAGGCGGCAAAACCTACCTGACAGAGCCGGGAACCTACAAAGTAGAGCCGCAGGCCGACAACCTGTTAATTATCCCGAAAACCTTCGTTCTGGACCACACACAGACAACGGAAACGTTGAACTTCACCATTTACGACAAAAACGCTTTCGCAGCCGTTGGCGGCTATGTTGGCGCGTATGTATCTAAAAATTAAGAAAAGGAGAAAAAGACACTATGAAAGGATTTCCGAAAGTATTAAAAACAGCGCAGGACGTGAAGAACTGTAAAGACATGGTGGACGCCGGACAGTTGCAGGCGGCCGACCTTCTGGAAGCAATCGAAGCGATCGAAAACCAGAATTTTATTATTTGCCCGATCCGCGAATTATCAGAGGATAAAAAGACGGTGACGGTTACATATTGCAACGAAGCGGCAGCAGGCGCAAAGGTTACGGCCGGCGGCGTAACTGCAACCATTCAGAGCGTGGAGCATATCGACGGAGAACCGGACGGATCCGGAAAGGCAGAGAAGGAAAAGACAAAGATCACACTTTCGAGAACGATCGCGGCCGGTTCCGAAGCAATCAAGATCACGAACACACCTTCCGTTTACGACACATTAGGAATGACGGAAGAAGAACTGGAAGCAATCAAAGCAGACCTGCAGCAGTAAGAAAGGAGAAAAACACATGAAATTTTTTCTTTATGATGAAACAATGATGAACACGAAGGCAAAGATCACCACGGAAAAACTGTCAGCCATGAGCGACATTGTATCACAGAAGGCGCAGTATATCACAGCAGCGGGAGCAGCCACACCGAACCAGATTACGATCGCGGCCGGCGTCTTGATCGCCGTCGGTTCTTCTGTATTCAAAACCGTATTAACAAACCTTACAACGGCAAACCTTGACACTGGTTCCGGGTTTGAAATGGGAACGGACTATTATATTTATTGTTGCGATCCGACCAACGGATCCGACACCGTGGACCGCGACGAAGTTTTTGTAATTTCTAAAAATTCCACTTACCCTTCCGGGTACACAGCAGACAACAGCAGAAAGATCGGTGGTTTCCATTATGGAAAGTGTCGCTATGTGAACGCGCTTGGAAACCCGATCAACAGCAGCGGAGCAGAAAACGGCAGCGGTTGGCAGGGTAACGTATACAACGGCATTATTCCGAACAGCGTATGGACCACAAAGCACCGCCCGAAGTGCGACGATCCTTCCGGCATGGTTTACCTTGGGAATGGATTGTGGGGCGATATTTACCTTTCTTCTGATAATGGAAGTCAGGGCCTGCAGTCGAAGTATAACGCGAACCCGATAACCGGAACGGAAGGCCTGAACTGGTATATTGCAAACGAGAAGGCCCGCCGCGTAGGAAAGAGACTTCCGACCTATGCGGAATTTTGCCAGGCAGCAGCAGGATCTCCGGAAGGTCAGGACGGAAACAACACCTACGCATGGAGCGCAACCGGAAACACCGGACGCCAGAAAACGGGATATGTTGCGAACGCCATTTCGGCGCTTAATATCCGCGATCTGGTGGGTAACGTTTGGAAGTGGCTTGATGAATTTTGCCTGGATCCTACGGCTTCTGCATGGAACTGGTACGACGTACTGGGCGCGGGCTATGGTGACGCCTATATTCCGTCAAATACCGCACTTCGCGCGCTCATTGGCGGCGGCGCTTGGGACAACGGCGTTCACGGCGGTGCGCGCGGTCCACGCCGGCAATTACCCGTGGCACGTCGACGGCTACGTTGGCGTGTGGTGCGTGTGTGACGCGCAGTAAGCAGAAGGGGCGCCCGAAAGGGCAGCCCCTATTTTCCGGGAGAATAGAACATGGCATATCAAAGCAGAAGTAAAAGCGCGACGCAGGGGAAAGAGGAAACCGCACAAATGGACTACACCCACACCGAAGCGCACCAAATGGCCTATGATTTTTCGGTGTACCTTCATGAGAAAATGAAGAAATTTCCGCACTATGAAAAATTCACGCTGCAAAAGGATATTCGGGAAAGTATCGACGGAATACTGGACGAAATAGAAATGTTTGAGATCACAAAGGTAGCAAGTCACCTATACGCGGCCGACCGCTTAAAAAGACGACTGGTACGAAAGATCCGGCTTGCTTACGATCTGGGATATTCGGCCATGAACAAAGACGCCTATTTCTATTGTGCCAAACAGACCGGAGCGATCGGCGCGCAGATCGGCGGCCTGATAAAGTCGATCGCAGAAAATAAGAGAAAATAATAAAATTTGGGGCAACCGTTAATTCGCACTTCACGCGCTCATTGGCGGCGGCAATTGGAACAACGGCGTTCACGACGGTTCGCGCGCGGTCAACGCCAACAATTACCCGTGGAACGTCAACGGCAACATTGGCGTGTGGTGCGTGTGTGACTTGTAAAATCGCATAGACCGCGCGATCTCCGGATCCACGGCAAGGGTTATATATGAATAATCAAAATATATAGTCAGACGGTTCGCACAGACGGCCGGAAGGCCGTTCCCGTTCCGGAGAGAAGCCGGACAAAAGAACAAAGGCACCGCCGAAAAGTAGGCCTGAAATGGGGTGAAATGCGGTAGGGCAAACATGAAAACAATTAAAAACTTAATAGGTAAAATCTGTACTTTCCCGAACGCGATCAAAGCGTACATGAAGGCCCGGAAATGTAAAAGGCTTCGCCCGGAAGTGTTGGAGTTTGAACAGAACAGGGAAGACAACCTTCAAAAAGCAATAGACGCCATACAAAGCGGTGACTATACGCCGGGAAAGTATAGAATTTTCAAAGTGTGGGAGCCAAAAGAAAGAATTATTATGGCGCTTCCGTTCTTCGATCGTGTAATTCAACACATGATCGTAAATATTATTGAACCGATTTTTGAAAAGCGGTTCATTTTCCATTCATACGCCTGCAGGAAAGGGAAGGGCGCGCACGAAGCAAGCGACACCCTTTCAAAATGGCTTTATGAACTGGAAGTGGTACAGGGGAAGAAAATCTATGCAATAAAGGGAGATATACACCACTATTTCCAGAGCGTAGCGCACGACGTATTAAAGAAAGAGATCCGGCGGTATATTTCAGATAAAGCACTTTTGAAAATTCTGGATCGGATCATAGATCACAACGGCATTTTCCCGCCGGGCGTGGGAATACCAGTCGGGAACCTTACTTCACAGTTATTCGCGAATGTATACTTGAACAAACTGGATCAATATGTAAAACACGTCCTGAAAATAAAATATTATGTTCGCTATATGGACGATTTTATAATATTATCAGAGGATCCGGAAGAGTTGCGGCACGTTCTGGAACTGATAGAAGAATTTCTTCGCCGGGAATTAAAACTGGAACTGAACCCGAAGACAACGATCCTTGCAGCAAAGAACGGAATAAACTTCGTAGGGTATATTCACTTCAAAGATCACAAGAGGGTAAGAAAGGACGCCATGCGGCGCCTAAAGAAATTATTAAAAGCCTTCGACACCGGGGAAGTAGAACTGGAAGACTTCGATCGTTCAATCGAAAGCAGGTTCGGCCACATGAAACACGCAGACAGCTATATTTTGATAGAGGAAACACAGGAGAAAATAAAAGAAATCAAGGAAAGGAAGGCGTCGGCCTGAAAACAGGTCAGAAATTGCCGCCCTTTCCTTTTATTATCTTTATAAAAGAAAGGTGGTGAAAAACATGGAAAAGTTAATTCATATCTATGCGGAAGCAGCGGGAAACACATTTTTGCAGTTAGTTTTGATCGCGGTGGTGATTGATACGATTTTCGGAGTTCTTCGCGCGATCAAGGAAAGAAGGTTCAATTCTAATTTCGGGATCAACGGCGCGATCAGAAAATGCGGAATGTTAGTTTGCCTTCTTGCACTGGTTACGGTGGATCATATTGTAGCGGTAAACCTGATCGGTTTCATTCCGCAGGAAGTGCGCGCAGTAATGGCGGTAGACAGGATCGGAACAATGGAGTTCTTCGCGATCCTTTTTGTAGCCTATGAGATCATAAGCATTTTGAAAAATATGTATCTTTGCGGCCTTCCAGTAAAGAAGATCTGGCAGACTGTAAAGGCATTTCTGCAGAAGTACACAGACGAACTTCCGACAGACGAAGAAGCGGAAGAACCGGAAACACTGGAAGAGACAGCAGCGCAGGAAGAAGGGGCGGCAAAATGACGAAAAAAGAATTTGTTTCACTGTTAGGGGAGCAGGCCCGCGCCGATATGGCGAAAACGGGGATCCTTGCAAGTCTCACGACAGCGCAGGGAATACTTGAAAGCGGGTATGGTACAAGAGAACTTGCAGTGAACGCGAATAATATTTTCGGAATGAAAGCCGAACTTTCCGGCAATAACTGGCCGTCCGATTGGGGCGGCCAGACCTACACAAAGGAAACGAACGAACAGAAGCCGAACGGCGAAGTCTACACAATAACGGCAGCGTTCCGAAAATATGAGAGCATGGCCGAAAGTATCAAGGATCATTCCGATTACTTAGCAGGAGCGAAGCAAGGGAACGATCTTCGATATGCGGGACTTGTGGGCGAAAGAGACTACAAGAAAGCGATCCAGATCGTAAAGGCCGGCGGCTATGCGACGGACAATAATTACGTTTCAAAAATATGTTCCATTATAGAAAAATGGAACTTGACACAGTACGACACACAGGAAGCGGGGCAGAATATGAATATTAAAATCATTGACGCAACCATGAAGAAAAGCCCGTGTTTAACAGGCGGGCGCACGATCGAACCGATCGGCCCTTATCTTCATTCTATCGGTTGCCCTTGCGAAAAAGCAATAAGCATAATTAACAATGAGAACCGCGCAGACGCCGGCGCAGGCGTTCACGCGGTTATTCAGCACACCGGGGAAGTTTACGTGGGACTTCCGATCGATCCGGAAAAGAAAACGGCCGTTAGAAACTGGCATGGTGGCAGCGGACCGAAGGGAAGTTGTAATAATACCCATATCGGCGTAGAAATGACAGAGCCGGCCACGATTAAATATACCGGCGGCGCGTCGTGGATCGAACTTTCAGACGGTAGCAACACGAAGGCGGTTGTTCTGAAAAATTATAGAAACGCCGTGGAATACTTCGCGTATTTGTGCCAGAAGTTCGGGTGGAACCCGGAGAAAGACGGCGTTATTCTTTCCCATTCGGAAGGACACGCCCGCGGGTATGCCACAAACCACGCAGACGTTGAACATATTTGGAAAAAGTACGGCCTGACAATGGACCAGTTCAGAAAGGACGTAAAAGCAGCCATGGCAGGCGACGCCATTTCGGTTTCAGGATCGCCCGCGGTGACAGACACGGGCGCGCAGGGCGTGAAGGCGCTTTCTGGTACGGTAACGGTAATTTACACCGGATCCGACGACTTGAACGTGAGAACAACGCCTTCGTTTACTTCCGGAAATGTGAAGAAGGTTGTAAAAAATGGCGCAGCCTTCACGGTTACCGGAATTTCCAAAGACGAAAAATGGTACCAGATCAACGACGGCGGGGCAGCGGCCTATATAACAGCCGTTCCGGACTATGTTTCATTCAAGGCAACACCGGAACAGAAGGCAAGCACAGCGGGAACCGGTTATTTCAGAGTAAGGAAAGACTGGAAGGACGCGGCAAGCCAGATCGGAGCCTTCAAGGATAGAGAAAACGCCGTGGAACTGGCAAAGCAGAACGCCGGTTATTACGTCTTTGACAATGACGGAAACAGGATCTACCCGGAAGCACCGGCGGCGCCGGTTGCTGCAGAATACAAAGTGAACGTGACGACTTCGGATCTTCGTATCAGGAAAGGACCGGGAACAACGTTCGACTACTGGAAGAAAGAAGGAAAACCAGTCTACACAGGAAAGGGAACCTTTACAATCGTAGAGGAAGTAGAAGGCCCCGGCGCTTCAAAATGGGGCTTACTGAAAGCCTACGCCGCAGGCCGTAACGGTTGGGTTTCCCTTGACTACGCAAAGAAAGCGTAAAACGTAACTATCGACAGTTCATGAAAACCCCTTGAAAGTCAAGAAAAAAGGAAAATATATCACCGAAACCCCGTCAATAAAAGGCGGGGTTTATTATTTAAAAAAATATAACATATTCCGGAATATATATTGACATATTCCGGAATATGTTATATAATAAAGACAGTTAAGGAAGACTTAACGAATACATGGGCAAGCATAGAAAGGAGAACAACATGAGCGAAATGGATAAAAAGGAAATAAAAGAAGTCATAGAATGGTGTGACGAAAAGGGGCATAGCGAACATGAAATCTTAGAATTGATAAGACGAATTGTCGACGCGAAGCCGCGAGAAGAAAATGAATAAGAAATAAGGGACACAGAAAGGGCGGTGGACTTGCCAAAGCCGCCCGATCCGTTAAATTCATTATAAAAGGAATAAGACAAAATGGCAAGAGCAAAGAACGAAGAGTTTAACCAGATTAAATATCAGAACGAATTTAAGAAGGCAAATTATGATCGCGTGGAAATCCTTGTGAAAAAAGGAGAAAGGGCAATTATAAAAGAAATAGCAGCAGCAGCAGGACAAAACGTAAGTGAATATATAAATCAGGCGATAAAAGAAAGAATGGAACGCGATCAGCGCATGACGGCAGAAGAACAGGAATAATAAAAAGGACTATATAACAACGGGCGCCGGCCTTTCCAATCTGGAAGGGATAGCGCCCGCTGTGGTTATATAGTTATCCTTCAAGTACAAGATCATAGAATACATTTTCGGAAAGTATTTCTATGTCGTGGCCTTTGAGGATCAGATCTTCGGCCTTTTTCTGCTTGTTGCTTTTCCCATCCTTGATAGACTGGCAAAAGTCATTATTACCCAAAATTAAATAGTTCGTTTTCTTCGTGACATTATCGCCAACAGAACCGCCAAAATCAACGACTAATTGCATAGCGTCTTTACGCGACATTTTTTCAAGTGTTCCAGTGAACACACACACTTTACCAAAAAGCGGGTGAGAGGTATCGAAAGAAATGTTTTCCGTAGAAATATCTTTAGCGTGCAGTTCGCTTCTTTTACTGGATAATTTGAAATCTTCGAGACTTTGTCCGGTGGCTAAAATATCGGCTTGCAATTTTTCAAAAATGGCGTTGCATATTTCACAATCAACGGCCGCCCTATGAGCGCCGGCGGTAGAAATTCCGTAATGATCGGCAACGGTTGCTTGCTTATGATTTTTTAGACCAGGAAGAATTTTCCGCGCGATCCGCATAACATCAATAAAGGAGTTTGACAAAATAAGCGAGCGACAGTTCAGAAGATTGTCATATAAAAAGTTAATATCGAAGTTGACGTTATAGCCAACAATAAGATCGGAACCAACGAAATTATAAAATTTTTGCATAGTTTCTGAAATATCCGGGGCGCTTTTCAACATATCGTTCGTAATGCCTGTAAGTGAAGTTATGTATTCGTCGATAGGTTCGGAAGGCTTCACAAGTGTTGAAAAAGTACCGATATTTTGGCCGGAAGAATATTTCATGGCCGAAATTTCAATAATTTCACAGTAACGCGGATCAAGGCCGGTCGTTTCAATGTCGAGTACGGTATAAGTAGAAGGAAAATCTATAACGCTTTTCCCCTTACCTTTTCGCACGACTTTTTCACGCGATCCGTCGGAAGTGGTGATATACGGGCGTCCGTCTTCGTCAATACCAATAGAAATAAACATATTTTGTTCCCCCTTGCGGTTAGATTTTTAAGGGCAGCAGGTAGAAAAGTTCGCGTTGCTGACCTTTAGCACAATTTTAGAAACTTTATGTGTTAAAGTCAAGAAAGTTTCTGAACATTAACACATAAAGGAGCCGCAACGAATGAAAATATATTCATACAGGGGAAAGAAGAACCTTTCCGGTGATAAAATCAGGGAAGCCAGATTGAAACAACGCCTTTCACAATCTGATTTAGCGGCAAAAGTACAGATTGCAGGCGTGACACTTGAAAGGGATAGCATAAGCCGGATCGAGATAGGAACCCGCTTTGTCACTGATTATGAATTAAAAATTTTTGCAAAAGTTTTACACGTAAATGTGGAATGGTTGTTGGAAGAAACCGAAGAATAACGCCGGGGCTATAATGGCCGCGGCGTTATTTTTGAAAGGATCGAAGCCATGAGACATTTTTACCACCTGACACATGATGATAGAATAAAAATTGAAGCACTTTTGAAAGAAAAACACACACCGAAAGAAATTGCAAATAATATCGGTTGCCATATTTCTACAATATATAGAGAACTGAAACGCGGCAGGTATGAACACCGCAATTCTGACTGGACAACAGAAGAACGGTACAGTCCAGATATAGCGGACGAAAAATACCGGGAAAATTTGGCCGCAAAAGGTCCGGGGCTAAAAATTGGAAATGATATAGAATTAGCGGAGTATATCGAAAATAAGATTGTGAATGAAAAATACTCACCGGGAGCAGTATTAGGAGAAATCAAACACAAGGGAATTACGTTTTCTGTTACAATAAGCAAAACGACACTTTATAGTTATATAGACAAGGGAATTTTCCTTCATTTGACAAATAAAGATTTGCCGGTAAAGAAGAATGAAAAAAAGAAATATGATAAAGTGCGCAGAACACGGGCGCAAAAGGGCGACAGCATAGAAAAACGCCCGGAAGTAGTAAATACAAGAGAAACGTTCGGACATTGGGAAATGGACACAGTAGTTGGACTTCGGGGGAAATCGAAAAAATCACTTCTGGTATTAACGGAAAGAAAAACAAGAAAAGAAATCATCATGGAATTAAAACGGCATACGGCCGCGGAAGTAGTTAAATCATTAAATAAGCTTGAAAGAAAATGGGGAAAAATGTTTTACAAGGTATTTAAAACAATTACCGTTGATAATGGATCGGAATTTGCGGACTTTGAAGGAATGGAGAAGGCAGCGCGCAGAAAAGGAAGCAGAGTGAAATTATATTATTGTCACCCATATAGCAGTTGTGAAAGGGGGTCAAATGAAAATCAAAACAGAATGATCCGGCGGCACGTACCTAAAGGGACAGATTTTGACACGGTGTCCGGCGACACAGTAAAACAGATAGAGATCTGGATCAATAACTATCCGCGCCGGTTGTTTAACTATGGAACAGCCGAAGAGCGCTTCAACGAAGAAATGGCAAAGTTAGAAGGTTGTTGAATATGCACAAAAAAGCAGAATGGAAATTGTGAAAAAGAGAGAACACAAAAACCAGTGATATTTTTCGCATTTAACGCTTGACTTTTTATTTTGAAAAATTTTGCCGAAAAATGATTGACAAATCATAAATCATCCTTTATAATAACCTACGTTGCTTGCGAGAGCAGCGTAACGCAGAAGTGGCGGAATTGGCAGACGCGCACGGTTCAGGTCCGTGTGGTAGTAATACCTTGTGGGTTCGACTCCCATCTTCTGCACTGGTTCATGGAACAGGAAGCTGAATGGCTTCCTGTTTTTGCGTTCTCCGTTACTTTTCGGAGTATGACTGAATATGATGCATTTGCAACAGACAAATTCCACCATAAGAGGTAAAGTTTTGATAGTAATTTAGTAGGAAATGGTATATACTGTAAGTTGTGGCTTAAAATAAGCAGTACAGTGTGTGAAAGAAAAGAAGAGAGGAAGGAACATCATGCTTACTTTAGAGAATCTCTCCTTTGATGTGAATGATGAAAAAGGAGAAATAGGAATCATCAAAGATATAAGCTTTACAGTGGACGACGGTAAGTTTGTGGTCATAACAGGCCCCAACGGCGGCGGTAAGTCCACCACGGCTAAATTAATCATGGGAATTGAACGCCCCACAGGAGGACGCATCCTCTTTGACGGGCAGGATATAACAGATATGAGCATTACGGACAGGGCCAACCTGGGTATCAGCTTTGCGTTCCAGCAGCCGGTCCGTTTTAAGGGCGTGCAGGTAATTGATTTGCTCCGCCTGGCAGCCAGGAAGAAGCTGACGGTATCGGAGGCCTGTCAATACCTGTCCGAGGTGGGGCTCTGCGCCAAGGACTATATCAGCCGCGAGGTCAATGCCAGCCTGTCCGGCGGCGAGCTCAAGAGAATCGAGATTGCCACTGTCATTGCCAGGGCTTCCAGGCTTTCCGTGTTTGACGAGCCGGAGGCAGGCATTGATTTGTGGAGCTTCCAGAATCTGATTCAGGTGTTTGAGCGCATGAGGCAGAATACCAACGGCTCCATCCTGATTATATCCCACCAGGAGCGGATTCTCAACATTGCGGATGAGATTGTGGTGATTGCGGACGGCAAGGTAGTGAACCAGGGGACCAGGGATGAAATTATGCCGCAAATCATGGGCACTGCGTCCGCGGTGGATGCCTGCAGTAAATTTTATGAGACAGCGCAGTGAGGGGAGGAGTGAGCGATATGGCAGACAGCATCCAGGAGAGAATATTAATGGAAGTGGCCGACCTTCACGGTGTTCCGGAGGGGGCCTATAATATAAGGGCCAACGGCCAGACAGCCGGCCGTAATACAACGGCCAATATAGACATTGTTACAAAGACAGATAAGCCGGGCATTGACATACGAATCAAACCAGGCACCAGGAACGAGAGCATACACATTCCCGTGGTGGTCAGCGCCAGCGGATTAAAGGAAATGGTATATAACGATTTCTTTATCGGTGAGGATTCGGATGTGGTCATCGTGGCGGGCTGCGGTATCCATAACTGCGGGGACCAGGATTCAGAGCATGACGGAATCCACCGCTTTTTTGTGGGAAAGAACGCCAGGGTCAAATACGTGGAAAAGCACTACGGAGAGGGCGACGGCAACGGCAGGCGCATCCTGAATCCGGGCACAGAGGTCTACATGGAGGAAAACAGCTACATGGAGATGGAGATGGTCCAGATTGAGGGTGTGGACTCCACCAACAGGACCAATTCCGCGGAGCTGGCGGCAGGAGCCAAGCTCATTGTGCGTGAGCGTCTCCTGACCCATGGCAGCCAGAATGCAGAGAGTACTTACATTGTAAACCTGAACGGGGAGGATTCCAGCGCGGATGTGGTGTCCCGTTCTGTTGCAAAGGATACCTCCAGGCAGACCTTTAATTCCAAAATCGTGGGCAATGCCAAGTGCAGCGGACATACGGAGTGCGACGCCATCATCATGGACGATGCCAGGATATTGGCAATTCCCGGATTGATTGCCAACAACATTGACGCTGCCCTGATTCATGAGGCAGCCATAGGCAAGATTGCAGGGGAGCAGATTGTGAAGCTTATGACCCTGGGCCTTACGGAGGAAGAGGCGGAAGCCCAGATTGTCAATGGCTTCTTGAAATAGTCAGACAGAACAATCCAACATGCAAGAGAAGCTGCTGCGGCCCAACAGGCCGCAGCTTGCGTATGTACCGGCGCAGATGATGGGGCGGTACAGCAGCATTATTATGATACAGGGGGATAAAATCATGGGGGAAAATCGTGAGGGAAGGGCTGCTGCCCTTCTGCCTATTCTGGTATTTCTGCTGATTTTCTTGGGCTCCGGGTTCATCACCGGGGATTTTTACAGCATGCCGGCCATTGTGGCCTTTTTGATTGCACTTTTAGCGGCCTTTGCGCAGAACCGGGAGCTGGGCTTTTCGGAAAAGATAAGGCTGGCCGCCCAGGGGGTAGGGGATGAAAATATCATTACCATGTGCCTTATATTCCTGGCGGCAGGCGCCTTTACGGGAGCTGTGAAGGCAGCGGGCGGCGTGGATTCCACGGTTAACCTGGGGCTTTCCATCCTGCCTTCCAACGTGGCAGTGGCAGGGCTGTTTCTGATTGGGTGCTTTATCTCCATTTCCATGGGAACATCCGTTGGCACCATCACGGCCCTGGCGCCCATTGCAGTGGGAATCAGCCAGAAAACAGGGTTTTCCATGGCTGTCTGTGCAGGGGCCGTGGTGGGCGGGGCCATGTTCGGGGATAACCTGTCCATGATTAGCGATACCACCATAGCAGCGGTAAAGACACAGGGATGCGAGATGAAGGATAAGTTCAGGGAGAATTTCCTCATCGTGCTGCCGGCCGCCATTGTAACGGTTCTTTTGTTCCTGGTCCTGGGAAAGGATGCCTCGTTTCAGATGCAGGGCAGCCTTGATTACAACCTGTTCCGGGTGGTGCCCTATCTGGTGGTGCTCATTGGCGCGCTGGCAGGGGTGAACGTATTTCTGGTCCTCATGGCAGGCACGGTGCTGTCCCTGATAGCAGGAGTGGCCACGGGAGCCTTTGGACTGGGGGAAATGTTCACCCATGTGGGCCTGGGTGTGACAGGCATGTATGACATCACGGTGATATCTGTGATTGTGGCCTGCATCGTTGCCCTGGTAAAGGAGTACGGAGGCATTGCCTTTATCCTTTCGTTCATCAGGAAGAGAATCAGCGGGGAAAGGGGAGGGGAGCTTGGAATCGCTGCCCTGGCCCTGCTGGTGGATATGTGCACGGCCAACAATACGGTGGCCATTGTCATGGCAGGCCCCATAGCAAAGGAAATCAGCGATGATTTCGGCGTGACGCCCCGGCGTTCCGCCTCCCTTCTGGACATGTTCAGCTCCATGGGACAGGGACTGATTCCTTACGGCGCGCAGCTTCTGGCGGCAGCCAGCCTCACAGGGCTGACGCCCTTTGAAATCATTCCCTATTGTTTTTATCCCATCCTCATGGGAGTCAGCGGGCTGATATTCATATTCATTAAAAAGAGACATGGAAAGGTACTGGTATGAAGACAAAAAATCAATGGGCAAGTAAACTTGGATTTATTATGGCAACCGCCGGGGCTGCCATAGGACTGGGGAACCTGTGGAAGTTCCCCTATCTCATGGGACGCAACGGAGGGGCTTCCTTTCTGGTGGTATACTTATTTTTCATCTGCATCCTGGGCGTGCCGGTGATGATGCTGGAGATGTCCCTGGGCAGAAAGACCCGGCACGACCCTGTGCAGGCATACGGGGATATCCATCCCAATGCCAGGATAGCCGGGGTATTCGGAGTGGCGGCAGCCTTTCTGATTCTGTCCTATTACAGCGTTATCGGGGGCTGGATTATTAAGTATATTGTGAGTTATGGAACCACCTTCCACGCCCCGGAGGATTTTACGGCGTTTATCAGCGCCCCGGTGGAGCCGGTGTTCTGGCATTTCCTGTTCCTGTTTATGACAACGGCTGTCTGTTATCACGGCATCAGCGGCATTGAGAATGTCAGCCGAATCATGATGCCCCTGCTTTTCCTGCTGCTGATTGTAATTATTGTGAGGAGCGTAACCCTGCCGGATGCTGCCCTGGGCCTTAAGTTCATCTTCATTCCCAGCAGCGCGGCCTTTAACATGAAGGCGGTCAGCGCGGCCCTGGGGCAGGTGTTCTACTCCCTGAGCCTTTGTATGGGAATCACCATTACCTACGGAAGCTATCTGGGGGATAAGGAAGACATACCCAGAAGCTGCGCCAGCGTGGCGGGACTTGACACCATCATTGCGGTGATGGCAGGCATAGCCATATTTCCGGCCGTGTTTTCCTTTGGACTGGAGCCGGGACAGGGACCCGGCCTTATATTCGGCACGCTTCCCAAAGTATTTTCCTCTATTAAAGGGGGGACGTTCTTTGCAATCCTGTTTTTTGCACTGGTGCTGTTTGCTGCTGTGACCAGCGCCATTGCCCTGTTGGAGGTGGTGGTTTCCTTCGCAGTGGACAGCCTTAAGTGGACCAGGAAAAAGGCTACGGTCATCCTGGGTGTCCTGATTTTCCTGACAGGGGTGCCCAGCGCCCTGTCCTTCGGTGTTCTGGGGGATGTGACCGTACTGAATTACAGTGTGTTTGATTTTGTGGGAATGGTTACGGACAACATCCTCCTTCCATTTGGGGGCCTGGCCATGTGCTATTTCATTGGATGGAAATGGAATCCCCAGTATCTGGTGGATGAAGTGGAGAAAAACGGAGTCACCTTCAGGCTTAAAAAGCTTTGGATATTCTGTATACGGTTCCTCACCCCAATTCTGGTGGCAGTTGTCACCCTGACTGGATTTGCCAGTATTTATTCTATTGTGCGCGGATAGGAATACATATATGGGTAGAGGAGGTGCGCCCATATGGAGAATCAGAAACGGGAAAATCTGCTGAACCTGGCCCTGGATGCCACGGAGGAGGAACGGCTGAAATCAGTGAACCTGAATGTGGGGTATGACCCTGAGGAGAAAACCTGGGAGCTTATTGTCAGGTACAATGGTTCCCTTGCGTCCCTCCGGGACACAGGCATACGGGTGGATGAACTGGCGGCGGGATATGCGGTCCTGGTAGTGCCGGAGAGTCTTATGGAACAGGTCAGCAGCATGGAGGAAATTGTATACATTGAGAAACCAAAGAGGCTGTTCTTTGCCAGCAACATGGCAAGGGCAGCCTCCTGTCTGAGTACGATTCAGACCAGCACCGGGGCAGGGGCCGGCGGGGCGGGAGCAGGCGTCATAAGCGGCCTGGAGTCCGGCCTTACGGGAAGGGGCGTGCTGGTGGCGGTTATTGACTCCGGCATTGATTACTTTCATCCGGATTTCAGGAACCCGGACGGGACCACCCGCATCGGCCTGCTGGCAGACCAGGACAGGGACCGTATTTACACCAGGGAGGAAATCAATGCAGCCCTAGAAACCGGAAGCCGGTCCTCTGCCCTGGCCCTGGTTCCCTCCACAGACCCCAGCGGACACGGCACAGCAGTGGCGGCCATAGCGGCCGGCAACGGCAGGGAGGGGAACGGCGTATACCGGGGGGTTGCCTATGAGAGCGAGATTATGGTGGTGAAATTGGGAACGCCCCTGACGGACAGCTTTCCGCGGACCACCCAGCTGATGAAGGCCCTGGATTTGGTGGTACGGCGGGCCCTGGACATGAACCGGCCCCTGGCCGTAAATCTGAGCTTTGGAAATACCTACGGCTCCCACGACGGGACCAGTCTGCTGGAAACATTCATTGACGACATGTCAAACATTGGGAGGAACGTCATTGTGGCCGGCACGGGAAATGAGGGAACCGGGGCAGGGCACAGGGCAGGCAGGCTGGTTATGGGACAGGAGGAAAATGCGGAGCTGTCCATTGCACCTTATGAGACAGGGATGGGGGTACAGCTGTGGAAGTCCTATGTGGACCAGTTTTCCATCCGTCTGATTACGCCCTCAGGGGAGATGATAGGGCCCATTGACAGCCGCCTGGGGCCCCAGACGCTGCGTTACGGCGGAACACAGATACTGATTTATTATGGTAAGCCCAGTCCCTTCAGCCGGGCCCAGGAGGTATACTTTGATTTCCTGCCTGTCAGGGATTATCTGGACAGCGGAATATGGACCTTCCGCCTGACGCCGGAGCGGATTGTGACCGGACAGTACGATATGTGGCTGCCTTCCAGGGGAATCCTGAACCCGTCCACCCGTTTCTTAAGGCCGGTGCCGGAAACCACCCTGACCATTCCCTCCACTGCGGCCAATGTGATATCCGTGGGAGCCTACGATGACTCCTACCGCGCCTATGCGGATTTTTCCGGACGCGGCTTCACCCGCCAGACAGGGCAGGTAAAGCCGGATTTGGCAGCTCCGGGAGTGGATATTGTCACAGCCAGAAGGGGCGGCGGATACGAGGCGGTGACAGGGACCTCCTTTGCGGCCCCCTTTGTCACGGGCAGCGCGGCCCTGCTGATGCAGTGGGGCATTCTGCAGGGAAACGACCCCTTTCTTTACGGCGAGAAGGTAAAGGCGTATTTTACCAGAGGCGCCAGGCATCTGCCGGGGTATGATGTGTGGCCCAATGAAAGGCTGGGGTACGGCACCCTGTGCGTGAGGGACAGTCTGCCGGTGTAGGGCATTGCTTCTATGACCTGTGACACATCCACTAGGAAATAGTTAGAATTTATGATATAATGTGAGCATTAGGCAGCTGTTTACAGGCCTGATGCTCTTTTGCTTACGCAATATTTGAAATTTTTGTAGTAAAAACATGAATCCGACAATATAATAATAGAGATAGGGAGTGGATGGATGAATATCAGGGAGTCACTGGAGGCATTGGAAGAATCGTACATGAGTCCCTTTGCGTCCCTTAGCAGCAGGACCAGGGGACGGGACAAGCCGGAGGAACTGTGCGATATGCGGCCTGAGTACCAGCGGGACAGGGACCGCATCCTGCACTCCAAGGCATTCCGGCGGCTGAAGCACAAGACCCAGGTGTTCCTGGCGCCTGAGGGGGACCACTACAGAACCAGGCTTACCCATACCCTGGAGGTGTCCCAGATTGCCCGCACCATTGCCAAGACCCTGCGGCTCAACGAAAGCCTGACAGAGGCCATTGCCCTGGGCCATGACCTGGGCCATACGCCCTTTGGCCATTCCGGCGAATACATACTGAATCAGATATGCGAGGACGGCTTTACCCACTATGAGCAGAGCGTGCGCATTGTGGAGGTGCTGGAAAAGGACGGGAAGGGACTGAACCTGACCTGGGAGGTACGGGACGGCATACGCAACCACAGGACCTCCGGCCACCCATCCACCCTGGAGGGCTCTATTGTCCGGCTGTCGGATAAGATTGCCTATATCAACCACGACATAGACGACGCCATCCGCGCCAGGATGTTCACGGAGCATGAGCTGCCCAGGGTGTATACCGATGTGCTGGGCCACAGTGTCCGGGAACGGCTCAACAACATGATTCACGACATCATACTGAACAGCATGGACAAACCGGCCATCACCATGTCGGAGGGAATGGAGGAGGCCATGCAGGGCCTGCGCAAATGGATGTTTGACAATGTGTACAAGAATGATATACCCAAGGCAGAGGAGGGAAAGGCCCAGAACATGATTACCCAGCTCTATGAGTACTATATGGGGCATGTGGATAAGCTGCCGGTGGAGTATGTGCTTCTTATGGTCAATAAGGGGGAGAAGAAGTCCCGGGTGGTGTGCGATTACATTGCCGGTATGAGCGACATCTATGCCATTGACCAGTTTGAGGAATTATTTGTTCCGAAGCGGTGGAACGTGTACTGACGGGCCGGACCGGCCGGTTCCGGGCCGCGGCGGGCTGGGGTTAAACAGCCTGTGCCGTAAAGATACACATTATAAAGATACAGAAGGGAGATTATTGCATGTACTATCCCGATGAAGTCATAGAAGAAGTGAGAATGAAGAATGACATCGTGGACGTGATTTCAGGATACGTGAAACTGCAGAAAAAGGGGGCCAACTACTTTGGTCTGTGCCCCTTCCACAATGAGAAGTCCCCGTCCTTTTCCGTATCGCCGGGGAAGCAGATGTATTACTGCTTTGGATGCGGGGCAGGTGGGAATGTCATCACCTTTCTGATGGAATATGAAAATTTTACCTTCCAGGAGGCGCTCCAGTCCCTGGCGGACAGGTCCGGAGTGAACCTGCCAAAGATGGAGTACAGCCGCGAAGCACGGGAGCAGGCGGAGCTGAGGGCCAGGCTTTTAGAGGTGAACAAGCTGGCTGCCAACTATTTCTATTATCAGATGAAACAGCCCCAGGGCAAGCCGGCCTATGATTATTTCCACCTCAAAAGAGGTTTGGCGGATGAAACCATGGTCCGCTTCGGACTGGGATATTCCAATAAGACCAGCGATGATTTGTACCGCTACCTGAAAGGAAAGGGCTACGAGGACAGTTTCCTCAAGGACACCGGCCTGGTGACGCTGGAGGAGCGGGGAGGAAGGGACAAGTTCTGGAACCGCGTCATGTTCCCCATTATGGATGTGAACAACCGTGTCATTGGCTTTGGGGGCCGCGTCATGGGAGACGGGGAGCCAAAATACCTGAATTCCCCGGAGACAAAGCTGTTTGACAAGAGCCGCAACCTATACGGCCTGAATTATGCCAGGCTTTCCAGGGAAGGCTATCTATTGATTTGCGAAGGCTACCTGGACGTCATATCCCTGCACCAGGCAGGCTTTACCAATGCAGTGGCGTCCCTGGGCACTGCCTTTACCAGCCAGCACGCCAATGTGCTGAAACGGTATACGGACCAGGTAATCCTTACCTATGACAGCGACGGGGCCGGGGTGAAGGCGGCGCTGAGAGCCATTCCCATTTTAAAGGAAGTGGGGATGTCCATCAAGGTGCTGAACATGAAGCCCTATAAGGACCCGGACGAGTTTATCAAGAACATGGGGGCGGATGCATTCCGCCAGAGGATTAAGGAGGCTAAGAACAGCTTCCTCTTTGAGGTGGATGTGCTGCGGAGGGGATATGAGATGGATGACCCGGAGCAGAAGACCAGGTTTTATCAGGAGACGGCAAGGAAGCTGCTTCAGTTTGGCGAGGCCCTGGAGAGGGAAAACTATCTCCAGGCAGTGGCCAGGGAGCAGATGATTCCGGCGGATGAGCTGCGAGGCCTGGTAAACCGCATGGGCATGTCCATGGGCCTTAAGGCCGGCGAGAGCCTGAGCCATTCCGGCCGCGTGGTATCAAAGGATGCAGAGGAAGAGGGATACAGCCAGGAGACAGGCCGTTTTGCCGGCCATGGACACCAGGAGGACGGGGGAAACGGATACCCAGGAGGCGGATATTCCGGAAACGGGCTTTCGGGCAGCCGCAAACCCAGGCGGCCGGATAAGGAGGATGGAATCCGCCGTTCCCAGAGACTGCTTCTGACCTGGCTCATAGAGACACCGGCCCTGTTTGAGAAGATAGAGGGCATCATAACAGCAGATGATTTTGTGGAGGATTTGTATCATCAGGTGGCACAGATGGTATTTGACGGACACAGGGAGGGAAAATTAAACCCAGCAGCCATACTCAGCCGGTTTATCAATGATGAGGACCAGTACAAGGAGGTGGCGGCCCTGTTTAATGCCAGTTTAAAGGAATCCCTGAACAATGAAGAACAAAAGAAGGCATTTTCGGAGACTGTGATGAAGGTCAGGAAGAACAGCCTGGATGTGGCCAGCCGCAATGCAAAGGATATAACCCAGTTACAGGAGATTATAAGGCAGCAGGCAGCCCTGAAGCAGCTGCACATCTCCCTGGATTAACAGCATTTCATAGGAAGGATGGACCAAGTTATGGAAGGGACGGACGTGTTTGAGGAGAAACTGGCAGGACTTCTGGAGGAAGCCAAGAAAAAGAAAAACGTATTGGAATACCAGGAGGTCATGGATTATTTTGGTCAGGAACCGCCGGCAGCACAGCAGTTGGACAGGCTGTTTGAGTTCCTGGACCAGAATAAGGTGGATGTCATCCGCATGGGGATAGAGGAAGAGCTGGACCCGGACCTTTTCATCGAGGAGGAGATGGAGCTGGATGAAGAGGAAGAAATCGATGTGGAGCACCTGGATCTGTCGGTTCCCGAGGGCGTCAGCCTGGAGGACCCTGTGCGTATGTATCTGAAGGAGATTGGTAAGATTCCCCTTCTGGGCATGGAGGATGAGGTGGAGCTGGCCAAGAAGATGGAGCTGGGCGACCCGGAGGCCAGGAAGCGCCTGGCAGAGTCCAACCTGCGCCTGGTGGTCAGCATTGCCAAGCGGTATGTGGGCAGGGGAATGCAGTTTTTAGACCTGATTCAGGAAGGAAACCTTGGGCTCATCAAGGCAGTGGAGAAATTTGACTATACCAAGGGGTATAAGTTCAGTACCTACGCCACCTGGTGGATTCGCCAGGCCATCACCAGGGCCATTGCGGACCAGGCCAGGACCATACGGATTCCGGTTCACATGGTGGAGACCATCAACCGTCTGGTGCGCACCTCACGCCAGCTGCTGCAGGAGCTGGGCCACGAGCCGTCGCCCGAGGAGATCGCGCACAAGCTGCATCTCCCGCTGGAGAAGGTCGAGGAGGTCATGCGCATCGGGCAGGAGCCCATCTCACTCGAGACGCCGGTCGGCGAGGAGGATGACAGCCACCTCGGCGACTTCATTCAGGACGACGAGGCCGAGGAGCCTGCGGATGCCGCGTCCTATGCCATGCTGCGCGAGCAGCTGGCGGGCGTGCTGAAGACGCTCACGCCGCGTGAGGAGCGCGTGCTGCGCCTGCGCTACGGCCTGACGGACGGCCGCATGCATACGCTGGAGGAAGTCGGGGAAGAATTTAACGTCACACGCGAGCGCATCCGCCAGATCGAGGCGAAGGCTCTGCGCAAGCTGCGCCATCCGTCGCGTTCTAAAGTGCTGAAAGACTTTTTAGGATGACAGCTGGAACGCCCCTGAAAAAATTTCTCTTGACTTTACGGAAAAAATCCGTATGATATAGAGAGGAGAGAGGCGCGACTTTGCAGCGCGTCAAAGACAGGAGCGAAGAACGATGTTTGAACGGATCACGACATATCTGGCAGAGCAGTTCGATTTCCCGAAGGATTCGCTGCACTGGGATACGACGTTTAAGAGCCTGCAGCTTGACTCGATGGACATGGTCGAAATGATGATGGACATGGAAGAAGAGCTCGGCGTGGATTTTGACCAGAACGATATGGCAGAGCTGACCACCATTGGTGAGCTTGCCGATTACATTGAAAAAAAGCTGAACGAGGGCTGAATCAGGCCGTTCCGGTCTGTGACAAGGTCGCACTAGTCGGGGAGATAGCGGTGCCCTGTGACCTGCAATCCGCTATAGCAGGGATGAACTCCCATACCCGGGTTCGTGCTGTTTTGCTGTCCGAATAAGCGGTGTTGAGGCATCGGTCTTGCGCAACGGGCTCCCGTGAACCATGTCAGGCGGGGAACCGAGCAGCATTAAGCGGATCTGTCCGTGTGCCGCAAGGACGCCGCTGCTGAGCTGGCTGTTCGGGAAACGGAAATGGTTCCGGATTCAAATATGGGTGTGCGATCTTGTCATGGATCGGAATGGACAATAGAACGCGCGGAAGGGACGCCCCTCCCGCGCGTTTTTTGCACCGGCGCGATTGCAATTTGCGCTGTTTTCGCGTATACTATGCACTGGGAGATGATGACATGTATCAGGCACTTTACCGCAAATACCGCCCGCAGACCTTTGACGACGTCGTCGGCCAGCAGGGCGTGACCCAGACTCTGAAGAATCAGCTCCAGACCGGCCGCCTGAGCCATGCCTATCTGTTCACGGGCACGCGCGGCACCGGCAAGACGACCTGCGCTAAAATTCTGGCCAAGGCCGTGAACTGCGAAAATCCGCAGGACGGCAACCCCTGCAACCGCTGCGCCGCCTGCCGGAGCATCGATGCGGGCGCGTGCATGGACGTGCTGGAGATCGACGCCGCCTCGAATAACGGCGTGGACAGCGTCCGCGCCCTGCGCGACGACGCCGTCTATACCCCGGCGGAGGTCAAAAAGCGCGTGTATATCATTGACGAGGTGCATATGCTCTCAACCCCGGCCTTCAATGCCCTGCTCAAAATTCTTGAGGAGCCGCCGGAGCACCTGCTTTTCATCCTCGCCACAACTGAGCTTCAAAAGGTCCCGGCGACGATACTTTCCCGCTGCCAACGGCACAGCTTCCGCCGGATAGACAACAAAACCCTCACAAGCTACCTTGAGTACGTCGCGGGGGAGGAGCATTTTGACCTGAGCCATGACGCGGCTGAGCTTATCGCCAGAATGGCCGAGGGCGGTGTGCGCGACGGTCTGAGCCTGCTCGACCAGTGCTCGGCCTATGACAAAATCGACACGCAGGCGGTCTATTCCGCCATGGGCCTCGCGGGCAACCGCAGAATTGCCCAGCTTTTTGATTATATCTTAAACCATGACACCGCCGCGGCGCTCAATGAGTTTTCCGCAATGTGGATGGATGGGAAGGCCCCGGCCTCACTTTTGCAGGAGCTGGGGACGCTGCTGCGCGATGTGCTTTTGATGCAGGTCGCGCCGAAGAGCGTTATGGAGCTGGCTTCCGGTGCGTATGACCGAGAGGCGCTCTCCGGCTTTGCAAAGCGCTGCACCAGAGATGAGCTGCTTTTCGCGGCGCAGACGGTGCAGAATGCTGCCGCCGGGATAAGGGACGCAAAAAATCCGCGCATGGCCGTTGAGCTCTGCCTTGTGAGTCTCTGCGGCGATTTGGCGGGAGAGAGCGTTGCGGGCCTGAAGGCGCGGATATCCCGTCTTGAAGAGGCTGTCGCCCATGGAATAAGCGTCCGGCCTGAGGCGGCCCCGGCGGCGGACTATGAGCGCGATATCCCGGGGGAGCCGGAATATGAGCCGGAGGAGCCGATGCCCGTACCGCGCAGATATCAGCCGGACGAGGTGGAGTTTGAGCCGCCGGAGGTTTTTATTGAGGAACAGCCGGAGGACGCATTCTTTGACCGCAAGCCCAAGGCGGAAGCGCCAAAGCCCGTGAGCGCTGACGTTTGGAAGGCTGTGTGCGACGAGGCGGCCAAGGCCCTGCCCATGGAGGTGCGCATGAGCCTCGGCGATGAAAGCCGCATGAGAGTCTACGGCGAGGGCGATGTGCTGAAAATCGAGGCGCAGAAGGGCTTTTTGCTTGACCGTTTGAAAAGGCTCGGCATTTCCGAGATATTCTCCGCCGCGGCAAAGACCGTGACCGGGCGGGATATGAACGTGCGCGTGTCTGAGCTTGACGACAGCCCGCGCGAGCAGCGCAGCCTTGATGAGCTCAGGCAGTTTAAGGAAGTAAGTTTTATAAACACCATAGGAGGATAAAATTATGGCAAAAGGCGGATTTCGCGGGGGCTTCCCCGGCGGCAATCAGATGAACATGGTGCGTCAGGCACAGAAAATGCAGCAGGAATTTTTGAAGATGCAGCAGGAGCTCGAGTCCACGGATTTTGAGTTCTCCGCGGGCGGCGGCGCAGTCAAGGCCACTGTCAGCGGCACCAGAGAGTTCAAGTCCATCGTCATTGACCCCGAGGTCGTTGACCCCGACGATGTGGAAATGCTTCAGGACCTGATTCTTGCGGCTGTCAATGGCGCGCTCAAGCTCTCCGATGACAAGACAAACCAGTCCATGGCAAAGCTTCAGGGAGGCATGGGCCTGCCCGGCATGTTCTAATAAGCTTATTTATCTGCCCGGGCCGGTTCTGGCTCGGGCAGAAATACTGCCTGTTTCGACTGCATTTGCGCCGTGATTGTGATAGAAAAAGACATATAACATCGAGCGCGACAGGCATTTGGCGCAGACAAGGAGGAATACATGAATACACCGTGGACCGAGAGCGTGGAAGTAAACGCTCCGCTGCCGGAATACCCGAGGCCCCAGCTTGCCCGGCGGGATTGGATGAATCTCAACGGCCTGTGGGACTATGCGATAAACACTTCCACCCGCTTTCCCAAGGAATTTGACGGGCAGATTTGCGTGCCCTATTCGCCGGAGGCACCTCTTTCCGGGGTGAACCGGGCGCTTAAGAGCAATGAATATCTCTGGTACAGACGCAGCTTTGCCGTGCCGGGGGCCTTTGCCGGAAAGCGGCTCATCCTTCATTTTGGAGCGGTTGACCAGACGGCGACAGTCTGGGTCAATTCCGCCGCCCCTGTCACCCACGTGGGTGGCTACCTGCCCTTTGATATTGATGTGACGGACGCGGTCGAGAGCGGCGCGCTGACCGTGACGCTGCGCGTAAGCGACGGGACCGAGAAGGGCGGGCACACCCGCGGCAAGCAGAAAACCAAGCGCGGCGGCATCTGGTACACGCCCCAGAGCGGCATATGGCAGACGGTGTGGCTCGAGGCCGTGCCGCAGTGCTACATAGAGTCCCTGAAAATCACCCCGGATTTTGACGGCGCGGCGGTTGAAGTCTCCGCGCAGATACACGGCGGGGAGCCGGCATACGCGGAGTTTGGCGGATACAGCTATCCGCTGCCTGCCCGCATCCCGGTGCCCGATTTTGAGGCCTGGTGCCCGGAGAATCCGAAGCTCTACGGCATAGTTGTCCGCTGCGGGGAGGATGTGGTGCAGAGCTATTTTGCCATGCGCAAGTTCTCCGTTGAAATCGGCAGCGGCGATAAGCCCCGGCTGTTTTTAAACGGTAAGGAGTATTTCCACAACGGGCTTTTAGACCAGGGCTACTGGCCGGACGGGCTCTACACCCCGCCCACGGATGAGGCCATGGTGTATGACATCAGCATGGCGAAGGCAATGGGCTTCAATACGCTTAGAAAGCACATCAAGGTCGAGCCCCTGCGCTGGTACTATCACTGTGACAGGCTGGGCATGCTCGTCTGGCAGGATATGCCCAACGGCGGCGGCAATTATAACGCCGCGGTGGTGACAACGCCCGTTGTCACGGGGATGCAGATAAAGGACAGCTCTTATGCGCTCTTCGCCCGCTCCGATGCTGACGCGCGGGCGGAGTTCAAGGCGGAGCTGGGAGAGATGGTGCGCCATCTGTATAACTGCCCCTGCATCGCCATGTGGGTTATCTTCAATGAGGGTTGGGGCCAGTTTGACGCGGCAAAAATGCTCTCCTTTGTGCAGAGCATGGACAAAAGCCGCACCATTGACCACGCCTCCGGCTGGCACGATCAGGGCGTGGGCGAGGTCAGGAGTGAGCATGTATACTTCAAGCGCTATAACTATAAGCCCGATAAAAAGGGGAGAGCGGTGCTGCTCAGCGAGTTTGGCGGGTACAGCCACAGCGTAATCGGCCACTGCTATTCAAATAAGGACTTCGGATATAAAAAATTCGCTACCGCCGCCCAGCTTGAGCTCGCTCTTGAGGAACTGTATCAAAACGAGATTGCCCCGGCAAAGGCTCAGGGCCTTGCCGCCGCGATACTCACGCAGATCACGGACGTTGAGGACGAGCTCAACGGCCTGATAACCTACGACCGCAAGGCTGTGAAAATTGCCCCGGAAAAGCTGCGGGAGATAATATATGTATAACAAAAAAGCCCCGAAAAATCGGGGCTTTTTCAGCTTGCCCAAAAAGTCCTACAAGGACTTTTTTGACCGCTTCAACCGCCGAGCGTTTTGAACTAATTCAAAACGCTGCTTCGCCCGAAAAGCCCGTAAATACGGTCTTTTCTGCGGCGGGTTATTGTACACGAGGTGGGCCTGTCTCGCTGAGGCTCGGTCACGGCGCGGCTCTGATATGCCACCGGCATATCATTCACTACCGCGCCGCCGCTTCGCTACCCCTCGAGCACCCCCGCTGCTTCTTTATCTTCACTTTTTTGCATAAGTTTTTTGACAGTCTCAGCAAAAGCCCCGGTTTTCTAAAAACCGGGGCTTTTTAATGTGCGCCTTACGCTTTACGCTTTATATCCAATCTCATTTGCAAGCTCGGCGCTGATGACGACTGTCACGTCGTGGTGCAGCTTAATATAGGTCACGGGGCATGCGGGGGTGATGGCATCGTCAATAAGCAGCTTTTTGGCGGCGGCGGCCTTGTTAGAGCCGCTGATTATCAGCAGCAGCTTTTTGGCCTGCATGATATCGCCCATGCCCATGGTGACGGCGGTGGTGGGAACCTCGTCCCGGCTGGCGAAGAAGCGGGCATTCGCGTCGATGGTGCTGGGGTCAAGGCTCTCAAGATGCGCGTAGTAATGCAGAGCGTCCGCCGGCTCATTGAAGCCCACATGACCATCGGGGCCGAGGCCGAGCAGCTGAATATCCGTCACACCGTTGGCAATGGCTGCGCGGAACTCCGCGAGATTTGCCTCAACATCACCCAAACCCTTGGCGACATAGGTGTTCTTTTTGTCAATGTTTATGCGGTCGAAGAGATTGCTGTCCATGAAATAGCGGTAGCTCTGGTCATGGTCTGGGGCAAGGCCGACATACTCGTCAAGGTTCACGGAGCTGACGCGGGAGAAATCCAGGCCCTCTTCCTTGCAGCGGCGGGCGAGCTCATCATAGATTCCGATGGGGCTTGAGCCGGTGGCAAGACCAAGGCGGCAGTCGGGCTTCTCGCGGACAATTTTTTCGATTATATCGGCAGCGGCGGCGCACTGGGCGGCGTAGCTGTCGGCAATGATAACGTTCATGCTGTTCCTCCTCTTTTTTGTAAGCGCGAAACAAATCACTTACTATTTTGTGTTTCTGATTATATTTGTTTTGTTGTGTTTAGTCAATATTTCATTCTGTTTTATTTGCCGCAAAATACGCACGGCACTCCCGGCCGATAAGCGCCGAGAGCCCCAGCAGGGCGATGAAGTTCGGGAGGGACATCAGGGCGTTTACAGTGTCTGCCGCCGCCCAGACTGAGCTTGTTGTCATAATTGAGCCCAAAACGGCGCAGAGGCATATGAGCAGGCGATAGGCCCGGTCAGAGCCGGGGCCGAGAAGATAGCGCGAGCAGTAAAGCCCGTAAAGTGAGCTGCCAAGGACTGTCGTGAAGCCGAAGAGAAACAGCGACAGGGCCAGAAATACAGCCGAGAGAGTGTGCCCGAAAACGGTCGCCGCCGCGCTCTCAAGCAGCTCAGCGCCCACAAGGCTGCCCCAGGAGATATCCACACCGCTGACGAGAATGGCAAGGGCGGCGAGTGTGCAGATGACAACGGTGTCGGCAAAAACCTCAAAAATACCCCAGAGCCCCTGCTTTGCGGGCGCACCGCTTGTTGAGCCATGCGCCATGGCGGCATAGCCCAGCCCCGCCTCATTGGAAAATGCCCCGCGCCGCACGCCCCAGTGCAGGGCGTGCTTGAGCGTAAGCCCGCTTGCCGCTCCGCCGACAGCACGCAGAGAGAAGGCGCTATTGAAAATATCATGCAGCACAGCGGGCAGCATTTGCGCGTGGCAGATGATTACAGCAAGCGTAAAAACAATAAAAAGCCCGCTCATAAGCGGCACGAGCAGCTCGGAGGCTCTGCCCACGCCGCGGGCGCCCTTTGAAAGCACGCGATACAGAATAACAGACAGCGCTATACCCAGCAGCAGGCGAAGGGGACGCATAGCACCGGCGGCAAGGCCCAATTCAGCCGCCGCCTGCCCGAGCGCACCCACCGCGCCGCCTATCTGGGCCATGGTGCCCATGCAGAGAACCGAGATGGCGGCAAAAAGCGCGTACATCACGGCAAGCGGCTTAAAGCGCCGGCCGAGGCCGTATTCTATATAATACATCGCTCCGCCGATGTATTCACCGTTTATCTTCTGCCGGTAGCGCAGGCCGAGGAAAATCTCCGCGAATTTTATCACCATGGCGGGAATCGCGGAGAGCCACAGCCAGAGCACCGCGCCCGGCCCGCCCATGGCTATGGCCTGAGCTGTGCCGATGATATTCCCGGTGCCGACGGTGGAGGCAAGCGCCGTGCACACCGCCTGAAGCTGAGTGACCGCACCATTATCCTCCCGCTTTTTGAAAACCATGCCCAGAGCGGCAGAAAAATGCCTGAGCGGTAAAAAGTGACATCTGATGGTGAGAATAAGCCCGCAGAGGAGAAAAAGCGGCAAAAAAAGTCCCGACCAGAGGGCGGAGTTTAAAATTTCCATTTGCGAAATCCTTAATATTTATAAAAATGACTTTATTTTAGAGTTACAATGTGGTAACATACAGCCGACAACAGAGAGCTGTTTGTCCAATATATGCAGACCCAAACCCCATGATTCTGAAAGGATTAAAAAATGAAAAAGATAATTTCTCTTATACTTTGTGTGCTGATGCTCTTTTCCCTTGGCGTTACCGCCTTCGCGGACGGGGATAACGCGCCAAACCAGAGCCGCGCGGTAATCGGCGCGGACCTCACGCCGGAGCAGGTCAGCTCCGTGTACGAGCTTTTCGGCGTCAAGCGCGGCGAGCCCATTGAGCTGACCGTTACAAACGCGGAGGAGAGGGAATACCTCGAGGGCTATGTGGATGATTCCATAATCGGCACCCGCTCCATATCCTGCGTGTATGTTGAGCTGCTGCCCGAGGGCTCCGGCATGGATGTTACGACGAGCAACATCACCTGGTGCTCGGCAGAGATGTATATCAGCGCCCTTGCCACCGCCGGCATAACCGACGCGAAGATTGTCGTCGCCTCACCCTTTGAGGTCAGCGGTACCGCCGCCCTCACCGGCGTTTACAAGGCCTATGAGGACATGACCGGCAAAAAGCTGGACGATATCGCGAAGCTCGTCTCCACGCAGGAGCTGACCATCACAGGTGAGCTTGCAAACGAGATTGGCAGCATGGACTCCACCTCCATTGTAAACGACCTAAAGCTCATGCTCGACGAGACCGCCCAGATGACTGACGCCGAGATCCGCGACCAGATAATCCAGATAGCGGGGCGCTATAATGTCACGCTCACCGAAACTCAGATAAACCAGCTCATAAGCCTCTGCCGCTCCCTTGAGGGGCTGGACGGGGACGCGCTCAGGGCCAGGGTTGAGGATGTGCAGAACACTCTGCAAAAGGTGTCAAACGCGAAGACTCAGGTCGTGGGCTTCGTCCAGTCCGTGAAAAAGGTCGTCACCTCCATCAAGAGCTTCTTTGAAAAAATCGGCGATATCATCGGTCTGTAAGCCGGATTTTAAGAAAATAAACACAAAACGCCGCCTCTTTTCGAGACGGCGCTTTTTGCTACAAATTTTTGAACTATGTCTAAACACTCATAAATAAAAAGACTTTACATTGCCCTTATGAAAGTGCTATAATATATTCACATCATCGGAAAAAATATGGAGGCAAGCTATGTCGTCATCCACCAAAGAAGCACTGTCCACGGCTCTGAAAAAGATGCTGGGCGTCAAGCCCATTGACAAGGTAACTGTCAAGGATCTGGTCGGGATCTGCAATGTCAACCGACAGACGTTTTATTATCATTTCAACGATGTGTATGATCTGCTTGCCTGGACCTTCGAAGAGGACGCCGACAAGTATCTGCCGAGCAAAGTCATATACGACAACTGGCGAGAGGATGTCATGACCTATTTCCGTTATCTCAAGAATAACAGGGTCGTGGCGCTGAATATTTTTAATTCACCCCGCCGCAAATTCATGCTCCAGCATATTAAAGACAGGCTGCACAGCTGTGTGCGGGATTTTGCTTTGATAGTGTCCGAGGGCAAAAATATCGACATGCAGGATTTTGAGTTCGTGGTGGACTTATACACGAATCTTGTCGTCGGCCTTATCTCCCAGTGGATGGATTCCGGCATGCCCGAGTCCCTGCCCGGCAACCGGGAACGGATAATGAGCCTGCTGGATAACAGCATTGAGGTCATGCTCGGCAGCTTCCAGCGGCCCGGGAAAATCGCCGCGCAGTCATAATAATATAGTATAATCACAACCGCCCTGCTGCTTGCAGGGCGGTTATTAGTTCTTATGCCTCTTCTATTTCTATTTCGGCATCATCGTCAGGCCGGCGCTTCAAAACGAGGTTTACAACAAGGCAGAGGGCGAGGACAACAAGCGTTGGCAGCAGCCACGCGAGGTCCATCCCGTAAAGCGGCAGGGAAGTGACGAATTTGCCGCGGTTGAAGGTACACACGGCGCTGAACACCAGAGCCGCGCCCACGCATACGCGGTAGAGCCAATCCGGCAGCTTATCGCCCGCGATGGAGAGCAGGATGATAACCAGCATCGGCGGGTAGACAACATTTAAAATAGGTGATGCGAAGGCGATGATGCGGTCAAGCCCGAGGTTCGCCGCTGCGGCGGAGAACACGCAGATTATAGTTACAAGCAGGCTGTATTTGATCTTGCCGCCGGAGAGATTGCAGAAAAAGCTTGCAGCCGAGCTGACAAGGGCCACCGCCGTTGTTACACATGCCAGCGCGACAACTATGCCGAATACCGCCACGCCGACCTTGCCCAGAAGCAGGGTGACAATGTTGATGATAAGCTCCGCTCTGGTGAGCGGGGTTTTGTAAATGCGGGAGACGCTTGCGCCGAGGTAGGCAAGGCCGAGATAGACAACAAGCAGCAGAACGCCGGAGAGAATGGCCGCTCCCTGAACAATGCCGTTGCGCTCGGCAGAGTCCTTATAGCCCTTGTCGGCGGCGGATTTTAGAATAATGATGCCAAATACCATCGCCGCGAGAACGTCCATGGTCTGGTATCCGGCTTTGAGCCCCGTGGAGACAACGGAATCAACCCAGGTCATATCCGAGGGCGTGCCCAGCGGGGAGACAATGCCTTTGATGATGAGCACCAGCAAGCCCAGCAGCAGAAGCGGCGTGAGCACCTTGCCGACTATATCGACCACGGCGGATTCCTTTATGCAAAGCAGCAGAATAAGCGCGAAAAATATGATCGACACCACAAGTGACGAGGCGGAGGGAAGCAGCGGCAGAACGGACATTTCAAAGGTCGTGGCGGCGGTCCTCGGAATGGCGACCAGAGGGCCGATACACAGCACGACAACGCTCATAAGCAGCGCGGCGGGCACCTTGCCAAGATGACCGGTTATCCCGTCCGGCCCGTCAGTGCGCAGAAGGACAAATATCGTCAGCATCGCGAGGCCAATATCTGAAATATAATAGGCGACAAAGCCAAGCAGCCACTCGCTGCCGGACTGAAGCCCCAAATACGGCGGGAAGATAACATTCCCCGCCCCAAAGAACATGGAGAACAGCGCAAAGCCAATAACAACACAGTCTTTCAGATGATTTTTGCTTTTGATTTTCTTCACCGAATTCCTTCTTTCATGCCAATTAATTCCATTTATCTAATAATAACACAGTTTGCACAAAAATCAAAGAAAAACAAGCCCGTTAAAAAAATATTTTGTAAAAGTTGAACAAGTGACAATTTTTCGACCATAAAGAACAGAATAAAAGATAATTAAGCCCGTAACAAAGCCCGGTGTTGAAAGAATAAAAAAAATAGAGTATAATAATCCGAATCCCTTTAGATTGGAGAAAATTATGGCTGAGCAAAAGACAAACGTCATGCGCACGCTTGAGCAGAAAAAGATAAAATATACCCCGCATGAGTACCCCCACGGTGATGAGGCAGTGGACGGGATGACCGTTGCGGGCATTCTCGGCATTGAGCCGGAGAGAATATTCAAGACTCTGGTTGCCCGCGGCGCGAGCAAGAAAATATATGTTTTTGTGCTGCCGGTCTGCGCGGAGCTTGAGCTTAAAAAGGCGGCGAAGGCGGCAGGGGAGAAGTCTGTTGCGATGGTGCACGTGAGCGAGATAAACGCCCTGACCGGCTATATCCGCGGCGGCTGCTCGCCCATCGGCATGAAAAAGCGCTACCCCACTTTTTTTGACGAGAGCATCCTCAAACAGGAGACGGTGCTTGTCAGCGCGGGCAAGATAGGCCAGCAGGTGGAGCTTTCGCCCGCCACGCTCATTGAGCTTACCGGCGGCAAAACAGCAGATATCAAAACCGAGGAGTAAACCATGCAGAACACCATATTTATAAAGGGCGCAAGAGAAAATAACCTTAAAAATATTGATGTTGAGATACCAAGAGACAAGCTGGTTGTCATGACCGGGCTTTCAGGCAGCGGCAAATCCAGCCTCGCCTTCGATACAATTTACGCCGAAGGCCAGCGCCGGTACGTGGAGAGCCTCAGCTCCTACGCGCGGATGTTCCTCGGTCAGATGGATAAGCCCGATGTGGACTATATTGACGGGCTTTCCCCGGCAATTTCCATCGACCAGAAGACTACCTCCCGCAACCCCCGCTCCACCGTCGGCACGGTGACGGAGATTTATGACTATCTGCGCCTTTTGTGGGCGCGCATCGGCGTGCCGCACTGCCCTAAATGCGGCAAGGAGATCCGCCGCCAGAGCATTGACCAGATAGTTGACCGCATCATGGAGCTGCCGCAGGGGACGAAGATCCAGCTTTTATCCCCGGTCGTGCGCGGCAGAAAGGGCGAGCACGTCAAGATTTTTGAGGACGCGAAGAAATCCGGCTACGTCCGCGCCCGGGTGGACGGAATAATCTATGAGCTTTCCGAGGAAATAAAGCTCGAAAAAAATAAAAAGCACAATATTGAGATAGTTGTGGACAGGCTTGCCATAAAGCCGGACATTGTCCGCCGCCTGACGGACTCCGCCGAGACTGCGCTTGCCCTCTCGGGGGGGCTGCTGTTTGTGGAGCTTGTACCCGACGGGGAGGTGCTCAGCTTTTCGCAGAACTACGCCTGCGACGACTGCGGCATTTCGATGGAGGAGCTTGCCCCGCGCCTGTTTTCCTTCAACAGCCCGCAGGGGGCATGTCCGGAGTGCACGGGCCTTGGCATGAAGATGCTCATTGACCCGGAGCTTATCATGCCCAATCCCAAGCTCAGCATTATGGACGGGGGCATTACGGCCTCCGGCTGGAGCAATGTCCGCTCGGACGGGATAGCCAAGATGTATTTTGACGCGCTGGGCCGCCGCTATCACTTTAAGCTCACAGACCCGATAAAGGACCTCTCCCCGGAGGCCATAAAGGCTATTTTGTACGGCACCAAGGGCGAGCCGCTTGAGCTGCACTATGAAAAGAGCGAGGGCTACGGCGTCATAAAGCGGGAGTTTGAGGGCATTGTCAACAATCTTGAGCGCCGCTATAAGGAGACGCAGAGCGCCGCCATGCGCGCGGATATCGAGGAGTGCATGTCCGAGATACCATGCCCAAAGTGCGGCGGAAGAAGGCTAAAGCCCACGGCGCTGGCTGTGACGGTGGGCGGCATGAACATTGCCGATTTTACCGACCTCTCCGTTGTGAAGGCGCTGGACTTTGTAAACGGCCTGACGCTTAACGAGAAGGAGACAATAATTGCCGAGCGCATTTTGAAGGAGATAAAATCCCGCCTGGGCTTTTTGCAGAGCGTGGGTCTTGGCTATCTGACCCTCTCCCGCGCCGCGGGGACGCTCTCCGGCGGCGAGAGCCAGCGCATCCGCCTTGCAACGCAGATAGGCTCAAGCCTGATGGGCGTGCTGTATATTCTCGACGAGCCGAGCATCGGACTGCACCAGCGGGACAATGAAAAGCTTCTGCGCACCCTCTGCCGTCTGCGCGATCTGGGCAACACCCTGATTGTCGTTGAGCATGATGAGGACACCATGCGCAGCGCGGATTATATCGTGGACATCGGCCCCGGCGCGGGTATAAACGGCGGCAAGGTCGTCGCCGCGGGCAGCGTGGAGGATATCTGTGCCTGCCCCGAGTCCATAACCGGGCAGTATCTCAGCGGGAAAAAGTTCATCCCCATCCCCGCCGAGCGGCGAAAGGGCAACGGGTACAGCATTGTTATCCGCGGCGCAAGAGAGAATAACCTTAAAAACATCGATGTTGAGATACCGCTGGGTGAGCTCGTGTGCGTCACGGGGGTATCCGGCAGCGGCAAGTCCTCGCTTATTAACGAGGTTTTGTACAAGACTCTCGCGGCGGAGAAAAACCGCGTCAAGGTGCGCCCCGGCAAGTGCGACAGGGTTGACGGGCTTGAGTTTGTGGACAAGGTCATTGCCCTCGACCAGAGCCCCATCGGCCGCACGCCGCGCTCTAACCCAGCGACCTACACAGGGGTATTTAACGACATTCGCGAGCTTTTCGCTCAGACTCAGGACGCGAGGCTCCGGGGCTACTCTGCCGGGCGCTTCTCCTTTAATGTCAAGGGCGGCCGCTGCGAGGCCTGCTCCGGCGATGGGCTTGTGAAGATAGAGATGCACTTTCTGCCGGATGTGTTCGTGCCCTGCGACGTCTGCGGCGGCAAGCGCTATAACCGCGAGACGCTGGAGGTCAAGTATAAGGGCAAAAACATTTCCGAGGTGCTGGACATGACCGTGGAGGAGGCCTGCTCCTTCTTTGAAAACCAGCCCCGCATCCTCGGCAAAATTCAGACGCTTTTTGACGTTGGCCTCGGCTATGTGCGCCTTGGTCAGTCGAGCACGACACTCTCCGGCGGCGAGGCGCAGCGCGTGAAGCTCGCGACGGAGCTGTCAAAGCGCAGCACCGGCAAGACCGTCTATGTGCTCGACGAGCCGACAACGGGCCTGCACATTGCTGACGTCCACCGGCTTATCGAGATACTCAACCGCCTTGTCGAGGCGGGGAACACCGTTATTGTAATCGAGCATAACCTTGATGTCATAAAGGTTGCCGACCATATAATCGACCTTGGCCCCGAGGGGGGCGACGATGGCGGAACCCTCGTCTTTGAGGGGACGCCCGAGGACTGCGCCAAGTGCGGCGAGAGCTACACCGGCCAGTTTTTGGAGAAAATGCTGAAATAAATTTGAACGGAGAATTCCATGGATAGGGAAAACCGGCTTATCGAGCTGTCCGGGACAGTTGACTCGGTAATTTATAAAAATGAAGAGAACGGTTATACCGTGCTGCGCCTGACCGATGAAAACGGCGAGAGCGTCACGGCGGTGGGCTGCTTTCCCTATGCCGCTGCCGGGGAGTCGATGATCCTCAGCGGGGACTGGATGACCCACAGCGTCCACGGGCGGCAGTTCAAGGCCGAGTTTGCCCAGAGAATGATGCCCTCCGGCGCGAGGGCGATTTACAGCTACCTTGCCGGGGGCGCGGTGAAGGGCATAGGCCCCGCTACCGCCTCCGTGATAATTGACCGCTTCGGCGATAACGCGCTGGACGTGCTTGAAAATTCCCCGGAAAAGCTTGCGGAGCTGCGGGGCATAAGCATGGCCAAGGCGCAGCAGATAAGCAAGGATTTCCGCCGGCAGACGGGGCTTCGGCGGCTGATGGAGTTTATATGCTCCTTCGGTCTTAGGCCAATCCTCGCCATGAGACTATATAAATTCTATGGCGACAGCGCCCTTTCAATGGTTCAGGATAACCCGTACATAATCTCTGCCGAGCATATCGGCGGCAGCTTTGCCGAGGCGGACGCCCTCGCCCTTGAGATGGGCATGGACGGCTTTTCGATGAACAGAATAAAGGCCGCCCTGCTCTTTGAGCTGCGCCATAATACCGGCAACGGCCACTGCTTTATCCCACGGGAAAAGCTCTCCGCCGCCACGGCCCAGCTTATTGGCGTCTCCGAGGAGGATGCGGACAGGGGCATTGAGGAGCTTATTGACTCCGCCCAGCTTAAATTTGAGGTCGTCTCCGGCACCAACGCCTGCTACCTGCCGGAGCTCTATGAGGCCGAGACGGACTGTGCCCGCCGCCTTGCCGCCATGTGCATGGATAAGCGCGAGGAGACGGCGGATATCGCGGGCATAGTAAAACGCCTTCAGCAGCGGCAGAGAATAAAATACACCGAATTGCAGCTTAAAACCCTGGAGCTGGCGCTTAAAAACCGCGTCGTTATTCTGACCGGCGGCCCCGGAACAGGTAAGACGACATCATTGCGGGCGATTCTTGCGCTGTTTGACGCGCTGGGGTATAAGACCCTGCTCACCGCGCCAACAGGCCGGGCCGCAAAGCGCATGGCGGAGCTTACCGGCGCGGAGGCGCAGACCGTTCACCGGCTGCTCGGCGCGAAGTTTGACGATGACGGCGAGCGGGTGGTCTTTGGAAAAAACGAGAAGGACAGGCTTTCCTGCGACGCGGTGATTTTGGACGAGGCGTCGATGGTGGATATCCTGCTGATGGACGCGATGATGCGCGCCCTGCCGCCGGACGCAAGGCTTATAATGGTGGGGGACGCTGACCAGCTTCCGCCCGTAGGCCCGGGGAATGTGTTTTCCGCGATGATACGAAGCGGCGTTGTGCCCACCGTGCGCCTGAAGGAAATTTTCCGCCAGAACGAGGGCAGCAGGATAGTTCGCAACGCTCACATGATCAACCGGGGCGAGTACCCCAATTTATCCGAAAACGCGGGGGATTTCTTCCGGCTCAAGCGTTTGCAGGCCGCGGGCGCCATCGAGACGGTTGCCGAGCTTTGCACAACGCGCCTGCCCAATAAAATGCACATCCCGTCTGAGGACATTCAGGTGCTATCTCCCACGCGAAAAGGGGAGCTTGGCACAGTGAATCTCAACAAGCACCTCCAGCAGGCGCTCAACCCGCCCAAGGAGGGCAAGCGCGAAAAGCTCTTCGGTGAGAGCGTTTTCCGCGAGGGTGACAGGGTCATGCAGATACGCAATAATTACGATATCATCTGGCAGAGCGCCGACGGTAAGCTCAGCGGCGCAGGAATTTATAACGGCGATATTGGAAAAATAATTGCGGTTGACCTTGAGAGCGAAATTCTGAAGGTGGATTTTGACGGGCGCATAGCGAGCTACGGCTTTGACGGGCTGATGGAGCTTGAGCACGCCTGGGCAATGACCGTGCACAAATCCCAGGGCAGCGAGTACCGGGCGGTGATCCTCACCCTCGGCGCGAGCGCTCAGGCGCTGCTTACAAGGGGAGTGCTGTATACGGCGGTGACAAGGGCGAAGGAGCTTTTGATCATAGTCGGCGATGAACAGACGGCCTACCGCATGATTGATAACTTCCGCCAGTCCCGGCGCTATTCCGCACTGCGCGTGCGCCTTATGGAGCTCTGCGGCGTATGAAGCTGACGGAAAAGCTGCTTGATTTGTTATACCCGCCGCGCTGCGCATTCTGCCGGAGGCTTCTGTGGAGGGACGCGCTTATGTGCCCGGAGTGTGCAAAGTCCCTGCCATACACCGGCGCTGCCGCAAGGTATGGGAAAATAGCGCACATTGCCGGTTGCGTCTCGCCGCTATACTATGAGGGGGACGTGCGCGCCTCGCTTTTGCGATATAAATTTCATTCCTTAACAGCTTATTCAAAGGTTTATAGTAAAATTATTGTAAAATGTATTGACGAATGTCAAATTTCCTGCGATATTATCACATGGGTACCTTTGTCCGCCAAGAGACTGCGCAAGCGCGGCTATGACCAGGCGCGGCTGCTGGCGGAGGAGATTGCGCGGGAAAAGAACATCCCATGCGTCCGTCTGCTGAAAAAGACGGTCAACAATCCCGCCCAGTCGGGTACCGGCAGCCCGGAAAAGCGCAAAGCCAACGTTGCCGGGGTGTATGCCTATGCGCCGGACAGGCCCCTTGACGGAAAATCCGTGCTGCTGATTGACGATATTGTCACCACCGGGGCGACGCTCAGCGAATGCGCACGTGTATTGAAGGCAGAGGGCGCGGGGCCGGTTTACGCCGCGACCCTCGCCAGAACAAGAGAATAATTAAGTTGTGATATAGATATTGAGGTGAAGCCGAATGGTCATTTTTGAAAAAGATATTGCGGTTGACATGGGAACAGCTTCTACTATGCTCTTTGAGCAGGGAAAGGGTATTGTCTCCAGAGAGCCCACTGTTGTGGCTGTCAACAAGTTCAACGGCAAAATATTAAAGGTCGGGCAGGAGGCCCAGCGTATGCTCGGGCGCACCCCGGCGGACACTGTCGCCATCCATCCCGTGTGCGACGGCGTGATTTCCGACTATGATATCGCGGCGCAGATGCTGCGGGAGCTTGTTTCGAGAGTGACCTCCGCAAGCCTCTTTAAGCCGAGGATTCTCTGCTGTGTCCCGAGCAGCATTTCCGGCGTTGAGGAGCGCGCCATGATTGACGCCGCCATCGAGGCCGGCGGCAGAAAGGTCTACCTCTTTGAAACCGCAGTCGCCACGGCGCTTGGCGCAGGGATAGATATCTCCAAGCCTGACGGGCACCTGGTCGTTGATATCGGCGGCGGGACAACGGATATCGCCATAGTCTCCGCCGGCGGCGTTGTCGAGTGCGAGTCTATTAACGCGGCGGGTGCTGCGTTTGACGAGTCTATCGTCAAGTTTATCCGCCGCAAGCACAATATGCTTATCGGCCTTGGCGCTGCGGAGGAGCTCAAACGCAGCATCGGCGGCGTTATCCAGCGCCCGGATGTCGGCCTTGAGGAGGTAAAGGGCCGCAGCCTGACTAACGGCTTCCCGAAGGTCGTCCAAATCAGCGCGGCGGAGCTTATCGAGGCCTTTGTTGAGCCGATGAACCGCATACTTGAGGGCATACACACCGTGCTCGAGCGTACCCCGCCTCAGCTCGTGGGCGACCTTGCGCAAAACGGCATCATCATGTCCGGCGGCGGGAGCCTGCTATACGGTATTGACAGACTTGTCGAGCGCAGCACCGGAATACGCACCACGGTCGTGGACGATGCTATCTCCTGCGCTGCCTACGGCGCGGGCAAAATGCTCAAGCACCTTGACGACATGCAGGACGGCATGATGAATTTCCACCGCCGCAGACAGTTAAAATAAATAACCGGGAGGCGTTTCAATGGACAGCTTAAAAGTTCAGAAAGCCCTGGCAAAATTCAAAAAGAAAAATACGGACGAGCCGCCCCACTGCTCGGCTGTTATCGTCGCTGCGGGCAGCTCCAGCCGCATGGGGCATGACAAGATAATGGGCTCCCTGGGTGGTATCCCCGTGCTTGTGAGAACCTTGCGCGCCTTCGAGGAGTCCGAGTATGTGGACGAGATTATTCTTGTCACAAGGCTTGAAATGATTGAGCACGCCGCTATGCTCTGCGATAAATACGGCATCAGCAAGATATCCAAGGTCATATGCGGCGGCAAGACGAGAACGGAATCCGCCCTCTGTGGCGTTTCCGAGACGAAAAAGGGCGCAAAGCTCATCGCCATTCACGACGGGGCAAGGCCGCTTGTGAGCCAGCAGCTCATAAAAAGAGTTGTCTACGCCGCGCGGGATAACTATTCCGCCGTCCCCGCCATAAAATGCACCGACACCATGAAGGTGGTCGACAGCGAGGGCGTTGTCTGCGGCAGCGTTGACAGGGACAGCTTTATGCGCATCCAGACGCCGCAGGTCTTTGAAGCGTCGTTTATAAAGGGCGCGCTCACCAAGGCCGTCAAGGACGGCATAACCCTGACGGATGACTGCTCCGCCATGGACATGATGGGCATTAAAACCGTCACCGTTGAGGGCGAGGAGAGCAACATTAAGCTCACAACGCCCTTTGACATGGCCGTTGCCGAGGCTATACTCAAAGGCAGGTCTAAAGTATGAGAATCGGCCATGGCTACGATGTGCACCGGCTCGTGCCGGAGCGAAAGCTCATCCTCGGCGGGGTGGAGGTGCCCTATGAGCTGGGGCTTTTGGGCCATTCGGATGCCGATGTGCTGACCCATGCGCTGATGGACGCGCTCCTTGGTGCGGCGGCGCTGGGGGATATCGGCGGTCATTTTCCGGACAATGACCCCAAATATGAGGGCGCGGACAGCATCGCTCTTTTGCGCGAGGTCGTTGCCATCATCGACGCGGCGGGCTATCGGGTTGAGAATGTGGACTGCACGGTTCTTGCCCAGCGGCCAAAGCTCAAGCCATTTATCCCGGCCATGCGTGAGCGCCTTGCACAGGCAATGGGGCTTGACGTGTCGGCGGTGAGCGTCAAGGCCACAACAGAAGAGGGGCTCGGCTTTACCGGCGAGGGGCTTGGCATAGCCGCCCACGCGGTCGCGCTTATCGAGATAAATTAACAGGTTTCGCCGTAGAGCATAAGATGTTATGTATCTGTGCGCTATGGCGGGATATATCACGCAGGACAGAGATGCCCTGCGTTTTTTATATTTGTGCCGCAAAGTTGCGGCTGATAGGAGCGAGATATGACTCAATATCTGATAATGTGCCGTTCACTGACCGCCGCCCAGAAATCCGCAAGGCTTCTGGAGCGCTCAGGGATAACGGCGGTTGTGATAAAAGCGCCGCAGCACCTCTCCGGCAACGGCTGCGGATATTCGGTGGCCCTGCACTCAAGGCTCAGGGAGGCGGCGGCTCTGCTGAGAAAATACCAGATGCTCAGTGGGAAAATCTATGAGAGCGTGGACGGCGGAGAGTATACGGAGGTACGGCCTTGATTTATCTTGATAACGGCGCGACCACGCTCATAAAGCCCGTATCAGTGGGCCGGGCGGTATCTGAGGCAATGCGCAGCATGGCAAGCCCCGGGCGGGGCGGGCACCCGCCCGCCATGCTCGCGGCGGAGACGGTATACGCCTGCCGGGAAGCGGCGGCGGAGCTTTTCAACGTCCCGGAGCCGGAGCAGGTGGTCTTTACCATGAACGCGACCCATGCCCTGAACATCGCCATAAATTCACTTGCCAGAGCCGGGGAGCGGGTTGTTGTGTCCGGCTTTGAGCACAATTCCGTTACCCGCCCGCTGACGGCAAAGGGCGCGGAGCTTGTATACGCGGGCACAAAGCTCTTTGACGCGGCGGACACTCTTGAGGACTTTGACAGTAAGCTCAAGGGCGCGGGGCTGTGCGTCTGCACACATGTATCCAATGTGTTTGGCTATGTTCTGCCGATTTATGAGATAGCGGAGCTCTGCCGCCGCCGCAGTGTGCCGCTTATCGTAGATGCCTCACAGTCGGCGGGGGTGCTGGATGTGGATATGCAGAAGCTCGACGCGGAGTTTATCGCCATGCCTGGGCACAAGTCCCTTTTCGGCCCGCAGGGAACGGGGATACTGCTGTGTAAAAACATGGCAAAACCCTATATGTTCGGCGGCTCCGGCTCAGACAGCGTCCCTCAGCATATGCCGGATTACCTGCCCGACGGCCTTGAAGCGGGGACGCACAATGTCTGCGGAATAGCGGGCCTTCTGGCGGGGATAAACTACGTCAGAGCCACCGGAACCGGGAACATCCTCCGCCATGAGCAGCGGCTTTTGAAAACCATGGTGAGTGAGCTTGACGGCAGCGGCGCTGAGCTTTTCACCGGCCCTGGGCAGAGCGGCGTTTTGTCCCTGCGGGTAAAGGGCATGGACTGCGAGCAGGTGGCGGAGGGGCTTTCTCAGCGCGGCATCTGCGTGCGCTCGGGCATGCACTGCGCCCCCACGGCCCACCGCAGCGCCGGGACGCTCGATACCGGCACGGTGCGTCTGAGCTTTTCACCATTTAACGACGAGCGGCAGATAAAAACCGCCTGCGCGGCCATCAGGGAAATTGCGGAAAAAGGGAAATAGTTCAAAAGATTTTAACATTATAATCACCGCTTAATGTTGCCAACCGGAAGAAAATGCTGTATAATATGCTGATAAGATTTTGCGGTGAGCTGGGCCGCGCTTTTGAAAAATTTGAACGGAGATTCTTATGGAAGTTTTCAGCGACGCGATCAGGCGCATTACAACTATGGGCGTTGCGGATGTTATCGACATTCTCATCGTCGCCTACCTGATATATAAAGCGATTTGGTTCGTGCGCAGGACCAATTCATATAACCTTGCAAAGGGGCTTATCCTCATCCTTGTCGTGCTCGGTGTGTCTGAGTTCACGCATCTGACTATGATCAACTTTGCCCTGCGCAAGGCTGTGGAATTGGGCCTGATCGCGCTGCTGATTCTCTTCCAGCCGGAGCTGCGCCGCATGCTTGAGCGCATGGGCAGCAGCGTCAGCACCAGCCGCAAGGCGGAAAGCCCCGTCATTCAGACGGCTATCGCCCAGACGGTGCTGGCCTGCTCGGACATGTCCGAATCCAGAACCGGCGCGCTGCTGATTTTTGAGCGCAATGTCAAGCTCGGCACGATTATGAACACGGGCACGATAATAAATGCCGATGTGACGGCGGAGCTTATAAAAAACCTCTTTTACAACAAGGCCCCCCTGCATGACGGGGCGGTCATTATCCGCAATGGCCGGGTCGCGGCGGCGGGCTGTGTTCTGCCGCTGACCCAGAGCCAGAACCTGAGCAAGGATCTGGGTATGCGCCACAGGGCCGGCATCGGCCTGAGCGAGCAGTCTGACGCGGTGGTCATTATCGTCTCGGAGGAGACGGGGGCAATCTCCGTCGCGATTGACGGGATGCTCAAGCGCCACCTCACGGCGCAGATGCTGGACAAGCTCCTGCACAGTGAGCTTGTTTCGGACGAGGAAGACACGGACAACGGGAACGGCTTTATTGCGATGCTCCGCAAGCTGTTCAGGGTGAAGCCAAATGAAGAAAAGAAATCTGATGAAGTCAATATATAACAGCCGTGTGTTCTGGGCTGTTGTCTCCCTGATAACGTCTTTTGCCATCTGGTTTTATGTGACGAGCGTTGACGAGGATGAGTACATCCAGACCTTCAACGGCGTTCAGGTGGAGCTGAGCGGAGAGAACACGCTCAGGGAAAACCGCAACATGGTCATTACAGACCTTGATACAAGCACCGTCTCCCTGCGCATAAAGGGGCCGAGGCGGGTTATAAGCTCCCTTGACGCGGACGATATTGTCGCCCGCATCGACGTGAGCAAGCTTACGCAGGCGGCCTATACCTCCCAGCAGTACACGGTGGAATTTCCCACAAGCGTCAACCGCCGGGATCTGGTCATTGAATCGCGCTACCCGGAGGCTGTGAGCTTTACGGTCGCAAAGCAGACGACAAAGACCGTCCCCGTGCGCGGCGGCTTTGAGGGGGAGATTGCCGAGGGGTACACAGCGGAGACGCCGGTGTTTGAGCCCTCCACCATCACCCTGACCGGCGCGGAGACTTATCTGAACGACATTACCTACGCCTGGGTGACGTTTGGAACAGGCATTACCGTCAACAGCACTTACAGTGTTGAGTCCGGCTTTACGCTGATGGACGATAACGACCAGCCCGTATCGACTACGGAGTTCAGCTGCTCGACAGATACCGTGACAGCGACACTGCCGATGCTGGAGATAAAGGATGTTCAGCTCGGCGTGGATATAGTCGAGGGCGCGGGCGCTACAAGCTCCAATGTAAAGATAACCGTTGAGCCGAAGTCGATAAGCCTTGCCGGAGATTCGGCCATACTCAACGGCATAAACCGGATAATCCTCGATACCGTCGATTTGACCGATTTCGCCTCCACCTATACAGAGACCTATACTATACCGATTTCAAACGGACTGCGCAATCTCACGGGTGTCACTGAGGCAAAGGTGACTATCGAGGTCATCGGCCTTGAGACGAAGACCTTCCGCGTAAACTCCATCTCCTGCATAAACGAGGGCGACGGGACGGTTGCGGATATCATCACCGAGAGCATAGAGGTCACACTGCGCGGCACGGCGGAGGACTTGGAAAAGGTAAAGAGCGAGAACATCCGCGCTGTGGCGGACCTTGCCGATTACAAGGGCTCGACCGGCTCATACATGCCGGAGGTCAAGATATACGTTGACGGCTTTACAAATGTGGGCGCAATTGGTACGGAGACTATCTCCGTTGAAATAAGGAGGGCATGATTTGACTCAGGAGGCTGTAATAACAAAGCTGCTGCCGGATAACATGGCGGAGGTCGTGGTGACACGGGGCACCGCCTGCGGCAGCAACTGCGGCAACTGTGAAAGCTGCATTTACGACAGCAAGGTGAAAGCCCTTGCGAAAAACCCCATCGGCGCGCTCCGGGGCGAGAAGGTGGTCATATCCAGCAAAACCTCCTTCGTTTTCGGCGCGGCAATTCTTGTTTATGTGATGCCGCTGGTGCTGTTTCTGATTGGCTTTGCCGCGGCGCATATGCTCGGCGGCAGCGAGGGGGTCTGTGTGCTGACAAGCTTTATCGGCCTTGTGCTGGGCGCGGTCATCGTCGTTTTAAGCCAGCGGCTCAAAAAAGATAAAAAGCCCCTTGTCTATACCATTATCGGGAGGGCTGAGGCACAATGATAAAGAGCATGACGGGTTATGGCAGCGCCAGCGGCAGCGCCCAGGGCTTCAATATCAGCGTGGAGCTGAAAAGCGTCAACAACCGCTTTTTGGATACCTCCGTGCGTATGCCGCGCAGCTTCATGTTTGCCGAGGAGACGGTTAAATCCGCCGTCCAGCGGCATATCAGCCGGGGCAAGGTCGATGTCTTTGTGACGGTCGATTCCGCCGGGACGGACGAGGTCTGCGTCAAGGTAAATGAGGCGCTTTTGAAGGGCTATGTCACCGCGGTAAAGCACATTGCCGAGGAGTACGGGCTAAATGACGATGTAAGCGCCATGAGTGTTGCCCGCTTCCCGGAGGTTTTGACGGTCGAAAAGGCTGATATTGACACGGAGGCCGTTGCCGCCGCGATAGGCGAGCTTACAGAGCTTGCGCTGGAGGATTTTGACAAGATGCGCCTGCGCGAGGGCGAGAAGCTCAGGGACGATGTATTGAGCAGGCTCCAGACTATTGACGCGCTTGTCACCACGGTGGAGCGCTCCGCCCCGGAGACGGTGAAGGCCTACCGCAGCCGCCTTGAGCAGAAGATGCAGGAGGTACTGGGCACCGCCGGAATCGACGAGAGCCGCATTTTGGCCGAGGCCGCCATTTTTGCAGACCATATCGCCGTGGACGAAGAGACCGTGCGCCTGCGCAGTCATATGTCCCAGCTCAGGCAGATGGTCGAGGGCTCATCGCCCACCGGCAGGAAGATTGATTTTCTCGTGCAGGAGTTTAACCGCGAAGCCAATACAATCGGCTCCAAGTGCCAGAATTCGGACATTGCCCACACGGTGGTCGACCTCAAGTCCGAAATTGAGAAGATTCGCGAGCAGATTCAGAACATCGAATAGGAGCGGAGAATGAAGCTTGTACCTATTGGTTTTGGAAACCTCATCTCTGCTGAGCGGGTTGTCTCTGTCGTAAGCCCGGAGTCCGCGCCCATCAAGCGCATGATTCAGGATGTGCGCGAGCGGGGGCTGCTTATCGACGCATCCTTCGGCAGAAGCACCAAGGCTGTTATAGTCATGGACAGCGGCAACGTTGTGTTGTCGGCGCTCGCGCCGGATGTTCTTGCGCAGCGCTTCAGTGAGGAATAGAGGAATTATATTGACAGGAGGGTATTATAAAATGGAGAAGAAGGGGAAACTGTTTGTTATATCCGGCCCGTCCGGGGCGGGGAAGAGCACGGTCGTGTTCAAGGCGGTTGAAAACCGCGACGATGTGTGCTTTTCCATTTCTGTCACCACCCGTAAGCCCAGACCCGGCGAGGTGGACGGGAAAGAGAATTTCTTTGTGGACCTTGACCGTTTTAAGGAAATGGTCGAGAATGATGAGCTTCTGGAGCACGCCGAGTATGTTGCCAACTCCTACGGCACACCCAGAGCCTATGTCCAGAAGAATCTTGACGCGGGCATGAATGTGCTGCTTGATATCGAGGTGCAGGGCGCGCGGCAGGTGCATGAGAAGATGCCCGAGGCCGTGATGATTTTCATTGTGCCGCCCTCCATGGAGGTTTTGAAGCAGCGCCTTGAAAACCGCGGCACGGATACCGAGCGCGCCATCGAGGCCCGCCTTATCCGCGCAAAGCAGGAATACGCCGAGGCGGATTTCTACGATTATATTATAGTCAACGACGATGCCGACAAAGCGGCCAAGGAGTTTGAGGCGATTATAACCGCCGAGGGCTGCCGCGCGGCTGACCATATGGATATCCTTAAAAATGCTTGATTAATATGCCGCATTTGCGGCGGAATGGAGATTGATTATTATGATGCTTTATCCCCCTGTTGCTGAGCTTGTCGATAAGATAGGCAGCCGTTACCAGCTCGTGAACCTTGTTGCCAAGAGAGCCCGTGTTATCTCCGAGAATGCCGAGGAGAAGCAGGAGCCGCTCGAGCGCAAGCCTGTTTCCTCCGCCATTGACGAGGTTTACACCGGAAAGCTCAGCATAAAGTAATTTTTCGGAGGGGTGCATGGCGGCAAAAATTGCCAAAATAGCGGTTTCTGCCGCAACATACAGCATAGACAAGCCCTATGATTACCTTATCCCCGCCGAGCTTTTGGAAAAAGCCGTCCCGGGGGTGCGGGTTTACGTGCCCTTTTCAAGGGGCAACCGCCGCAGCGAGGGGATAATCCTCGCCGTGGAGGAGGGCAGCAGCCTTGATAAGCTTAAGAGCATCGAGGCGGTTCTGGATGATGAGCCGGTCTTGAAGCCCTGGCAGCTCAAGCTTGCTCTGTTTATGCGCGAGCGCTTTTTCTGTACCGTGTATGACGCGGCGCGGGCCCTGCTCCCCGCCGGGCTTTGGCTCAAGGAGGACGGGAAGCGCCGTGTAAACGATAAGACTGTTGAGATGGTGCGGCTTGCCGTATCCCCGGAGGACGCAGATGTCATCGCGGAGAATAAGCGCCGCCGCTCACCGATGCAGGCGGAGCTTTTGTCCGCGCTCTGCGGCTTTGAGGCCCTGCCAAGCCAGGACCTGATGCGCCACACCGGCGCGTCCCGCCAGTCGCTGAACGCCCTGCGCAAGGCGGGGCTTGTGGAGCTGTTTTACCTTGAGGTCTACCGCAGGCCGGAGACCTCATCAGTTGAAAGCCTGCCCATGCCGGAGCTCAATGACGCTCAGCGCCGGGCCTTTGAGGGTCTGAACGCCCTCGCCATGCAGGATAAAAGCGCGGCGGCGCTGCTTTTCGGCGTCACCGGCAGCGGCAAGACCAGCGTCTATATGCACCTTATCAGCCAGCAGCTTGAGATCGGCAAAAGCGCGATTCTCCTTGTACCGGAGATTGCGCTGACCCCTCAGATGCTCAGTACCTTTGCCGCGCGTTTCGGCGATAATATCGCCGTGCAGCACAGCAGCCTCTCCGTCGGGGAGCGCTATGACGAGTATAAGCGCATAAGGGACGGTAAGGCGCGGCTTGTTATAGGCACACGCAGCGCGGTTTTCGCCCCGGCGGAAAATCTGGGCCTTATCATCATCGACGAGGAGCAGGAGGAGAGCTACCGCTCGGAAAATACCCCGCGATATAACGCGCGAGATATTGCAAAATACCGTTGCTATAAATCAAACGCCCTGCTCCTCTTAGGCTCCGCAACGCCGGATATCCAGAGCCGCTACCTTGCAAAAACCGGCAAATACGCCTATTTTTCGCTCCCGGACCGCTATAATGAGCTGAGCATGCCCAAGGTGAAAATCGCGGACATGAAGCGGGAGCTTCGCCATGGAAATGGCGGGAATATCAGCTCTTTCCTGCGGGATGAGCTGCAAAAAAATATTGAAAACGGAGAGCAGAGCATTCTGCTCATCAACCGCCGCGGCGCGAACCGCCTCATCAGCTGCGGCGAATGCGGTTATACCTTCCGCTGCCCGAGATGCAGCGTATCGCTGACCTACCACAGCAACAATAACCGCCTTATATGCCACCATTGCGGCTTCTCCCGGCGGCTGCCGGAGGAGTGCCCGGAATGCGGCGGCGCGTTCAAATTCGTCGGCGCGGGCACCCAGCTTGTGGAGCAGGAGCTTAACGAGCTTTTTCCGGGTGTACCCGTTATGCGGGTGGACACGGATACCGTCAGCCCCGCCGGCTCCCACGAGCGGCTGTTTGAAAAATTTCGCAATGAGAACATCCCCATCATGGTGGGGACGCAAATGGTCGCAAAGGGGCTCAATTTTGACAATGTGACCCTTGTTGGCGTCATTTCTGCCGACCAGAGCCTTTACGCCGGGGATTACAGGGCGGGAGAGAGAACCTTTTCCCTGATAACCCAGGTCATAGGCCGCAGCGGCAGGGCAAGCAAGGAGGGCAGAGCCGTCATCCAGACCTTTACGCCCGATAATGAGACGCTTATTCAGGCGGCAAAGCAGGATTATGAGGCCTTTTACTGCTCGGAAATTGAGCTGCGCAGGCTGCAAAATTCCCCACCGTTTACGGATGCGCTGGCTATAACCGCCTCCGGGGCGGACGAGGTGCAGGTCATCAACGCCTGCCGCTTTGCAAAGCAGCTTCTGGATAACGCCCCCGCCCGCTGCGGGATATCAACCCTTGGGCCGACGCCGCTTGCCGTAGTAAAGGTAAACAACCGATACAGGTACAGGGTCAACATCTGCTGCAAGGCTAATAACGAGGTTCGCGCCTGTGTGGCGGATGCGGTGATAAAATGCAGCAAGGACAGCCGCTTCAAAGGCGTGTCCGTCTTTGCGGACAATGACCCGGTGGATTGAAAACGAGAATTATTCCGCTTTTTTGCGGATTTGAATGGAGAATATACGATGGCGATTCGCAATATTTTGACCAAAGAGGACCCAACCCTGTATAAGCACTGCCGCCCGGTGACGGATTTTAACCCCAGGCTTCACCAGCTGCTGGACGATATGCGCGAGACCCTCAGCCGTGCTGACGGCGTGGGCCTTGCCGCTCCGCAGGTGGGCGTTCTGCGCCGTGCGGTGCTTGTTATCGAGACAAACGTTGAAGAGGGTGAAGAGGAATACTTCATCGAGCTTATAAACCCTGAGATTATCGAGACCTCAGGCACCCAGCGCGGCGCCGAGGGCTGCCTGAGTGTTCCGGGAGAGTACGGCGTTGTGGAGCGGCCCATGGATGTGAAGGTCCGCGCGCAGGACAGGAATGGTGAGTGGTTTGAGGTTGAGGGCACGGGGCTTACCGCCCGCTGCTTCTGCCACGAGATTGACCATCTGGACGGCGTCGTGTTCACCTCCCGTGCTGAGCGCATGCTCAGCGAGGAGGAGCTGCAAAACATTCAGGGCTGACAGGAGGGCGTTTATGCGCGTAGTTTTTATGGGGACGCCGGATTTCGCCGCCGCCTCCCTCAGTGAGCTTCTGGAGCAGGGCTTTGACGTGGTGGGTGTTTTCACCCAGCCGGACAAGCCCAAGGGCCGCGGCATGGAGACGGGCTTCTCCCCGGTAAAGGAGATAGCCGTTGAGCACGATATCCCCGTGTTCCAGCCCGTAAAAATGCGGGACGGGACTGCTCTTAAACAAATTGAGGAGCTCCGCCCGGACATCCTCGCGGTGGTTGCCTACGGCAGGATTCTGCCTGATGATATCCTCGCTGTGCCGAAATATGGCGCGGTGAATGTCCACGGGTCGCTGCTGCCAAAGTACAGAGGGGCTGCCCCTATCCAGTGGTCGGTCATTAACGGCGATGAGCGCACCGGTGTTTCAACGATGTTCCTTGCAAGCGAGATGGATGCCGGGGACATTATCTATACCGAGGAGACCGAAATCGGCGAATATGAGACCTCCGGTGAGCTTTTTGACAGGCTCAAGCTCATGGGCGCAAGGCTTCTTGTAAAGACCCTGCGTGATATTGACGCGGGCACCGTGCCAAGACGGACGCAGGAGCATGAAAAGGCAACCTACGCCCCGATGCTGGATAAATCCCTCTCTCCCATCGACTGGAACAGAGCGCCGAGGGTTATTTTGAAGCAGATTTACGGGCTCCAGCCATGGCCGGTAGCCACGATGGAGCTTGAGGGTGCGATTTACCGCGTTTTTGCGGCGGACTATACCGATACAAAGACCGACAAGACCCCCGGGAGCGTTGTCTCCACCGACAAGGGCGGGATAGAAATCGCCTGCGCAGGCGGCGAGACGCTGCTGATAAAAGAGCTTCAGGCCCCCGGCAAAAAGCGCATGGCGGCTGCAGATTTCCTGCGCGGCCACAAGCTGAAAATCGACTGATGGCACAGAATAACGCGAGACGCGCCGCCCTCGACGCGCTGGAGAGATGCCGACGCAGCGGGGCATGGTCTGGTGCATCGGTCGATGGCGCGATAAAAAAATACGAGCTTGACAGGCGGGACGCCGCCCTTGCCGCGCGGCTCTGTCTGGGTGTGCTGCAAAACGCTGCCTGCCTGGATTTTTACGTCTCCAACTTTTCAAGCCGCAAGCTTTCGGATATTGAGCCAAAAACGCTGGATATTCTCCGCCTCGGGGCGTATCAGCTCTCGTTTATGGACAAGATACCTCCCTCCGCCGCCGTGGACGAGAGCGTGAAGCTCTGCAATCTCTGCGGCATGAAGAGAGCGTCGGGCTTTGTAAACGCGGTTTTGCGGCGCATGGCAGAAAACAGAGATAAGCTCCCCGAGCCGCCCGGAAAGGGGAGCGCCGAGTATCTGAGCGTAAAATACAGCTACCCCGAGTGGCTGACAGAGCGGCTTATAGGTATTTGCGGCTATGATCAGGCGGAGAAGTTTTTCGAGATTTGCAACACCCCCGCGCCGCTGACGGTTCAGGTCAACACTCTGAAGCTAAGCACCGGAGAATATGAGCAGATGCTGAGTGATGCGGGGACAGATTATACTTCCGACAGCGCTCTTGAGGGCTGCATGTACATTAATGGTGGCAGTGTTACTGAGCTTCCCGGCTATGATGAGGGGCTTTTCTATGTGCAGGACAAGGCCGCCCGCCTTGCCGCAGCTATCGCCGACCCGAAGCCCGGTATGCGCGTGCTTGACTGCTGCGCCGCCCCGGGCGGGAAGTCCTTTGCATCGGCTATATTGATGCAAAATCAGGGCGAGATACTCTCCCGTGATATCCACGAAAAAAAGCTTGGCCTTATCCGCTCCGGAGCGGAGAGGCTGGGGATAGACATCATCTCCACCGCTGCGGCGGATGCCCGTGAAAGTGATGCGCAGCTTATGGGCAAGTTTGACGTGGTTATATGCGATGTGCCCTGCTCCGGCATGGGTGTTATCCGCAAAAAGCCGGAGATTCGCCAGAAATCCCCGGCAGAGCTTGAGGGCTTGCCGAAGATTCAGCGGGAGATAATCAATAACGCAGCGACCTTTGTTAAGCCCGGCGGAGCGCTGCTGTACTCAACCTGCACGATATTTCCCGAGGAAAACGAGGATATCGTCAGGGCGTTTTTGGCGGAGAATGATGAGTTTCATGCGGAAGATTTCTCTCTCTGCGGCATAGAAAGCCGCGAGGGAATGTATACATTTTTCCCGCAGATCGACGGGTCTGACGGATTTTTTACGGCGAAACTGAGAAGGAAAAGCTGATGGAGAAAGATATTCTTTCCATGCTCCCCGAGGAGCTGGAAGCCGCCCTTAAAGAGCTGGGTGAGCCAAAATACAGAGCCGGACAGATCTTCCAGTGGCTCAGCCGGGGCGTGCGGGATTTTGACGAGATGAGCAATCTCTCAAAGCCTTTGCGCGAAAAGCTGAAGGCCGAGTTTCGGCTTTATAAGCCCAAGGCCGTGTCAAAACAGATCTCCGCACTGGACGGGACGATAAAATACCTCTGGGAGCTGTTTGACGGCAACTGCGTGGAGACGGTCGTCATGAGCTATAAGCACGGCAACACCGTCTGCATTTCAAGTCAGGTCGGATGTAGGCAGGGCTGCGCCTTCTGTGCGTCCACAATCGGCGGGCTTGTGCGCTGTCTCGAGCCGTCAGAGATGCTCGACGAGGTGCTGTTTTCCGAGATAGACTCCGGCAAGCCTATTTCAAACATAGTTTTGATGGGTATAGGTGAGCCGCTTGATAATTTTGACAATGTGATGCGCTTTCTGGAGCTTGTGAACCACCCCAAGGGGCTGAACATCGGCATGAGGCACATTTCGCTCTCCACCTGCGGGATAATCGAGCGCTTTGATGAGCTTGCCGAGAGAAACATGCAGCTTACGCTGTCGGTATCTCTCCACGCGCCGGACGATGAGACGCGCTCTAAAATAATGCCCGCAAACCACGGCCGGGGTGTCGAAAAGCTCATGGACGCCTGCCGACGGTATTATGACAAAACAGGGCGACGCATATCCTTTGAATACGCCATGATTGACGGCGTGAACGATACGGAGTATCACGCGCGGCTGCTTGCCAAAGAGGCAAGGAGCGTCAGCGCCCATGTAAATCTTATACCCCTCAACCGTGTGGAGGAGCGGCAGCAGTTTCGCCCGTCCACGTCGGGGCACATGAAGGCGTTTATAAAGATACTTGAAGAGAGCGGCGTGAACGTGACTGTGCGCCGCAAGCTCGGCGGCGATGTGGACGCGTCCTGCGGCCAGCTTCGGCGCAGAAGGGAAAAGCTCAATTAAAGGGGGGGCGGGCCAGCCATGAAAAGCTTTGGCATAACCGACAAGGGCCAGTACAGAGCCGATAATCAGGACAGCTTCATAATTGAAAAGTGCGACGCGCAAAACTGCCTGATCGCCGCGCTATGTGACGGCATGGGCGGGGCAAAGGCCGGCGGCCTTGCAAGCCAGCTTTCAAACAAGGCCTTCGTCTCCTATGTTTACGCAAAGCTCACCTCCAGAGTCAAGCGCAGCATCAACCCCGAGCGCATGCTCAAGGACGCCTGCGCCGAGGCAAACGGCGTTGCCTATGAATACTCTCAGTTTGATGAGGAGTTCAGCGGCATGGGCACAACGATTGTCGGCGGTGTGATAAAGAACGACGGCAGCGGTTATATTATAAATGTCGGCGACAGCCGGGCATACAGAATATCGCGGCGCAGCGGTATCAGCCAGATAACCCGGGACCACTCACTGGTGGAGGATCTCGTCGAATTTGGCGCGATAACCCGAGAGCAGGCGCGAAACCACCCCCAAAAGAATGTCATAACCCGCGCGCTGGGCTCCGATGCCACGGTGGAGGCGGACTATTTCGAGTTCAAGCTCAGAAGCGGCGATGTGCTGCTGCTCTGCTCTGACGGGCTATCAAACATCGTTACCGATGAGGAGATGCTCGAGCAGGTCAGGGAGACAAACGAACCGGAATACCTCTGCCGGGCGCTGATGGACATGGCCCTTGAGCGGGGGGCAAGAGACAATGTCACCGTCGTGGCGGTGACGCGATAAATGGAGAAGCATATGGATACTAACGATAAATATATCGGCAAGGTACTCGACGAGAGATACCGCATACAGAGCGTTATCGGCGAGGGCGGCATGGCCATGGTCTATAAGGCCACCGACCTGCGCCTTGACCGCAGCGTCGCGGTGAAGATAATGCGCGATGAGATGGCGGATGATGAGGAGTTTCGCTCCCGCTTCTGCGCGGAGTCGCACGCTGTCGCGATGCTCTCGCACCCCAATATTGTCGCGGTATACGATGTCAGCCACAGTGACGCTATGGAATACATAGTGATGGAGCTGGTAGACGGGATAACCCTCAAGCAGTATATCGACCGCAAAGGGGCGCTTGCGTGGAAAGAGGCGCTGCATTTTGCCCGCCAGATAGCAAAGGCCCTGTCACACGCCCATGAGCGCGGCATCATCCACCGGGATATTAAGCCCCAGAACATCATGCTTTTGCGCGACGGGACCATCAAGGTCGGGGACTTTGGCATTGCCGCTCTTGAAAATGAGATACACGAGGAGAACGGCCAGGCTATCGGTTCTATTCACTATATCGCACCCGAGCAGGCGAGGGGAGAATTTCCCGACGCGAGAAGCGATATATATTCCCTCGGCGTTGTGATGTATGAAATGCTCACGGGCGAAAAGCCCTATGTGGGCGAAACTCTTGGCGAGATTGCCGTTCAGCACATGAACGCGCAGCCTGTGCCGCCGCACGAAAAAAAGGCCGACATTCCGCCCGAGCTTGAGCGCATTACCCTCAAGGCCATGAACGCGGATATTGCCGAGCGCTATCAGACCGCCGGTGAGCTGCTGGAAGACCTTGACAAGTTCGGCGCGGCCCAGCACCCGGATGAGCCGGATGAGCCGGAGCCTGTTGCACCTATAAAGACGAAGGAGCTCACAAAGAAAAAGTTCGTCCGCCGCAGAAGAAGGGCGGGGAAGGTCAGCTTTCTCACGGGCGTGTTTGCAGCGCTCGTGTCGGCGCTGCTGCTGTTCGCGTTTCTGTGGAACTTCTGGCTTGGCGATATTTTTGCCGAGGCTGAGCGGGTGGAGCTGCCGAACTTCGTTGGCATGGATTACAGCGCCATCACCTCTAATTCCGAGTACGCCTCCATGTATAATTTCAATGTGATTTTTGTGGTCGACCCCGAGGCCCAGCCCGGTGTCGTCACGGAGCAGAGCCCCAATGCCGGGCGCAGCATGATGCTCACACCGAGCGGCATCGAGGTGGAGCTGACGGTCAGCACCAATGAGTCTGTGGCTCCGGTCCCCGGCGTCAACGGTATGGATTACAGGGATGCCGTGAACACCATGTATCAGGTAGGCTTTAATGTTGAGATAGAGAACACCCTTTCCGACGAGTTTACAAGGGATACCGTTATCAGCACAAGCCCCAATCAGGGCGAGGAGATGAGCATCGGCACGGTTATATATATGACCGTCAGCAGTGGCAGCGAGATACGCCAGGTGTCCGTGCCGAACTTTATCGGCCTTGACGAGAACACCGCCGCCGCTCAGATACTGGGCGCGGGACTCGTCTATGGCGGCAGTCAGCGCGTCCAGAGCGACCTTGACGCGGGCACGGTCATTGACCAGAGCGTCGCGGCGTTTACAAGCGTGGAGGAGCGGTCAAAGGTGGTGCTCACCGTTTCCGCCGGTGCGGAGGGCTGATGGCAAGGGGCGTTATTATAAAGGCCTTGAGCGGCTTTTACTATGTGCAGACTGAGCAGGGCGTTATCGCCTGCCGCGCCAGAGGCAGATTCAGGGCCGACGGGACATCTCCCCTCGTCGGTGACAGAGTGAGCGTCCTCATTGAGGGCAGCGGAAAGGGCCGGGTAGAGAGCGTTGAGCCACGGCGCAACTGGTTCGTGCGCCCGGCGGTTGCGAATGTTGACGCGATAGTCTTTGCCGCGGCCAACACAAACCCGGTGACAGACCCGTTTTTGATTGACCGTGTGTCGGTTATCGCGGGCGCTGCCGGGTGTGAGCTTATTGTCTGCATCAACAAAACAGATATTGACGCGGCGGAGGAGCTGTATGATATCTACTCCAAAGCCGGCTTTACCGTCATCCGCACCAGCGCCGAGACCGGCGAGGGGATAGACGCGCTGCGTGAGGCTCTGCAAGGCAAGGTCAGCGCCTTCACCGGTAACTCCGGCGTTGGAAAATCCAGCCTGATCAACCGCCTGCTGCCCGATGCGGATATACCGACGGGGGAGGTCAGCGACAGGCTTGGCCGCGGCAAGCACACCACCCGCCATGTGGAGCTTTACGCGCTTAATAACGACAGCTTTGTAGCGGACACACCGGGCTTTGCTTCCTTTGATATTGAGATGATGCAGCCTATCGCCAAGGAGGAGCTTCAGCATCTTTTCATCGAGTTTGAGCCGTACATAGGCCGCTGCCGCTTTGCCGACTGCGCCCATCTGAAGGAGCCGGACTGCGCTGTGACCCGCGCGGTCGCCGCGGGGGAGATATCCGAAGTGAGGTATAAATCCTATGAGCGGCTGTATGACTTGACAGCGCGCCGCCTGCCGTGGGAGATAAAAGAAAAATAAGCTTTCAAAGCCGAAGCCAACGAGCTTCGGCTTTTGCATATAATATGGTCATTTTTTGCCGCCTGCTGCGTATAATGAATTGATTATACGGAGGGGGCGGTTATTTTGCGAAAAGGTAAGGGAGGCTTATTTGGCTGCATCGCCATTTTTGCCGGGATAATAATCATTTTGTCGCTGGTACTGCCCACATCGTTCTGGTGGTTCATACTTGCGGCGGCGCTTATCGCATTCGGAATATGGTATATTAGATGTTAGGGAGGGTTTAGGATGAAGATTTATGTGTTTCGGCTGCCCCGGTTTCTGGCGCGCATCATTGAGGGCATACGCAGAGGGTAATAACAGCGCCTTCGGGCGCATATGCTGTACAAACTGTGCAGCAAGGAGAATAGACTATGGAAATAAACTTTGAAAATAAGACGGTCGGCGCGTACAGGGAGGTTTTTCATCAGATAAAGCGCATACAGGAGAGTGCGGAGAGCGTTGTCCCCGACACAAATGACGATATCGGCAGGGTGGCCTCGGTTCAAACCTCTGTGTTGCTCAAGAGCAAGGAGCTTACCTCCCGGGGCGTCAGCGTGACAGGGGAGATCTGCGCGGCGCTTATGTACATAACTGAGGGCGAGAACGCGGTGTCCTTCGTGCGCATTAACAAGAGCTTTGAGCTTGAATATGAAATGGGCGAAATGGAGGGCGATATCAGGGCGCAGATTGCCCTGAGCGTCACAAACTGTGAGGCGAGGGTCATAAACCCGCGAAAGGTCTCCGTCACGGTGGAGCTTGCCGGGGAGCTGAGCTGCTACCGGCAGGAGACTGTCGCCGTGGAGACTCTGCTGCCCGAAGGCGGCTGCGAGGGCCTGCACGCCAAGTTTGAGACAATAGAGGCCGTGATAGCAAACGCCGTGTGTGAAAAGACCTTCGCCCTAAATGAGCAGTTCACCATCCCCCGCGAAAAACCGCTTCCGGCGCAGATAATATCCCAAAAGGCGGAGTTTTGCGTCAGCGAAACACAGCATGTCGGCACAAAGGCGGTCATAAAAGGCAGTCTTGAGCTTGAAATCTGCTACCTCGCCGCAGATGGAGCTTATCCGGTCACAACGGCGTTTTCTTCGCCGTTTTCCCAGATAATTGACACCGCCGAGGAGGAGATGGACGGCTGCACCGTGATGATAGAGCTGACCTCGGCATACTTCGAGCTTATCGACACCATAAACGGCGATAAGGCCGTCGACGCGGAGATACACGCCGTTTTGCAGCTTGTGAGCCGCCGCCGCAGGGAGGTGAGCTTCATATCGGACGCTTACAGCAATCTCATGAGCGCCGAATGTGCATCCCAGAGCAGCCAGCTTACGCTTGCCTCCGGCATGGAGACGCTGAGGCTTGGTAAGGAGGAGCGGATAAGCGTCGCAGAGGATTGCGCGGATGTGCTCTGCGTGCTGGGAACTTTGAGCCAGCAGACGGCGGGTGGCGGCAAATGCTCCGCCTCAGTCGCACTGGATATAATCTACCGCACGGAGGCGGGGAGCCTATCCGCCGTGCGCCGCGCTGTGGCTTTGGAAGGGGACTGTCAGGATACGCCTATGCGCGTAATCTCCTCACGGCTCACCGGGCTCTATCTCAGGCCCAGCGGCGGCGAGATTGACAGCCGCATAAGCGCGGAGCTGTATTGCCAGAGCAGCCGGTATGCGGATATAACACGGGTAGGCACAGTGACTCTCAGCGAGGAGGACGCGGTCGATTGGGCGGCACTCCCGGCAGTGAGTATTGTGCGCATGGAGGGCGAGAGCCTCTGGGAGCTTGCAAAGCAGTATCACTCCTGCGAGGACGCCATTGCCGCCATGAATCCCGAGGAGACAGCTCAGATGCTTTTGATTCCAAAGCAGATTTGAGAATTTTGCTCTTGTCATATTGGCGTTCCCGTGTTAAAATATTAAACTGAAATTACATTGCGTGCTAAGCGTGTTATGAATACAAAAGAGGAGATGCTTATATGTCGGGACATTCCAAATGGCACAATATACAGAAAACCAAGGGAGCGGCTGACGCGAAGCGTGCGCAGACCTTTACCAAGATCGCAAGAGAAATGATCGTTGCCGTCAAGGAAGGCGGCGGCGGTGATCCGCGCAGCAATTCCAGGCTCGCGGCCGTCATTGCCAAGGCGAAGGCTGCCAACATGCCCAACGATAATATAAAGCGCACCATTGATAAGGCTCTGGGCGCCGGAAACACCGAGAACTACGAGAAGATAGTCTATGAAGGCTACGGTCCCTGCGGCGTCGCGGTCATTGTTGAGACGATGACCGATAACCGCAACCGCACCGCCGGTGAGATGCGCCATTATTTTGATAAGTACGGCGGAAACATGGGCGCTGCCAACTGCGTGTCCTGGTCCTTTGACAAGAAGGGCGTCATCGTCATTGACAATGAGGATGAGGAGCTCGATGAGGACACCGTGATGATGGACGCTCTGGATGCCGGCGCTGCCGACTTCGAGGCTGACGGCGAGGTTATGACCGTCTACACCGGTGTTGACGATGTCGCCGCCGTGTCCGACGCGCTCACCGAGAAGGGCTATAAGCTCCTTTCCGCTCAGGTTGAGATGCTGCCCCAGAACGGCTATATCAAGCTCACCAATGAGGACGATATCAAGAACATGCAGAAGATGCTGGATATGTTCGAGGATAACGACGATGTCCAGAACGTCTGGCACAACTGGGAGGACGCTGAGTAAGCACCTTTGTAGATTTGAAAAAGCCCCGCTTGGCGGGGCTTTTTTCGGTACCGACAGAATATAAAAAAGCCTCGCAGAGTTCGCCAACCGAAGTTGGCGAATAAAGTTAAAATAAGTTTTTCCCGGGGGCGTGTACCTCGGGAAAAACACTTTGCACGGAGAGAGTGCATTTTTGCCCTCCCACAGTGGGCAAAAATGCGCGGTTCGGAGTGAAACTCATTTTTTGTAGACAAAGGCGTTGCCTTTGTCTACAAGTGAAAAAAGCCCCGCTTTGCGGGGCTTTTTCGCGTTTACAAATTATACTTTTATTCCATGATAAAATGTGGTAGAATACAGCGAAAGGATGTGAAAGCGCCGTGCCGAAGCAGCAGGGAATCAAAAAAATAGCGGACAACCGCAAGGCATTTCATGACTACTTTGTGCTTGAGCGCTTTGAGGCGGGCATCGAGCTTGCCGGGACGGAGGTTAAATCCATCCGCGCTGGGCAGGTCAATCTGAAGGACGCTTTTTGCACCGTGAAGGATGGGGAGCTTTTCGTGCGCGGCATGCACATCAGCCCCTATGAGCACGGCAACATCTTTAATAAAGACCCGGTCCGCCCGCGCAGGCTTTTGATGCACAAGCGCGAGATTTTGAAGCTCCAGGCCCGCGTCATGCAGGACGGCGTTGCCCTTATCCCGCTCTCGCTGTATTTCAAGGACAGCCGCGTGAAGGTGGAGCTCGGCCTCTGCAAGGGCAAAAAGAACTATGACAAGCGCGAGAGCGAAGCGGACAGGCAGTCCAAACGCGATATAGACAGAATAATGAAAGAGAGGAACATGTAAATGTCAAATCCCATTGTCACCATCGAGATGGAAAACGGCGATGTCATCAAGGCGGAGCTCTATCCCGAAACCGCACCTAACACCGTCAATAACTTCATCTCCCTCATCAATAAGGGCTATTATAACGGCCTTATCTTCCACAGAGTCATCCCCGGCTTCATGATTCAGGGCGGCGACCCCAAGGGCACCGGCACCGGCGGCCCCGGATACAGCATCAAGGGTGAGTTTGACGCAAACGGCGTGAAAAACCCCGTAAAACACACCCGCGGTGTGCTCTCCATGGCCCGCACCATGGCCCCCAACTCTGCCGGCAGCCAGTTTTTCATCATGCACGAGGACGCGCCCCATCTTGACGGGCAGTATGCCGCCTTTGGCAAGGTCATCGAGGGCATTGAGGCCGTCGACAACATCTGCGCCGTGCGCACGGATTATAACGACAAGCCCCGCACGCCCCAGCGCATGAAGACTGTCACCGTTGACACCTTCGGCGTTGAGTACCCCGAGCCTGTAAAGGCCTGAGCCACGGCGCCCCAACACATCAACAAACGGGTCTTTGACCCGTTTTATATGGGGATGTAACGGTTTCGACGGGGGCGCGGAGGCAGAAATAGCGGGCGGATGCGCCTACCATCCATAAAATGGGCAGCTTTTATAAATTAAAGAACGACGATAATACTGTTCTTCTCGCTGCTTAATTAGCGAGCGTCTGACCCGGGAGGACCACGGCCCGGGATCGGGCGTCGATTAGTGGTGCCCGTGAGTGCGCAAAGCTTTGAGCGCACCACGCATAATGAAGCTACCAAGCCCCGCAGCGTGACGGCCTGCGGCGGGGTGAGGGAATGTAAATGACCGTCTGCGCCCGGAGAAGTTTCTGTTAAAGTACTTTCGGACGGGGGTTCAACTCCCCCCATCTCCACCAAAACAAAAATCCGTTCTCGACAGAGAGCGGATTTTTGTTTTGTATTCTTCATTTTTCATTATTCAATATTCATCATTCATTAAAACGGATTTTCGTAATGAAGAATGAATAATGAATAATAAATAATGAAGCCGCTTCGCTGATGAATAATTATATTATCCGTCAGGATATCATTTAACTCAGCAGAATAAAAGCATTCAACTGCCACAAAGTTAACAAAGCAAAATATGCGTTTTCACTTGATGCTTGTACAGATTGCATATATAATAGAAAACAAATATCAAAAAATGAGGAGCTGCATATGAAATCCAAGTACTCAGGATATATGGGAAAAATCATGCAGGTGGACCTGAGCACCGAGACTGTCAAGGAGTACCCGTGGAGCGATGAGCAGAGAGAGCTGTTTCTTGGCGGGAAGATTATGGCCGCCAGAATACTGTATGAGCACCTGACGGGGAGAGAAGAGGCGTTTTCCGAGGAAAACTGGGTCGTTATCGCGACTGGCCCGCTCACCGGCACCGGCGCACCCAGCTCCGCGAGGTTTGACATTTCCGCCCTCTCGCCGCAGACGGGGATCCTGGCCTCCTCCAACTGCGGCGGCAGCTTTGGCTTTTACCTGAAAAAAGCGGGCTACGACGCGCTGATTTTAACCGGCAAATGCCGAAGCCGCCGCTGGCTTGAAATTAATGAGGATGAGTTTATCTTCCATGACGCCGACGAGCTTTGGGGCATGAAAACGAGCGAGTGCCAGCGAAAGCTCAATGAGCTCACCGGAAAAAAGATGCTCGGCAGGCTCTGCATTGGCCCCGCCGGAGAAAACCTGGTGAAATACGCCGGGGTAGTCAGCGACGAGCGCGCCGCCGGGCGCACAGGCATGGGCGCTGTGCTGGGCTGGAAAAACCTCAAGGCAATCACCGCGACAGGCAGCAAAACCGTCCCGATTTTTGACAAGGAGCAGACCATTGCCTGGTGCAAAAAGTGGTTTACATACCTTCAAAACCACCCGCTCACAGGCGAGCAGTTACCCAAAATGGGCACGGCGGGGCTTGTAAGCTCCATGCAGATGCACGGGCTGCTTGCGACTAAAAACTACTCCGCCGGGCAGTATGAGGATTTTGGGATGGTCAGCGGGGAGGCGCTTGCCGAGGATTATAACATCGTCAACAAGGGCTGCCTGACCTGCCCGATACGCTGCGGCAGAACCGTAAAGGTCGATGGTCAGGCCGTGAAGGGCCCGGAGCTTGAAACGCTTGGCCTGCTGGGCGGCAACATCTGCAACAATGACATGCAGAAGATTCTCGACTGGAACTACGAGCTTGACGAGCTGGGGATGGACACGATTTCCGCCGCCAACACCATTGCCTGGGCAATGGAGGCAAACGAGAAGGGCATCTGGAATAACGGCCTGCAATTTGGCAGGGTGGAGGAACTGTCGCAGATTTTTGAGGACATTGCCTACCGCCGGGGCATCGGAAATGAGCTTGCCGAGGGCAGCAAGCGCCTGTCTGAAAAATTTGGAGGCAAGGACTTTGCCATGCACTCAAAGGGACTGGAGCTTGCGGCCTATGAGCCGCGCCGCGCCGTCGGTCAGGGGCTTGGTTATGCTGTTTCAAACCGCGGCGGCTGCCACCTAAACGGCGGGTATCTTGTCATCTTTGAGGGCCTTGGCCTGAACACCGATTCCCAGACACCCAAGGCCAAAGCCGATTTAACAATGCTGTTTCAGGACCTGATGGAGACGATTTCCGCCTCCGGGCAGTGTCTGTTCACGTCATATGCGTTTTTCCCAGCCTTTCTGCTGACAAAGCCCAACGGCATCATGACCAAAATGGTCAACGCCGCCATTCCTCACATTGGCTGGGCGGTGCGGTTTATCAACAAATACCCCAGAGCCGTGGCAATAAATCTGCCAATCTTCCACCACACGAAGATGATAAGCTATGCGGTCGGCATGAAGATGAACTTTGGCAAATATATCTCCATCGGCGAGCGCGGCTATACAATGGAGCGGTATATCAACACGAAGTTCGGCATCAGTTCTGAAAATGACAAGCTGCCCAAGCGGCTGACGGATGTGCCGCAGGATCCGAAGAACCCCAAAACCAAAATACCGCTTGAAAAAATGAAGAAAACATACTACAAGGCCCGGGGCTGGGATGAAAACGGCATCCCCACGGAAAAGACCCTGCGGCGGCTGAAAATCAAATGATAAAAGTAAAGTTTATGGGGCTGCTGCGGCTTGAGTCCGGAATACGGGAGCTTGAGCTCGAAGTGGACAGTGTTAAAGCCTTATATGAGGCGCTGATGAAGCAGACGGACACTATAACCCGAAAGAAGCTGGACGGCTGCGTCATATTCATAAACGGCAGACAGGGAAGCAGACGAAGCAGATTAGCTGACGGCGACGAGGTAATTTTAATGTCGCCGGTTGCAGGCGGATGAAAGGAGATTAGAATGAATCATAAATTTGAAGTTGCGTATTGCCGCGTTTATCAGGCGGTATTGAAGGTAGGGAACTACTTCATGGGCTATCGTATGCCCGAGTATATGGAGGGCGCCGGGAAGATTCGGGAGCTTGGCGGCTTCCTTAAAGAGAAGAACATCAACGATGTTCTTGTGGTTACAGGCTCCGGCATGATGCGCCGGGGCACGGCTCAGCCCCTGCTCGACGGCTTTGATGAGGCCGGCATACGCTACACTGTCCAGTGCTTTGACCACTCCGACCCGACGAGTGACGATGTGGAGGAGGGCTTCAAGGCATATCAGGACAACGGCTGCAAGGCGCTGGTTGCTCTGGGCGGCGGCTCCCGTATCGACTGCGCCAAGGGCATTGCCGCAAAGGCGGTGCACCCGAGGAAAAAGGTCTCCCAGCTTCAGGGCCTTTTGAAGGTGCACAAGCGCATCCCGCCCTTTGTCGCCATCCCCACCACGGCGGGCGCGGGCTCTGAAACCACCGTCGCCGCGGTCATTATCGACTCAGCCACGCACAGAAAGGCCGCCATCAATGACCCCGCGCTCATTCCGAAGTACGCCGTGTTTGACCCGACGCTGACAGTCGGCCTGCCGCCCTTTACAACCGCCACCACCGGCATGGACGCGCTATGCCACGCTGTGGAGGCCTACACCAACCATACATACAACACAAGGCTTGAAAACGACCTCGCAAAGCAGGCCGTTAAGCTCATCCACGATAATATTCTCATCGCTTTTGAGGACGGCGGGAATCTTGAAGCCCGGCAGAATATGCAGCGTGCGGCTTTCTACGCGGGGCGCGCCTTCACCCGCGGCTGTGTGGGCTATGTCCACGCTGTGGGGCACACGCTCGGCGGCCTGTATGGAGTTCCCCACGGGCTTGCAATGTCGGTTATTCTGCCCCATGTTATGCGCCAGTTCGGCGCGCCCGCCCGCATGAGACTTGCGGAGCTGGCCGACGCCTGCGGTATCCTGGGCACGACACAGGCGGAAAAGGCGGCGGGCTTTATAAGCTGGATAGAGCATACCAACGCGAAGATGGGCCTGCCCTCGACCTTTGACATGATTGAGGATAAGGACATTGACCAGATGATTGCATGGGCGATGAAGGAGGCCAATCCTCTCTATCCTGTGCCTGTCGTGTGGAGCAAGGAGGATTTCAGAAAGCTCATTGAGAGCATCCGCACGAAGAAATAATTATACGGAGTCGGCGATGAACAGGCACTTTGAGATACTCGACCTTGAATATGTCTTTGGCGGAGTTGAGCAGCATTTATATCCTGCTGTACTCTTTGACGGTGATGATGCTGTATTGGTGGATTGTGGATATCCCGGCTCACTGCCGATGATAGAGGCCCAGTTGCTCTCGCGTGGTATAGCGCCAGAGCGGATAACAAAACTGGTACTTACACATCAGGACGATGACCATATGGGAGCGGCGGCAGAGCTTAAAGAGAAATACCCTGCCATTGAGATACTTGCATCCGCTGAGGAAGCACCATATATCTCGGGTCAGCAAAAGAATCTCCGCCTGCAGCAGGGGGAGGATATGCAGGATGGCCTTCCCGAAGAGGAAAAGGCTTTCGGCGAAGCGTTTTGTGAACGATACAGAGCCCTGCGCCCTGTGGAAGTGGATGTCTTTGTACATGATGGGGACCGATTTGACTGGGGCGGTGGCTGTGTCATTATGGCGACACCGGGCCATATGCCGGGGCATATCTCTATTCGCGCTCTTGACGATGAATATATCATAACAGGAGATGCGGCTACCATTGAGGGAAACGAGCTTGTGATAGCCAATCCCGGATTTTGCCTTGACGTTGAAGCTGCACAAAAATCATTGGATGCAATGCTCTCGCTTAAATGCAAAAGTTATATCTGCTATCATGGCGGAGTTTTTAAGCGGTAAAAACAAAACGAATGACACACAGCTGGGGATTGACTTTAATCCCCGGCTGTGCTATGCTCGGTTCAAATTTAAATGTAATCCTGCCACCGGGTAGGGAATGGAAGCATTCGTTGCGCATCGTTAGGTCTTTGAAGATGCGTGTACGGGTGCTTGTTTTATTGGAGGAAAAATGGGCCGAATTGCAAGAAAACTGAACTACTTCACAAAAGCAGAGCGGGCGCTTTGGTGCGTGTCTGTGGCGCTGATACTTGTGTTTTTTGTCGTTTTTGACAGGGCGGGGTATCTCACCCTCGCGGCCTCACTCATAGGGGTAACCTCGCTTATATTCAACGCCAAGGGCAATCCTTTTGGGCAGATGCTTATGCTTGTGTTCAGCCTGCTTTATGGCATTGTGTCATATACTTTCGCCTATTATGGGGAGATGATAAGCTATATCGGCATGTCCGCGCCCATGGCGGCTTTTGCGCTGGTGAGCTGGCTTAAAAACCCATATAAGGGCAACAAGGCAGAGGTGAGCGTGCATCGCCTGCGAGCGCGGGAGCTTATAATTGTGCTTGTTTTAACTGTCCCGGTAACGGTTGGGTTTTATTTTATTCTTGCGCATTTTAATACCGCAAACCTCATTCCAAGCACTGTGTCAATAACCACAAGCTTTATCGCGGTTTGCTTGACCGCGCTGCGAAGCCCGTTTTTCGCTTTGGCATACGCGGCAAATGATGTGGTATTGATAATTCTCTGGGCGCTTGCGGCGCTCAGTGACGTGTCATACCTGTCAATGCTTATCTGCTTTATTGTTTTTCTCGTAAATGACATTTACGGATATATCAATTGGTCTAAAATGCAGAAGCGGCAGGAGAAGGGAGCAAAAAAATAAAAACAAGCTCATTGCCTATGGCATATTCATGAAGTATAATGACCGCGAGGTGATTTTTGTGGCAGGAGAAGAAAAAAAGAATTTTAACGCCATGCTCCATGACAGCAAGGACATGCCGAAAATCAAAATAATCAGCGACCAAGCCAGCATAGAAAAGTATGGTGGGGAGAGAATGTATTTTGCGCCGCCGATTGACTATGACAATGCAATGAAAAAAGTGCCGGCAGGAAAACTAACTACCGTGGGCGCGCTGCGCGAGCTTTTTGCGCGGCAGTCCGGGGCGGATTTTACCGAGCCTATCACGGCCGGAATATTTGTATCCATAGCGGCATGGGCGAGTTATCAGAGAGAAAACGACAAAACGCCATATTGGCGGACGCTTAAGGCAAATGGCGAGCTTAATGACAAATACCCCGGCGGCGCTTTGGCGCAGAAGGCGCGTCTTGAGGCGGAGGGGCACAGCGTAATTCAGCGCGGGCGAAAGAACATAAAATATTATGTAAAAGACTACGAAAAAGCGCTGTTTGATTTTGGTGAATAATATGGCCTTGAAACCCACGCAAAATTTGTATATAATAAAGCGCAATGCTTAGATAGTTAAATACTAAGATGTTTCTTGCCTAACCATCTTATAAATAAAAAACAAGGAGTAATATCATGTTACGAAAAATCAAACGGGAGATCCTTGAGGTCAGGATTCTGCTGGGCAGTATACCCGCGCCGGTTGTGATGGCGTTTGCGGTGTCGGTCATTATGATGAACCTGCTTGCAAACAAGAGCATTAACCTGAGCTGGGAGTATATGGCGCTCGACTGCGGGATTTTGATTTCCTGGGTCTCGTTTTTGTCGATGGACATTATCACAAAGCATTTCGGCCCCAAGGCGGCAACTGAACTGTCGGTTGTTGTGGTGCTTGTAAATCTCATCTGCTGTGGCTTTTTCTTTATCGCCGGGAGCATACCCGGTGTGTGGGGGCAGTCCTATGTTCCGGGCAGCGAGACTGTTATAAACCACGCGCTTGACAGCACAATCCGCGGCACATGGTATGTCCTGCTGGGAAGCACGCTTGCGTTTATTGCCTCAGCGGTGATAAACAATTTTTCAAACTATTTTATCGGCAAGCTCCTGCAAAAAAACGCGGACAGCTTCGGGACTTACGCTGTGCGCAGCTATGTGTCCACCGCCATCGGGCAGTTTTGCGATAACCTCGTTTTCGCGCTGGTGGTGAGCCGGGTATTCTTCGGCTGGACGCTTATTCAGTGCTTCGCCTGCTCACTCACGGGTATGGTGGTGGAGCTGCTGCTTGAGGTGATTTTCTCGCCCATTGGTTACAGAATTTGCAAAAGCTGGCAGGCAAAAAATGTGGGCAGAGAGTATTTTGAACTGAGGGGGGAGCTGTAAAATGAATGTTCTTATAACCGGCACAAGCTGCGGCATCGGCAAGGGTATAGCAGAAAAATTCCTCACCATGGGCCACAGCGTCATCGGTATTGACAGGCTCCCCGCAACAATAGAGCACAGAGCATATCGGCACTACATCGCGGACATTTTTCATGATAAGCTGCCGGACCTTTCGCCGGTGGAGATACTCATAAACAACGCCGGAGTGCAAAACTCCGGCGAGGATATTGACATTAACCTCAAGGGCACAATCCGCATGACGGAGAAATACGCAATACATGAGGGGATAAAGAGCGTCCTGTTCATAGCCTCCGCCAGCGCGACGAGCGGGGCGGAGTTTCCCGAGTATGCCGCCAGCAAGGGCGGGATGCTTGCCTATATGAAGAGCACCGCCCTGCGCGTTGCAAAGTACGGCGCGACAGCGAACAGCCTTTCACCCGGCGGCGTGCTGACAGATTTGAACCGCCACATAATAGATGACCCGGCGCTCTGGCAGGCGGTGATGAATGAGGCGCTGCTGCCGAAATGGGCGAGCGTTGAGGAGATAGCGGACTGGGCATATTTCGTCTGCGTGGTCAACAAATCCATGACCGCGCAGGACATCATCATAGACAACGGAGAGATGGCAAAATCAAACTTTATCTGGTAAACTGCGAGGAAGATAAAATGGAAAAGAGACTTAAAATTCTGCTTGTGAATGACGACGGTATTGCTGCCGCGGGGATAGAGCGCCTTGCAGCGAATGCCGCTAAGTTTGGCGACGTGTGGGTTGTCGCCCCGGCTAGGCAGTGCAGCGCCATGTCCCAGAAGCTGACTATATTTGAAAATCTGGAGCTTAAAAAAGTCGATTTCCCGGTACCGGTCAAGGCGGCGTACAGCCTTGGCGGGACACCAGCCGACTGCGTGAAGGTGGCGGTGAAGATGCTGCTGCCGGAAAAGCCGGATATTGTGTTCTCAGGCATAAACTACGGCTATAACGCCGGGCTTGATATCGCCTATTCAGGCACAGTAGGCGCCACAATGGAGGCGGCGATAAACGGCATCCCGGCTATCGCCTTCTCAAGTCAGGACGGCAAGAACAACGACGTGACAGAAAGGTACATAGAAGAAATAACCGCGGAGCTGCTTCAGAAGCCTCTGCCGCTGGGGCAGGTCTGGAATGTGAACTTCCCGGGCTGCCCGCTTAATGAGTGCAAGGGCATACTTCGGGACAGAAAAATTGCCCAGCTCTGCTTTTATGAGAACACTTATGAGCTGAAAAAGCGGGACGACGGAGGAGAGGAGTTTATTCCGTTTTCAGACTTGAGCGGAATTGCCCGCGCTCCGGAGGGGACAGATGTACACGCGCTCGTAAACGGTTATGTATCCATCGGCAAAATCACGAGCGCGGTTGTTGAGTAAAACACTAAAAAAGCACAGGCATGAGCCTGTGCTTTTTCAATGCCTTTTTCGCCTGAGTGACAGAAAATCGGCCCGCCTGCGCTCCGGGGAAGAGGGCCGGGCGATGAGCAGCAGCTCTCCGGAGAGGCCGGGAAACACATCAATGTCCATTTTTCGCCAGACCCGCCGGTATTTTATTTTCAGACACGAAGTGACAGCTTCCCGCACTACCGAGGTCTTCTTCGAGGAAAGGATTAGCACAACACAGCGGGAAGAAATACAATATGTAACCATTGCGTTCTTCTTTCGTAATACATATTTTATATTTTTTCACTTTTTGGGTCTCCAAGAGCAAATATAATCAATTTATTTTGAATTTTCCATGCAAAAAATATGGAAATTTATATTCGACTGTGCTATACTGTGTGAGGAAATTATGTAAAGTAAATTTATTATTTCCGGCTTTTCCCCGAGAATAGGAGGCGCTGCAAATGGAATATTTGGAAAAGCGGCTTTCAGGCGAGACAAAGTATACCGGAGTCATCGTCAATGTCCGCCTTGATAAGGCTGAGCTTGTAAATGGAGACATTGTCAAGAGAGAGGTCGTTGAGCACCCGGGTGGAGTGACGATTCTGCCGGTTGACGCGGACGGCAATTGCTACATGGTCCGGCAGTTCAGATATCCCTTTGGCCGCATGATGCTCGAGGCTCCGGCGGGAAAGCTTGAAAAAGGGGAGGACCACAGGGAGTGCGCCGTGAGGGAGCTGTCTGAGGAGACGGGCCTGAGCGCTGATGAGATAATTTACATGGGCGCCTGCTGCACATCTCCCGGCTTTTCTACTGAGGTTTTACACATTTACCTCGCCCTTGGTCTGCACAGCGGTGAGAGCCACCCGGATGAGGACGAGTTTCTCGATGTTGAAAAGCACAGCCTCAAAGAGCTCAGCGAGATGGTCATGTCCGGCGAGATTGACGACGGGAAGACGATAGTTGCGGTTTTGAAGGCTGAAAAATACCTCAAAGAGCGCGGAATAATAAAATAGTTGTAAAACCCCAGGCTTTATGTTAAAATCAATAGTTGGTATGGCCATATGCCCTGCCAATAACTTGGAAGGTGCTTCTTTTGGATAAATATGTTATTAACGGCGGAATCCCCCTTCACGGTGAGGTTGAGATAAGCGGCGCAAAGAATGCCGCTGTTGCCATAATCCCGGCTGCTCTTCTGGTTGAGGGCGTTTGCCGCATTGAAAATATTCCACAGATCAGCGATACCGATATGCTTCTGACCATCCTCGCTGACCTCGGCGCGAAGGTTCGTTTTATAAACAAGTCCACTATCGAGGTGGACTGCTCCAACGCCACCTATAAGGATGCTCCTTATGATTTGATGCGTAAAATCCGCGCGTCGTATTACTTTATCGGCTCCATGCTTGGCCGCTTCGGCATCGCGAAAACCACTATGCCCGGCGGCTGCAACTTCGGCGTGCGGCCTATTGACCAGCATATAAAGGGCATGTCCGCCCTCGGCGCTGAAATTGACATTAAAAACGGCTTTGTCATCGCCAATTCACCTGACGGTAAGCTCCACGGCGCGAGGATCTATCTTGATAAGGTCTCCGTCGGCGCGACAATGAATATCATGATAGCGGCTGTGCTCGCTCAGGGGCGCACGATTATTGAAAACGCTGCCCGTGAGCCGCATATTGTTGACCTTGCAAACTTCCTCAACTCCATGGGCGCGGATGTCCGCGGCGCGGGCACTGACACCATCAAGGTAAACGGCGTTGAGAAGCTGCACGGCGGCTGCTACACCATCATTCCTGACCAGATCGAGGCCGGCACCTATATGGTCGCCGCCGCGGCTACCGGCGGTGAGGTGCTGGTGAAGAATGTTATTCCCAAGCATCTTGAGTGCATCAGCGCAAAGCTCAGAGAGACGGGCACCATCGTGCAGGAGTATGAGGATTCCATCCTTGTAAAGGGCGCGAGTACCCTGCGTAAGGCCAATGTCAAGACTCTGCCTTATCCCGGATTTCCCACGGATATGCAGCCGCTCATGGGCACGCTTCTCTGCCTTGCAAACGGCACCTCCGTCATAACCGAGGGCATTTATGATAACCGCTATAAGTACATGAACGAGCTGCGCAAGATGGGCGCGGAGGTTCAGGTCGATGGGCGTATCGCCGTTATCGAGGGCGGCAAGCAGCTCACGGGAGCACTTGTTCAGGCCTGCGATTTGCGCGCGGGCGCGGCGATGGTCGTCGCCGGTATGTGCGCAAAGGGCGTTACTGAAATTGAGGATGTGCACTATATTGAGCGCGGCTATGAAAACTTTGTCGGCAAGCTCCGGGCTCTCGGCGCGGATATCCATATAGACCACACGCCGGACGATATTGAAGGCTCTGAGAAAATAGTCGCCATTGGTTGATGAAGGTATATATATTTGCAAGCGGCTCCACGGGTAATTGCCTGCTGGTGGCCGACGGGAACACTAATATTTTGATCGACGCCGGAATTTCCGCCCGCAGAGTTACAAACGCTCTTGCGATGGCTGGGCTTACAGCGGATGATATCGGCGGAGTGCTCGTGACTCACGAGCACTCCGATCATGTTAAGGGCTTGCCGCAGCTTGTAAAAAAGCGCGGTATTCCCATTTTTGCCCCGCGCACCGTCGCGGCGCGGATGCTGGGAGCCATGCCCCAGATTGAGGATAATGTGAAAATCATCCCGGTAGGGGAGCGCTTTAAAATCGGGGAGCTTTCAATTTCAGCTTTTCACACCATGCACGATACGGATGAGAGCGTCGGCTATGTCATAAACGGCAGCGGAAGCTTCGGAATCGCGACGGATACCGGCTGTATCAGCGAAGAAATTGCATCTGCTCTTGCAGGAGTGGGTACAGTTGTGATAGAATCAAACCACGATGTGCAGATGCTCAGGGACGGGCCTTATCCCTACTACCTGAAAAAGCGCATTTTATCCGGCAGGGGCCATCTTTCAAACGAGGATTGCGCCTGCTTTGCGCGCAGCCTTGCCCAGAGCGGCACGGAGCAGATTATTCTCGGCCACTTGAGCCGGGAGAATAACCGCCCGGCCATCGCCCTTGAGACTGTGGGTGCGGCGCTTGAGGGGCTGCCTGTCAGCCTTTACAGCGCGCCGGAGCTGGGCTGTCTTGAGCTTGAGGTCAGGAGCGGTGCGGGATGCTTGGTGTAAAATTCATCTGCGTCGGCAAAATGAAAGAGCGCTTTTATATTGACGCTTTTTCCGAATATAAAAAGCGCCTCGGCGCTTACTGCGGCTTTGAGTGCGTGGAGCTCAATGAGCAGCGCCTTTCTCAGGAGCCGTCTCAAAAGGAGATCGACGCCACCTTGCAGCGCGAGGGCGAGGAGATTCTGCGCAATATCCCGCAGGACGCCTATGTTGTCGCCATGTGCGTTGAGGGCAGGCAGATGCCGAGCGAGGATATTGCCCGGCTTATAATGGACAGGGAGAGCTCCGGCAAGCCAAAGCTCTGCTTTATTATCGGCGGCTCCTTCGGCCTTGCCGACAGTGTTAAAACAAGGGCGGATCTGCGCCTTAGTATGTCAAAGATGACTTTTCCCCATCACCTTGCGCGGGTTATGCTTGCCGAGCAGGTGTACAGGGGATTTAAGATAAAAGAGGGCTCAAAATACCATAAATGAAATGAGGGGTAACATGGGGAGTAATGACCGCTCTGACTGGGGCAAGGCTATGAACAAGGCCCTGACAGAGCGCTGGCCCAAGGACGAAAACGGCGAGCTTGAAAAGCCGGAATTTCTTTGCCGGTGTATCAGCAATGACATGACGGATATGATCCGCGTCAACATGCTGGAAGCCTACGGTATACCATGCCTTACTGTCTATCCGGGGGATGGCAGCTTTGGCAAGGTCGTGCTTGGAATGAGCGGCCAGGGTGTGGACATCTATGTGCCGCAGAGTTTATATTCTGACGCTAAAGCATTATGCAAGGAGGAGAATAATGAGGAATTATAAGGAAGAGTATCAGCGCTGGCTTGACAGCCCCGCGCTGAGCGAGCAGGAATGGGCGGAGCTCAACGCTATCGCCGGGGACGAGACCGAAATAGAAAACCGCTTCTATGCGCCGCTGGAGTTCGGTACCGCCGGTCTTCGCGGCACGATGAAGGTTGGCCTGCACAACATGAACGTGCACATCATCCGCCACGCGACGCAGGCCTTTGCCGATGCTATCAACGCCGAGGGCGCAGAGACCGCGGCGAAGGGCATCGCCATTGCGCATGACTGCCGCATCAACAGCAAGCTTTTTGCCAGAGAGGCCGCCTGTGTCATGGCTGCAAACGGCATCCACGTGCGCCTGTTTGAGGATCTGCGCCCCACTCCGGAGCTGAGCTTTGCCGTCATCCATTACGGCACGGCCGCCGGCCTGAACATCACCGCAAGCCACAACCCCAAGGAGTATAACGGCTACAAGGTCTACTGGTCTGACGGCGCTCAGCTGCCACCCCAGAAGGCGGAGGCCATCGCAAAGCGCATGGAGGAGATTGATATTTTCTCCGGCTTCAAGACCTGCGACTATGACGAGGCTGTTGCAAACGGCAATATAGAGATCCTCGGCCAGGAGACGGATGAGCTCTTCCTCGAAAAGGTTCTCAATCAGGCTATCGACAAGGAGGCTGTCAAGGCAGCAGCCGATAATTTCAAGATAGTTTTCACGCCCTTCCACGGCTGTGGGCATAAGCTTGTCCCCGAGGCTCTGCGCCGCCTCGGCATAAAGCACATTTACCCCGTTGAGGAACAGATGGTTATCGACGGCAGCTTCCCCACGGTGGAGAGTCCCAACCCCGAAAATCCCGAGGGCTTTTATCTGGCGGTTGACCTCGCCCGCAAGGTCGGCAGCGATCTTATTATCGGCACCGACCCTGACTCAGACCGTATCGGTACCATGGTCCGCAAGGGTGACGAGTATGTGACCATCACCGGCAACCAGATGGGCGTTTTGCTGCTGGACTATGTCATCAACGCCAAAAAGAGCACCGGCACCATGCCTGAAAACCCCGGCGCACTCTCCAGCATCGTTTCCACCAGCATGGCAAGAACCGTGTGCGAGGCAAACGGTGTTCACTTTGAGGACACCTTCACCGGCTTCAAGTTCATGGCTGAGCGCGTTGCCCAGTGGGAGGAGGCAAAGAGCTATAACTACATCTTCGCCTTTGAGGAGAGCTATGGCTACATGATGGGCGATTACGTCCGCGATAAGGACGCTGTGACCGCCGCAATGATGGTTGCGGAGATGGCGGCCCATTACAGCCTCAAGGGTATGACCCTGCTTGACGCGCTCAATGCTCTGTATGAAAAGTACGGGTATTTCAGCGAAAAGACCCTCAACCTCGTTATGCCCGGGCTTGACGGCTTGCAGAAGATGAAGGCCATCATGGCTGACCTGCGCAATAACCCGCCCGAGGATATCTCCGGAGAGAAGGTTATCCGCCAGAGAGACTATCAGGATGGCAGCATCTTTGTCTACGGCCTTGGCAAGGTCGACAAGACGCCTATCGTTGGATCCAACGTCCTGTACTTTGAGCTTGCCGATGGCAGCAGCTTCATTGTCCGCCCCTCTGGCACCGAGCCGAAGATAAAGATATATCTGCTGGTCCGCGGCAGCAGCAAGGCCGACTGCGACGAGCGCATCGCAAGATACACTGTTTTCGCCGAGTCCCTTAAAAAATGAAGCAGCTTCTTGACTTGTTTGTAGCCTTTGCCCGGGTTGGTGTGCTGACCTTTGGCGGCGGGTACGCCATGATCCCAATTCTTGAGAGGGAAATCGTCACCAAGCGGGCATGGGCCAGCAACGAGGAGCTAATGGATTATTATGCCGTGGGTCAATGCACCCCCGGCATAATAGCCGTTAATACCGCCACATTTGTCGGCAACAAAATTGCCGGGGTGCTTGGCGGCATCGTTGCGACGGCGGGGATAGTTTTCCCGTCTCTGGTCATCATCTGCATTATTGCCGAGGTGCTGACCAACTTTGCCGATATCCCAGCGGTAAAGAGCGCTTTCGCGGGGATAAGAGTCTGCGTCTGCGTGCTTATCTTCAACGCTGTGGTGAAGCTCTGGAAAGGCTCGATAACTGATAAGGGCGCGCTGGTTCTTTGCCTTGTTGTCTTTGTCCTGTCGGTATTTCTGGATATTTCGCCTGTTGTATTTGTCATTTTCTGCGCTGTGGCTGGTATAGTGCTTACGAAGCTGGGGGTGCGTGGAAAATGATATATCTGCGTCTTTTTCTTGAGTTTTTCAAGACGGGGCTTTTCTCCGTCGGCGGCGGCATGGCGACCTTGCCGTTTCTATACAGAATGTCCGATTCCACGGGCTGGTTTACCCACGCCCAGCTTGCGGATATGATTGCCGTGTCCGAGTCTACGCCCGGGCCGATAGGCGTCAATATGGCGACATATGTGGGCTTTTCAACGGCTGGTATACCCGGCGCGATAGTCGCGACCATTGGCCTTGTCACGCCGTCTGTTATCATCATCCTTATAATCGCCAAGATTCTTGCCGCCTTTCGGCAGAATAAGTATGTGGATGCCGCGTTTTATGGGCTGCGCCCCTGCTCTCTGGGGCTTATTGCCGCGGCAGGGCTGCTGGTCGTAAAAATTGCGCTGTTTGATTTTGACCTTTTTACCCAGAGCGGCAATTTCATTGACATATTCAATTTCAAAGCCATAATACTTGCCGCGGTGCTCATTGTGCTGACAAGATTCGTCAAGCAGACCAAGAAGCTCCACCCGGTGGTGTTCATTCTCGGCTCCGCACTTGTCGGTGCTGTATTCGCGTTTTAACAGAATACCGAACCAAGAACATAAGCAAGCGTTGCGCCAATGACAGAGCTCATAAGCCGCCCCCTGAAATGGGGGGCGGTTTTTATGTCAGCGTCGGCGAGGACGGCGGCGGTCTGAAAGTGGACGGATATACCGCCCCAGCCCAAAATCGCCGCGGCTAAGGCGAGATTTAACGGAGATGCGGCAAGGCCCTGCATCGCGCCGACCGCGCTGCCCAATTCCAACACGCCGCTCAGCGCCGCGCGGACAAAGTGCAATTCCAAACCGAAGCGGGCCGCAATCATGCCCGCAAGAGCGGAAAACAGCCCCCAGGCGTCCAAAAGCCCGGTGAGCACGGTGAAGCACACCACAAAACCGCACACATTCAGCGTTGAGACCACGCTCTGCCGGACAGCCTCCGGCAGAGCTGTTTTTATGCTCTCACCAGGTACTGCGGTGCAGGGAGCGAAGGAAACTTCCTCCCGGGGCCGCAGCAGCACCCCTGTAATGAGGGCAGATAGTATATGCACCAGATACAGCAGCAGTCCAACACCCGCCGAGCGAAAGACGCCCGCACCCACAGCGCCGACTATGAAAGCGGGCCCGGAGTTATTGCAGAAGGCCAGCAGGTGGGAGGCCTCCTCGGGGCTTACCTGCCCATGCTCCAGCATGTCGGCAATATAGGAAGCGCCCATTGGATAGCCGCCGGTAATGCCGATGAAAAAAGCCGAAGCGCCGGGGCCTGATACCCGAAAAAGCCTTGACGCAAGCGGGGAGAGCAGCTGCCCAAGCAGAGACGGCAGGCCCAGCCTGTTAAGCAGCCCGCTCAGCACAAAAAAAGGAAAAAGCGACGGCATGATAAGCTCCAGACAGAGCGTCAGCGCACCCCGGCAGCAGCTTATCACATTCTTGGTGCTCATCAGCAGCGCAGCCAAAGCACACAGCGCCGCGAAGATAGAAAGCTTGTTTTTCATAGGCACCCCCTGTCCATGTATCAAACTATGCCCCGCAGCATAGATTTATACGGACAGGGGGTGGCCGCATTGAAAAAACTGCGCAATATTGCCGATGATTTGGCCGAGAAGCTGGAGCTGCCCTCAGAGGCACTGGGCGCGGCGGCGAAGCTGAGCATAACCGGCGGCCGAAGGGCGCTTATAGAAAACCACAGGGGTATTATCGAATACGGCAGGGAGCGTATCGTTATCGGCACGGAGAAGGGCAGAATAGTCATCTCCGGGCAAGAGCTGCTGCTCTCGGCCATGAATAAAAGTGAGCTCTTGATTATCGGGAAAATTAACATGGCGGAGTGGGAATGATGAAGAAATTTACCGAACAAATACGAGGCGCGGCGCGCGTTGAACTCTGCGGCGCGCTGCCGGAACCGGCCCTGAACACCTGCGCCGTCAACGGTATAATGCTGTGGGACCTTGAGTGTGTTGACGAGTGCACCGTCAGGGCGACGGTATACGAGGATCAGTTAAAGCCGCTGCGCCTTATCGCCGAGAAGACCATGTGCGAGCTGACGGTCATATCCATGCGCGGCGGGAGCAAAAGCCGAAAAATGGTAAAGCGGCGGCTGTGGCTGCTTATTTGCGCTGCAATCGTGGGCTTGCTGCTGTGCGTCTCATCGCTTTTTATTTGGGAGATTGACGTGCGCGGCTGTGATAGACTCAACGAAGGGCAGATTCTGCGGGCTTTGTCGGACTGCGGCGTCAGGCCGGGCTGCTTCTGGCCGGCAATGTCGGCAGACCTTGTTCGGAGCGAGATGCTTCTGTCTTTGCCGGAGCTGAGCTGGATGACGGTGAATGTCAGTGGTTCGCGGGCTGTGGTGCTGGTCTGTGAACGCGCGGAAAAGCCGGAGATTTTTAATGAAAGTGCCCCGCGTGATATTGTGGCGGGGAAAACGGGCATAATCTCAAGGGTTTCCGTTCAGAGCGGCAAGGCCCTTGTCAGCCGTGGTCAAGCGGTCATCGAAGGGGAAATGCTCGTCAGCGGCCGGGTTGATAGCATAACAAATCCGCCGCGCTATGTCTGCGCCCGTGGCCAGATTATGGCCGATACTTACTACGAAATCACTGCCGCCTGTCCTGAAAATTTACCAATAAAAGGCGATGAGGGGAGAACAAGAAAAAAATTTGCCCTGAAAATCGGCGAAAACCGGATAAATTTATACTTTGGCAGTGGAAATGATATTGACGGATGTGATAAAATCATTAAAGAGTATAATCTGGGTATAGAAGGCCTATTTGCCACACCGGTCAGCCTTGTTGTCGAGGAGCTTGTATCGAGAGAAGAGAAAACTGATTGCTTCAGCGACGAGGCCGGCATGAAAGAGCGGCTTTATGAGTATCTTTCCACGTCCATAGACGGGGAGATAATTTCTCAGAGCTACTCTACTGCGCATGAGGGCGGGGCAATGTATGTCACAATGACTGCCCACTGCCTTGAGGACATTGCCCGGATTTCAGATATTACACTTACAGCGCCTTGAAAGGATATGCACCAATGATAGAAAAAACCATTGAAGTTGAGCGCATGGAGCATGTTATAAGCGTCTTTGGCTCCTTTGACCAGAACCTGCGCATTATTGAGACTGAGCTCGGTGTTAAGGTCATGGACAGGGACAATATGCTCCACATCTGCGGCGACGAGGAGAAGGTCATGCTGGCGGAAAAGGCCATCGGCTCGCTTTTAAGCCTTGCCGCCAAGGGCGAGAATATAGACGCGCAGAATGTCCGCTATATCCTCAAGCTCGTCGCCGAGGGGAAGGAGACAAAGCTCAACGAGCTTGCCGGGGATGTGGTGTGCATAACCGCGAAGGGTAAGCCCATAAAGCCAAAGACCCTCGGCCAGAAGACCTATTGCGACGCGATTGCCAATAACACCATAACCCTCGGCATCGGTCCCGCCGGAACGGGCAAGACCTATCTCGCGGTGGCTCAGGCGGTGGCGGCCTTCCGCGCCGAGGAGGTAAACCGCATTATCCTCACCCGCCCGGCTGTTGAAGCGGGTGAGCGGCTGGGCTTTTTGCCCGGTGACCTCCAGAGCAAGGTTGACCCCTATCTCAGACCGCTGTATGATGCGCTTTTTGACATGCTCGGCCCGGATACTTATCAAAAATACCTCGAGCGCGGTAACATCGAGGTTGCGCCGCTTGCCTATATGCGCGGCAGAACGCTGGACGACAGCTTCATAATACTCGACGAGGCGCAGAACACCTCCCGCGAGCAGATGAAGATGTTCCTCACCCGCATTGGCTTTGGCTCGAAGGTCGTTATCACAGGTGATATAACCCAGATTGACCTGCCGGAGGATAAGACCAGCGGCTTGAAGATAGCGATGAAGGTTCTCAAGGATATTGACGATATCGCAATCTGCGAGCTTACCGGCTCGGATGTTGTGCGCCACAGGCTGGTGCAGAAGATAATTGAGGCCTACGAGGAGTTTGACAAAAAGAACCAGCCAAAGGACATGAAAAAGCCGCCTCAGAAGCGGAGCAAAAGGGGAGAGTGAAATGCAGCACGATATATATATAAGCCGAGAGCGAACAGGCCTTGGGCACAATAACTCAGCCGCGCTCATAAAAAAAGCCGTCAAAATGGCTCTTGCCGCCGAAAAAATTGACACGCCCTGCCTTATAAGCGTCATGCTGACCGATGACGAGGGAATACAGGCCGTGAACAGGGAGTTTCGCGGTGTTGACAGGGCAACGGATGTGTTGTCCTTTCCGCTCAATGAGCTGACACCGGGGAAGTTTGACGCTGACGAGTGTGAAAAGGATCTGGACACCGGCCTTGTGCTTCTGGGGGATATGATGATATCCGTGCCCCGCTGTGAGCAGCAGGGAGAGGAGTTTGGCCACGGTTACGAGCGGGAGATAATGTATCTGACCGTTCACTCCGTCCTGCATCTGCTGGGCTATGACCATATGGACGAGGGCGAGATGAAAAAGCAGATGCGCAGCCGGGAAAAAGAAATAATGGGAGACAAATAATATGACAAAATCAGCCATGATAACAATATGCGGCAGGCCCAACGTCGGAAAATCCACCCTGACTAACGCGATGGTCGGGGAGAAGGTTGCCATTGTGACGGACAAGCCCCAGACCACACGCAACAGAATAAGCGCGATAGTCAACCGTGGAGAGACTCAGCTTGTGCTGATGGACACTCCGGGCTTTCATAAGCCCCGCACCCGGCTGGGAGACTATATGGTCAACGTTGTGCGCGAGAGCATAGCGGATGTGGACTGCGTGCTTTTGATGGTGGAGCCTGTTGCCGCAATCGGCCCGCAGGAGCAGGCGCTTATCGAGCGCATCAAGCAGACCGGCGCCCCGGCGCTGCTCGCGATAAACAAGATAGACACTGTGGAAAAGGAGCGCTTGCTTGAGGTCATGGCGCTCTACTCCGCCGCCCATGACTTTGAGGCTATTCTGCCCATTTCAGCCAAAACAGGGGACGGCGTTGAGGAGCTTTTCACAGAGCTTGAGAAATTTGCCGAGGAGGGGCCGCACCTTTTCCCGGACGATGTGATAAGCGACCAGCCGGAAAAGCAGATATGCGCCGAGCTTGTGCGCGAAAAGCTGCTCAAGTGCCTTGACAAGGAGATCCCCCACGGCACGGCGGTTGAAGTCACCCGCTTCACCGAGCGGGACAACGGTATAATCGACCTTGACGTGACTATTTACTGTGAAAAAGAGAGCCATAAGGGTATAATCATTGGTAAAAAGGGCGCAATGCTCAAGCGCGTCGGTGAGCTTGCCAGAGAGGACATTGAGGCCTTCATGGGCACAAAGGTCTATCTTCAGACCTGGGTCAAGGTCAAGGAAAACTGGCGCGACTCCATGGCCTCCCTGCGAAACTTCGGCTTCTCTGAATGAGCCTGTCAAGCTGTAATATATACCAAAATTTTAGACTGTCTCTATGCAGATAATATAGGCAGAGGTGGTCATAATGAAAGACGACGCTGTCTGGTCTGCCTTCGCTGAGACGGGCGACCCGATATATTATCTGCTGTATAAAGCGGCGCTTACAGCCGCTGCTAAAAACGGTTCGGGAGACTGATCCCGGGCCGGGAAAGTGGTTTACATAACACAAATGTTTTTTAAGACAAAGGCGCTGATACTGCGCGAGGTCAGATATAAGGAAGCGGACAAGATGCTCACGCTGTTTTCCGACAGCCGCGGCAAGCTGAGCGCGAAGGCGAGGGGGGCCCTGAGAAAGGGCAGCCGCATCTGCGCCGCGACTCAGCAGCTTACCTACTCGGAGCTGACCGTATTTGAAAACCGGGGCCGCCTCACGGTCAATGAGGCGGAGATAATCGAACCCTTTACCGCCCTGCGGGAGGATATATCAAAATTCGCGCTGGGCTGCTACTTTGCCGAGTGCATTGACGGCTTTGGAGTGGAGGATCAGAGCGAGCCCGCGCTGTTGCAGCTTGTGCTCAACGCTCTGTTTGCCCTCAGCCGCGACCTGTATCCGGCGGAGCAGATTAAGGCTGCCTTTGAGCTGCGCCTCATGTGCCTCGCGGGCTATGAGCCGAATCTCCTCTGCTGCGCAGGCTGCGGCAAAGAGACACCGGAGGAACCGCTTTTGGGCATAGAGGACGGGACGCTGTTCTGCCGCGCCTGCCGCAAGGTCTCCGACGGCGGCTTTGCCCTGCTGACAAGCGGCGCGCTGGAGGCTTCGAGGTATATTATTAGTGCCCCGCCAAAGCAGTTTTTGAATTTTTCCCTTGAGGAAGCTGACCTCAGGTGCCTTGAGCGCACATGGGAAAAATATCTCCTCGCCCACAGCGAGAGAAGGTTCCAAACCCTTGATTACTGGGAGAAAGTACGATAAAAATGAGCTTTTTTGAAAAATCACTTATAACGCTGGAGCTTCCAGCCGTGCTTGAGCTGCTCGCGGCTCAGGCGGTGGGGGACACAGCAAAGGAACAGACGGCCATGATAAGACCCTCGTCGGATATAGCCGAGGTCAAGCGCCGCCTTGCGGAGACGACTGCCGCCAAGACCATGATGGTGGTGCGCGGAAGCCCACCGTTTTCGGCGGTAAAGGATGTGCGCCCTGCGCTCGCGAGGGCCGATCTTGGTGGTGCGCTCAACACAAGAGAGCTTCTGGATATTGCGGCGGTGCTCCGCTGTGCCCGCCTTGTCCGGGGCTATGTAGCCGATGACAGCGTGGGCAGAACCTGCATTGACAGCCTTTTTTCCGCTCTGCACGCAAACAAGTTCCTTGAGGAAAGGATATCCACATCCATACCCGCCGAGGAGGAGATAGCAGACAGCGCCTCGCCCGAGCTTGCGGATATCCGCCGGAAGATGCGCGCGGCCTCCGCCCGGGCGCGGGACGCACTGCAAAAGATAATCTCCTCACCATCATACGCAAAGGCCCTTCAGGAGCCTATAATCACCATGCGCTCCGACCGCTATGTCATCCCCGTGAAGGCTGACCACAAGGGCGCGGTGTCGGGGCTGGTGCACGATATCTCCGCCTCCGGCATGACGCTGTTTATTGAGCCGATGGCGGCTGTGAAGGCAAATAACGAGCTTCGGGAGCTGGCGGCTCGAGAGAAGCAGGAGATTGACCGCATTTTGGCCGAGCTTTCGGCGGACTGTGCCGAGCATCAGGACGATATTGCCTCGGATTATGGTCTGATAGTCCGGCTTGATGTTATCTTTGCCAAGGCGAAGCTCTCTTATCAGCTAAACTGTCAGGAGGCGAGCCTTGAGGGCAGGGGAATCGTCCTGCGCCGGGCGCGTCACCCGCTGCTTGACCAGTCAAAGGCCGTGCCCATTGACCTTGAGCTTGGAGAGGAGTTTGACACGCTGGTCATAACCGGCCCGAACACCGGAGGCAAAACCGTGTCGCTCAAAACCATCGGTCTGCTTGCGGCTATGAACCAGTGCGGCCTGCACATTCCGGCGGCTGATGGCAGCAGCATGCCGGTTTTCAGCCATATTCTGGCGGATATCGGTGACGAACAGAGCATTGAACAGAACCTCTCCACCTTCTCTGCGCACATGACAAATATTGTGAGCATACTAAACGAGTGTGACGATGATTCGCTGCTGCTCTTTGATGAGCTGGGCGCGGGGACTGACCCCACGGAGGGTGCGGCGCTGGCCATTGCCATCATTGAAAACGCCCGGGCCATGGGGGCACGTATCGCGGCGACGACGCATTATTCCGAGCTTAAGGTATACGCCGCAAACCAGCCGGGAGTACAAAACGCCTCATGTGAGTTCAATGTGGAGACTCTGCGTCCCACATACAGGCTGCTGGTCGGTATACCCGGAAAGTCAAACGCCTTTGCCATTTCAAAGCGGCTGGGCCTGCCGGACTATATCATTGATGACGCGAAAACCCGCATGGGCACTGAGAGCGCGAGCCTTGAGGCCACCATTGAAAAGCTGGAGCAGACTCGCCTGATGCTGGAAAAGGACCGGGATGAGGCAGCCCGCAAGCTGCGCCAGGCCGAAGAGGACGCGAAAAAAGCCGCCTTTACAAGGGCGGAGCTGGAGGTGCGCCTTGAAAAGGCCGACCAAAAGGCCCGCCGGGACGCCGAGCGCATTATAAACGACGCCAAGGAGACGGCGGAAGAGGTCTTCCGCGAGCTTGACGAGATGCGCAAGAGCTCACACGAGGACGATGACGCCCAACGCCTCAATGAAGCGCGCACGGAGCTTCGGCGCAAGCTGAACCTCACAAAGGAATCCATGCGCCCGGCAAGGCAGGAGCCTGTTGAAGACAAAAAGTCTTCAAGGCCCCTCAAAGTTGGGGATACGGTCGAGATAAAATCCATGGGCGTGAAGGCCAGCGTCACATCTATAAGCGCCGACCGGGTATTGACGCTCAGGGCGGGCATAATGAACGTGACCGCCAGGGAGGACGAGGTCCTGCTCATTGAGGGCAAGGCAGCGCCTGATAAAAAGGCCTTCTCCGCCGCGAGCAGCGCCCAGCTGAGGGCGGTGCCGGTGGCATCTGAAATTGACCTGCGCGGAATGGAGAGCATTGAGGCTGTAACGGCTGCTGAGAGATACATCGACAGCGCCGTCATGGCAAAGCTCAGCACCGTGACAATAATCCACGGCAAGGGCACAGGAGCACTCCGCGCGGCGGTGCAGCAGATGCTCAAACGCAACAAAGCCGTCAAATCCTTCCGCTTGGGCAGATATGGCGAGGGCGAGGCCGGAGTGACTGTGGTCGAACTGAAATAAAATTCAAGTCAATTTGCCGTAGGAAATGTTGAAAGTAACGAAACAGACGAAAGCGGTTGACGATTGTACGCAGATTTGGTATTATTGGAGCAACATAGAGATATTATTTCTTTGTTTTTTATTAGTAGTAAGGAGTGGCGAGTATGATAACCAAAGAGGTAGTCATTAACAATCAGGTAGGTCTTCATGCCAGACCCGCGACTTTCTTCATTCAGAAAGCCAACGAGTTCAAGAGCAGCATCTGGGTCGAGAAGGAAGAGCGCCGCGTAAACGCTAAGAGCCTTCTGGGCGTGCTGTCTCTGGGCATCGTTAAGGGCACTGCTATAACCATCATTGCCGACGGCGCTGATGAGGATGCGGCAGTTGCCACTTTGTCCGAGCTTATTGATTCGGACTTCTCTGAGTAATTTTTTGAACTGTTACAAGCAAAAAAGAGCTGTGCTTCGCACAGCTCTTTTTTGGAGTGTGAGGTTAGCATGAAAAAGGAAACAATCGGAACAATAGAAATGCTTGTCTGCGCGCTGCTGTGGAGCATCGCGGGCATATTCATGAAGCTCATTCCATGGAACGGCTTTGCCATCGCCGGAATGCGCAGTCTTATCGCGGGGCTCACTATGCTCACATATGTGCTCATAAAGGGCTATAAGCTTGTTATTAATAAAAAAACGCTGACCGCCGGGCTCTTTACCGGCCTTGTGTATACCTGCTTTACGGTGGCCAATAAGCTCACAACGGCAGCAAACGCCATTGTGCTGCAATTTACCTCCCCGGTGTTCATCGTCGTTTTCTCCGCGCTCATCTTTAAGCAGCGCATCCGCAAGCGGGATTTGAGCGTCGTTGTCCTGACGCTTTTAGGCATCGCCCTGTTCTTCTTTGACCAGCTCAAGCCCGGATATGTGGCGGGGAACTTTGTCGCCATAGCGGCGGGGCTCTTTATGGCACTGATGTTTATTTTCGTGGGCGACCTTGAGCCGGAGGCCCGTTTCAGCGCTATTATTCTCGGCCAGGGGCTGACATTTTTAATCGGTTTGCCGTTTATGCTTCGCTATGGCCTGAGCTTTACGCCGGCAATAACCGCCAGCATACTTACGCTCGGTATATTCCAGCTTGGAATTTCCTATATTCTGTATGTTAAGGCGTCAAAATACTGCCCGCCGCTGGCCTGCTGCCTGCTGGGGGCTCTTGAGCCGCTGCTGAACCCCGTGTGGGTCGCTATTTTTGACGGAGAGCGCCCCGGCATCTGGGCGCTGATAGGCGGCGTTATAGTGGTTGCCTCAATCACGGTGTGGCTCGCCACGGACAAAAAGGAAACTGCCGACGCGCAATGAGGTGAATTTTCATGCTTGACACTCTGCGTGAAAAAGCGAATAACCTGCCTCTGCTTCCGGGCGTGTATATCATGCTGGATAAGGACGGGGAAGTCATATATGTCGGCAAGGCAAAAAAGCTCAAGAACCGCGTCAGCAGCTATTTTCACGGGGAGCATCTGCCCAAGGTCGCGGCAATGGTCGAGAAGGTGGCGGATTTCAATGTCATCGTCGCTTCGAGCGAGTTTGAGGCGCTGGTGCTTGAAAACTCCCTGATAAAACGACACAAGCCCCGGTATAATATTCTTTTGAAGGATGATAAGGGCTATCCCTTTATCCGTATGGATGTTAAAAGCGAGTACCCGGCCATGAGTCTGGTAAACCATCCGCAAAAGGATGACGCCAAATACTTCGGCCCCTTTGGCGGCAGAAGCCAGACGCGGGATATTATATCCACCGTCAGCAAGGCTCTGCTCTTGCCGGATTGCTCAAGAAAGTTTCCGCGGGATATCGGCAAGGCCCGCCCATGCCTCAATTACCACATGGGCACCTGCGCCGGCTGGTGTTTAAAGGATTGTGACGCCGAGGACTACCGCGGCCGTATGCGGCAGGCATCGCTTATTTTGGACGGTAAGGGCGAGGAGCTTATTGACGACATCCGCTCCCAGATGGAGCAGGCGGCCGAGGAGCTGCGCTTTGAAAAGGCGGCGGAGCTTCGCGACAGGCTCCGGGCCATAGAGAGCCTTGCGAACAAGCAGAGAGTGGTGTTCACCGCTTTTTCCGACACTGATGCCATAGGCTTTTGCCGCGGGGCGAAGAGCTGCTTTACGGTTCTTCACTTTGTGGACGGCAATCTTGCCGCAAAAGATGTTGAGATGTTCGACGAGCCCTTGGAGGATGACAGCTCAGCGATATCTGAGCTTGTGCGCCAGTTTTACACCGTGCCCAGGGTGTCTATTCCAAAAACTATCCTCCTGCCCTGTGAGCTTGAGGACAGGGAGGGCCTTGAAAATCTGCTCTCGGAGCAGTGCGGGCACAGAGTGCATATTGAGTATCCGCAGCGGGGCGAGCGCCTGCGGCTTATAAAGAGCGCGGCACTTAACGCGCAGGAGGAGATACGCCGGCGCACCACCGCCTCTCAGCGGCGCAGCAAAACCCTTGAATGGCTGCAAAAGGCGCTGGAGCTGCCGGAGTTTCCAAAACGAATTGAAGCCTTTGATATATCAAACCTCGGCGATACGGGCATTGTCGCGGCGATGACCGTGTTTGTGGACGCAAAGCCGTTAAAGCGCGATTATAAAAAATTCCGCATAAAGGAGCTCGAGATACGGGACGACTATGCCAGCATGAGACAGGCGGTATACCGCCGCTTCAAGCGCTATGTGGACGGGGACAAGAGCTTTGCCCCGCTGCCGGAGCTGCTGCTTATCGACGGCGGCGCGAACCACGCGGCTGTGGCGGAGGATGCCTTGCGTGAGCTGGGAATAAAGCTCCCGATATTCGGCATGGTCAAGGACGACAGACATCGCACACGCGCCCTTATTAACTCCGCCGGGCATGAGATAGGGATAAACTCAAATCAGGCGGTATTCTCGCTCATCGGCAATATTCAGGAGGAGACGCACCGCAGCGCCATTGAATATCAGCGCTCCCTGCGCGCGGAGAGCTATGGCTCAACGCTTGATAAGATCCCAGGCGTCGGCCCCAAACGGCGAAACGACCTTATAAAGCATTTCAAGTCTGTCAAGGCTGTTAGAGAGGCTGACTTGGAGGAGCTGTGTGCCTGCGTGCCGAAGAACGCGGCACAGTCCGTCTATGATTATTTCCACAAAGGGGAGGACGAAACATGAGAGTTATAACCGGGACCGCCAGAGGCCGGAAGCTGAAAACGCCCCCGGACTATGATATCCGCCCGACGACGGACAATGTGAAAGAGGCAGTTTTCAATATAATTCAGTTTGATATCCCTGGCCGGAAAGTGCTCGACCTGTTTGCCGGGACGGGGCAGCTCGGCATTGAATGCCTCAGCCGGGGGGCGGCGGAGGCGGTGTTTGTAGACCAGAGCCGCGAGGCTGTGGGCATAGTGAAGGATAACCTCAAAAGCTGCGGCCTGAAGGGGACTGTTCTCCAATCAGACGCCATTGAATACCTGCGGCACTGCGGAAAGTTCGATATCATTTTTGTTGACCCGCCCTATGACTCCGGTTTGTACGAATCGGTGCTAAAAACCGTCAATTTGATTGACATCTTGTCGGATGGTGGTATAATAGTTTGCGAGATTCGCCGGGAACTGACTTTGCCGGATATGACAGCCCCTTATAAAAAGTGCCGGGAGTACTGCTATGGCAAGGTGAAAATCGGCATATACACAAAGGAAACGGACCAATGAGGATAGCAATATGCCCCGGAAGCTTTGACCCCATTACCCTGGGTCACCTGAACATTATTCGCCGCACCGCGCAGATTTTTGATGAGGTCATCGTCTGCGTCATGAATAACACCATGAAGCCAAACCCTATGTTCACCGTTGAGGAGAAAATAGACATGTGCTCGCGCGTGGTGGCGAAGTATCCCAATGTAAAGGTGGACTGCTGGTCCGGGCTTTTGGCCGAGTACGCGCGAAAGTACGATGGCGCGGTTATTGTCAAGGGCCTTCGCGCAGCGTCGGACTTTGAATATGAGTTCCAGATGAACCTCATCAACAAGAACATCAATCCCGAGCTCGAGACTATGTTTTTAACCGCCAGCGAGAAATATACTTTCCTCAGCTCCTCGGTGGTGCGCGAGATGGCGTTCTACGGGGCTGACCTCAAGGGCCTTGTGCCGGATGAGATAATTGGCGATATTGAGCGCAAGGCGGCTTTTTGGAGAAAATAGTGTGAAACGCACTATACACGATTAACGTCGGAATGGAGATAAATATGGATAACAACGATGTAATTGAATTGCTGGATATCCTGTACGGTATGGTGACTGATGCCTGGGGCGTGCCTCTGGGCAGTGATAAGTGCGTCATCGAGCGGGAAAAGGCCATTGAGATTATTAACGACATCAAGGCAAGCCTGCCTGCCTCTATCGCGGAGGCAAAGCGCCTTGTCGCCGCGAGGGATGAGTTTATCGGCAACGCCAAGCGTGAGGCTGAGGCCATGCGCAAGAGCGCCGAGGAGAAGGCCCGCGCTATGGTTGAGGAGCAGGAGGTCATCCGCGTTGCCAGGGCGAGAAGCTCCGAGATGATAGCCTCTGCTGAGGCTAAGTCCAAGGAGCTGCGCCGCGTCGCCTCCGAGTATGTGGACGATTTGATGCGTCAGGCCGAAAGTGCCCTGAGCGGCGCTCTGAATACGGTTCAGGCCACCCGCGGCGCGTTTTCCGCCTCCGGTGCGTCGGCACCCGCCCAGCCCCGCCAGAAGCAGAACAAGCCTTCCGAGGATGAGGAATAACATAAATAATCACTTACAGCCCGCAGGCAAAAGCCTGCGGGTATTTTACTGCCTAAAAGTAGCAATAAAGTACAAGAAAAAGACAAAAAGTTTCGCTTGCTTTTTACTACTGCACCCTCTATAATGAAAAAGGAAAGTGGTAGAAAGTGGTGGGAAATGGTTTAATTTCCCAATGAAATGGAGGCAACACAGGTGACGGGCGAATATCAGCACTCCCTTGACAACAAGGGCAGACTTTTTATACCGGCCAAGCTCAGGGATGAGTTGGGCGATGTTTTTTATGTGACGCTGTCAATGGATCGCTGCCTGTGCCTGTATAGCTGCGAGAACTGGAAGGCATTTTCCGATAAGGTCAACGCCATGCCCTATATAAAGCAGCGCAAGATGCGCCCGCTTTTCGCCTATGCCGCCCGTTGCGAGCTTGATGCGCAGGGCCGCGCGCTGATCCCCCAGAACCTGCGGGACTACGCGGGCTTTCAGAAAAATGTGGTTGTCGTTGGCTGCAACAACCACGCCGAGCTTTGGGACAGCGACGCATGGAGCGAGATATACAAAATTGAGACTACACCCGAAAATATTGCCGCCGTTATGGAGGAGCTTGAGTTTTGATGGATACACCTGTGCATATTCCCGTGCTTTTGCATGAATGTATAGAAAACCTGAACATTGACCCGGAAGGGACTTACCTTGACGGCACACTTGGCCTCGGCGGTCACTCTTTTGAGATAGCCTCCCGTCTTAAAGGCGGGCGGCTTATCTGCATTGACAGGGATGAAACTGCCATTGAGCGCGCCGGAAAACGTCTCTCCCGGTTTGGCGATAAGGTCACGCTGATACACGGCAATTTCTCTGACGCGGCAGAGCTGCTGGATAACGCGGGAATAAGCTCTGTTGACGGGATGCTCTTTGACCTCGGTGTGTCATCGCCGCAGCTTGACGAGGCGGAGCGAGGCTTTTCCTACATGAACGACGCACCGCTTGATATGCGCATGGACACCTCCTGCGGCATCACTGCCTATGAGCTTGTAAATGGCTGGGACAGGGCGAGGCTTGAGCGGGTTTTGTTTGACTACGGCGAGGAACGCTACGCAAAGCGCATTGTCTCGGCAATCATCTCACGGCGTGAGGAGAAGCCGATTGAACGGACTTTAGAGCTTGCGGATATCATCCGCGGCGCGATGCCAGCCGCAGCGCTCAGAGAGAAGCAGCACCCGGCAAAGCGCACATTTCAGGCCATTCGCATCGCCGTAAACGATGAGCTTGGCGCTGTGCGGCAGATGATGGAGACTGCTCCGGACAAGCTCAGCGTCGGCGGCAGACTCTGCGTTATAAGCTTCCACTCTCTTGAGGACAGAATAGTCAAATCCGGCATTGCTGCCAGAGAAAACGGCTGCACCTGCCCCAGAGAGGCCCCCATATGCACCTGCGGCTTTGTGCAGACCTTAAAAAGCGTGCGCAGAAAGCCCATACTTCCAAGCGAGGAGGAAATAGAGAGAAATCCACGCTCAAGAAGCGCGAAGCTCCGTGTCGCTGAAAGAGTGTGAAAATGAGTTATACAAAGCAGCTTAATGAGACCTTATTTAGAGCGGTGGGCCTGTGCTTTTCGGCGCTGCTTATAGTGTTTACATTGCTGACAAATATAAAAACAGCCGCCGTAAACGATGAGGCCGCCAGCCTGCGGCAAGAAGCGGAGGCTGTGAAGGCGGAAAACGAGCTCTTATGCGCCGAGTATGACAACAGTATCAGCCTTGAGGAGCTTGAGGTCTATGCAAGCGGGGAGCTGGGTATGCAGCCATGCAGCCCTTCGCAGATTTATTATATTGACTTAGATTAAACCGCGCATGGCGTATTTTTAAGCGCCGTTGAATATATATAGAGCGGAATTATATATTCAAGTGAGGGCGTGCCATGCGTGATAAAAGTGAAAATATGCCCGTTGGGCCCGGTCCGAACAGACAGATGCTGCGCAGAACCATTGTGCTTATGGCTGTATTCGGCGTGGTGCTGTTTTTGGTGCTTCTGCTGCGCCTGTATAAATTGCAGATAGTGGACCATGAATATTATGAGGGCCTTGCCATCGAGCAGCAGCTCCGCGAGGCTCCCACTGCCGCTGCGCGCGGCTCAATTTATGACAGGAATATGCTGCCCCTTGCCGTGAGCGCCAGTGTTGACAATGTTTATCTCAGCCCCGCCGAGATCGAAATGTACAGTGAGGACAAGGAGCTCATCGCAAGTGGGCTTTCAGATATACTTGGGCTTGACTATGATGATATACTGGAAAAGGCGTCAAGAACAGGCTCATGGTATGTGACGGTCGCCCGGAAGGTCGAGCAGGACAAGGCGGACGAGGTTCGCCGCTTCAAAACCGAAAACTCCCTGCGCGGTGTGCGCCTTGAGACAGACACCAAGCGCTATTACCCCAATTCCTCACTTGGCTGCCACCTCATCGGCTTTGTCGGCACGGATAATTACGGCCTTGAGGGGATAGAAGCGCGCTATGACAGCGCCCTGCGCGGAAGCACAGGAAGGACAGTCCGTGCGACCAATGCCTTCGGGACAGACCTGCTCTTCAGCCAGTTTGAGGAGTATTACCCCGGCAAGGACGGCTACGACCTTGTGACGACCATTGACTCAACGATTCAGTTTTACATAGAAAAGCACCTCAAGCAGGCCGTGGACGATTACGACATCCAGAACGGCGCAGGCGCTATCGCCATGGATGTGAACACCGGGGCAATTCTTGCGATGGCCTCTCTTGATAATTACGACCTTAACAATTTTCTCGATGTTAGCGACGAGGCGCAGTCCGCCATTGACGGCGCCGCCACTGAGGAAGAGGCGCAGCAGCTATTGAGCGCGGCGCAGATGAAGCAGTGGCGCAATAAGGCCCTGTCGGACACCTATGAGCCCGGTTCGACCTTCAAGATAATCACGCTCTCCATGGCGCTGGAGGAAAAGGCAGTCAGCCTTGATGACAGCTTTTACTGCGGCGGCAGCGTGAACGTTCTGGGGCGAACAACGCCTATTCGCTGCTGGAAAACCACCGGCCACGGCTCGCAAAATCTGACGCAGGCGGTGCAGCACTCATGCAACGCCGCGTTTGTCAACATCGGCCAGCGTGTCGGAGCGGAAACTTTTTATAAATACTGCGAGGCCTTTGGCTTTCTCAACCAGTCTGCCGACCCGGACGAGAATCTGACGGCCACAACGGGCATCGACCTCTCCGGCGAGAGCGGCAGCATCTGGTGGAGCAAAAACACCTTCTGCTCACCGAAAAACCTCTCTCAGCTCGCGGCGGCTTCATTTGGCCAGACCTTTACTATAACCCCTTTGCAGCTTATAACAGCGGTCAGCGCCTGCGTAAACGGCGGAAAGCTCATGCAGCCCTATGTCGTCAGCTCAATGCTAAACCCAGATGGCAGCGTTGCTTATGAGCGCAAGCCCGCCATGGTGCGCCAGGTCATCAGCGCCGAGACGAGCGAAACAGTCCGCCAGATACTTGAAAAAGTAGTCGGCGACCCGAAGGACGGCACAGGGCGAAACGCCGCTGTGGCCGGATACCGCATCGGCGGCAAGACAGGCACCAGCGAAAAGGTCAGCCTTGAGGCGCAGACAGGGGAGAAGCAGTATATTGTCTCCTTCATCGGCTTTGCCCCGGCTGATGACCCGCAAATTGCAATTCTTGTCTTTCTCGACACGCCGTCAAATGAGTCCGGCATATATGTAAGCGGCGGACAGATGGCGGCACCGGTTGTTGGCAACATGATGGCGGACATTCTGCCATATCTTGGCGTTGAGCCTGAGCGTGATGAAGAAAGCGCGGGGGACACTCAAATGCCCTCATTAACCGGGCAGAGCCTTGGAAAGGCGATAGAGCGCCTTGAGGGGGCAAAGCTCGCATATCGGACCATTGGAACTGGCGATACCGTCACAAATCAGCTCCCGAAAGCGGGAAGCACTCTTGCCTCAGGCACACAGGTGATAGTATACTTAGGGGCGGAGCCCTCGACAGAGCAGGAGAGCTTGCCTGATGTGACGGGTATGAGCTATAATCAGGCGAGAGACACCCTTTCGTATTACGGGTTATACATACAGACAATAAGCCCCGTGCTTGATGGCGACAGGCAGCTTGTCAGCAGTCAGAGCATCGCTGAGGGCACACTTTTGGACCATGGCACGGTTATTGCGGTGTCGCTTATAAGCGATGATGATTCCATGCTTGGCAAATATTGATTGGAGAAACAATGAAGCTCTCGGAAATACTGAAAAATGTTAATATACTCAGTGCCGCCGCCGATATGGACACGGAGATAAGCGGCATATGCTATGACTCAAGGCAGGTCAAAAAGGGCGACCTTTTTGTGGCCATTAAGGGCTTTGAATCCGACGGGCACAGGTTTATCCCGAAGGCCCTTGAGCAGGGGGCAGCCGCCGTGCTGTGTCAGGATATCCCTAAAGACTGCGGGGTGTATGTGCAGACGGATGACTGCCGCCGTGCGCTGGCGCTTGCAAGCCGGGAGTTTTTTGGAAATCCCGCGTCGCAAATGGTGATGATTGGCATCACCGGCACCAGCGGCAAGACCACCACCAGCTACCTCATAAAGCACATGCTCGAGACGGAGCTTGGCGCGAAGGTCGGGCTTATCGGCACAAACGGCAACATGATAGGCGATGAGATGATGCACTCCGAGCGCACCACCCCGGAGAGCTACGAGCTGCAAATGCTCTTTCGCCGCATGGCGGATGAGGGCTGCACCCATCTTGTGATGGAGGTCTCCTCCCACTCGCTTGTGCTTGACAGGGTCGCGGGCATACACTACGACGTCGCGGTGTACACAAACCTCAGTCAGGACCATCTGGATTTTCACGGCACGATGGATGAATACGCCAGAGCCAAGAGCCTGCTGTTTGACCGCTGTGAAAACGGTGTATTCAATCTTGACGATGAGCACGTGCAGGTAATGAAAGCGGGGAAGCGCTGCAAGGCCATCGGCTATTCAACGTTAGATAAAAGCGCGGAGCTTTTTGCCGATAATGTTTCCCTCAGTGCGTCCGGCGTCAGCTTTGACGCGGTGTACAAAGACCAGCGCGTTCCATGCCGCCTCGCAATTCCGGCGATGTTCTCGGTTTATAACGCTCTGTCGGTTATTGGAACGGGGCTTGCGCTGGGCCTGAGTCTTGAGCAGTGCGCCGACGCGCTTTCAAGCGCCGAGGGCGTGAAGGGACGGCTGGAGATTGTTCCGACCATGAGAGACTATTCGGTTATTATTGATTATTCTCACAAGCCGGACGCGCTTGAGAAGGTACTCAAGACCCTCAAGAGCGTTACCAGAGGGCGGCTCATCTGCCTCTTTGGCTGCGGCGGCGACAGGGATAGGGTAAAGCGCCCCATCATGGGCAGAATCGCCGCTGAAAACGCAGATTTTGTTATTGTGACCAGCGATAACCCGCGCACGGAGGACCCGGACGCCATCATCGCGGAAATTCTTCCCGGCCTCGGTTCAGGTGATGTTCCTCATAAAGTTATCACCGACAGGGAGCAGGCAATATGCTGGGCACTTGACAACGCGGGGCAAGGTGATGTAATATTACTCGCCGGTAAAGGACATGAGGACTACCAGATAGTCGGCCATGAAAAGCGTCATATGGACGAGAGAGAGATTGTTTCAGGGCACTTAAATATATAGGTGGAGAATAACATGACGATAAAGCTGATAACCGCCTTTGTTTTGGCGTTTTTGTTCGCAACTGCCTTCGGCAGCTGGTATATACCCTGGCTTATGAAGGAAAAGGCCAGACAGGCAATAAAAGAGGACGGCCCGTCCTGGCATATGATAAAAAACGGCACGCCAACCATGGGCGGCGTGATGTTTATCGCGGCGGCGATTTTTGTCTGCCTGACTGTGGGCTTTGACGCCATGCTCCACGGTAACTTTGTGCATATTTTTGTGCTGGTGTTTGCTCTGGTTTTCGGCGCTATCGGCTTCCTGGATGACTGGGAGAAGGTTAAAAAGAAACAGAATCTTGGCCTTACTGCGAAGATGAAGTTTCTGCTTCAGCTTGTGGCCGCGCTGGTTTTCGTTCTGCTCATGCGGCAGATAGGCTATCTGCGGCCAAGCCTCTATGTCCCGTTTTTCAATGTGACCATCCATATGCCGGAGTGGCTGTATTTTGTCTTTGCCGCTTTCGTCATCGTCGGAACGGTCAACGCTGTCAACATCACAGACGGTATAGACGGACTCGCCGCCGGGACCTCTATCCCCGTGTGCCTGTTCTTTGTTGTGGTTACATACAGGTGGGGCGAGGCGTATCTTGAGCTTGGCATATTCGCCAGCGCTCTTGTGGGCGGCCTTATGGGCTTTCTGCTGTATAATTTCAACCCCGCCAAGGTGTTCATGGGGGACACCGGCTCTCTCTTCCTGGGCGGCGCTATCGCGGCTATGGCCTTTGCTTACGACATGCCCCTTATTCTTATCACACTGGGCATTATATATATCGTCGAAACCCTGTCCGATATTATTCAGATAGGTTATTTCAAGCTCAGCCACGGCAAGCGCGTTTTCAAAATGGCTCCGTTTCATCACCACCTTGAGATGGGCGGATGGACAGGAAAAAAGTGGAAAGAAAAAGAGCTCTTTTTCCTGTTTTCAGGCATATCTTTGGCTTTCGCCATCATATCATTTATAGGGGTCTATAATCGGTTCCCCGTATAATGCTTTGAATGGTCGGGAGGTGGAAAAATGCGCTATGACAGCGCCCGCCTCACCGGCCTTTCTTTGTCGGAGCTAAAAAGCCGTCGGGCCGGCTTTGACATGAGCTTTTTTCTTCTGGTGCTGCTTCTGCTGGCAATGGGTGTTATAATGGTGCTCTCCTCGAGCTACGTAAGGGCGTATTATGACACCGCGAATGAAACCGGCGGAAACCCCGCGTATTATTTTATCCGCCAGCTTGTATTCGCGTCTGTCGGTATCGCGGCCATGCTCATTGCCTCGCGGTTTCCGATGAACTTTTACCGGCGCTTTGCCTATCACTTTATGGCACTGACCCTTGTTCTTTTGCTGCTTGTGCCGATAATCGGCGTAAAAGCCAACGGCGCCCGACGCTGGCTCGGCATAGGCGGGCTTACGCTCCAGCCATCAGAGCTTGCTAAGGTTGCGGTTATCCTCGTTTTTTCTGCGATGATTTGCTGCTTCCGGGGCAAGATGAAAACCTTCAGATATGGTATTTTGCCCTTTGCGGGCGTGCTTGTATTGATTGTCGGGCTGTTAATATTGGAGCCGCATTTTTCCGCCTCCATCATCATTCTGGCCATTGGCGCGGTAATGATGTTTTTGGGCGGGGTGCGCCTCGGCTGGTTTGCGGCCGCCTTCGGCGTGGCCGGGGGCGCGCTGGCGGTCCTGCTGACGCTGTTTCCCTATGCCTCATCGAGGATAAACACCTGGCGCGACCCATTTTCAAGCTCCTCGGACGAGGGGTATCAGATTGTCCAGTCGCTCTATTCCGTCGGCTCCGGCGGCATAAGCGGTCTGGGGCTCGGCGGGAGCCGCCAGAAGTTTCTGTATCTGCCGGAGGAGCATAACGACTTTATTTTCTCCGTCTGGTGTGAGGAGCTGGGCTTTATAGGCGCGGCGCTGGTGCTGGTGCTGTTTGCACTGCTCATTATCCGGGGATACTGGATAGCCCTGCACTGCCGGGACAGGTTTTCGTTTTTAACCTGCGCGGGTATCACAACGCTGCTCGCGATACAGGTGTTTTTGAATGTGGCTGTTGTCACGAATCTTATACCGTGCACGGGTATATCCCTGCCGTTTTTCAGCTATGGAGGCACTGCGCTTCTTATTCAGCTTGGAGAGATGGGGATAATACTCAGCGCATCGCGAGACATATTGGAGAAAGAGGTATAAACAAAATGAATTTTATCCTTACCTGCGGCGGAACCGCCGGACACATTAACCCAGCGCTTGCCGTTGCCGGGCGGCTTAGAGAGCTGATGCCGGACTGCGGCATACTTTTCCTCGGCGCGGAGGGAAAGATGGAGATGGAGCTTGTCCCGCGGGAGGGCTATGAAATAAAGCCGCTGAAAATAACCAATATCAGCCGCGGCAAGAGCCTTTCGGCAATAAAGCATAATATTGAAACGCTGAAAAACGTCCTTGTCTCCACCAAAGAGGCAAAGAAGATAATTGCCGAATTTAAGCCCGATGCCGTTATCGGCACCGGCGGCTATGTCTGCTATCCTGTGCTGAAGGCCGCCTCATCAATGGGCATTCCCACCGCCATTCACGAGAGCAACGCCGTGCCGGGGCTTACAACGAAGCTCCTCTCCGGCCATGTTGACCGGGTGATGGTGGGCTTTGAGGAGAGCAGGGAAGCTTATGGTGCAGTCGGCAGCGTCACCGTGACGGGAACGCCGGTAAGGGGCGCTTTCGCGGATTACTCAAAGAGCAAAGCCAAGGCTGAGCTGGGGCTTGACCCGGATAAGCCGTTGGTGCTCTCGGTCTGGGGCTCCTTAGGCGCGGGGCATATGAATGAGATAGTCTCCCAAATGCTGCCGCTCATGCGGGGGCAGCAGGATTTCTACTTTATTCACTCCGCCGGTAAGCGCTATTATGAGGGTATGATGGAAACACTCGGCGACCCCGAAAAGCTCAAAAGCGACTGCGGCGCGGATATCCGGGAGTATATCTACGACATGCCCAGAGTCATGGCGGCGGCCGACCTTATCCTCTGCCGCGCCGGGGCGTCAACAATATCGGAGCTCACCTTCCTCGGCAAGCCCACGGTGTTCGTCCCCTCGCCAAATGTGACCAACAACCATCAGGAGAAAAATGCGAGAGTGCTCGAAAAGGCGGGCGGCGCAAAAGTGCTGCTTGAGGGAGAGTTTGACGCGCAGAGCCTGCTTGACACCGTTAAAGCTCTCCTGAGCGACTCTGCCGCGCTTGAGAGCATGGCCAAGGCAATGTCCTCCCTTGCCGTCACAGACGCGACAGACCGCATCTGCGGCGTTATACTCGATATGCTCAACAAGTAAAATATTGGCAAAAACACCCCCTGCTGCATAGTATGGCTTGATATGAATGCACGGGGGGTATTTTAATGGATATATGGCATATTAAGGGCGGAAGCAGACTTGATGGCGTTTGCTTTGTTCAGGGCTCGAAAAATGCGTCGCTCCCTATTATAGCGGCTACTATAATCTGCCCCGCGAAGAGCGAGCTTTTTAATGTGCCGCAGCTTAAAGATGTTGACGCGGCGCTGCGTATCCTGCGGCACCTCGGCTGCACGGCGGAGCAGCGGGGCGGCGATGTTTACATAGACTCAACCGGTCTTTCCTGCAACAGCATACCGCACTCGCTCATGCTTGAAATGCGCTCCTCGGTTATTTTCATGGGCGCCATGCTTGCCCGCTGCGGCGAGGCGTACCTCTCCCTGCCGGGCGGCTGCCAGCTTGGAAAGCGGCCAATCGACCTGCACCTGTCTGCTCTGCGGGAGATGGGCGCGGAGATAGAGGAGGATAAGGGCGAAATTTACTGCCGCTCGAAAAACCTCCACGGGGCGGATATACTGCTTCCGTTTCCGAGCGTCGGGGCCACGGAGAACATCATGCTTGCCGCCTGCGCCGCGAAAGGGGAGACGGTCATCCATGGTGCTGCCCGTGAGCCGGAGATTTTTGCGCTGCAAAACTATCTGCGGGCAATAGGCGCGGATGTTCGCGGCGCGGGAAGCGACACGGTGACCATATCAGGCATGCAGCGAAGGGCGAGGGCCGCTCAGCGGATAATACCAGACAGGATAGTTGCCTCAACTGTCGCCTGCGCTGCCGCCGCGACAGGGGGAGATGTGGAGCTGCGCGGCATAGATCCTTCACATTTTTCTACTGTTCTCTACTTCCTAAATCAGGCTGGCTGTGATATAATAAGCTCAGACAGGTCTGTCCGGATAATTTCCCGCGCCAGACTCCGCTCCGCAGGGGAGATTTCCACCGCACCGTATCCAGGCTTTCCGACGGACGCACAGCCGGTTTTGATGGCAGCGCTTTTGAAGGCCGCCGGCAAAACCGTCATAATTGAGAACATCTTTGAAAACCGCTACCGTCAGGTGGCGGAGCTGCGCAGACTCGGCGCGGATATCACCGTTTCGGGCAACATTGCGGAGATATGGGGTGTTGACTGCCTGCACGGCGCGGCACTGACGGCGACTGACCTTCGCGGCGGCGCTTCGATGATTGTCGCCGGGCTCTCCGCCGAGGGGGAGACGATTATCTGTGACGACGGGCATGTCTGCCGTGGATATGAGCGCTTTGACCAGCGCCTGCGCTCACTTGGAGCGGATATTTACCTTGAATACTGATTTTTACTTATGAATGGAGACAGCCATGGCTCAGCCAATGCATAGAGACTTCGCCTCTGATGAGAGAGGCAGAGAGAACAGACAGCCAAAGCGCCGTCAGGGCAGCCTCAGCGGGCCGCTGATGTTCTTTTTGGTCGTAGTTACAGCGATATTTGTAATGAGTGTTTTCTTCCGCGTGTCTGATATTACGGTGGAAGGCAACACACACTATACCGACACTGAAATAATACGCGCGATTGATATAGAAGAGGGAGATAACCTGTTCTTCTTTGACCGTTTTTCCGCGGTCAGCCGCGTGTTTGCAAAGCTGCCTTATGTTGAGCAGGTTTCCGTTGAAAGAAGCCTGCCGAATAAGGTGGTCATAAACGTCGTTGAGAGCACGGCGCTTGCCTATCTTGAGCTGGGTGACGAGCAGTGGACGCTTGACCATAGCTGCAAGGTGCTTGGCAAGGCCGCCGAAGGAGAGACTGCGGATATGATTCCCGTTATTGGTCTTGACCCCGGAACGCTGTACATTGGCGAGACGCTCACAACGGCGGACGATAATCAGGCGGTGGTTGATCAGCTTGCGGAGATACTGTTTCAGATGGAAGCGCGCGGCCTTAACAGCGGCGTCACAAAGCTTGATATGACGGATACCTCCGCGGTTGAGTTTGCATATAACGGTAAGTTCACGGTTATATTGGGAAACGCGGAAAATATTGAGCATAAATTTGGTATGTTTGTGGCCGTTATGGACAAGCTTTTAGAAGGGGACACAGGCATAATTGACGTTTCCGACGGCGTAACAGGGCATTTTAGCCCGTATTGAGCGCTTAATTTGAGCTAAATTACAAAATGTTTACAAAAATATTGCGCTGAGCCAAAAAAACTATTGACCCGGAGCAAAAAATGTAATAATATAGACCCACTGACACTGATGGGGGCGAATTGTTTTTTTCGTCCGCAGCAGGCTGTTTTCAGGAGATATACATTCACTTTTGTGATTAGATAAAATCAGGGAGGCAATATTATGGACTTTAAAGCCGAAACAGGGCCGGAGAATGTTGTAACGATAAAGGTGGTCGGCGTCGGCGGCGCCGGCAACAATGTTGTCAACAGAATGGTTAAAGCAGGGACTCAGGGCGTGGAGTTTATCGCGATAAACACCGATAAGCAGGCGCTGGCAGTCTCCAACGCCGATCAGAAGCTTCAGATCGGTGAAAAGATGACCCGTGGCCAGGGCGCGGGCTCCGATCCTGAGATCGGCAAGCGTTCCGCGGAGGAAAGCCGCAATAACATTGCCAAAGCCATAGAGGACGCGGACATGGTCTTTATTACCGCCGGTATGGGCGGCGGCACCGGCACAGGTGCTGCACCCACCGTGGCTGAGATTGCCCGCGAGGCCGGGATACTTACCGTCGGCGTTGTCACCAAGCCCTTCAAGTTTGAGGGTAAGCGCCGCATGGATCAGGCCAACGCCGGTATAAAGGATATGCTGGGCAGAGTTGACTCCCTGCTCATTATCCCCAACGACAGACTCAAGTATGCCACCGACCAGAAGGTCACTCTTGCAAACGCTTTTGAAATTGCTGACGATGTTCTGCGCCAGGCTGTCACCAGCATTTCCGACCTTATTAAGAACACCGGATTCATTAACCTTGACTTTGCCGATGTCACCTGCATCATGAAGGATGCCGGCTTTGCCCACATGGGCGTCGGCCATGCCGCCGGTAAGGGCAAGGCTGAGGATGCCGCCCGCATGGCGGTTGCAAGCCCCCTGATGGAGACCTCCATCAACGGTGCCCGCGGCGTTCTTATCAACATCACCGGCTCCGAGGATATGGGCCTTGAGGATGTTGAGGCTGCCGCAAACCTCGTCCAGGAGGCCGCCCACCCCGATGCCAACATCATCTTCGGCGCGACCTTTGATGAGACAATGCAGGACGAGATCCGCGTGACTGTTATTGCCACCGGCTTTGAAGATGCGCCCGCCGCTCAGGCTGCCGAGGCTGCTGCGCCAGTCGTAAAGGAAAAGCCCCAGGGCCTCTTTACCGGCGCCGCTGAGAAGGCTGCTGCCGCTGCTGTGCCCGAGATAACCGAGAGCACCGAGACTCCCCCTGAGGATCCCTTTGACAGCATCTTCAAGATTTTCAACACCAAGTAAGTCAGAGTAAAAAAACAAAAAAGCTCCTCTGAAATGAGGAGCTTTTTCTGGTAAACGGCGGTATTATGTTCAAGAAATTTCTGCTCTTTGTCAAAGAGTTCGTGAAAGTTTTCAACAAAAACAGTATTCCGCGTGCCTCGGCCGCACTGTCATATTACCTGACCTTTTCCGTCTTTCCGCTGATAATCTGCCTGTATACGCTCCTTGGCAGCAACTACCAGCGGGCGGTGGATGCGCTGGGCTTTATTTCCCGGCTCTGGACGCCGCAGGTTATTGGCATAGTCAATGATTTTATGGATTATGTCTATACGAGCTATTCCAATGCCATGCTGGCAGCCGGTCTCGCCGTCTTGATAACCTCCGCCTCGGCTGCCTTTCGCAGCATACAGGCGACCATAGGCGACATGCAGGGCGGGCAGCGCTTTCAGGGCTTTATGTATTTTATTTTCAGCATTGTATTCTCCCTGATGTTCCTTGCAGGCATATATTTTTCGCTTCTGGTTATCCTTCTGGGAAAAGACATTCTCGCTCTTATAAACAGTGTTGTGCCTTTCGTTGATATCAGCAGCTCGTGGAACTGGCTGCGTTTTCTGCTGCTGGGCGGCATCTTTTTCCTGCTTATCTGGGCTATATATGTCCTTTCCAAGCGAAAAACCGACAGATACAGAACCTTTCCTGGGGCGTTTGCGGCCGCAATAGGCATTGTTGTGATGAGCCTTGTGTTTTCTATATTTATTGGCGCGTCGGCAAAATACCCGTTGGTCTATGGCTCTCTCGCGTCGATTATCCTGCTGATGTTCTGGCTGTTTATTTGCTGTCAGATAATCTATATCGGCGCGGCGCTCAATATTGCGCTGAGAAATTACAGAGAAAAAAACGGCAAATACGATTGAAAAAGCACGGGCTATGCCCGTGCTTTTTTGGCTTTATGACATGAACTTGTCTATGGCATCGTTGAGCGCCTTCATCTGCTCCTGAGCATCCGCACAGCCGGAGTTAATACAATGGTCAAGATGGTCCTTTAATATAACCTTCGCCGTATTGTTTAGCGCTGAGCGGACAGCGGCAAGCTGTACCAGAACCTCCGAGCAGTCGCGCCCGTCCTCCACCATGCGCTTGACGGACTCCAGGTGTCCGATTGCTCTTGCAAGGCGGTTTATAACTGCCTTGGTCTGTGTGTGCGTATGTCCATGCCCGTCAGCGTGGCTGTGCTCATGCCCAAGGGTATGGGCATGAATATGACCATCGCCGTGGTCGTGGTAATATATTTCTTCTTCGGGAATGTGCATTGCGGGCCTCCAAGCTGTCAGGTCTGATTTTGTCTTTAAGTAATATACGATTTTTTATACTGATTCTACAAGCCCCCCTGGGGGATATTGAAGTTCTTTTAAAATTAATATAATCACAGCAGCAAGCCGTCAGCAATATTCATCTGCCCACTGGCTCACAAGACTCCTTGCGGTGTCGTTGTCCATTGAGGAGAGGTCAACAATCATTGTCTGGCTGTTGCCCTCCAGAGCGGCTTTGAGGCGGCTGTAAAAGGCGGTGTATTTCTCGCCAAGGCCCAGACTGCGCCGGAGCTGCTCGGCGTTTTCGGCGCCTTTTATAACGCCGATGATTGGCTGGTCATAGGAGAGAAACTCCGCAAGCTTTGCGCGAAACTGGGGAACGATTATCTCAAAGCCGCCAAATTCATCAATGACGGAAAAGGGGTAGTACTGCGCTTCGTCCAGAAGCTGTACGCCATAGCTGCGAAAAACCTCCGTAAAAGCCTTTGGAGGCTTTACGGTGTAATCCAGTATCCGCTGCGGCTCAAAGCCCTCAACGCCGCCCGCGGCGCAGGCGGGCAGAATGTCAAAGCCCAGCAGCTTCCCGGCATCATCCGTTTGCCGGAGGGTCACAAAACCACCGGCAGAGGAGAGCCGCTCACCCAAAACCTCGTTTATCAGCGTTGATTTTCCGCTGCCAGACACGCCGGTCAGAAAAAGATGTTTTTTCATTGCAAATTTATCTCCGAATGTATTTTTCTATAAAATTATCAAGCTTTCGGGAATAGTCCTCACCGGAGGTATACATGCTCTCAATGTGGCGCGTGTTTTCCGGGAAAAGGCAGTCCTTCTCGCCGCCGTAGAGCCTGTAAAGCTCCTCGCCCTGCGCGAATGTGACCGTCCTGTCCTCTGTGCCGTGGACAAAGAGAATGGGAACTGACGAGCGTTCAAGGGAGGAAATAACGGAGGTATCGGCCATAAAGTAGCCCGCGACAAGGCGGTTTATAATATTCATTGGCTCTTTGAGTATGCCAAGGCGGGCTTTAAAAATGCAGTCCGCGTCCATGTATCCGCTGTCGGAGACAATGAACTTAACATTCTCCGGGCACTTATCGCTCATTTTGAGCACCGTTGCGCCGCCCATAGAAAAGCCGTGAAGGATGATTTGCACATCCGGCCCGAATTTTTTTCGCAAAAAGTCAATCCAGTCGAGGCAGTCCTGACTCTCATACACGTCAAAGCCGATGAGATGCCCCTCGCTCTCTCCGGCGGCCGTATTGTCCGGCGCGAAGACATCTATGCCCCGGCTGCGGTAATAGTCTAAGAACATTCCGGCGGTTTCCGCGTGCTCTGAGCGATAGCCGTGGACAATGAAGGCGATGCGCCGCCCATCGCCGCCGCAGCGGATATAATGCCCGCTGAGACGGCAGCCGCGGCGGGAAAAGATATAAAAGCGTTGCTGCGGTGTGGCTCTGAGCCTGTCAGCAGATGAGTCCCGAAATTCATAATATCCGTCCTCATGGCCCTTTTTGTCAAAAAGGCGGTTTAGGATTGGGGAGCCATTACGGCAGAAAATATACCTGTAAATTTCTTCGGTTAAAAATGCACCGGCTATAAGTCCTGTTTTGACGATTTTTTTCATATCACTTCACCGGAACAAGGGCGCCGACTGTGGAGAGAATCGAGCAGAGGGCAACGATGATTTGAAACGGCAGCGAGCCAAAGACCCCTATAATGCGTGATTCTCCTTTGCGCTTGCGGGAGAGGTTATAGGCAATGATGATTCCGAGACCTGTGAGCACTTGAATGACGCTTGCAAAGCGGGTCAGGCCAACAAAGCTTGTAAGGCCAAAGAAGGCGAGAATCAGGCAGGGAAGAGAGGCGGCGAGCCAGCTCACACGCTCTCCAAGATGGGTCTGCTCATTGACGATATCGCGCAGGTTGAGGGTATTTGCCCAGAAGGATGTTGCAAGCGCCAGGAGGGTAAACACATAGCCTACAACGCTGACCCAGCCGCCAAGCTGGTTGGAAAGGTCGACGAGAGCTCCGTCCTGCGTGATGTTTTTACCGGTGCCTATAAGCGTCATGACAGTGATGAGCAGGATAAGGCTGGCATTTATTGCAAGTCCGGTCACGATGGCGGCGCGTATCTTCTTGACATCACCGTCCAGACCCTTGACAACCTGCGGCGTGCTCATGACAGCAGAGAGGGAGAAGGCAATCATGCTGAAAAGCGCGAGAGCGTTGCCCATACCATGCCAGCCGCCGGGCAGGGGACTTGTATCATTCCTGAGCGTTGCGACAAGCAGCACAAGAACCACGCCCACCATGGAGCCAACAGCAATTTTCTCGCAGATGCCCACGAGCTTGAGGCCCACAAAGACCACGCCCGCGCCGAGCACATAGAAGATAAGCATACCGGCGGTCCGCGAGAGGCCGAGCCATGAGCTGAACACAGCGGCGGCACCGGTTAAAAACGCGCTGACATTGAAAATAACCGAGACGCCCAGCATTATAAAAGCAAACCAGGTGAGAATCTTTTTTATCTTCCCGGAAAACAGCTCCGCGTCCAGACAGCTTACAAACTGCGCGCCGTTATTATTATACGAAAGCTCCGCAATAATAAGGTGCAGCACAACATTGAAAAGAAAACAGAATGCCAGCACCAGCAGCGTCTCCCTGAAGCTGTTGCGCGAGGCGAGATAGGGGACTGACAATATTCCCGCGCCTACACCGTGGCCAACTATAATGCTGGATGCCTCAAAAAAGGTAAGCTTTGACTTTTCGTTAATTTTACTCATTACTCATTCCTCAAAAAATATTATATTGATACAATAATAAAATCCCCCGCCCAAAATGTCAAGCCGGGAAAGAGCGCAAAAGGGAGCGCCCCCGAAGAATCGGGGGCGCTCCCTCAGCTTGTCAAAAAAGTCCTTGTAGGACTTTTTTGACCGCTTTAACCGCCGAGCGTTTTGAATTAGTTCAAAACGCTGCTTCGCCCGAAAAGCCCGTAAATACGGTCTTTTCTGCGGCGGGTTATTGTACACGAGGTGGGCCTTGCCCCCTCGAGCTCCCCCGCTGCTTCTTTATTTTCACTTTTTTTGCATAGTTTTTTTGACAGTCTAAGGGAGCGCCCCCGATTTTTCGGGGGCGCTCCCTTTAGAAAAGCTTTCTTCAGATGAGGTTCAGAACCAGCGTGAGCACTGCGAAAACAAGCGCACACCACTTGGTGGATTTGGCAAGCTTCGCGTCAAGAGACTTGGCCTTGCTCTTGGAAAAGAAGGTGTCGGCACCGCCGGCGATAGCACCGGAAAGACCCGCGCTCTTGCCGCTCTGCATAAGCACAACGACAGTGACAGCCAGACCGGAGAGAACCTGAAGAACAGTAAGAACAATAACAAGAACAGACATATATCTTTATCCTTTCAAACGATATACAGAATTTAACGAATGAGAGTATAGCATATATAGTCCCACAGTTCAAGTGTTTTTTTGTTTTTTGCACACGAAAAGTGAAATCCGCGCCAAAAATTTCGTGAAAAAGAACGCCGAGGTCAACTTGACAAGTTTCGGCCTGTGGTCTAAGATGAAACAGAAGGAATAATAGCCTATGAATATGCAAGATTACAAAAGAATACTCACCACGCAGGATATTTCCTGCCTCGGCCAATGCTCCGGCTCCGTTGCGCTGCCTGTGCTGTCAGCCTGCGGGCATGAAACCTGCCTGATCCCATCCGCCCTGCTATCGACCCACACCGGCCAGTTCCAGGGCTATACTTTTTTTGACCTGACCGACCAGATACCGGGCATTATCGCCCACTGGCAGCGCGAGGGCATTAAGTTTGACGCGCTGTACACCGGTTATCTCGGCAATGCACGGCAGGCACAGTTTGCGCGGGAGATGATAGAGACGCTTCTTCGCCCCGAGGCGCTTATCATTGTTGACCCCGCCATGGCTGATAATGGCAAGCTCTACGCCGGGCTTGACAAGACTTGCGTGGATGCCATGCGCAGCCTGTGCTCTGCGGCGGATGTTATCCTGCCCAATCTTACAGAAGCCTGCCTGCTGACTGGCATCGACTATCGCGAGGGGTGGGACCGTGATTATATCAACCGCCTGTTGGATGCGCTGCTGTCGCTCGGCGCGAAGAGCGTTGTGCTGACCGGCGTTGTGTTCTCTGAGGGAACCACGGGCGGGATAATTGCCCACGGCACGGAGCGGAAATATTTCCGCCACAGGCGTGTCAATCGTATGTTCCATGGCACAGGAGATGTGTTCGCCGCCTCATTCACAGGCGCTTTTTTGCGCGGGCTGAGCCTTGAAGCTGCGGCGGAGCTTGCTGCCCGCTTTACTCTGCGCAGCATAGAGAAAACCGAGGATGACCCGGCGCATTGGTACGGGGTGAAATTTGAAACGGCCCTGCCCATGCTGATAAACGAGCTGGACAGGCATGAATAAGTTGGGTGACAGCATGAAACACATGATAAATTACAGCAATTTTTCCGCAGATGAGCTGTCGGGTATACTGGCGCTTGCGCTGGATATGAAGGCAGATCCGGAAAAATATGCCCACGCTCTGGAGGAGAAAAAGCTCTACACACTGTTTGAAAAGACCTCGACGAGGACGTTTTTGTCCTTTGCAACCGGCATTACCGAGCTTGGCGGCAGCTATTATAACCAAAACTGGCGGGATTCCAACTTCGCCCTCGCCGAACCTGTGTCCGAGATAAAATACATCTGCCGCAATGTGGATATTATCATGGCGCGGCTTATGAAAAATGAGATGGTGGAGCTTTTTGCAGAGCATGCCACCGTCCCGTTCATAAATGGCTGCGATAACTCCTTCCACCCATGTCAGATTCTTGCCGACGCCATGACGCTTATTGAAAAATTCGGAAGTCTCGATGTAAAGCTCTTGTATGTTGGTGCGAAGAACAATGTTTTCAATTCTCTGGTGGAGTTTTTTGCGAAAATGGGCAGGGGTACGCTCTATGGCTTCACGCCTATTGTGAACAAAACCGTATGCGGTGAGGAGTTTTACCGCGCAGCCGCTGCGACAGGAAATTACATCGAGCTTGACCCCACGCTTTCTCCGGCGGCGCTGCGGGAAATTGCCCGGGATATGGACGCTGTTTATACCGACACGTGGATAGACATGGAGTTTTTCAATGACCCGGCATACAGTGAAAAGAAGAGGGAAGTGCTCAATAAAATGCTCCCCTATCAGGTCAATGAGGCACTGATGGAGGGCAGCCATGCGATAGTTCTTCACGACATGCCCATACACGCGGAATATGAGATATCGCAGGGCGTGATGGAGAAGAACCTTGAACATATCCTCGACCAGGCGGAGAACCGCCGCCACACTGAAAAGGCACTGATGTACACTCTGCTGAAAGGAGACAGCAATGGAAAAACGCTATGACCTCAGCCGCTTTATAAGCGCCCAGCAGCGCGACTATGCTACCGCTCTGCGGGAGATTCAGGGCGGGCGCAAGCGCAGCCACTGGATGTGGTACATTTTTCCCCAGCTAAAAGGCCTTGGCATGAGCTACACCGCTCAGCTCTACGGCATAGACGGCCTTGGCGAGGCGAGGGCGTTTCTCGCTGACCCATATCTCGGCGCAAATCTTCGCGAGATATGCGGCGCACTTCTCGGCCTTGACACAAATGACGCTTCTTATGTTTTCGGCTACCCTGACGATTTGAAGCTGCGCTCCTCCATGACGCTTTTTAAGCTCGCCGCCGACGACGGCGCGGTATTTGATGCGGTGCTCAAAAAGTTCTACGGTGGGCGCGAGGACCAGCGCACAAGAGAGCTGCTGGGGCTTTGATGTTTGTTTTCCCTGCCGCGGTGCGGCTATGAGAATAAAAGTTCAAAAGGAGAAAGATTCATGTTCAAATTCTGCAAGAAACAGCTTTGGGAATGCACAAGCACCCTGGCCGATGTGGCGCAGGGCAGACAGAGCGCGGAGACGGTTATCCGCAACGCCCGTTTGGTCAATGTCTGCACTCACGAGATTCAGGAGAATATGGATGTCGCCATTGCCTGCGGCAGGATTGCCCTTGTCGGCGACGCTTCGCACTGCATAGGGGAGAACACAAAGGTTATAGATGCCGGCGGCCAGCTTATCGCGCCCGGCTTTCTTGACGGACATATCCACATTGAGTCCTCCATGATGACACCGGTCGAGTACGCGGCGGCTGTCCTGCCTCACGGTACTACCGGCATCTATTATGACCCACACGAGATAACAAATGTTCTCGGCATAAAGGGCATGGATCTTATGGTTGAGGATGCGGAGAAGATGCCGCTCAAGGCCATGCTCACCGTGCCGTCCTGCGTCCCCGCTGTCCCCGGCTTTGAGGACTCCGGCGCGGAGATAGACGCGAATGATATTGCCGAGCTTATGAAGCGCGACTGCACCGTGGGCCTCGGTGAGATGATGAATTTTCCCGGCATTGTCGGCTCCGCGCCTCCTACCCACGCCATTGTGGACGAGACTTTGAAGGCCGATAAGGTCGTCACCGGGCACTACTCCATCCCCGAGACCGGCGCCGGCCTTAACGCCTATGTTGCCAGCGGCGTACGCTGCTGCCATGAGTCCACCAGAGCGGAGGACGCTCTCCAGAAGATGCGCCTCGGCATGTATGCGCTCATGCGCGAGGGCTCCGCGTGGCATGACCTTCAGGAGGTGTGCAGAGCTATCACCGAGCATGAGGTGGACAGCCGCTACGCCGTGATGATTTCCGATGATACCCACCCGCACACGCTGGTTTCCGGCGGGCACATGGATCACATTATCCGCCGCGCACTGTCATTTGGTGTGGATTTTGTCACCGCCGTGCAGATGGTCACGCTCAACTGCGCCCAGTGCTTCAGAATGGACCACGAGCTTGGCGCAATCGCCCCCGGTAAGTGCGCGGATATTGTCTTTATCGACAACGAGCGCGATGTCAATGTCAAGCGCGTCATGGTGGACGGCGATGTTGTCGCCGAAAACGGCAAGCTCACCTTTGAGCTTCCCAAGTCCGAGTTCCCAGCCTGGGCGATGGAGACCGTCCATATCGGTGAGGAAATAACCCCTGACACCTTCAAGGTTATGACCGATAAGAAGGGCGCGGTGGATGTCCGCGCGATTGAAATTATCCCCGTCCATGTGGGCGACTATGAGCGCCGGGTGACGCTCAAGGTTGAAAATGGCGAGATAAAGAGCGATGTGTCGCAGGATGTGCTCAAGACCTTTGTCTTTGAGCGGCATAAGGCCACCGGCAAGCACGGCGTGGGCTTTACCAAGGGCTTCCATGTCAAGTGCGGCGCTATGGCATCTACCGTTGCCCACGACGCGCACAATCTGCTGGTTATCGGCACCAATGACGAGGATATGGCGCTTGCCGCCAACACCCTCGTAAAATGCGGCGGCGGTGAGGTCATTGTCAAAAACGGTGAGGTTCTCGCCTGTGTGCCGCTGCCCTTTGCGGGGCTTATGAGCACCGACCCTGCCGAGGTCATGGACGCGAAGATTGCAGAGCTTGAAAAGGCCTGGGCCGAGATAGGCTGCGATATTCAGTCGCCCTTTATGACGATGGCGCTTATCCCGCTGGCCTGCCTGCCGGAGCTTCGGCTCACAGACCGCGGCCTCGTTGACTGCACCAGGTTCTGCTTTACGGAGCTTGAATATTAATTTTTTTCAATAAGTTATAGACAAAACCTCCGGCTTCGCCGGAGGTTTTGTCTATATCAATACTTTTTCACATCGAGGGCTTTTTCAATCTGCGTGAAGTTCCCGGCCATCTCAGGATAATGACAGGCGATAATAGTATACAGCGAATCAATAATGGCCAGCTGCGCGATACGTGAAGAAAGCGCGACTATTCTGTATTTTGTCTCATTGGAAATCGTAAACAGATTTATATCCGAGATTTTTGACAGGGGAGATGTGCCTATATTTGTCAGGGAGATGATGACTGCACCTTTTTGCTTTGCAAGTTTGGACGCGTCAACAATGTCGGATGAACTGCCGGAATGGCTTATTGCAAAGACAACGTCACCAAAATGGGCATTGACAGCGGCAATGCTCTGAAGATGAGAATCCGTATGCGCTTGGGCATTGATACCCAGGCGCATAAGCTTATGCTGAAGGTCCAGCGCGACAGAGTGAGAATTTCCCAGGCCAAAAATCAGCACATGAGCCGCATTTTTGATTGTTTCCGCAGCATTTTCCATGGCCTCAATATTAAGTGCGCTCTGGGTGCAGTCAAGCGCGTATTTGTTGCCTTTAAAGACCTTGTCAATAATCTCAGCTGTGCCGTCGCCCGGAGCAATTTCCTCGTGAATGGTCTGTATCGGCGTAACGATATCAACGGCAAGGGAGACCTTGAAATCCTGGTAGCTGGAAAAACCAAGCGTTTTGCATGCTCTTATAACGGTCGCGTCGCTTACGCCGCTCGCCTCGGCAAGACCGGCAACCGAGAACGGGATAACGTCATTTGGGTGCTCAAGTATAAAGGAGGCGACACGCTTTTCGGCGTTGCTCATGTTGCCTATCATGCTCTGGATACGCAGCAAAAGGGCAGGGGCGCTGTTTCCTGACTGATTCATTATAACATCTCCCTAAAAAAATAAATCAAATTTCAAGCACATATGAAGTAATGTTTCGTTAACACTATAACAGATTTTTCAGTTAATTTCAATAAAAACAGAAAAACTGAAGAAAGAAATGCGGAAAAACATGAGCATTATATTGAACATGCACAAAAACAAGGGGTAAAATAAATAACATTTCACAAAAAATAAAAATCTGTTGTAATTCTATTTCATAACTGATATAATAAAACCGTAATAAACAACCAATGTGAAAGGGGCCTTGTGCAAAATGAATGACTTCCTGATGAACACGATATGTTTTGAACTGGAAGACGCCGTCGGCCGGGATAATGTTTCAGTCCGGACAGCAGACAAGATAGTTCACTCCATGGATTATTTTTGGCTTCCCAGAATGTATGTTGATAACGGCAATCTGCCGCCGTTGGCAGATTTTATTGTATACCCCGGAAGCGCGGAGGAAGTTTCCAAAGTTCTTGTAATTGCAAATTATTATAAGATTCCGGTTTACCCCTGGGGCGGCGGCTCAGGCTCTCAGGGCGGCGCATTGCCGGTAAAGGGTGGAATTTTGCTCGATACCAAGCGGATGAACCATGTGCTGGACTTTGACGAGAAGTCAATGACAGTCACGGTTGAAACAGGCATGATATTCACGCAGCTTGAGTGGTATGCAAACGAAAGAGGATATTCCCTAATGCACTATCCAAGCTCCATAAACTGCGGAACCGTCGGCGGCTTTCTTGCACATAATGGCATTGGTGTGCTCAGCACAAAGTACGGAAAGATTGATGACCAGTGCCTGAGCCTTGAAGTGGTCATTCCAAACGGGCAGACCCTTAAAACAAGCCCCGTGCCCAAACATTCATCCGGCCCTAATCTTACTGCAATGTTCATCGGCTCTGAGGGGACACTTGGCGTTATCACCAAGGCAACCTTTAAGCTCTTCAAGCTTCCGGAGGTCAGAAAATTCCGCGCATTTCTCTTTAAGTCTGTGGAGGATGGTGTCAATGCGGGGAGAGACCTTGTCCATCAGGTAAAGCCGTCTATCATTCGCCTGTATGACGAAGCGGAAACCGTTTCTTTAATCAGAAAGGTCATTGGCTTCGCGAAGCCCGGAGCGTTTATGAACGTGGCTATTGAAGGCGCGGCTGATGATGTTGAGCTTGAAGAAAAGCATATGCTCGAGATCGCCGAAAAATATGGCGCTGAAGATCTTGGCTCAGACTATGGTGAGAAATGGTGGGACAGCAGGCTTACATTCTTTTATCCCGACAAGTGCCTGGATTTCCCGCTTATGTACGGCACGATGGATACAGTTGCAACATACAGCAATATCGAAAAAATCTACTGGGCAATGAAAAAAGAAGTTGAAAAATTTGAAGGCGTCCGATTCATCGCTCACTTTTCCCACTGGTACGAGTGGGGCTGCATGATGTATGACCGGTTTATTATGGACAACCCGCCCGAGGACCCGGATGAGGCGTTCCGGCTCCACAATGAAATTTGGAGTGCCGGTGTCCGTGCCGCCCTTGAAAATGGAGGCGTTATAAACGACCACCACGGCGTCGGCATCAAGCTTGGAAGGCTTATGAAAGAACAGTATGGCCCTTCGATGATTGTTTTTGAGGGCCTGAAGAAAACACTTGATCCCAACGGAATAATGAATCCCTATAAAATGGGCATATAAGGGAGGGAACAGTACAATGATGACATATGAATCTCAGAAAACAATCAAAGCCTGCCGCTTTTGCTGGATGTGCCGGCATCTCTGCCCTGTTGGTCTTGCCACCGGCAAGGAAAATAACGGTCCCCGGGCAAAGGCTATGTTCATTGAGTTAAATGAGAAGCGGGGAGGAAGCCTTGAAGCTGATACAGCCCTTGATATGTACGAATGTGCCCTGTGCAATGCCTGCGCTGCGAATTGCGAGACGGGCTATGAACCGGCAAAATATATAAGAGAAGCAAGAGCTATGCTCGCAGCGGATGGACTGGTTCCCGAAAAGGTTGAAAAGCTTATTAGCACAGTTGAAGAGAGCGGCAATGTCTACGGTACTGACCTTAGTGCCGCTGCGCAGAGTGCGGATGACGGCCGCTGTGATGTGCTTGTTTACGCCGGGGCAACGGCTCTTGTAAAAGCACCGGCAAATCTTGCGGCGCTTATTTCGGTCTTAAAAAAAGCCGGAATCAAGGCCCGCGTATTTGCGGAAAATTGCAGCAGCGCGGCGGTCGAATATGACCTGCTCGGTGATGTTGCCGAAGTGCGGGCAGTAGCTCAAAAGTGCGCAGAAGAGCTTAATGCGGCAGCTGAAAACAAGCTGGTGGTTCTTGACCCATCGGATGCTGTGATGTTCAAGCAGCAGTATCCTGCCTGGGGAATAGCGCTTAAAGCGGAAGTGCTTACGGCCACAAGCTATGTGTGGGAGCTTATTAAAGAGGGAAAGCTGAATATCGTCCCCACGGAAGGCAAAGTGACCTATCACGACCCCTGCCGGCTGGCGAGAGATTTGGACGAGACTGAGGCCGCGAGGAATATTATCGGCGCGATGGGCTATGAGCTTTCGGAAATGCTCCAGAGCAGGAAGCTGACCCGCTGCTGTGGTGGTCAGGTGCTCTCCGCCCATTCACCGGAGATAACAGAGAAAATGGTCGCAGCCAGAATAGAGGACGCCGTCAGAACCGGAGCCTCCTTTCTTGTAACCGCGTGCCCGGGCTGCTCTGCGAATCTTAACGCGGCGGAAAAAATGCAGGTAAAAGATATTTTTGTTCTCCTCGACAACTGCACAAAATAACAAAAAGGAGGGGCTTATCTATGAGTGGGTATCTGTTGGGCGTGGATTTTGGCGGCAGCGCAACAAAACTTACCGTGCTTGATGACAGCGGCCGCGTGTTGGCAACGGCAGCACAGGAATACCCAACCTATTGCCCTGAAAACGGCTGGAGTGAACAAAATCCGGAGGAGTTGTTCGGTGCTTTCCTTATGACGCTCGGTGAGATTTATTCAAAAGGGATAGAGGCCGATGAAATTGCCGCAATGGCTGTCAGCGCCGCATCGCAGACGGCGGTTTATCTGGATAAAAGCGACCGTCCGGTCAGGCCCTCAATTTACTGGACCGACAACCGCGGCGCCGCTTATGCGGAAGAGTTAAAGCGGCTGGATGGTGAGCGGATATATGATATTTGCTACAACATGCCAACCAGCGCAAGAACAATCACTCATCTGCGCTGGATAAGGCAGCACGAACCGGCAAACTTTGAACGCATCGATAAGGTTATGTTCGTAAAGGACTACATCCGCTATCGGCTGACGGGGGAATTTGTCACTGATTACGTTGACGCTATGGGCTCCATGCTCTTTAACGCGCGGGACGAAATTTGGGATAAGCAGTTGTGCGATTACGCGGGGCTCAGCGAAGAGCAGCTGCCGCGGATAAAAGCCCCCACGGATTCTGCCGGGAGCATACTCCCGGAGATGCAGAAACTGTCTGGACTCAATGCGGATACGGCGGTTATCGTCGGTTCGACGGATACAGTCATGGAAGTATATGCCAACGGGGCAATCCGGCCGGGGCAGATGACAATAAAGCTTGCAACAGCAGGACGCATCTGCCCGATAACGAGGCAAAATATCAATAACCCTCTTCTTATGAATTACAAACATGTTGTCCCCGGGCTCTGGTATCCTGGGACCGGGACGAAAAGCTGCGCGGCATCATACCGCTGGTATAAAAGCATACTCTGCGTTGAAGAGGAGATGCTGGCAAAAGCGGAGCGGACAAGCGCCTATCAGCTTATGGATGCGGCCGCTGAGAATGTTTACGCCTGTCAGGAGGGGCTGTTTTTCCACCCGTATTTACAGGGTGAGCTGACCCCGTATTTTGACTCGGCGCTCAGGGGCAGCTTTACCGGCATAGCCTCGTATCATACCAAAGGCATCTTTAACCGGGCCGTTCTCGAGGGCGTCGCCTTTTCGCTCAAAGACTGTTATCAGGTGCTTCAAAAGGAAAATGTGCAAACGGAGCAGGCTATTTTGATCGGCGGCGGCGCGCGCAGCAGGCTATGGAGCCAAATAGTTTGTGACTGCCTGAACATCGAAATGGTCAAGACCGAGTTTGCAGACTCCTCGCTCGGCAGCGCGATGCTGGCTGGCGTGGCACTTGGGAGCTTCTCCTCATTTGACGACAGCGTTGAAAAATGTGTGCACATTGAGCGCCGCCTTTCTCCGGACCCGGAGTCCGCGAAGATATATCAGGCCGGGTTTGAAAAGTACAAGGCGATTCATGATGCGCTTGCTCCTGTTTACAGACAATGGCAGATGGAAAGATGAAGATAGCTGTCTGCATGAAATGCGTCCCCGCCGATTTGACTGTGGGTATAAACAACCTTAGCGGCGGGATTGACAGAAGCGGAGCAAACAGCCGCATTAATCAGGCGGATATTTTCGCACTCGAAACCGCCGTAAAGCTTAAAGGCTCCGCTGATGGGAAGATAGATGTGTACACCATGGGGCCGGAATTTGCCGAACTTATGCTCAGAGAAGCGCTGGCCCTTGGCGCGGATGATGCTGTCCTGATTTGCGATAGGGCCTTGGCAGGAGCTGATACTTACGCGACAGCTAAAGTCCTCTCGGCGGCAATTGGTGATGACTACGACCTCATTCTCTGCGGGGAGCGGACTGTTGACGGTGAAACCGGTCAGGTTCCGGGTCAGATATCCGGCAGAAAAGGCTACTCATTCTCAAGCTCGATAATAAAAGCTGAAATTTTGGACGGCGCGCTCATATGTCACAGGCTTGATGAGTATGGCGAGGACACTATAAGGCTGCCGCTTCCGGCAGTTGCCGGTGTTTCCTGCGGGATGAGTGGAGTGAATCATCCGCTCAGGCCAAGCCTTAAAAATCTTCGTCGGGCAAAAGAGGCAGATATACGTGTGCTCAAGGCTGCGGATATCGGCCTTCCAGCCGATGAAATCGGGGCTAAGGGTTCGCCCACACTTGTGCGGCGTGTAACGGTACCGGATTGGTCACGAGGCTGCACAATGGCAGAAAACCTCGACAAAGGAATCCAAATGACCCGGGAGATAATCGATGAAACGAAATGAGATTTGGGCAATTTGCAGTTCCCGGCAGGGGCAGATCAGTCAATGCTCACTTGAAGTTATCGGCGCTGCAAAGAAGCTTCAGGCTCAACGCCCTGAATACCAGTGCGCGGCTGTCTTATTTGACGATGAAAATACCGCTGCCTTTTCAGGAATCGACAGAGTCTATGCTTTGAATGGCACCGGCACTGAGGCTGACGCGCAGGGGAGAGGACTTGCCGAGGCAATAGGTAAGTTTAAGCCCGACATTATCCTTGCTCCGGGTACGGTCAAAGACCGCAGCATCTGCTCGGTTGCCGCTTCGCTTGTCGGAGCGGGAATGACGGCGGACTGCATAGAAATTGGAATACATGACGGGATGCTGGTCTCCACAAGACCCGCCTTGGGCGGAAGTGTTGTCGCTGATATCATTTGCCCCGAGAAGCGCCCACAGATAAGCACAATCAGACCGGGGAGCTTTACACCATATGAAATGGCGGGAACTCAGCCGGAAATAGTAACTTTTCAAGCAAATCAGCCCTTCAAAGGGACGGAGCTTTTAGAATGTTGCCCCGCGGGCCGGGACAGAATTTGCCTTACAGAGAGCCGAATACTTTTCGCAGGCGGGCTGGGGCTCGGTTCTGCGGCGGCGTTTGGGAAACTTGAAAAAATAGCCGGAAGGCTTGGCGCTGGAGTGGTCGCGTCAAGAGGCGCGGTTAACGCGGGCTATGCCCCTTACAGCCGACAGGTCGGGCTATCCGGCATGTGTGTAGGGCCGGAGGTATATATCGCGCTCGGAATCTCAGGCGCGGCTCAGCACATGGCGGGTATACGCCGGGCGAAAAAAATTATCGCCGTTAACACTGACCCTAAAGCGCCTATTTTCCAGTTTGCCGATATAGGAATAGTCGCTGACTGGGAAGACTATACGGAGGGCTTATTAAAAACCTTAATTTGAAATTTTACCCCGAAAGGGTGAAATAGAAAAAAATTTATGGAGGAATCAAGATGAAACTCAAACGAATGATTGCAGTTATCCTTTGCATGCTGATGTGCGTCAGTCTCTTCGCCGCCTGCGGCAAAACTGAAGCACCCGCACCCGCGGAATCTCAGGCCCCTGATGTGGCAGATGCGCCCGATGCGTCTTCCGGCGAAACCGTGGAGCTGACCCTCGGACACATCTACTCCACCAACCACAACGAGGCGCTTGCGCTTCAGGAGCTGGCGGATAACCTCGCCACCGCCTCTGACGGCCGCATCAAGCTCACGGTTTTCCCCTCCAGCCAGCTTGGCTCTGAGCGTGAGATGGCTGAAATGGTCTCCCTCGGAACACTGGATATGGGTCTGTCTGATGGCCCGACCTGGGCAAACACCTTGAGCATTCCCGAGATGGCAGTGTTTGGCCTGCCCTTCCTCTACAACGGCATTGACGGTGAGGCTGCCTGCTTTGACACCATTATTGAAGCTGCTTCCGGTTTTATGGAGGGCAGCGGTGTTAAGCCCCTTTTCTGCACCACCGCTTCCATCCGCGGCGCAATGATGGCGACAAAGCCCATCACCAGCCTGAGCGATGTTTCCGGCATTAAGATGCGTGTCCCCGAGATTACCATGTATGTTGACACCTGGAAGAACCTTGGCGCAAATGCCACCACCACTTCCTGGTCCGAAGCCTACACGTCCATCTCCTCCGGTGTTGTTGACGGCTGCGAGGCTGATCCCTCCACGCTGGTTGACGCAAACCTTCAAGAGGTCACCAAGTATTACTCTCAGACTAACCACATGGGTACAATCCACATCATCTCCATAAATCAGGCCAAGTGGGATTCTATTCCCGCCGATTTGCAGCAGATTATTCTTGATGAGAGCGCGAAGGTGTCTATGAATCAGGTTGAGAGCCGCAAGGTAGCCGACGGTGAGGCCATCCAGAAAATGGTCGACGCCGGTGTTGAGGTCAACGAGGTTTCCGCGGAAGAGCGCGCAAAGATGATTGAAGCCGAGCAGCCCCTGTATGACCAGTACATCAATGATTATAACCTTGGCGATCTTATTGCCGAGCTCCAGAGACTGGGTGCCTGAGTCAATTTAGTAAAGCTTATCATTTACTTTTAAAACAGCGCCGGTATGGGCCTTGACCCGTACCGGCGCACCAGGAAAGCGAGGCCAAAATGCGACAATTCTATAAAATAGACAAAATAATTGATAAAATACAAGAATTTGTCTGTTTCCTGCTGTTCTTTGGCATGGTCGCTGTGGGCGGCGTGAGCGTATTCTCCAGATTTGTTCTCAACCTTTCCATAACATGGGCGGAGGAGGCAATAAGGTTTTTGTGCATATGGCTGACCTTTATTGGAGCGGCGCTGACTGTAAGGAAAGACGGCCATGTATCCATTGATATCTTTATCTCCCTGATAAAGAACAATAAGCTCAGAGCGATTTATTATTGCGTTTCCCGCGTTATAGGAATCATTTTCCTCATTGTTATTTTCCCCGCGTCTGTAACTTTAGTGCAGAAGACAGGCAATTCAATGGCGGCTGCCATTAAAATCAGCTGGAAATGGATATATCTTGCGGTTCCGGTCGGGATAATCAACATGCTGTGGGCATATATAACCGCTTTGCCCAAATACACGAAAAAGCAGTATTACGCGGCAGAAGAAACCATACTTGACGCAATTAAAGAGGACAAACAAGAGGAAGGAGAAAAGACGAAATGATACAGATTGCAGTTTTGTTTTTGCTCCTGTTTATGTGCCTTGGCGTTCCGGTTGCCTTTGCGATAGGCTTTTCCGGTGTGCTGGCGCTGCTTTTAGGCAGTAATATACCATTGTTCACAGCCGTTCAGATGATGGTAAAGGGTATAAATTCGTGGTCGCTTATGGCCTGCCCGCTGTTTATTCTCGCAGGCGGCATCATGGGAGAGGCAAAGCTTTCCGACAGAATAGTCAGCTTCTGCGGCGAGCTAGTTTCCTGGATGCGCGGCGGAATCGGCTGCGTCTGTGTTATCGCAAACATGATTTTCGCGGCATTGACCGGCTCCGGCGCGGCATCAATAAGCGCTATCGGCGGCCTTGTCACTCCTGAGCTTAAAAAGGCCGGATACAAGCCGGGCTTCATAGCCGCTCTTATTGCCGGTGCGGGCGCCCTCGGGCCGATAATTCCGCCTAGCATGAATATGATAGTCTTTGGCTCAATAACCGGCGTTTCCACCGGCAAGCTCTTTGTCGGCGGGGTCATTCCCGGCATAATCATCGGCGTTTTCCTCATCGGCATGACCGTGTACGCGGCCAAAAAATGGAATGTCGACGGCGGAACCGGTGATTTCAGTCTCAAGCGCCTGTGGGTCAGCTTCAAGAAAGCCATATGGGCGCTCATTACCCCCGCAATCATAATCGGCGGTATTCTTGGCGGCGTCTTTACGGCGACAGAGGCGGGAATCGTTGCCTGTATTTACGGCCTTATCTGCGGCCTGTTTATTTACAGGACCGTTAAGATTAAGGATCTTCCCAAAATGTTCCGCTCCGCTACTGAATCCACCTGCATGGTTATGATGATTATGGGAATTGCGGGCGTGTATTCATATATTTTTGCGGTAGAGAATGTTGGCGATTCTGTTGCGACATGGCTTCTCAGCATAACGACAAACAAGTATGTTATCCAGCTTCTTATCCTCCTTGTTATGACGCTTGTCGGCATGTTTATGGAGACAGTTGCGGCAATGACGGTTTTGCTCCCCGTCCTTTATCCGGTCGCCATGACCGTTGGAATAGACCCCATTGCATTTGGTGTGTGGTACAGTATTTCCACCGTTCTCGGCGGTCTTACTCCGCCTGTCGGCGTTTACCTTTTCCAGTCCATGGGTATTGTGCCTGCAAAATTCAAGGAAGTTGTCCCGTATATGATTCCGGTTGCTCTGCTAGTAATTTTCTGCATGCTTCTTATCATCTTTGTCCCAGGCATTGCCTCCTGGCTGCCTAACCTTGCAATGAAGTAAAGACTGGAGAGAAAAAATGAAGGGAACATTTTCAAGGGCGTTTGGCTGCCCGATGAGATACATCCAGGGACCGGGAGAATTAAAAAACATCCCGGCCTATATAGAAGGCCTCGGTTCGTCTGCGTATTTCCTGATCGACGGCTTTATCTATGACTCAATGCTAAAGCAGCTTGAGGAGATTTTTGCCGGCTCTGATATTGTCTATCACACAGCTCGCTTCGGCGGAGAGAGCTGCCAGAGCGAAGTTGACAGGGCTGTGGAGGAGATAGTAAAATACGGCTCAGACCTCATAGTGGGCCTCGGCGGCGGAAAGACTATTGACACGACAAAGCTTATCTCAGATAAGCTTGACATTGGCAGAATAATAGTTCCGTCCGCGGCATCAACCGATGCCCCTACTGCGGGGCTTGCGGGCCTGTACACTCCAGAGGGCGTGCAGATAACGGCCATAAAAACCAAACGCAATTCAGAACTGGTTCTGGTTGACAGTCAGGTCGTTGTGAATGCCCCGGCGAGGCTTTTTGCTGCCGGTATGGGAGATGCCATGGCCACGTGGCTTGAAGCAAAGGCCAATTATGCCTCCTGCACGCCAAATTACATCGGCGCTGGCTTCAGACCCACAAAAGCCGCTATGGCTATTGCAAAAGAGTGCAACCGCATTCTCCTTGAAGACGGGCGCAACGCGCTCGCGGCCGTGAAGAAAAACCTTGTGACTGAAGAAGTGGAAAATGTCATTGAGGCAAACACGCTTCTTTCCGGGCTGGGCTTTGAAAATACAGGCTGCGCGGCGGCGCACGGTATTCACGCGGGCCTGTCTGAAATTGCCAGCGCTCATGCCTTCCTGCATGGAGAGAAGGTGGCGTTCAGCATCGTATGTATGATGGTAATTGAGAACACTCCCGCCGAGGAGATGGACGAGACAATAAGATTCCTTGTGGATGTTGACCTGCCTGTAACGCTCGGTCAGCTTAACATTGAGGCAACAAAGGAAAATCTTGACCTTATTGTGGACCATACCGTAAATCGCAATAACCTTGTCCACCATGAGCCGCATATTATAAACGAGGATATTGTGCGAAACGCGATTCTGGCCGCTGACGAAATTGGCAGAACATATTTGAACAACAGATAATAAGGGCCTTGTATGCGTGGAAAGAGAGCTTTTCATGAAATTCACGGAAATTAAAAACACTTTCAGAGAGAAAACCGACCCCAGAAAAAAATACTCTCAGATGCGAAGAGTGTGTATTGCTGGTATCCTTCTGCTGGGTTTTTATGCGACGACTAACTTTCCCGCGTATTATGACGCGGGGCTCAACACCGGAAACTGCCTGATGATGGGCTCCGTCATGCTCTCCGCAATAGTGCTTTTCTATCTTGAGAGGAGTTACAGCTCAAAAGAAGGAGCCAGACCTCACGACTGGAACACATCTGGCGGAAGCATGCACGCGTTTTCCTTTGCCCGCTGCTTTTGCCCGGACTGTGGCGCAAGGCTCAGCCTGGCTGCTCAGAAGAAGGGTGGGGGACTCGTGTTTTATGTCCCAGGTAAAGCTCCAGAGGAAAATGTGAAGTTCAGCTGTCCGCACTGCCGCAGGCAGTATGATGAGGACAAAATAGCGCGCGACTATAATGCACCGTCAAGGCTAAAAAGTGCTGAGGCTGCCGGAATGCTTGAAGATATAAAGTATGCACGCAAATTTAAGCTCAGCGCTGAGTTTACACGGCACTATATGCTTGTCGCACTGGTGCTGCTTCTTGTTGAGATTTCCTGCGTCTATTTTGCAAGGCTGCGGCCGGTGAATCTGTTGCTGCCCCTGTTTGTCGGATATTTCCTGTTTGTTGCCCTTATTAATCTGTACACAGCAATTGTATCAAGATACTCAGTCGCGGATAAAGGCGTTTTGCATCGCACGGCCTGGGGTTACAGGCTGTATGAGTTTTCCGATAAAAGCTCACTTGTCAGATGCAGCGGGGAAGGCGAAACATCATCCTGGGCGCTGCTCACCGGCTCTGATAATCTCCTGATTTCACCCATAATAGCGGACTGGAAAGAACTGCTAAAGGAAATTCAGGATAAATCCAAAGGCAAGATTGTATTTTATGAATAAGCATATGACGAACCCCTCTGCACAGTAAAATCACAATGCAGAGGGGTATTTTAAATTAATATCATTTTAAAATTGGATTATTCAAATTCAGCGCGATATGCTCAGCCGAAAACCTCCGCTGCGGCGACGATTTTAAGTAAATCCTCCTCAACCTTGTCCCGTCCATATGCGTCAAGGAAGCGCTCACAGTACTTTTTCGTTTTCAGGTTAAACCAGAGCGTCCAAGTGCCCCAGAAAATATCAATATGCCTGTCACCAACGCCGCCGCTGCCAAGGTCGATAAACCCTGATAATTCCCAGTTGTCAAGAATAATATTCGGCAGGCAATAATCCCCGTGAAGCAGCACCTTGCTTTGAAGGGCTGCCTTTCCGGCGCTCAGCACATAATGGGCTTCTTCTGCCGAGCGATAGCCGAAGCTGTCCGGGAACAGGGATTTATCGTAATTTCCAGTTCGGTAATTTCTTTCGGCAGTATCAAGGTATTCTGCTGTTCTGTCTATAATCGGGCAGCCGGCATAATCCGTTTCATGCAGCTTTCTCAGCTCATGTGCAAGGGTATCACACAGGCGCTCAGGGTTTAAAAGGTACTCTTCATACAAACAGTCCTCGCCGGGAACGGCGCTTGTCAAAAGCCAATCGCTGTCAGCAGAGATGTATTCAAGCACATCCGCGCCGATGCCCTTGGAATGAAAATATCGCGTCATTTTCTCTTCCTTTTGGAGAGCTCCCTTGGCTGAACGCTTCAAATAGCACCCGTTATCCTTGTCAATGAAATATACTCTCGCCTCAGGCGAACAGGAACTGTCATATATATTTGCGCCAGCCATAAAATGACGAATGGCTTGCGGCATTCCATCCGGGATTTGCTTCAACAATGTTTTCTTCATTTTATCTCAGTTTTGCGGCAGAGCAGTGCCACACTTTCAACATGGCAGGTTCTTGGGAACATATCAACAGCGGTGGCGGCGGTGAGGGTGTAGCCGTGGGCTTCAAAGCGGGCTATATCGCGCGCGAGAGTGGCGGGATTACAGGAGACATAGACAACTCGCGGCGGCTGCATGGAGGCAACGGCGGCGACAGCTTCCTCACTCATGCCCTTGCGGGGCGGGTCGACGACCACCACATCAGGCCGCGCGTTTTGCGCGGCGAGTGCGGCAGCGGCTTCTCCGGCGTCGGCGCAGATGAAGGAGGCGTTGTCTATGTTATTTCGCCTTGCGTTCTCCTTGGCGTTTTCAATGGCCTGCGGGACAAGCTCCGCGCCGATGACCGTCTTGAATTTCCGGGCAAGGCAGAGGCTTATCGTGCCCGCACCACAGTATAGGTCAAACGCTAATTCACTTTTACCGCCGCTGGCGTACTCAAGCGCCCGCTCATAAAGACGCTGGGCCTGGGGAGGGTTGATCTGGAAAAAGGCCTGGGGCGCAATCTCAAACTCAGAAGAGCACAGCTCGTCCACAATATTGGGGCTGCCCCAGAGCGTGTGGAAATCTCCCGCGAGGACAGTGTTCCCGCGGGTCTTGTTTATGTTGAGCACAATGCCGCTGAGCTCCGGGCAGCGCTCACGCAGGAAATCAACAAGGCTCTCCGTCTTTGCGCCAAAGCCGCGCGCGGCGACAACGCAGGCAACAGCCTGCGCCCGGCTGCGGGACTGACGGCAGAAAACATGGCGCACTACTCCCTTGCCGGTAGCTTCGTCATAGGCGGGAATGGTGTTTTGAGCCATGAACTCAGTTACCGCCTTTGCCGCGCGGCAGCTCAGATCGCTCTGAATAAGGCAGCTGTCCACCGCCACAAGGTCGTGGCTGCGGGGCTGAAAAAAGCCGTAACGCGGTGCTCCATCAATATCAGCAACGGAGAATATTGCCTTGTTGCGGTAGTGCAGCGGCTCGTCACAGCCAAGGATCTCCTTCGCTTCCAGCGTCTGGCCGCCGATGTGTTTCAGGGCAGAATTTACTCTGTCAAGCTTAAAGCGGAGCTCCTCTGAATAGCTCATGTGCCATGTGTCACAGCCGCCGCAGCGCCCAAAATAGGAGCAGGCAGGCTCAAGCCGGGCAGGGGAGGCCTCTATTAGCCTCTCAAGCCGGCCATAAACTGCCGATGCAGTGACCTTGACAATGCGAATCTCCGCTCGTTCACCGCGAAGTGCCTTGGGGACGAAAACCGCCCGCTCGCCCACATGGCATACGCCCAGCGCCTCGGAGGTGTAACCGTCAAATTTCACGGTATAAATTTGATTTTTTCTTAAATTATCCATGTTTTGAATAATATCACATGTGTTATTTCCCCGCAATAGTTAAATAAGCACAGTATATTATCCGGCGATAATCAAATAATAATCCTGCTCGAATATAAGGAGGATGATTATGAAAAAAATATTTTTCAGCATTTTGACTCTCGCGCTGTCCTGCGCGCTGCTCTGCGCCTGTGGCAACATGGACGCCGACAGGCCCGTCGGCACTGACACGCCCCTTGTCACCGCGAGCCCCGACCCGAGGGACGATGTGCCCATGCCCGATAACTCCGTCGGAACTGACGGCAATGTGAATGACAAAGACGGCATCATTGACGACGATGACAGCTCCGGCGGTCTGGACGATGAAATCGACCTGCCCGGCACGAGCGGCATAACCGATAACAACACCGCGACAGGTAATACCGCCGTGACAAGCCCCATCCCCACAGCGACCGCCAAGCCCTGACAGCGCAGGACAATGAGCTCAAACAGCCATGACATATTTACGTCATGGCTGTTTGATAAAATATGCTTGATTTTTGTATTTCATGGCAGTAAGATTAGAAAAAAGTCCGAAGGGAGACAGAACATGAGCTACATACCCACACCAGAACAGGCCGAGGAGCTTGTAAAGCGCTACAACAAGGAGCACTTTCACATTCAGCACGCTGAGACCGTTTCCAAGGTCATGGGCGAATTTGCCAAGGAGTACGATCCGGAGAATGTTGACTTCTGGCGCACCGTCGGCATGCTGCACGATATAGATTTTGAGCTTTACCCGGAGCAGCACTGCGTCAAAGCGGTGGAGATGCTTAGAGAGCTTGATGTGGACGAGGATGTTATCCACGGTGTTGTTAGCCATGGCTATGGCCTGTGCAGTGATGTTGAGCCTGTAAAGTACATGGAGAAGGTGCTTTTTGCTACCGATGAGCTGACCGGGCTTATAGGCGCCGCCGCGCTGATGCGCCCCACCGGCATGGAAGGCATGGAGGTCAAGTCCATTAAGAAAAAGTTCAAGGATAAGAAGTTTGCCGCAGGCTGCTCCCGCGAAGTTATCAGTCAGGGCGCAGAGATGATGGGCATGGAACTTGGTGAGCTTATCGGCAAAACCATTGCCGCTATGCAGGCCTGATGCTGCTTGCGTATTACGGTGAAGCGGGAGGGCTGAGCGCGGATATTTCCGCGCTGTCCGAGTATAGGCGCGAGCGGATAAACGCCATGAAAGCTCCGCTGAAAAAGCAGCAGGGCATCTGTGCAGAGCTCCTTTTATATGAGGCTCTGAAAAAGGCCGCGCCGGATATTGCTCCGCCGCCGGAGATCAGCGTGAATGAGCATGGCAAGCCATATCTCAAAGACGGCGGCGTGTTTTTCAGCCTTTCGCACTCGGAGAATCTCTCCTTTTGTGCTGTATCAGAGCTTGAGCTTGGAGCAGATGTTCAGCAGGTACGCCCCTACGACAGACGGCTCATGCTGCGATTTTTCACAGCGGGGGAGCGGAAATATATCGAAAGCTGCCCTGATATGGACTGCGCCTTCACCCGTGTATGGGCGCTCAAGGAGAGCTATATAAAGGCTGTCGGCTTGGGGCTGTCTATTCCGCTTTCATCCTTTGACCTCTGCCCGAAAGGTGAGCTTATGTCTGAAATCGACGGACATTACTTCTGGCATTGGCAGGCGGAGGGCTGCATCTTTGCCATCTGCGTGAAAAATGGCTCAACAGAGCCGGATATATTCAAAAAAATAGATTTATAAGCTCAATACCTCCGGCTTTGCCGGAGGTATTGAGCTTATAGTTACACATTCAAACCCGTGTCGCGCATAACGGAGCGAAGTATGGCCTTGTTGTCCTCGCCTATATTGGTCAGCGGCAGACGCATGATGCCTGAATCCATGTCCAGAAGCTGCATGGCGGTTTTAATAGGAATCGGGTTTGTCTCGATAAACAGGGCGGAGAAAAGCGCGGCATACTTGCCGTACAGCTCCGTGGCGGACTTGAAATCCCCGTCAAGGCAGAGTGTACAGAGCTTCGCAACGACCGCCGGGAGAATATTGCCTGCAACAGAGATAACGCCAAGAGCGCCCAATGACATGAGAGGCACGGTGTCGCTGTCGTTACCGCTCCAGATGTACAGCTCATCCCCACATAGGCTCCGCACCTGTGCGGCAGCGGCGATATTGCCTGAGGCTTCTTTTACGCCGTTTATGTTTGGGTGCTCCGACAGCGTTTTGTACGTCTGGGCCTCAATGCCGATGCCTGTGCGGCTGGGTACATTGTAGAGAATCATCGGTATATCCACCCTGTCGGCCACATAGGTGAAGTGCTCAATAAGGCCCTTTTGCGTTGACTTGTTGTAATACGGCGTCACCATCAGCACGGCGTCTGCCCCGGCAAAGCGGGCGTTTTCTGCCCGGTGCAGGGCCTTTACTGTGTCGTTGCAGCCTATCCCGGCGATGATTTTCATGCGCCCGGCGTTATGACGCACCGAGACACGCAGCAGCTCCTCCTGCTCGTTTTCGCTCAATGTGGCCGCCTCACCGGTTGTGCCGCAGACAACGAGTGCTGAGCTGCCATTTTCATACTGGAAGTCTATATTTTTCTTCAGACGCTCATAATCCACGCCGGTCTCGCTGAATGGAGTCACAATAGCGGTACAGGAACCGCTGAAAACAGGAACTTTAACCATGTTGCCCTCCTTTTTAACATCGAGACAATCTATTCAAAACATTGGCGAAATATGATAGTGACAAGTTTTGACGGCCATGGTATAATCATGTGTCTGAAATAAAATGACGCTTAGAGTGCTGCTATGAAGAAAATTTTCAAAAATCTCATAATTTTGCTTGCTGTTCTGCTTTGCCTGCAAGGCTCTGCCGCAAGCGCGCTTTCCTCGGATGCCGAGCTGGACTGCTCGACGGTTCGCGTTGGTTTGGTCTATGGTGATGAGGCGGTGCACACCGCGCAGTTTAAAAGTGTAAGCGGAGAAGGCTTTATGCTTGGCCAGTACGATGCCGGCCGCGAATTTCACTGTGAGCTTGAGACGCAGGCTTCAAGCCTCACAATAGCGCTTTATGACGGGGTTATAAATGTACTTGAAACGTACAGCGGTGCGCTTATCTGCACTGTTAACGGCGGCAGTATCGCGCTTTTGCCAGCGGAGGATGCTTTAACTGAGTATGGCGGGAAGCAATATCGCGGCGGCTTTGCCTGCCTCATCGAAGAAAAAGGCCTGAGTGTTATAAACTATGTCGGCCTTGAGGACTATGTAAAGGGCGTTGTCCCATATGAAATGAGCGCGAGCTGGGGTGTTGAGGCCCTGAAAGCGCAGGCAGTATGCGCCAGAACATATGCGGTGTACAACCAGAACGAGTATGAAGAGTTCGGCTTTGACATCACGGACGACACATACAGCCAGGTCTATAACGGCGTTCTGGAGGCAACCGAGGATACTGACAGAGCCGTTGACGAGACAGAAGGGGAGCTTATCCGCTATAATGGCGAGGTGTGCGAAATCTATTATTTCGCTGCCGATGGCGGGGCCACCGAGGACGGGATAAACGTCTTTGACGCTGATAGGCCTTATCTGCGCGGAAAATATGACCACTATGAAAGAATGGTCGACTTTTCGGTAAAGAACTGGACAGCGCACCGCAGCGGCTGGGAGATTGGTGAGATTCTGCGCGAAAAGGGCTATGATATCGGAGGTGTTACCAGTATCGAGCGCACCCGCTCAAGGACGGGCAACAACATCGCCTTGAAGTTTTTCGACGCGGAGGGGAGAAGCGCTCTTGTCGCCGGGCGCAGCTGCTATAATATGCTGCGGCTCAACAGCTGCCGCTTCAGTATTGTGACTACTGATGACGGCTTTGATTTTCTTGGGCATGGCTGGGGGCACAGCTGCGGCATGAGCCAATGGGGCGCCAAAGCCATGGCCGAGGTCTACGGCTATGATTATGAAGAGATAATAAAGTTTTATTTTACCGGGGTATATATTGAATGAAAAAATCAGATTTTTACTTTGACCTGCCGGAGGAGCTTATCGCTCAGACGCCTATTCAGCAGCGCGACCATTCAAGGCTGCTCGTTATGGACAAGCAGACCGGCGCTTTGGAGCACAGGCACTTTTTTGACCTGCCGGAGTATCTCAGGGCAGGGGACTGCCTTGTGCTCAATAACTCCCGCGTGCTCCCCGCCCGTCTTATCGGAACGAGAGCAACCGGTGGAAGCGTGGAGCTTGTCCTGCTGCGCGATTTGGATGAGGGGAGATGGGAATGCCTCAGCCGCCCCGGACGCAAGACCAGGCCCGGAACAGAGCTATTTTTCGGCGGAGATAAGCTGCGCGCAACGGTGGAGAGCGTCATTGAGGGCGGCAACCGCATAGTGCAGTTTCATTATGACGGCATTTTTATGGAGATTCTTGAGAGCCTTGGCAAGATGCCGCTGCCGCCTTATATCAAGGAGGAGCTTAACGACCCCGAGCGCTACCAGACGGTGTACTCCAAGGAGCTTGGCAGCGCCGCCGCGCCAACAGCCGGGCTGCATTTCACAAAAGAGCTTCTAAAGCAGCTTGAGGATATGGGTGTCACGGTAAAATATGTGACGCTGCATGTGGGCCTCGGTACCTTCCGCCCTGTCAAGGAGGATGAGATTGAGGATCACGAGATGCACTCCGAATTTTGCATCATCCCGCAGGATACCGCCGACGCGGTCAACCGCACACACGCAAACGGCGGCAGGGTTATCGCTGTGGGGACGACTTCATGCAGGACGCTTGAGAGCTTCACCACTGAGGACGGAATTTTACAGGCAAAGTCCGGCTGGACGGATATTTTTATCTATCCGGGCTATAAATTCAAATGTATCGACGCACTGATTACAAACTTCCACCTGCCGGAGAGCACGCTTATTATGCTGGTCTCCGCGCTTGCGGGCAGAGAGCACGTTCTCAACGCTTATAAAACCGCCGTGGAGGAGCGATACCGCTTCTTTTCCTTCGGTGATGCGATGCTGATTAAATGAAGAAGCAGCGCTCAATAGCAGATGTTACCTCATTTCAAAATCTGATTGCATAAAATGCGGCAATCTGATAAAATGTAAATGGTGAGTATACATCTTCTGAAAGGATGTGCCACATGGTAATTAAATATTCCAAGGACTCGTTAAAGTTTCTCAGTAAACTTGATAAAAAATCGGTCAATCGTATCAGAGCCGCCATAGAGGACTTGACCTTAACCCACCGAAGGGTGACATCAAGGTCATGCAAGGCTACACTGATAACAGAAAACGGTTGCGGGTTGGAACATGGCGCATCATTTTTAAGTACGGTGTTGAAGGTGAAATTGAAATTTTGTTTATCATCGACATTGGAAATCGAGGAGACGTCTATAAGTAAGGAGGTAGTGATATGTCAAATATGGCTTTGGATGCCGCCCGCTTGATGGATATGCTGCCTGATGATGATAAGAGCTTTGCCTATGAGTTCATCAAAAAATTGGTGAAGGCATGGGACCCTGATTTTACTAAGGTAACACCAGAGGAGGCTGAAAAGATAAAGGCGGCTGAAAACAGTGGCTTTATTGCTGACAGTGACATTGATTGGGACAATCTGAGCAAAATAGCTCTGTGATAGAGACATTAGGCAAAAAAGCCCCCCGAAGGGGCTTTTTTGCTGAATACAAGATAAGGGATGATACGGTGTACAAACTTATAAAACAGGAGGGACACGCCCGCAGAGGCGAATTTGATACGCCCCACGGAAAGGTTCAGACCCCGGTTTTCATGAACGTGGGCACACAGGGGGCGATAAAAGGCGCACTGTCTGCTGAGGATCTTGAAAACATCGGCTGCCAGGTTGAGCTTTCAAACACATACCATCTCCACGTCCGCCCCGGGGATAAGCTCATAAAAGAGCTCGGCGGCCTGCATCGCTTTATGACCTGGAACGGCCCCATACTCACCGACAGCGGCGGCTTCCAGATTTTTTCCCTCGCAAAGCTGCGAAAGATAAAGGAAGAGGGCGTCAACTTCAACTCCCACGTGGACGGGCGGCATATCTTCATGGGGCCGGAGGAGAGCATGCGTATACAGGCAAACCTCGGCTCTGATATAGCCATGGCCTTTGACGAGTGCATAAAAATTCCCTCACCCAAGGACTATGTAAAGCAATCCTGCGACAGGACATACCGGTGGCTTGCCCGCTGTAAGGCGGCGCTGGCGGAATATAATGCGGAAGAGGACGCTGTTAACCCGGGGCAGATGCTCTTTGGCATCAATCAGGGCGCGGTTTTCCATGATTTGCGCATTGAGCATATGCAGAAGATTGCCGAGCTTGATTTGCCGGGGTACGCTATCGGAGGCCTCGCGGTAGGGGAGACCCATCAGGAGATGTACGACACTATTGAGGCCGTGGAGGAGTACATGCCCAAGGACAAGCCCCGCTACCTCATGGGTGTCGGAACGCCGGGGAACATCATTGAGGGCGTTGCCCGCGGGGTCGATTTCTTTGACTGCGTCATGCCTGCGCGAAACGGGCGGCACGGGCATCTTTTCACATGGGGTGGGATAATAAACATCAAGAATGAAAAGTACCTGCGCGATGAGCAGCCCATTGACCCGATGTGCAACTGCCCGGTCTGCCGCCGGTATTCAAGGGCGTATCTTAGGCATCTTTTCAAGGCGGAGGAGATGCTTGCCATGCGCTTTTCAGTGATGCACAACCTGTATTTCTACAATAATCTCACAAAACGCATCCGCGAGAGTCTTGAGGCCGGTGAATTTGCGGCTTTTCGGCGTGAATTTACAGAAATTTTAGATAAACGCATTTAAGTAGCTTGAAATTGTTTGCATAACAATGTATAATAACGACAATATAAGTTTGGAGGTAAATTCCTGATGAATCTTTTTCTTACAGCCGATGCAGCAGCGGCAGCAGGTGGCGGCGGATCTATGATCCTCATGCTCGTGCTGATGTTCGCCATTTTCTACTTCTTTATTATTCGCCCCGAAAATAAGAAGAAGAAAAAGACCGAAGAGATGCGCAGCTCTCTGAGCATCGGTGATGAGATAACCACTATCGGCGGTCTCACCGGCAAAATCGTGCAGGTGACCGAGGATACCATCACTTTCGAGACCGGTGAGGACAGAGTCCGTATCCAGGCTAAAAAGTGGTCCATTTCCACCACCGCCAAGATGGAAGCTGCCGAGGCTGAGGCCCGCAGCAAGAAAGGCAAAAAGTAATATTCGATTACGCAGGGCCCGGCTCAAAAGGCCGGGCCTTAATATACTCTTACACGAAATGGAGATAATATAATGGCTGAGATCGTTATTACCGAAGAAAATTTTGAGCAGGAAGTTCTGAAGTCCGATATTCCCGTTCTTGTTGATTTTTGGGCCACCTGGTGCGGCCCCTGCCGTATGCTGGCTCCTACCATTGCAGAGCTCGCCGAGGAGCTTAACGGCAAGGTCAAGGTCGGCAAGGTCGATGTGGACGAGCAGCCGGGGTTGGCCGCAAAGTTTGGTGTCAGCAGCATACCCACGCTTATCGTCTTTGAGGGCGGCAAGGCCAAGTCCACCACTGTTGGCGTGCGCCCCAAGGGCATGATACTCGATTTGCTGAAATAATTTCAAAACACCGGGAGAGTGCATGCTTTCCCGGTATTTTTGCGCAGTTAACATAATTCAAAAAATTTTCACCAATCCAGCAGGAACGTGGAGTATAATGGTAAAAAAATATAGAGAGGTTCTGAGATGGATACAAATACACCTGAAAACGATGAGCAGCTCCAGCAGCTTCTGCTTGAAAGAGTCACTTCTGAGGAGAATATAAAAAAAGCGCTTTTTGATTTTTCCTCGAGCTTCCGGGAGATGATGGCCTACTACCGCTGCGCCATGATGGAGGTCACGACCAAGTTCAATGTCCTCAGTGAGGAGCTTTCTCTTGAGTATGACCACAACCCCATTGAGAGCATAAAAACCCGCCTGAAAGCCCCTGAGAGCATTCTGGAAAAGCTTCAGCGCAAGGGCCTGCCGGTGTCGCTCAAGAGCGTGGAGGAGAATCTTTACGATGTGGCCGGAGTGCGCGTTATCTGCGGTTTTCCATCGGATATCTATATGCTGGCGGACGCTTTTTTGAAGCAGGATGATGTCATTCTTCTTCAGCGCAAGGATTACATCAAAAACCCCAAACCCAACGGGTACAGAAGCCTGCATCTTGTTGTTAAAACGCCTATTTTCCTGCATAACCAGAAAAAGATGATGAATGTTGAGGTACAGTTTCGAACCATTTCCATGGACTGGTGGGCGACGCTTGAACACAAAATCCGCTATAAAAAGGACATTGAATCCTCCCCGCTTATTGACAGCGAGCTTTTTGCCTGCGCGGAGATAAGCGCAAGGCTTGATAGGCGCATGGAGGATATACACCGCCGCGTTGCAAAACAGAACAATAAATGAAAAAATAAGGGCAGACCGCATGGTCAGCCCTTATTTTTAGATATACTTCTCATCACGCAGGATTTTCAATACCTTTTCCTTATCACGCAGGTAAAAATGCGCGGATTTGACAATAAGCGTCAGCTTGCCGCAGGGCAGGCCGGTTTTCTCGGCAATGTCCTTTTGTATCAGGTGCAGCATGACGAGGTTTACATACGCCTTGCAGCCAAAATCCAGCGCGCGGCAGTAGGCCGTCATGTTGAGTTCCCCTCCAAGCACCTGAAAATCCAGCATGCTGACGCAGGGAATATAGCCCTCGTCTGTCAGCGGCTCAAACATGGTGATGGCGGCAGAACGTGTAGTCGGATTCTTGCGCAGGCGTTCAACAAGCCACTCCACCTGATTTTTCGTTCCCATATAGGAATACAGACGGGAGGCATAGGAGTTTTCGTGGTGAAGCTCAGGCACAGCGCCTTGCACGGTGAAGTTGCGCACCATCCAGTCGTATTCCTCCTGGACCTTGTGCTTTTCGATGATAGCGTCCGGTAAGTTGGCACCTACAACATCGGCAGTAAGACCGAATAGCTCTTTCGCCTCCGCCTGCTCCCCGGCGTTATCGGTGTAAATCGTCTCAGCTCCGTCCTGCTCAATTTCAGCAAGAACCTTGACCCATAGTGAGCCGAGGCTTTGAAAAGCGCCCAAATCCCGCATAAATTTTCTCCTTTTTCAGATAATCAGTCGCGGTGATTATAAAACAAAACCCGCCGAAAAGCAACAGACTATCGGCGGGTATGTTATTCAGTTACCGCATTCAATGCTGATATGGTTGAAGATATGCAGCAGGTCATCGACTGTGACCTTGGCCTTTTCCTCGGCGTTTTTGTCGAGGATAATATGGCCCTTATCCATCATCAGCAGGCGGTTGCCGTACTCGACAGCGTAGCGGAGGTTGTGCGTGACCATGACGGCGGTGAGCTTCTTTTCCTTTACCACCTTGTCTGTAAGCTCCATGATGATATCGGCGGTTTTCGGGTCGAGCGCCGCGGTGTGCTCATCGAGAATGAGAAAGTCAATCGGCGTAAGCGTCGCCATAACGAGGGCAACAGCCTGCCGCTGGCCGCCGGAGAGAGAGCCAAGGCAGACATCCATCTTGTTCTCAAGCCCCAGGCCGAGCATTGCAAGCTGCTCGCGGTAATAGTCGCGCCGCTTGTGGTTTACACCGGCGGAAAGCCCGTAGTGCTTGCCCTTGTTGTCAGCAAGGGAGAGGTTTTCCATCATTGTAAGATTCGGGCAGGTTCCAAAGGCGGGGTTTTGATACACACGGCCGATGCGCTTATAGCGCTTATATTCTTCAAGGCTGTTGACCTTTTCGCCGCCGATGAGTATCTCGCCGCCTTCAACGGGGATGCTGCCGCAGATAATATTCAAAAGGGAAGTCTTGCCGCTGCCGTTGCTGCCGACAATGGACACAAACTCCTGATCCTTGACGGCAAGATTGAAGCCGTCGAACAGGCACATCTCGGTCACAAGGCCGGGGTTATAAATTTTAGATATATTTTTCAGTTCAAGCATTTTTCTTAGACCTGCCCTCCCCGGAATTGCCGATGATAAGAATAACAAGAAACAGCGCCGCGGTGATGAGCTTGAGAAGATTCGCGGGAAGACCCATGCTTATGGCAAGCTGTATGCACAGCTTATATGCGATGCTGCCCACCAGAACCGCTGTTGTACCCTTTACGATGGGCATTTTCTTGAATATTGTTGTGCCGATAATGACCGCAGCAAGGCCGAAGACCATCTGGCCAGTGCCCATGGTGCTGGAAAAGCCGCGCTGCTCATGGCAGACAACAGCGCCCGAGAGCGCAACGAGCGCGTTTGCAATAACCAGGCCAAGAATCTTCATCTTGCCGTTATCGCGGGCGAGGGTGGTGACAAGGGTTGAGTTATCGCCGGTGGCCTTGAGGAGGATGCCGTTCTTGGTCTTGAAATAAGCATCAAGTATCAGCTTGAAGATTATTACAAGGATGAGCGCGATTATAAACTTCCTATGCACAAGGGAGAGCTTACCAAAAAGCGCCATAGCCGGGGCAGCGGTGAAGATAGTGTCCGTCTCGCGGCCGACATTGAGGTTAGACCCGGCAATCTGGAGGTTTATTGAAAACAGCGCCGTCATAGTGATGATACCCGCAAGCAAATCACGCACCTTGAGCTTGACATGGATAAGCCCTGTCACAAGGCCGGAGACCGCACCGGCGAGGATAGCAATAACAAGCGTCAGATAGGGGTTAACACCCTTTGTGAGCATCACAGCCGTAACGGCAGCTCCCAAAGGGAAGCTGCCATCAACGGTCAGGTCAGGGAAATCCAAAAGCTTGTAGGTAATGAATATTCCGAAGGTCAGCAGGGCGTATATAAGCCCCTGCGTTACTGTACTTTCTAATAATTCAAGAATCTGCATGTCTTACTCCGCGTTTGCGTCCAGAGCCTTATCCGCGATTGCGGCGGGCAGCTCAATGTTCATCTCGGCGAGGGCATCGTTGTTTACGTAGATGCTGTACTCGGTGACGGTCTCGTAGGGCAGCTCCTCACAGGTGGCTTCACCGGTGAGAACCTTCGCTGCCATTCTGCCGGTCTGCTTGCCGAGCTCGATATAATCAATACCGGCGGAGGCGACGCAGCCCTTCTTGACCTGCTCAATCTCACTGCCATAGATGGGGATGCCGGCCTCGTTGGTCTTATCGAGTATAGAATCCAGCACGCCGACGACGTTGTTATCGGTGAGGTTGGAGATGCAGTCAACCTCGCGGTTGATGAGGGTGTCCACAGCCTGAGTGACCTCGGCCTGAGCGGTGACGCCGATGTCAACAATCTCAAAGCCGAAATCGGGGGCTAAATCCTTATACTCGGCGATAGCGGAGACGGAGTTGGGCTCACTGGTGGTGTAGACAATGCCAATGGTCTTGGCCTCGGGCTGGAGCTGACGAATAAGGTCAAGCTGAGCGGAGATGGGGAGCTTATCGGAAACGCCGGTGATGTTGCCGGAGTCAAGCTTTGCCTGAACAGGGTCGGTGATTGCGTTGAAGACAACGGGGATGTTCTTATCCTCGGCGGCGGCAAAGCAGGCGGTGGCGGAGTTGGTTGCGATGCCTACCATGAGCGCAACATCCTTGGCGGAGAAGTTCTGGGCTATCTGAATGGCGATATTGTCATCAAAGCCCGCGTTCTGGTAGAGGTATTCATAATCCACGCCCTCCTTGAGGCCGGCCTCTTCAAGGCCCATGAGGAAGCCCTCGCGGCAGTTATCAAGGGAGGGGTGCTCACCGTACTGGGAGATGCCGATAACGGGAATATCACCGGAAGGGGCACTGTCATTGGGCGTTTCAGTAGCGGCCGTGTTACCGCAGGCGCAGAGCGCAAGAATCATAACGAGAGCGAGAATAAGAGCAAAAAACTTTTTCATTATTATTTCCTCCAAATTAAAAGTGGTTTGTTGATTGTTTGATTAAAATCAGCAAGCCCGCCATCGTTCCTTCAATAAAATTTGGTTCATTTCAAACCTCCATAAAAACAAAAAACCCGTCCCTTATATATCAAGGGACAGGAAATAACCTGCGGTGCCACCCAAGTTGACGCATAAGCGCCCGCTCTGTCTTGTACCATCATACAAGCCTGCGCTGGTAACGGGAGCAGGAAACCCGTTGACTGCTACTCACCACAATCGGCTTTCGGTCACCCTCCGAAGTCCATTCACAAACTACCCGAATACCGCCTTTCAGCAAACGGCGGCTCTCTGCAAGACGAATAGAAGGTTACTTACTCTTCATCAGCGGTTTATCTTCTTATCTGGCATGATAATACAGCAAAGTAATTTTGTCAAGAAAATTTTTGCCTTTTTGTTTTTGAGCTTGATTAGATGAAATTTGCTGCTCAGAATACGATGCAAATTCATAAATTTTTATAAGATTCTAATTGATTTCAGTTGATTTTACAAAATTTCATCAAAATTGCATTTTAACTTTGTGATTATTTTGCCTTGCAAAAGGGGCGGCGGGGGAGTATTATAATGCCAATAAATGTAAAATGCTTTGACGGAGAGAAGTACCGCTGACAGTCGATCCAAGCGAGTCGGGGATGGTGGGAGCCTGATGATTTGGCCCGGCGGGAATAACACTTCCGAGCAGCGAACCCAACCGCTTCGGCGCAGTAGGGGAGACGAGTTGCGCAGCGTTAACGCGCACGGGTTTGTCAGAACCCTGTAAGTGACTGCTATGGCAGTAAATTAGGTGGCACCGCGGATCGCAGCTATTCGTCCTAAAATTATTAGGATAGCTGTCGTATTCGGAGGTGTTTTTTTCATGTGCGCGATTTTTGGATTTCTGTCTGACAGTTTGGGGCGCGACGAGGTAAAGGAGTATTTTGACAGGACAATTTCCCGCGGGCCGGATCAAAGCCGTATTGAAGCTGCCGGAAAAGGCTTGCTCTGTTTCCACAGGCTTGCTATAATGGGGCTTGATAAGAGCGGTATGCAGCCGTTTAAGCTCGGGCGGGACATGGTCGTCTGCAACGGAGAGCTGTATGGTTTTCGCTCTGTCAAGAAAGAGCTTGAGAAAAAGTACAGCTTCACGAGTGAGTCTGACTGCGAGATTATCCTCCCCATGTACAGGGAGTACGGGCTTCGGATGTTCAGCATGCTGGACGCCGAGTTTGCGATGATAATCTATGACGGCGAAAAGGATGAGCTTATCGCCGCGCGCGACCCAATTGGCATCCGCCCGCTGTATTATGGCTATCTCTCCGACGGCGCGCCGGTTTTTGCGAGCGAGGCGAAGAACCTTGTCGGCCTTTGCCCGGAGATTATGCCTTTCCCGCCGGGACACTACTACGCTGGTGGAAAATTTGTCCGCTATGCAGACCTCACAACGGTTGAGAGCTATTCCCCTGATGATTTGGAGACGGCCTGCTCCAAGATTCGCGATAAGCTCATAAAAGGCGTTGAGAAGCGCCTGGATGCTGACGCACCTCTGGGCTTTCTGCTCTCCGGCGGGCTTGATTCAAGCCTTGTCTGCGCCATAGCTGCAAAGCTGCTGGGAAAAAAGATACGCACCTTTGCAATCGGCATGGATTTGGACGCTATCGACCTTAAATACGCAAAGCAGGTGGCGGATTATATAGGCTCGGAGCATACGGAGGTCATAATGACCCGCCAGCAGGTGCTGGATACTCTTAAGGAGCTGATATCCTATCTCGGCACCTATGATATCACCACCATCCGCGCGAGCCTTGGGATGTATCTCTGCTGCAAGGCGATACATGAACAGACGGATGTCCGCGTTTTGATGACGGGGGAGATTTCCGACGAGCTGTTCGGCTACAAATACACGGACTTTGCCCCCTCGCCCGAGGCATTTCAGCAGGAGGCGAAAAAGCGTGTTGATGAGCTGCATATGTACGATGTTCTTCGTGCGGACCGCTGTATCTCCGTTAACTCCCTTGAAGGGCGCGTGCCCTTTGGGGATCTGGATTTTGTTAAATACGTCATGAGCATTGACCCGAAGCTCAAGGTCAACAGCTACAATATGGGCAAATATCTCCTGCGCCACGCCTTTGAGCATGACCATATTCTGCCCGAGAGCATACTCTGGCGGCAAAAGGCGGCCTTTTCTGACGCCGTGGGGCACTCAATGGTTGATGACCTCAAGGACTACGCCGAGGAATTTTACAGCGACGAAGAGTTTGAGGTGCGCCGCGCCAGGTATGACTTTGCCACGCCTTTTACAAAGGAGAGCTTGTTGTATCGGGACATTTTTGAGAAATACTACCCCGGTCAGGCTCATATGATAAAATGCTTCTGGATGCCGAACAGGGAATGGTCCGGCTGTGATGTGAACGATCCGTCCGCCCGTGTGCTTTCAAACTACGGGGCAAGCGGAGAATGAGGTGAAGCCATGAGCGCAAACACCGCTGGAAAAATCAGAATACTTATATCCACCGGCTGCGGGGATGTCCGTAGGCAGATTTTGCGCCTTTTGCCCGCGCTGCGGGTGGAGGCGGAGCTGATTCAGGCGCCGGGAAAGGATATTCCCGCCCTGCTCGGAGAGCGTGCCTTTGACGCTGTTATCCTGCCGCTCGGCGAGTTTGAACTTGCGGGGGATATTGCCCGGCACAGCGAAGCCGCTGTTTTGCTCCTGTGTGAGAGGGGAGAACTTGACAACGCGCAGGCGGCCTGTGTCCCACTGGGAATCGCCGCCTCTGAATATGGAGAGCTCGAGCGCGTCCTCCCGCTTTTGATTTCCGCATGTGTAAAGCTGCGCGTTCTGCGCCTTCAGGCCAGTACCCTGCGCCGGAAGCTCAGCGATACCCGCCTTGTCAGCCGCGCAAAGCTCCTGCTCATGACCCGCCTCGGCATGAGCGAGGAGGAAGCACACAAATACATAGAAAAAACTGCCATGAGCACCGGCGCAAAACGCGGCGAGGTGGCGCAGAGCATTATCAGAACCTACGAAGAGTAAATTTTTGAGCTTTTTATACAAAAAAGTTGTTGACAAATTGAGCAAACTGCATTATAATCCGAGCATCTTGAAACGGCAAAGGCGTCGTGCTGATAGTGCAAAGCGCCTTTGCCGCTTTTTTAATTTAGAAAAGAGGTATTGCTATGAACACAGTTACCGGAATGTTTGGCTCGATGGTTTTTAATGATTCTGTTATGAGAGAGCGATTGCCCAAGGACGTGTTCAAGCAGGTTCAGCGCTCCATGACCGAGGGCAAGCGCCTTACGAGCGAGGCCGCCGTCGTCGTCGCAAACGCGATGAAGGACTGGGCGATTGAAAAGGGCGCAACTCATTTTACGCACTGGTTCCAGCCCATGACCGGGATCACCGCCGAAAAGCACGACAGCTTCATATCTCCCGTGGACGGCGGCAAGGTTATCATGGAGTTTTCCGGCAAGGAGCTTATTCAGGGCGAGCCTGATGCCTCCAGCTTCCCCTCCGGCGGCCTGAGAGCCACCTTTGAAGCCAGAGGCTACACCGCATGGGACCCCACCTCATACGCCTTTATAAAGGATGGCGTTCTCTGCATCCCCACGGCGTTTTGCTCCTACGGCGGGGAAGCTCTTGATAAAAAGACACCGCTGCTGCGTTCAATGGAGGCAATCAGCCGTCAGGGGCTGAGAATCGTGCATCTGTTCGGCAATGAGGATGTGACCTCCGTCAAGCCCACTGTCGGCCCGGAGCAGGAGTATTTCCTCATTGACAAGAGCGTATACGAAAAGCGCAAGGACCTCATCTACACCGGCAGGACGCTCTTTGGCGCAAAGCCCCCCAAGGGGCAGGAGCTGGAGGACCATTATTTCGGCGCGATAAAGCCCCGCGTGGCGGCGTTCATGAAGGAACTGAACGAGGAGCTGTGGAGCCTTGGCGTTATGGCAAAGACCGAGCATAACGAGGTCGCCCCCGCTCAGCATGAGCTCGCCCCGGTGTTCACTACCACCAACATCGCTGCCGACCATAACCAGCTGACCATGGAGCTTATGCGCAAAATTGCCAAGAAGCACGATATGGTCTGCCTGCTGCACGAAAAGCCCTTCGCCGGGGTAAACGGCAGCGGTAAGCACAATAACTGGTCCCTCACCACAAACACCGGCGTGAACCTCCTCGAGCCGGGCGAAACTCCGTATGAAAACGCCCAGTTTTTGCTCTTCCTCTGCGCGGTGATTCAGGCTGTGGACGATTATCAGGACATGCTGCGCATCTCTGTCACCTCGGCAGGCAATGACCACCGCCTTGGCGCAAATGAAGCGCCTCCTGCCATAATGTCCATCTTCGTGGGTACGGAGCTTGAAAATATCCTCACGGCCATTGAAAATGAAGAGCCCTACGGCAGCAAGGAAAAGGAGCTTATAAAGGTTGGCGTTCATGCGCTGCCGAAGTTTCCGAAGGACACCACTGACCGCAACCGCACCTCACCCTTTGCATTTACCGGCAACAAGTTTGAGTTCCGCATGCTGGGCTCTTCTAACTCCATCTCCGGCGCGAATGTGGTTCTCAACACAGCGGTTGCCGAGTCCCTGCGCCAGTACGCGGACATTCTTGAGGCGGCTGATGATTTCGAGTCGGCACTGCACAACCTCATCCGTGATGTCATTAAAAAGCACCGCCGCATAATCTTTAACGGCAACGGCTATGACAGCTCATGGATAGAAGAGGCCGAGCGGCGCGGCCTGCTCAATCTCCGCTCCACGCCCGACTGCGTGCCCTATTACCTGTGCGAAAAGAATGTGGCGCTTTTTACTCAGCACAGGGTCTATTCTCCGGCGGAGATAAATGCCCGCTATGAGATAAAGCTCGATAACTACTGCAAGGTGCTGCACATTGAGGCTTTGACCATGCTTGACATGGTGTGGAAGGACATTCTCCCCGCTGTCAGCGCCTATTCCAAGAAGCTCGCGTCAACGGCGCTTACAAAGAAAGCCCTGTCCGCGGATATTGATTGCAGCTTTGAAACCGAGCTTGCCGCGAAGATAAGCACGCTCACCTCATCCGCCGTTGAAAAGGCCAAGGCTCTGGAGCTTGCGGTCATGGACAGCAAGAATATCAGTGATTCGCTTGAGCTTGCAAAGTATTACAAAGACTCTGTTTTTGCCGCTATGAATGAGCTTAGAATAGTCGTTGATGAGCTGGAGACGAACACCGCCGCCCGCTTCTGGCCGTACCCCTCCTATGGCGATATACTTTTCAGCGTTAAATAAGTTATCACTCTTCACTCCTTATATTTTAGGGGCGCATGGAAAAACCATGCGCCCCATGTGTTTATTGGATCTTTTCTTCTATATTTTTGCTGTCATGATATTTTATAAGGGAATCATACAGCTTTTCAATGAGCTTCATGTCTGCGTTCGTTATATACACAAGAAACAACAAAGCAAACAGAGATACAATTACAATCAAAACTATCCAGTACCAGTGCATTTTATTTCCTCCTTTACCAGCTAAGTGCATCTTCATAATCGAGAAGCGTTGGGTCGATGGGCTGCTCACGCAAAACAGTTGTCATATATTGGTTGAACGCCTCGCGCATCTCTCTGCGGGAAACTGTGCGCGGATCCATAACATCATGAGGTATCCAGATAAGGTGTATGCCTCTCTCTCGAGCCTGATCCTCGAACAAGCCATGCAGACCGCCTACATTTTTGCAGGACACATGGTCATACATAATAACGATATTCACATTGAACTTCTCGCACATTTTCCAGCATTCATCCAGCAGATTAACATAGCCGCCGTTTGTGTGGGAGCGCATCATCATTTTTTCATAGCAGCGCACAAGATCCTTAAGCGCCTGTTCCTTATCTCCTATGGTGATTGGGAGATAGCTGAGCATAGCCTCCATATCATTTACGCAGGTGACGCCCCAACAATGCTGCGTCCAGTATGTAAAATTTGTGTAATAGTGAGCGGGGCACGCCCATACTATGCAGCGGTATTTGGGCTTGTTTGCATCGGCCGCTTTATCCTGTTCATAGCCTTTTAGCATCATTTTAGCTACCTTACGGTCGGTTTTAAGCATGAACTCATCCATACAGGCAGCAGCCATAAATTCATATTCACGCTGCAATGCCAGCGCCGCGCCGCAAACCTGCGGGTAATCGGTGCAGTTGACATCCCATTTCTCTACCATCAAGCTTGAGCTTTCGTTATACATCTCGGCGCCTTTCCAGAAAGCGTCCCAGTCCCATTTGACATTGAACTGCTGTTCGAGAAATTCAATGCCCTTTTTAAGATTTTTCACAGCATAGGCCTGTACCTCCGGCTCATTAACCCGCTGAGGCGGAGTGATCTGAAAGGAGGGTAGATCCTTGAAATGCCGGGTGAGAATATTCGTCTGGGAAATAGCTCCGTCGCACGGCATAGAGCTTGTGAAATAGCATTTGCCAACCCTCGGATAATCGTCCACGACGGCGCAGCCGCTTTCAGCAGCCGGTTCGGGACAGACATCCGCAGGAAGGCCGAGATGCTCCATAGCGTCAATGTAGTACATGCTGGAGTTCTGGTCAACCTCAGAGGGAAGCCCAACGGCAAACATGGCTATATCTATCCATTTGACTGTAGGAAAGCCCATCATGATAAGATGCGGAGTCATTTCATCGAACATTACTGTGTTTTCTCTGAGCTTTGCGGCACGCTTGCTGTTTGGACGCAAATTTTCATCACGGACGATAATATCCCTCACAGCTATAACTGAATTATGAAGGACGGAGAAAAACTGATTATGGGCATAGCGGAGTTCCTTGCCGCGAAGCCCCATAGTGTGCCTGTCCACCATGTGTGAAGCGGTCAGGTAGGACACAAGCCAACGGTAACGCAGCATGGCCTTCACCATAAGAATGGGGTGACAGCCCAGCTTTACGGCCATGTAGCCATAAAGATTGAGCCAGCGGAAAAAGTCATAGAAGGTATCTCGAAAGCCCTTCCATTCGCGGGCGCGGAATGAACGGCGTCGGGCATCATAAAAGCGTCCCAGTCCCTTGCCGGTTTTGGGGTCATACGCCATGTTATTTTTCCTCCTTTTGCTCTGCGCGAATTTTTTTCATTTCAATGCTTTCAACGAAAGCCTGCACTCTCGTCCTAAGCTGGCCGCTCTGTCCGGAGATATACGGTCTGTCAATTGAGAGAACATGTATTCCGTAATCTCTCGGCATGATCTGGTTGGCGATAACGCGCTCATAAGACCAGTAGGTGCAGAACTTCATCTGCTCATAAATGACGCCATCCGCCTTGAAATCCCGTACCAGCTCGGCCACATGGTCGTTGCGGTATTTTACCCTGTGCAGAGCACTCTGACGGGGACATTCCGTATTTTGCAGATACCAGCGGCAGACCTGGGTCAGCGCGTCCTCCTGCTGTGTAAGCTCTATTACCTGTCTGCCGGGAAAGCTGCCATAGCAGAAGCGATCGGCAACTACAAGCGCTCCGCAGCCTTCAATAAGCTTAATTAGCTTAGGATCATCGATTTCAGAGCCGACAATGGCAACCCGAACACGGTAATTCCTTTCGGCATCTGGCTCACGCAGCCTCAGTTCCTCAAGCGTCTCCCGCAAATAGGGGAGGATAAACCGCTTGGGGCAGGTATAGCTGACCAGAACCAGAACAGCAAATTCATATCCGGTAATGGGCGGATTATCCAGCTTACGAAGCTCTCCGATTTCCGTTAGGATACGGCTGACCTCATTGTGTTCGCTGACGGCAGCGCGGATAGCCTCATCGGATGTGTCCACACCATAGTTTTCCCGCAATGGCTTCAGTATCTTTCTTGAGACCTGTTCTCTTATATGTTCAACACAGTCCTCATCATCGGAGTAGGGAATATCCAGATTACAGTAGAAAAACTTGTCTCTGTCCTTTCCCTGCGCTTTCATAATCTCCATATTCTCGATGGCTCTGTTATTGGCCTCACATACATCAACGCCGGCCATAGCATGAAGAAAGCTGTAGCTCCCCTCCAGCGCGCGCTCAAGAATTGCCCTGGAAAATTCGCAGCTGTTGTTCGCCATATAATAGGTAGACAGCTCCAGAGAGCTTGTGTGCGGAGCGCGCAGCCTGACTGAAAAGCAGTTTCCCAGATTCAGAAGAACCTCCGGCGCATGGAAACAGGTATAGCCTATTGCAAGACTGCCCTCATCAACCGCTTTGCGCACAAGCTCATTGTTTGCATCCTCAAGCAGACCTTCAAAAAAGATAAAATTTTTTAGTTCTTTCATTACGCCCTTCCTTTTTTGTATATTTTGGTTCGGGTATTATGTCAGTGACGCTGACATAATACCCGAACCAAAATCCCGCCTTAACGGGATTTTGAATTTCATGTATCATTTTCCGCTTAACGCTCTTATGAACATTTGAGTCAAACTGAGCATACGGCTATCATAATCAAGCTCTCTTGCGCTGGGAGTTCCGCCTATGGAAAGGCGCTGCATGATACCTAAAATAGCGTCGTATGAGTTGTAGTAAATTTCGCGAACATCCACATCGCGGCTGATAGAACCATCTGAAAGCCCTTTTGCGATCGCCTTTGCCATAGGCCCGTTAGAGGTTTCATAAGGCTCTGGCGGCTGGTTTTTTATTTTGTGGATTTTACCGGCGCCATTGAGCATAAGCTCCGCGTCAAGGGTAAAGCGCATTCCCTTTGGATCCAGGCGGTATAGCTTTGAATAGCAAATAAGTATCTTTGCGGCATCTTCAAGACCGGTTGTGCTGCCACCCGGGCTGCTTTCATGAAACATCTGCTCAATGCGATTCAAAACTCTGTTCCAGTAGAGCAGGGACGCGGCAAGCACCAAATCCGCTTTTGTGTCAAAATAACGGAAAACAGACCGCTCCGCAAGACCGGAACGCCGCGCAATATCGGTAATCGTTGTTTTTTCTATTCCTTTTTCAAGAAAACATTCCAGAGCGTTCTCTGTAACGATCCGGGTATTGTTTTCTCTCTGCTCTTCATTAGGCAAAAAAAGCACTCCTTTATATCTGTCAGTTTGACTGACAGATATAAATATACAGCATAGCATTTCACAAGTCAAGCATTTCTTCACTGCGCTATTTGAGCATTATTATATTGCTGAGCAGAGAATTACTATACTGCCGGACATAGCTTTTATACTCCGGGATATTTATATACAGCTCCCGACCCCAAGAGCTTATTTTGCACCAATCGTCGTCAATGCCGGTGACGGTAACAAAATGGGCCTTTGTAGAGGCGGCAGGGAAGCAGACCTCACCGCTCCGCTGGTAGAGCCGCAGGCGGTTTTTGCCCCAGAATTGCGGAAAATTCGGCCCGACAGCTAAAATAACAGGGCAGTCTCGCTCCAGCATTTCACGAATCCTGTCAAAAAGTTTCTCACCGGACACGCAAAGCCGCACACTGTAATCAAGCCCGTATACCTTCATTGCAATTTGAAGTCCGGCCGAGAGCATCGCCCCATTGATGCCAAATGGCGGCACTATGGGCATAAAGCGGCGCAGGGTGCTTATAAATCGGTCATAGTCCGAAAGATCAACGCAGCCATGCACATTCACCGGAACAGGGGAGGGAAGGTCTCTGCTGCGACAGAGATATAAGATTAAATCCGCAGCCGCAATAAGCCCACAGCCACAGCGCCGGACAGCCGCGCTCTGTGAAAGGGTCTGACTACCGCCGTATGTATATGCCGCGCCGCTTCGGACGCTTATGTAATTGCTTCTGAGCTCAAGCATTTTATCACCAAGCATTATTATAAAGCAAAAGCGGTGAAAAATATATAGCAAATTGCTGGGCTTGGTGTTATAATCATTTTTCAGAAAAATAGTTCGGAGGCCGGTAAAGATGTTGGATTTTCTGCGCGAAGAGGGAATAGACCAGAGCATAATTACAAAGGTAGAGAGCTTTAGAGTTCAATATCCAAATGACGCTTCTCAGAATAACCGTGTTCCCAAGCCCAGATTTCACTATTATGGGAAGGATATTTGGGAAAAGGCGCTGACGGCGCTGCTGGCTGGGGAGAACCTGCTGCTTGTCGGCCCGAAGGCCACCGGCAAAAACGTCCTCGCGGAGAACTTAGCGGCGGTGTTTTCCCGCCCCGAATGGGACATTTCATTTTATCTCAATACTGACGCGGCGGCCCTAATCGGCGCGGACACCTTCAAAAACGGCGAGGTTGCCTTCCGCAAAGGGCCAATCTACCAGTGCGCGGAAAATGGCGGATTCGGTATCCTCGACGAGATAAACATGGCAAAAAATGAGTCGCTTGCCGTTTTGCACGCTACGCTGGACTTTCGCCGGATAATCGACGTGCCGGGGTATGAGCGCATTGAGCTATCACCCGCGACAAGATTTATCGCCACCATGAACTATGGCTATGCCGGAACGAGGGAGATAAACGAGGCGCTGGCCTCCCGATTTATGGTCATAAATATGCCCATCATTTCCGAGGAAAATCTCCGCCGCCTGCTCTTGGCCCAGTTCCCGGCGCTTAAAGCCGAGTATGCCGGTCAGTTCGCCGGGCTTTTCCAGGAGATTCGCCGCAAGTGTGACAGCGCGGAGATTTCAACCAAGGCTCTCGACCTGCGCGGCCTTATGGCGGCCATTTCGCTTACATATAACGGCCTTACCGTGGGTCAGGCGCTGGATATGGGCATAGTCAACAAGTCCTTTGACGACTATGAGCGGCAGCTTGTATCGGATATTATTGCCGCGCGCATCCCCTCGGGCCGGGGCAGAGATGACATTTTTGAAAAAACATGAACGAGATAAACGAGCTTCAGCAGCGGAGGGCCGTTAACCTTATATGGAACGGCGCCAAAAACCACAGCTTTGAGCCGGATTTCAAGGTCTATGACAGCGACGGGGAAGCCAGCATCTATTGGAACATCATTATCGGCGCCGCACGGCGGCATTACGAATATGCGAAGCTTGCCCAGATATTTCACACCTTCGACCAATACGAGGACGGGGATATATACGAGGGCCTGCTCTGGCTTGGCCTTGAAAACAGCACATATCAAAAGGAGCTTGCGGACAGGCCCGTGCTTGAATCCCTGCGCAAAAGCTATGCCGGGCAATTCCTGCGCGAATACTCCGCGCCGCTTGACGATTACAGGCTTTATGACTGCCTGTCCACCGCCCACTATATGCGCGCCCTCGGCATGGAGCCAAGGCTGTCAAGGTATGATATAAAGCTCCTTGACGAGCTGGAGTTTACTCCGGAAATGTCCACCGATGATATCGTTGCGCGGGCTGAGGAGCTGTTCCAGCGCTGGTTTCAGATTAGCACCCGGGAGCGCAAGGAGCGCAGGCGCGTTTTCCAACGCCCGCTCAGGAAAAAAAAGGGCAGGGCAGGGGAAGGCCGGCTCAAGAAATTCGGCCTTGGAATGTTTGATTACCATGACAGGGTGAGCAGCGGCGAGAACGTCTCCGCCGACAGGCTTGGGGACGAAATCCGCACAAAGATGACGGATAACGAGCTGCGCAAGTTTATGACCGAGAAATACGGTAAACCCCTGTTTGACCCGATAAAGGCTGCCGGCATCGAAAAGCAGCTTTGTAAGCTCAGCCATGAAAACTGCCACCTGCACTTTACGACGGGTGAGCCTGTGCCCGGTAAGATTCAAAACGCCTTCGAGGCCCTGCATAAGCGGCAGGAAAAGGAGCAGATTGAGCAAAACCGCCACAGCTATAAGGCAAATATTGTACAGAACCGGCTGGCGATATCAAAGCTTGCCGAAAAGATACGAAACGCTGCGCTGCTGTACCTTGAGCCTGCGGATATAAAATCAAACTCCGGCAGGATAAACCCATCCACCGTCTGGCGGGCAGCAATACTCAACGAGGACAATGTGTTCACACGCCGCGAAAGGGAGGACATGGGGCAGATAAGCGTTGACATTCTGCTCGATGCCTCCACATCCCAAAAATCAAGGCAGGAGCTGGTTTCCGCCCAGGGCTATATTATTGCCGAGGCTCTCACCCGCTGCAATATTCACTGCCGGGTAATGTCCTTCTGCTCAATGACCGGCTATACCATCATGCGCGTATTCAGAGACTATTCCTGCCCGCGGGACAATGAAAAAATCTTTGAGTATGTCTCAAACGGCTGCAACCGGGACGGGCTTGCGATAAAGGCGGCGCATTATCTCATCGACCAGACAGCGTATGAACACAAAATGCTTATCGTCCTCTCCGATGTAAAGCCTAACGACATCTTGAGCATACGTACATCCGCGGACGCTGAGCCTGTGCCGTATATTGACACCGCCGGAATAAACGACACGGCATTGGAGGTTCGCCGCGCTCAGGAGTCGGATATCTCGGTGATGTGCGTTTTCACCGGCGGCGACGAGGATCTGCCCGCCGCAAAGCTTGTGTACGGCAGAAATTTTGCCCGCATACAGTCTCTTGATAAATTGGCCGATGCCGTCGGCAAACTCATACAAACTCAGATAAGGAATCTATAAAAAAAGTGCGGTTTGGATTTTCCAAACCGCACTTTTTTAGTATCAAATTACTTCGCCAGAACCTTTTTGAGCCTTGCGTATCTGGGCAGGGAATGCTCAAGCGGGAGGACAGGCTCACCCTGAATAAGGGGGAGGGCATAGTCAATAAACTCGTGCTTGAGGCCGTTTCCGTCCTCGTTTATCCACTCCTGAGGAACCTTCTTCTCGTAGTTTGCGACAGATGAGAGGGGGAGCAGCTCCATAACACAGGTATACTTTCCGTCAACATACTCGCGCTTGAAGGCGACCATCTTGCCGGTCACACCGCTGACAGCCTGCTCAACGGCTTCCTTGCCTGCGCCGTATGCCTCGTTGATATCAGTGAGGGAGGCGAGGTGAGCGCCGCAGCGCTGGAGGAGGCTCAGCTCAATGCCGCGGACCTTTGCACCGGTGTGCTTCTTGACGACATCCGCCAGCATCGCTGCAAGACCGCCGAGCTGAGCATGGCCAAAGCCGTCTGTCGCGGAGGCCTTGGCCTCGGAGACAAAGCTGCCGTCGGCATAGTGAATACCCTCAGACACGGCGACGAGGACCTTACCGGTCTTTTTATAAATGGCGTCCACATCGGCGAGGAACTTGTCCATATCAAAATCGCGCTCGGGCAGATAGATAAGGTCGGGACCGGCGCCAAACTCGGTAGCCAGAGCGGCACTCGCGGCGAGCCATCCGGCGTGACGGCCCATTATCTCCACGATGGTTATCATGCCGTTATCATAGACTCTTGCATCCTTGCTTATCTCCATGCAGGAGGTGGCGATGTACTTAGCGGCGCTTGCAAAGCCGGGGCAGTGGTCGGTGCCGAAAAGGTCGTTATCAATGGTCTTGGGAACACCCATAACACGGCACTCATAGCCGACGGACTCCATATAGCGGCTTATCTTGTTGCAGGTGTCCATGGAGTCATTGCCGCCGTTATAGAAGAAATAACGCACATCGTATTTCTTGAATATCTCAAGGATGCGCTTATAATCGGTGTCGTCCACATCGGGGTCGGCTATCTTGTAGCGGCAGGAGCCGAGCTCGGAAGAGGGGGTATGCAGCAGGAGCTTGAGCTCCTCAGGATCCTCCTCGTCCATGACATAGAGCTTGTCATCCAGAACGCCGCGGATGCCGTGCGCCGCGCCATATACCCTGGTGATTTCTTCCGCGTCAAGAGCGGCTCTGATCACGCCGTAAGCGCTGGCGTTAATCACAGCGGTGGGGCCGCCGGACTGCCCGAATATGCAGGAACCAATCAATTTTTTAGCCATAGTAAATTTTACCCCCAGAAATAATTAAGATTTTTTATTTATTTTGTATAATGTATGTATTGATTATGCTTTGTTTTGAGGATATAATATAAACTAAGATTTGTAAATATGCTTTTTGTACAAATTTTTTAATATCTAAAAGGGAGAATGAAAAAATGCCTCTTGTTACCACAAAAGAAATGTTTGAAAAAGCCTACAAAGGCGGTTATGCTATCGGCGCTTTCAACGTCAACAACATGGAAATCGTTCAGGGTATCACCGAAGCCGCGAAAGAGCTCAATGCTCCGCTGATCCTTCAGGTTTCCAAGGGCGCCCGCGCCTATGCTAACCACACCTATCTTATAAAGCTGGTCGAGGCCGCCGTTATTGAGACGGGTCTTCCCATCGCGCTGCATCTTGACCACGGCAACAGCTTTGAGCTTTGCAAGTCCTGCATTGACGGCGGCTTTACCTCCGTCATGATTGACGCCTCCTCCAAGCCCTTTGAGGAGAATATCGCTCTCACCAGACAGGTTGTGGAATATGCCCATGACCATGGCGTTGTTGTCGAGGCTGAGCTTGGCACTCTCGCCGGCATTGAAGACGAGGTCAAGGTTTCCGCGGAGGACAGCTCCTACACCAGACCTGAGGATGTCCAGGAGTTTGTCGAGCGCACCGGCTGTGACTCTCTGGCAATAGCTATCGGCACCTCTCATGGTGCGTATAAGTTCAAGCCCGGTACCGATCCCAAGCTCCGCTTTGATATTCTTGAAGAGGTTGAGCGCCGCCTGCCCGGCTTCCCCATAGTCCTGCACGGTTCTTCCTCCGTGCCTCAGGAGTTTGTCAAGATCATCAACGAGAACGGCGGCAATATGCCCGGCGCCATCGGTGTTCCCGAGGATCAGCTTCGCCGCGCCGCATCCATGGCAGTCTGCAAGATCAACATTGACTCTGACCTGCGCCTTGCCATGACCGCCAGCATCCGCAAGTATTTCAACGAGCATCCCGACCACTTTGACCCCCGCCAGTATCTGGCTCCCGCCCGCGACGCCATCCGTGAGATGGTCAAGCACAAGCTGGTGGATGTCCTTGGCTGCGACGGGAAGGCCTGATACCCGTCTGTTAAAAAGAGAGAAATTGGAGGTGGCATAATTGAGCCAGAGACCTGCCCACGCTAAGCATACCGCTCCACCGGCCCGCAAATCCCGCCCCGCGCCTGCACCCAAGGCGCCTAAGGAGCCCAAAGCGGTAAAAAGCAGCGCGCCTAAATCCCCGGCAGCATCGAATACAACGGTTTTAATCGGGCGCCTTGCCCTTGCGACCGTGCTGTTTGTGGTGTCGCTTATTGTCAAAATGCCGGTTGCGGTGAAGATAATCGTTCTTGTCCTCGCTGCCGCGGCCGCCGGTTATGACCTTGTTCTTGATGCCGTTGACAGTATTACCGGCGGAAACTATTTTGCCACTTCTGTTATCATTTCTTTTGTTGCGCTTGTCTCGTTTATAATCGGCTTTGCCGTCGAAGGTGTTGCACTGATTATTTTGTACCAGATTGGCGGTCTGCTTATCAAGTACGCAGGGGAGCGCACAAAAAAAACCGCGGAGGACATTTTAAAGCGCCGTACTGAAGACGCGGCGGACGTTGTCCGGGTTCAGATTGCCGGTGGGGACACCGCTCCCAAGAGCGTTGAAAAGCTCATGCTCGATAGCTCTTCGCTGGTTCTCAAGGGCGCGATGGTTTTGGCGTTGGTCTATGCCATAGTTCTGCCGCTGACTACAAGTTACAGCTTTATTGTCTCCATCCACAGGGCAATAACCATTCTTATTATTTCAACGCCTGTCTCTGTCGTCGCCGCCATGCCGTTTACCGGTATGATTGGTCTTGCGTATAGTGCTCAGCAGGGTGTTATCTTCAACAGCGTTGACGCTATGGAGACTGCCGAGCGGCTGAATGTGGCGGTTTTCGATAAGGCCGGCATATTCACTGACGGGTCACCCAGAGTGCTTGATATTGAATCTGATGTGCTGGATAAGCACAACATGATAAGCTTCGGCTCGCACGCGGCGTACTATTCTGAGCAGCCTGCCGCGCGGGCAATCGCAGCGCTCAATGACCAGGAGTTCAGGACAGATATTATTTCCGATTTTGAAGAGACTCCTGGCAGCGGTATAGACGTCAACATCGGCGGCGCCCATGTATCTCTTGGTACAGCAGAGTTTCTGGCGGGCAGGGGAGTATATGTGCCTCAGTCTGAGGGTGATGCCGGCAAGCCATATTACATGAGCATTGCAGACAGATATGTTGGCCGCTTCGTCGTCTCCGATAATATCAACGAGGATGCCGCGGATCTGGCTTCTGATATCAAAGCCGTTGGTATCCGCCGCTGTGTACTGCTTACTGAGGACTCGGAGAGCGCCGGTCAGCACTTTGCGGAAGAGCTTGATTTTGATGAGGCTTTTTGCCAGTGCAGTCCTGATAGAAAGCTCAGGTATATTGAGGATTTGAGTCAGGCGGGTAAAAACAAGGTTGCTTATATTTACTCAAACGGCTTTGAAGGCCACAGCGCTGCAAACCTTGATATGCGCGTGGCAAAGAAAGCCAAGTACGCCGATGCTGTTGTCCTGCCAGAGAGCGTGGAGAATATTCCGTTCTCATTCCAGGTGGCAAAGCGTATGAAGGAAGTCGCTATTGAAAACGCGGTATTTGCCTTTGTTGTAAAAGCAATTCTGATTTTCCTGAGCATAATAGGCTACTGCAATGTCTGGTTTGCGGTTTTCATTGATATCGTCGCAATTCTCGCAACAATGCTCAACGCTGTAAGAGTCACCAATGAATCTCTGATAACCACATACAAAGCCAGAACGGGAAAATAAATTCTAAGCTTAAAAGCGTGCGTCTCAGACGCACGCTTTTTCTATATAATAAAGAGGGGAGCTCGTAGGATAAAATGCTTGACACTACAATATAAATATGGTATATTTTGCTCGGTGGTAGTTTTGGTTCGCATAATATCAATTATGCGAACTTAAACGTACTTATTTGAGGTGTAGATATGCTTTTAGATCAAATTACGGATGCTCCGGACATTTTGCTTGAATTTCTTGAATATCATTCGACTGTGCGCGGGCACTCCGATAAAACTGTCATGGGTTATTATCTGGACTTGAAAATTCTCTTTCGTTTTCTCAAGCGCCGCAGAGGTCTGGCTGCTCCCAGCACACCGTTTAATGAAATAGATATCACCGATATTGATATCGACTTCATTAAAACAATTAAAATTGAAGAGCTTTACAGGTATCAGTCGTTCTCACCGGAGTCGCTCAATTCTTCGGTCGGCCTTTCTCCGGCCAGCCGCTGCCGCAGAACCTCATCGGTAAAGTCCTTTTTCAATTACCTCACAAATAAACGGCATCTGCTTGAAAAAAATGTTTGTCAAGAACTTGACATGCCGAAGCACCAGGCATCACTGCCGAAGTATCTTGAAGAATCCGAATGTGAGCGTCTGCTGGCTGCGTGTGAGGGTACATATGCGCTGCGGGATTATTGCATGCTGATGCTCTTCATGTCCTGCGGCCTGCGCGTGTCGGAGCTTGTGTCGCTCAACACCACCGATATATATGAGGACCATCTCCGTGTTCTCGGCAAGGGCAACAAGGAACGGGTCATATATTTTGCCGAGGGCTGTCGCGAGGCGATTGACGATTATCTCTCTGCCCGTGACGGCGAAGGCTTGCCTAAGGGCGAAGAAAATGCGCTGTTTATCAGCAGGGACCATCGTCGAATAAGTGTGCGCGGTGTGCAGAAGATGCTGGATAAAAAGCTCAAGCTTGCAGGCCTCGACAGCAGCAGATATTCGCCCCATAAGCTCCGGCACACAGCGGCGACGCTTATGCTCAAAAACGGAGTTGATACAAGAGCGCTTCAGGAGGTGCTTGGGCACAGCAACCTGAACACAACTCAGATTTACACGCATTTGGATAATGCTGCGCTCCATGAGGCCGCAATGGCAAATCCCATCGGCCGTAAGAAAAAAGCAGATATTGAAGAAAACGAATAAGTCGGGAACACCCCGGCTTATTCGTTTTCTATAATAGGTATAGCACCACCAATATCAAAAACAGGTAAGTCAGTTAGGAAAACAGGTTTAACACCTTTATAATCTAAAAAATACAATATCCTGATTTTATCGGGATGTGCGTCCAATGAACCGGTGAAAGCGAGCTTATCAGCGCTCAGCTTAAATGTGGCTCCGCCAATAAAACCGTAGTCAAACCCGGGTAGGTTTACATAACCTTGAGAAATCAGCAATACATCCAAGCCCACACATTCTGCAATTGCTGCTATTCCCCTGTCCGCTGTTATGATTGACCGCTCATCCACAACGCATACAGAGCATTTGGTATACCCCTGCTTGGTCTGAACCATAACGCCATTTGCGTTTGTGAAAAAAACGACAATTTGGCCGGATGCTGAGCTTCTATTATATATCAGTACATTTCCGACGGCGCAGGCGTTGAGCGCGGCATCATCAGGGTATTTTTCATCAAGGTTCTTTTCAAGGAAAGACAGCTTCAAGCCTATTTCTTTCAGCTTTTCCTCAAATGCGCTCCCCTTCAGTTCCGCCGCAAGCAGGCACTTCTCCCCTCCTAAATGAAATACGGACAGGTCCGCGTGACCGGCCAGCCGGGAATCAACCGAAGAGTTATCCGGTACAAAAACAGGCTCGATATCTAATCTTTTTAGTGAATTTTTGAGAATATCGGAATATTTTTGACCCAATAACAGCACTTTTGCGTTAATGGGCAGGTTTGGCTTAACAACAAATCCGCTCATCTTCTGTTTTTGCCGAGAGCCGCGGCAACGGCCTCACCCACATTTTTCACGCGGATAAGCTCCAAGCCCTTGTATGAGCTGATATCCTCGCGCGCATGGGCCGGAATGGCACAGCGCTTGAAGCCAATGCGGGAAATTTCGGACAGGCGCTGGTTCATAAAATTCACGCTTCTGACCTCCCCGGAGAGGCCCACCTCGCCAATGGCGGCGAAATCTGCGCCAAGGGGGCGGTCAAGGAAGCTCGATGCCAGCGCCAAAACGGTCGCAAGGTCTGCCGCAGGCTCCTCGAGCATGAGGCCGCCGATGACGTTAATATACGAGTCGCAGCCGCCGACAGGCATCCCTCCCCTTTTTTCAAGCACCGCGAGAAGCATCGCTGCCCGGTTGTAGTCTATGCCATTGCTGCGGCGGGAGGATGCGTTATAGGCCGCGGGGCTGACAAGGGCCTGAATCTCCGCGAGCAGGGGCCGCGTCCCTTCCATTACACATGTGACACATGTGCCTGGGCTGTTTTCCGGCCTGCCTGAGAGGAGCATCTCGGAGGGATTTTCCACGCAGGCAAGGCCTTTCTCCTCCATCTCAAAAACGCCAATCTCATTAGTCGAACCGAAGCGGTTTTTGACTGAGCGCAGGATTCTGAAGCTGGTGTTTCGCTCGCCTTCAAAATAGAGCACGCAGTCAACCATATGCTCCAAAACCTTTGGCCCAGCGATACTGCCTTCCTTATTGATATGCCCGACCACAAAGACGGTGAGGCCTTTTTCCTTGCAGGCGCGCATTATGCGCATGGTGCACTCGCGCACCTGCGTAATGCTGCCGGGGGCGGAGGCCACCTGCGCATCGGACATGGTTTGTATAGAGTCAATAATAACAACGTCGGGCTTATGCTCGTCAATGCAGCCAAGAACGCTGTCCATATCTGTCTCGGAGAGGACAAACAGCCCATCGTTGTCTATCTCCAGCCTGTCAGCGCGGAGCTTGAGCTGGCGCTCGCTCTCCTCACCGGTGACGTACAGGAGCTTTTCGGCGCTTATGCTGCCGCACATCTGCAAAAGCAGCGTGGATTTACCTATTCCCGGTGCGCCGCCCACCAACACAAGAGAGCCGGTCACAGCGCCGCCGCCCAGCACCCGGTCAAGCTCGGATATGCCGGTTGAAAAGCGGATTTCTTCGCTTGTATCCAAATCCCGGAGCTTTTTCGGCTGCTGTTTGGAAAAGCCATAGCTTGCCGTTCTGCCGCGCTTGGCTCCGCTGTCGAGCTTTACCTCAGTCAGCGTGTTCCACGCGCCGCAGGCCGGGCATTTTCCCGCCCAGTTAGCGGTCTCGTTGCCGCACTCGGTGCAGCAGTAAATTGTCTTTTGTTTGTTAGCCATTTATTTTTCTCCGCTTTATGACCTCTCTGTCTGGGCGGTGAACTGCGCGTATGAGGCGAACAGCACCGCCGCGAGAGAGGTTTGATATTCGTTTGTTATCAGCTTTTCCATATCAATGAAGCTGGACATAAAGCCGCACTCGGCCAGAACCGAGGGGCAGTTCACATTTGCCGTGATATAGAGCTTTTTCGGCGCGGGCTCAGCAACCCGACGGTTTTCCGGCTCAAGGCACGAGATGATGTTATTGTGCGTTATCTGCCCGAGAGCCTCGCTGCCATTGGCCGCGCCGTATAGAATTTGGGCCCCGCTGGGCTGAGAGGTCGGAAAACAGTTCTGGTGGATGCTGAACAGCACCCCGCCGGGGACAGAGTTGATAATCTCCACCCGGTGCACAAGCTCATCGTGCTCGCTGTAATTTGTGCTCTCGGTAAAGGCCGTGTCATCCTCACGGGTCATAACCACCGGTACGCCATAAAACTCCGATATCGCCCGCAGCTTTAAGCCAATTGCAAGGTTAATGTCGCTTTCTTTCTTACCGTTTATCGACACGGCGCCGCCGTCAATTCCGCCGTGGCCAGGGTCAATGATGATGCAGCTATCCCCCGCCCCGGTGCCGGCGGTGACGGCGCGAATATTGATAATGGCAAGCGCCAGCATGACAAGGGCGCAAAAGCTCAGGGCAATTGCAGGAAAATAGCCGGTCTTTCGTATTTTTATTGTATAGAACATCTTGCCCTCTATTTTCTCAAAACCAGTGGGCTGGAATTATTATATATTGCAGCCCACTCCAAGTCAAACAAATTTAACCCCCATCAAAGCAAAATACAGATAAGTCCCCCGCTGCCCTCGTTTATAAGCCGCTGCAAGGTGGTTTGAAGCTTGCGCTTGGCATTTTCCGGCAGGGCCTCAATTTTCGATGTGAGTCCCTCCTCAGCAATATCATAAAGCGATTTGCCGAAAATGTTTGACTCCCAAATGCGGTTGACATCCCCATCAAAGCCTTGCAGAAGGAAGTTTATAATATCCTCCGAGGCGTTTTGCCCGCCGATTGCCGGGGTGACCTCCGTTTCAATGTTGGTCATGAGCATATGAATTGCCGGGGCGTGTGCCTTAAGGCGGACAGAGTATTTCCCGCCCTGGCGAACTATCTGCGGCTCCTCAAGGCGCATCTGCGATGAATCGGGGCGCACAACACCGTAGCCCTTTGTGCGCACGTCCTCAAGGGCATTGCGCAGGCTGTCGTAGTCGGCCTTGATGACGCTCATCTCCGCAAGGGTCGATATCAGGTCGCCGTCGTTTCGTATTTCGATTCCGGTCTGCTCGCTGATAGTGCTGTAATATAGAGCGCGCGGCAGCTGTATTTCGGCTGAGATCGCTCCGCTGCCAAGCTCACTGCGTGTTATTTTGCCACAGCTCACCTTTTCATGGCCGCAAATTTTTGCTATGGCCTCATTGCAATCCTTGAGCTTCACCGCTCCGGCGCAGCATTCCTTTATCCATGAAAACATCTCAGCCTTAAGAGCGGTTTCGTTGGACAGCGCGTCGAGCCACTCAGGAAGATAAAAGCCGATGGATTTGAGCGGAAATTCGTTGAGAACTGACCTTACGATATTTGTAATGTCATCCTCATCAAGCGTCAGGCAGTTTACACGCAGGCACTCAACGCCGTGCTTCCGGCTTATCTCACCGGCGATTCTTACAGCATCATCAGAGTCCGGCTGAGCGCTGTTAAGCAGAACAACAAACGGCTTTCCGATGCTTTTAAGCTCATTTATTACCCGCTCCTCCGGCTGTATGTATTTCTCCCTCGGGATATCACAGATGCTGCCGTCGGTTGTCACTACGATGCCGATGGTGGAGTGCTCCGCAATGACCTTGTGCGTCCCCTTCTCGGCGGCATCGGTAATGCTCACCTCATGGTCAAACCAAGGTGTCGTCACCATGCGCTCGCCGTCCTCATCGAATTGGCCGGAGGCACCCTCCACCATGTAGCCAACGCAGTCTACCAGACGCACGGAGAGCGCTGTGCCCTCGTCAATGCTGATATTGACCGCGTCCTCCGGCACAAATTTTGGCTCGGCCGTCATTATTGTTCTGCCGGAGCCGCTCTGTGGCAGCTCATCTCTGGCCCGCTCCCGCATATAGGTGTTGTCTATCTGTGGAATAACCAGCGTTTCCATAAAGCGCTTTATAAACGTGGATTTTCCTGTCCTGACAGGGCCTACAACGCCGAGCATGAAAGCCCCGCCCGTTCTGGTTGCGATGTCGCGATAGATATTTGTATCAGTCATAATTAAGCCTCCGCTTCCATGTTCTCGTTTGTACGAGTCTATGAAAAGCGGAGGCGGTTTATTCCAACGCCTTACAGCGTGGAAACTATCTGGTGATGGACTTTTGATACGGTGACTTCAAGCTCGGGGAAATTCTCTTTTATCATGCGCCCCAGCACAGGGACAATTGGGTTTTCGGTGCAGAAATGGTCAGCATCAATGAGGTTTATCCCAAGCTCCTCAGCAAGAAGAAACTGGTGATACTTCACATCCGCCGTCACATAAGTGTCACAGCCCTTTTCAAAGGCTGCCTGAACCTCGTCACCCCCGGCGCCGCCCATAACGGCGAGGCGCTTTATCGGTTTTCCGGCGTTATAATAGCGCATACCTTGCACATTGAGCTTTTCGCGGCACATTTTTGCAAAGTCCATAAACTCCATGGCCTCGGGCAGCTCCCCTACCCTGCCGCAGTTTGCGGCATCAAGCCCCTGCGCACTCTTTGCACCCAGAAGCTCAATGAGCACATCGTTCACCCCGCCGGGAGCAATGTCCAGATTCGTGTGCATGGATATGGCGGAGATACCTGCGCGGGCAAGGCGCAGCGTCTTTGCTCCCTTCCCTTCCGCCGTCACATTATTAAGCCCGCCGAATATAAGCGGGTGGTGGGAGACGATGAGCTCCGTTCCCAGCGCAATGGCCTCATCTATCACCGCGTTTGTTATATCGAGCGCGACGAGGACTTTGTTGACCTCCTGATGCAGAGAGCCGACCTGGATCCCGGCGTTATCAAAATCCATTTGCAGCTCAAGGGGCGCAATGCTCTGAAGATAGTCATATATATCTGAAACTTTTATTGTCATATTTTGCTTCCTTTTAGTTCAGTGAGAACGTTTTTGATAATTTCAAGGCGCGCGCTGTTCGGCATACCGCCGGAGCGCTCCATACCACTCAGGATATTTTCAAGCCGCTTCATCTGATTCGCGCGAAATTCCTCAAACAAGGGTTCATCCTTTAAAAGATCATATTTGCCTGCAAAGAGCTCCCCGTCAGTGAGCTTTGTCTCTCCGCCGAAGCGCGCGGTTATTACAGGATATATAACACCGTTATCCCGCACAAGACCTTCGGATAAAATCTCAAAGCCGTTATAAATGAGCCAGTATCGCAGCACATGAGGCTTTGTCATGGGCTGATATATATGCAGGTATTTGCTGCTCCAGCTCCACTCAGCCCGGTCTAAAATGCCGCATATCGTGTCCCCGCCCATGCCGGCGATGACAATAGTGTCCACCATATCAGGCGGGCAGAGCTCAAGCCCGTCACAAAGCAGGAAAGAAATTCTCTCGCTCTGATAAGCGGCTTCCGCGCTGCGGCGGGCGGCATCAAGCGGCTTCGGGCGGATGTCGGTTGCGATTATATTGCCGGTATAGCCGTTCTTGGCAAGGTGGACCGGCAGATAGCCATGATCCGTCCCAACATCGACGACGCCAATACCGTCGCTGATATATCCATATATTTTTTCAAGTCGTTTATTCATAGGTATAAAAGCACATGAAGCATTGAAATTAATTCAATGCTTCATGTTATCGTACTTCAAACAGTCTCCAGAAAAGCCTTCAGGGCTATGAGAAATTCATCAGGGTCAACGCCGTGAACCGCGCAGGCCTGCTCAAGATTCTCACCGCTGGAGAGGGCACAGCCCATGCAGTGCATGCCTATCGCCTGAAAGGCGGGCATAGCCTCGGGGCAGTTGGCAACGATGTCAGAAATAAGAGTTTCTCTTGTGATTTCCATTTTAATCTCCATTCCGCCGCATAACTGTCAGCACAAATTTTAATAGGAAAATAATGAAACAGTAAAGGGGCGCTCACGCGCCCCTTTACTGCAAACAAGCCAATCAGGCCTGCTCTCTCATCTTAGCAAAGCACTCGCTGCAGTAAACAGGGCGATCGGACTTGGGCTCGAAGGGAACCTTTGCCTCGCCGCCGCAGGCTGCGCAGACAGCAGTGAAGAACTCACGGGGGCCACGGGCCGCGTTCTTGCGAGCATCGCGGCAGGCCTTGCAGCGCTGGGGCTCATTCTGGAAGCCGCGCTCAGCGTAGAACTCCTGCTCACCGGCGGTAAATACGAACTCCTTACCACACTCTTTGCAAACTAAAGTCTTGTCTTCGTACATTTTTGATCCTCTCTTTGATTATGTGCCGTTTATCGGCTGTATTTGCGTTCAGCTAAAGCTGATTTCGCCAAGATTAATGTCCCGCGCCAGTTTGCGCCTTATCCTCTGCACGGCATTGTCCACAGCTTTGGGCGTCTTCCCTAAGCGCGAGGCAATATCGCGATAGGAAAGGCCATCCAAATATAAAGCCAAAACCTTTATCTCAAGCTCAGACAACTGCGTGGAAAAGGCCGCATAAAGTTCTTCCTTGCTCTCTCTGGCCAGAACCAATTTCTCCGGGCTGAGCCGGAGCGCCTCTGGGATAGCCGATAATTGTGCGTTTGAATCTTCGGAGAGTTGCTCAAGCGACATGCCATCGTTAAGCGGGAAATGCTTTAATCGGGATGCGGACTTAACAGCTGATAATAAACGCATGTGTATGCAGTGCTCTGCGTAAGTGCGGAAGGAAGCGCCAAGCTCGCTTTTATAATTGCGGATGGCGGAGAGAAGGCCAAACATACCCTCCTGAATCAGATCCTCGCTGTCCCCTCCTGCAAGGAAGAGCGGGCGGGCGCAACTGCGGACAAGATACATATATCTTGCGGCCAAGGTTTCCTCAGCCTCCCTGTCCCCCTGTGCGGAGAGACTTTGCAGTTGTTCATCGCTTAGACTTGAATAATCCAACATACTGTAACACTTATTCTCAGCTTAATATACAAATGATATTATACATCATTTTTGTACAAAGTCAATATAATATTCTTAAATCGGCTTAGATATTTTACGTTTTTTGCTCAAATCTCCAATTCCTGCTGCCCCATGTAGGCAATGTGCAGGTGCTCATAGGCCTTTTTTGTAACGCAGCGGCCGCGGGGAGTGCGTATCAAAAAGCCGTTTTGCAGAAGGTACGGCTCATAAACATCCTCAAGCGTTACAGCCTCTTCGTTTATTGTCGCGGCCAGGGTTTCAAGGCCGACAGGGCCGCCGCCGTAAAACTCAATGATGCTTCTGAGCATACGCCTATCCAGCGCGTCAAGCCCCTGCTTGTCCACCTCGAGGCTGACAAGCGCCTCGTCGGCGATCTTTTTTGTTATAACGCCGTTACCGCAGACCTGGGCAAAATCGCGCACACGCCGCAGAAGGCGGTTTGCGATTCGCGGTGTGCCTCTTGAGCGGGAGGCGATCTCCATCGCGCCGCTGCGCTCTATCTCAACGGAGAGAATGGCGGCGGAGCGCTCAACGATCATAAGCAGCTCCTCCGGCGTGTAGAGCTCAAGCCTGAGCGAGACGCCGAATCTGTCCCGGAGCGGAGCGGTGAGCTGGCCTGAGCGGGTCGTCGCGCCGATAAGCGTAAAATGCGGCAGGTCAAGGTGGATGGAGTTTGCCGAGGGGCCCTTGCCTAGGATGATATCAATGGCATAGTCCTCCATGGCGGGGTAAAGAATCTCCTCATATGCCCGGTTGAGACGGTGAATCTCGTCCACAAACAGGATATCACCTGGGTTGAGGTTTGTAAGCATGGCCACCAGATCGCCGGGCTTTTCGATTGCCGGGCCGGAGGTTATACGCATATTGACGCCCATCTCATGGGCAATGACCGCCGCGAGAGTGGTCTTTCCAAGGCCCGGGGGGCCGTGGAGCAGCACATGGTCAAGCGGCTCATTACGCATTTTGGCGGCGTTTATAAAAATCTCAAGATTGTCCTTGGCCTTTTTCTGGCCGATGTACTCCGCCATCGTCCTCGGACGCAGAGAGCCCTCTCCGCTGTCCTCCGGCAGGCTTGCGGCGGTGGTAACAATCTCGTTATTCGTATCGCTGGAAAAACTGATACTCATCTCAAGCTCCCATAAATATACTTCAATTTACCATGTTCTTCAGCACGGCCTTGATAATATCCTCGGCCCTCATGCCGTCCACATTGAGCTTTCTCAGAACCGGTGCGACCTCAGCGCTGGAATAGCCCAGCATAGTAAGCGCGGCCATGGCATCACCCATGGCGGAATTATCGCTGGTCGGCGCGTTCATGCTGACGGTGGGTATATCAACAACGCCAAGCTCTTTGGAAATCTTGTCCTTGAGCTCAAGGATTATCCTCTGGGCAATCTTCTTCCCGATACCCGGGGCCGCTGTCAGCGCCTTTTCATCGCCGTTCATAACGGCCAGCGCAAGCCCCTCGGAAGTATTGCAGGAGAGAATTGACAGCGCCGCCTTCGGCCCCACGCCGGAGACAGAGATGAGCATTTCATAGCAGCGCTTCTCCCCTTTTGAGGCAAACCCGTATAAATCAAAGCTGCTCTCTGTGATAGCCTCGGCAATATAGAGCCTGCGCTTTTCACCCATTTTGAGCGCGCCCGCGGTAGTAGCGGTTATATTCACGGCAAAGCCCACACCGCCGCAGTCAAGCACGGCAAGATTAGGCTGTATCTCGGCAACAACGCCTTCTAAGTGGTAGAACATTCTTCCTTGTCCCCTCTGTATAATAGAGATGTTGAGCTTCGGGCATGGCACAGGGCGAGCGCCACCGCATCAGCCGCGTCGTCGGGCTTCGGAGGTGCGGACAGGCCGCACAAACGGCGTACCATGTCCATAACCTGGGCCTTTTCGGCCCGGCCATAGCCCACAACCGCTTGCTTTACCTGAAGCGGCGTATACTCATAAATACCGACCCCGGCTTTCCGGCAGGCCAGAAGGATAACTCCCCTGCCGTGAGCCACGGCGATGCCCGTTGTTATATTCGTATTGAAAAAAAGCTCTTCAATAGAGACTGCGTCCGGCTTAAACGCCTCAAGCAGACGCTGAAGATCGTCATAAATCTGCTCAAGCCTCGAAGAGAGTCTGGTGTGGGCCGGCGTGGTGATAACGCCGCAGGTCACAAGCCTGTGCCTGTTTTTATCCGAATCCACAATACCAAAACCTATGGTCGCGATCCCCGGGTCTATACCCAATATACGCATTGTATCACATCCTAAGAGATTTTAGCATAAACCGCTTTAATTGGCAACTAAAAGAAACTGCGGAGGTTTTTATTGGAGTTAAATTTGCTTAAACTTCAATAAAAAAATTTTTTTCGACAAAATTAGCTTTTTGTGCCTCTCGTGCGTCTAATATACAGAACACTTTGGAAGGAAGACTTTATCATGCATCGTAACAAGACCTGCGCAACGGGGCGCAGGAGAAACAAGAATGGGAGATTAAAGAAATTATTTTTGTCACTGCTGGCAGTGTTTGCGGTTATAGGATCAAGCTCTATTTGTGCAATTCAGGTCCCACCCGCTTCGGCAGAGGATGAGCCTATTCTCGAATCACCGCCGCAAACGCAGCCTGTTGAGTCTACGCCACCGCTTGAGACGGAACCGCCGCTTGATACCGCCCCTCCAACACCACCGGCGGATGAAGCAGAAATTATCGTAAATGATGAAGAAGCGCCGGAGCCTGAGGCAGGCTATGATTACTCAATGCCTGTGCCGGAATCCGAGATGGTGGATGACAGCTATTTTGACGATGCTGTTTTTATCGGGGACTCGCGGACGGAGGGGCTGATGATGTACACCAATCTCTCAAACGCGACTTTTTATACCGACAAGGGGCTTACGGTCGACACGGTGTTTACAAAGCAGCTAATATACATAGACGGCGGCTGGTACTCCCCTATTGACGCTCTGCGCCACAGGGACTTTAAGAAGGTCTATCTAATGTTCGGTATCAACGAGGCAGGCTGGGCATACAGCGATATTTTTGCCGAGGATTACGCCAGAATGATAGACACCATCAAGGAGATAAACCCCAATGCCTTGATCTACATTCAGCAGATCATGCCTGTCACCGAACACACCTCGCAGACCCACCGCAGCATAAAAATGAAGAAGATAAATGAGTATAACTCCATACTCAGCCAAATTGCGGAGGATAAACAGGTGTATTTCATTGACACCGGCGCTGCGGTTGCGGGCGACGATGGATACCTGCCCTACGAGGCCGCGCAGGACGGGGTACACCTGAAAAAGCCTTATTGCGGCAAATGGCTGGATTACCTGAAAACACACACTGTTACAGACAAGGAAGGATAAAAGAATATGAAACGGACGAAAAGATTAATTGCATTTATATTGTGCCTTGTGTCAATTGCGGCGTTGATGGGCTGCTCGGCCAAGGAAGAGACAACGGAGATCGACATTGACACTCTCGTGAGCGAGCTGCTGGAAAAAGTAGAATTTGAGGATGAGCTGAACGAAATTGATGACACGCTGGTAAAAAGGCTGTATAATATCGAAAGCTATGTAAAAGCCGCAGTCTATGTAAGCAGCGGCGCAACCGCCGAGGAGATAGCCGTGTTTGAATTTGACAGCGAAGCCGCCGCAGCGAACGGCCTTGAGATGGCGCAGGCAAGAATTGAGCGGCAGAAGGCCGATTATGAAGCCTATATCCCCCAGGAAGTTCAGAGGCTTGATAACGCTGTGGTGAAACAATCCGGCAGATATGTCATTGTCTGCGTTTCAAGCGGCGACGAGGCGAAAAATATCATAGCCTAATATCACCAAATCGAGTGAGGGACAGATTTTGAGTACGGAACATAAGCTCGTTGGGCTTATAAAAGCCAATCAGGAAAAATACTATCGTGTCGCCTATAGTTATGTAAAAAACCCGGATGACGCTCTGGATATCGTCAATGACGCTATCGTCAAGGCCCTGCAAAACATCACCACGCTGCGTGACAAAAAGCATCTTGAGACATGGTTTTACAGGATTTTGATAAACGAGAGCGTCTCCTTCGTGCGCAAATACAGGCGAATTGTATATCTGGATGACTTGCCGGAGGCCCAGCTCCTTGAAGCGGAAAGCACCGACAGGGACGAGCAGATGACGCTGTATGCAGCCATAGACAAGCTGTCACCAAAGCTGAGGACCGTGCTTATACTCCGCTTTTTCGAGGATATGAGATTTGATGAAATAGCCGAGATTACCTCGACAAAGCTCAGCACGGTAAAAGCAAGGCTTTATCGCGCGCTGGAGCTTTTGAAGATAGATATAGAGGGCGAAGATTATGTTTGATAAATCAGATTATTTGAATATAGAGATTCCCGATGAGCTTGACGCCATTGTTGACGGCGCTATTCTTGAGGGTAAGCGGCAGCGCAAAGGCGGTGGCACGGCAGGCTTTTTCAAAAAAACAGCCGCAACAGCGGCGGCGCTGGTTATAAGCTTTGTGACACTTTTGAACGTCTCCCCCACCCTTGCACAGGCGGCGTATCAGATTCCCGTTCTGGGGGATTTGTGCCGTGTTGTCACCTTTAGGGAGTACCATTTTGAGGACGACGCAAAGTATGTTGACGCTAAAATTCCGCAGGTTGAGAATACTGGCAAAAGCGATTTAGAGGAGCGGGTGAATCTCGAGATTCAGAAGAAAATCGACGAGTGCATCAAAGAAAACGAGGAAGTAGCCGAGTCTTACTATAAAGCCTTTGTCGAAACAGGAGGAAATCCGGAGGATTTCAAGCCGGTGGGCATTACGGTGGATTACGATATAAAGAGCATTGACGAGGAGTATGTCTCCTTCGTCATTTATCAATACGAGACTGCCTTCAACGCGTACAATCACGAGATTTACTATAACCTCGATTTGGAGAGCGGGAAAAACCTCACGCTGAAGGATTGGCTCGGCAATGATTACCGCGAAATCGCCGTCACCAGCATTGAAAGCACTATCTCCCAGTGGAGCGAAGAGCAAAAGGCTATGCTGTGGGACGACCTGTCGATAATTGACCATATCAGCGAAGATACTGATTTCTACATTAATGACGAGGGTAAAGCTGTTGTTGTGTTTGAGCGGTACGAGATCGCGGTCGGTGCGGCTGGCTCGCTTGAGTTTACTATACAATAAGGTGTGACCGGAGGAAGATAAGTGGTTTTCAGCAGTACAGTTTTTATCTTTTTCTTTTTGCCCGCCGTCCTGCTTGTGTATTTTTTCGCGCCAAAAGGACTTAAAAACCTTGTCCTTTTCATTTTCAGTCTGATTTTTTACTTCTGGAGTGAGCCGGTCTATATTCTTATCATGCTGTTTTCAACAGTGTTTGACTATTCAAACGGACTGCTGATAGAGCGGTTTCGATCAAAGGAAAAATCCGGCGCGGCCAAAGCGGTGCTGATTTGCTCGGTAGTCGGAAATCTGGGGATTTTGGGCTTTTTTAAATATCACAACTTTTTCGTTGAAAATATAAATTCCGTATTTGGGGCGGAGCTTCCGCTTATAAGCCTCGCCCTGCCGATAGGCATCTCCTTCTACACTTTTCAGACCATGTCCTACACGATAGATGTGTATAGAGGCGAGGTAAGCGCGCAGAGAAATATTATCAGCTTTGGCGCTTATGTCACCATGTTCCCCCAGCTTGTCGCCGGGCCTATCGTGCAGTATAAAGACATTGAAGCGCGGCTCAATTCCCGCCGAACAGAGCTAAGCGGATTTTTTTATGGGGTAAAGCGCTTTATCGCGGGTCTTGCGAAAAAAGTCCTGCTTGCAAACAATATCGGTCTGCTGTGGGAGCAGATCTCTGGCGGGTCTTTAAGCGCTCTTAGCGTGAGCGAGGCATGGCTCGGAGCCATCGCCTTTTCCTTTCAGATTTTCTTTGACTTTTCCGGGTATTCGGATATGGCCTTCGGGCTCGGGCATATGTTTGGATTCAGCTTCCGTGAAAACTTTAATTATCCCTATTGCTCCCGCAGTATAACCGAATTCTGGCGCAGATGGCATATTTCCCTGGGGAGCTGGTTCAGGGACTATGTATACATCCCCCTTGGCGGAAACCGTAAAGGCTTGCCGCGCCAGCTTTTTAATATTCTGATCGTATGGTGCCTGACCGGCTTCTGGCATGGCGCAAGCTGGAATTTTGTCCTCTGGGGTCTGTATTTTGGCCTGCTGCTGATTATAGAAAAGGCATTTTTGCTTAAACGCCTGTCCCGGCACAAGGTTTTCTCGCATATATATACGCTTTTTCTTGTGGTAATAAGCTGGGTTATCTTCGCCTTTGACGATGTAAGCGATGTTGGGCTGTACCTCAAGACAATGTTTGGCCTCAGCGAATCGGGGATTCTTTCCGCTCATACGCTCTATTATCTCTCTTCAAACGCTGCGGTGCTGCTTGCCTGCGGGCTGTTCAGCACGGAGCTTTTCAAAAAAGCTCGGCTGTCTGATGGGAACAGAGCATATTATTATTCCTCAAAAGCCGTGAAATTCGCCGCCTATGCTGCTGTGTTTTTTATAAGCGTCAGTTTTTTGGTAAGCGATTCGTATAATCCGTTTTTGTATTTCAGGTTTTAAAAGATACTCAATGATGAAAAAATATTATCAAATTTGCGCTATTGTGCTTTTTGTTGCGGTTTTGTTCTGCGTTCCGGTGTGCTTTTTCTTGCAAGACGACAAAGAATTTTCCGAAAATGAAAACCGCTATCTTGCCCAAAGGCCTGATATGTCAGCCGAGGATGTACTGTCCGGGGAATTTATGGAGGACACGGAGCAGTATATAAACGACCAGTTCCCCCAAAAGGACTTTTGGACAGGCTTCAAGTCTGATCTGCTCCGCTTGACTGGCAGCAGAGAAATCGGCGGCGTTTATCTGGCAAAGGATGGATATCTGATCGAAAAGTGGCTCCCGGAGGACTTTGACAGGCAGCTTCTCGCGGCAAATACGGAGACGGTTTCGTCCTTCGCCGCGCTCCATCCCGAGCAAAAAGTCTCGCTCATGCTCGTCCCCACGGCGGGCATGATATTGGGCGATAAACTGCCAAAGGGCGCGCCAATGTTCGATCAGGAAATCGCCTATGAGATTGTGCGTGAGAATCTTGACGGTGCAGACCTTGTGGATTTGAATCCCCTGTTCATTCAACACAGCGCGGAGGCGCTGTATTATAAAACCGATCACCACTGGACAAGCCGCGGCGCGTTTCTGGCCTATTGCGCCTGGTGCGAGATGAACGGTCAAAGCGCGGATAGCGACGATTTTGAAATTGAGACCGTGACCGCTGAATTTCAGGGCACACTTCATTCAAAGGTTCTCGGCACTCACTGCCCTTTTGACAGTATCGAGCTATACCGGAGAAAAGATGAACTTCCCTGCCATGTCGAATTTAACTTTGGAAAGACGCACAGCGAAACTGTTTTCGCCATGGACAGGCTTTCTCAGAAGGACAAATATCAGGTGTTCCTGAACGGAAATCACCCGGAAATCACAATAAAAACCGCCCAGACAAACGGCAAACATCTTCTTATGATAAAGGACTCCTTCGCCAATGCCTTTATCCCATTTCTCATTGGCGACTATGAGACTATCCACATCATTGACCCGCGTTACTATTATGGGAACATTGATGAATACATTGCTGAAAATGATATAACACAGTGTCTGTTTCTATACAACATAAAAAACTTCTGCGAGGACAAGAACATTTCCTTGCTCTCTCAAGTAAACGCTGAATAAACTGACTGCGGCATCTTGCGGATTCAATCATCGTTTACTCAAAAGCATAAAAAAGTCAAAACCTCCGACCGAGTCCGGCCGAAGGCTTTGACTTTTTTATTTCATGCTCTGGGGTGAGCCTTGTTGTAGACGTCTTTAAGCTGCTTTTTGACAAGCTGAGAATAAATCTGGGTGGAGGATATATCGGCGTGTCCCATCATCTCCTGTATGGCGTGGATATCGGCGCCGTTTTCCAGCAGATGCGCCGCGAAGGAGTGACGCAGAGTGTGGGGAGTGATGTCCTTCTCGATGTTGGCCTTTTTCTGGTAGTATTTGATAAGCTTCCAGAAGCCCTGACGGGACATGCGCTCACCGTTTACGTTGACAAAGAGCGAAGGCTCATCCGGCACGGCTATCATCTGGGGTCTGACAAGGTCTATATACTCAGTCAGCGCCTTTATGGCGGCGGGATACATTGGTATGTAGCGCTCCTTATTCTTGCTGCGGCAGCGGATTATACCAGCGGAGAGATTCACGTCACTTATATCAAGGTCGATAAGCTCCGTCACCCTTATGCCGGTAGCGTACAGCAGCTCAAGCATGGCTTTGTCGCGGTAGCCCTTGGCGTCGATGCACTTAGGCTGGTCCAAAAGCAGCTCCACCTCTTTGCTGGTGAGTATCTCGGGCAGCTTATGGGTGCTCTTTTCCGTGCTTATCTTTGTGGCGGGATTGGCCTTTACGATCTGTTTTATGCACAGCTGAGTATACATGCTTTTTATTGAAGCAACGCTTCTTGAGATAGTGGCGGCGGATTTGCCCTTTCCTTTCAGCCACTGCGTGTATTGCTGTACATCGGGCTGCTGTACTGTGTCGATGCTCAGGTCGGTGTTTGTTTCGAGATATTCACTAAACTGCCTGACATCGCGGAGATAAGAATTGACGGTATTTGCGGAGGCCTTCTTCTCCTCCACAAGATACTTTTCAAAAATCTCCAAACACTGAGAGTTCTGCATCAGCAAGCCCTCCTTTCTCTGTCTATAATCTGAGTATGATATAAAAAGCCAGCGCCATAAAAACAATGGCTATTGCCAGCGGTAAAAACGCTTTTGAGTATTCCGCCCTTGCGCTCTCTCCGCAGCGCTCAAATGCTCTTGATAGCATCCCGCAGCAGCGCAGGCCGCCGTGGCTGAGCACAAAATATCCGGGTGTAAACACCGCGCAGAGGATAAGCGTGCTTTTATCAAGCGCCCCGCTGTCAAGATACGCTGACACTATCTCCTCTGCCAGAAAGCCAACATAGGCTCCTGCCAGCAGAGCACAGACCGGGAGCAGAGCAAAGCCCACCGGAAGCCCTGTAAAGGCCAGAGCCAGCAGTGAGAGCAGAGCGAAAACCGCCATGCTTATCTCAATCCCCGGCGGCGCTTCAATAAAGCTGCTTACAACGCTCTTTCCAGGCAACGAGCCGACAAGAAAAAAAATAAATATCAGCGCGCGGAAAAGCCCGTCCCTGCCGTTAAACCTGTCAACTGCTTCAGCTTCCATATTTTCCATGCTCTTGGAAATTGTTACAGTAAATAACTTTTTGATTTACATAACGGGGTTGCTGTAACAATATATTACATTTTCGCAAAATTTTCAAGTCCTTTTTTCATTATTTTTTAGATTTTTTTATTTTTATGTTAACTCTGGTTACAAATAGGCGCAAATTATAGTCGATTCTAAGCCTGCAAAACCAGCCGCGGCACTATATCTTGTGGAGAAAAATCTTTTTTCGGTTAATATTATTTTTCGATTATGTAACCTCTTCTCTTTACCGGCTGCGTTTGGGGTCGACGCGGTTTTTCCTGGCCTTGTTTTTCCTGCCGGAAAAAAAGAACGCGCCAAAAATGCAACCTGTCAGCGTAAAGGACACGACGCTCAAAACACCACCGGAGGATAGGTCCGCGCCTTTTACTATGAAGCCCACAGTCAGCAGCAGAATGATTATTACCACAGCCGTTAAGGCCCCGGCCAGAATACCGCCGCCGCTTTTTCTCGCTGCCGCTGCCCCGGAAATTGCGGCGATAACAAAGCTTAAGCCGGAGCTTATATAGCCCATTGCGCCCTCGCCGACCCCGGCTTTAAGGCAGATGAGTGACGCAAGCGGCAGCAAAACCGCCGCGCTTATTCCCCACGCAAGGCCGCCGTAAAGTAAAAAGCGCATATCCTTCTTTTGTATGGCATTGCTTTTTGGCATAAAAACACCTCCCGATATCAAAGAATATTATCGGGAGGCGGTCAGAATAACCTGATTATTTTGTCATAAGATCAATTATAGTTTTGTCAGTCTCTCTCATGCCCTCTTTACCGAGGACATTTATGTTCTTTATGGTGTTCTCAACGCCCTTGAGGACTATCCCGTCCCCGCCGAAAAACTCCTGCCCTTCATCGTACATCTCCATAGCCAGCAGCCCGCAGTCAACCGCCATGGCGATTTTCGCGGCACAGCTGGGCTTCGCCCCGTCACAGACCATGCCGGAGGTGACGGCGAGGGTATTGACTATGGCGTGGGATATGGAATCCAGATCCCCGCCTTTGAGGTAAGAGATAGCGGCACCGGCGGCGGCACCCGCGCTGACCGCGCCGCAGAAGGCGGAAAGCCGGCCTATACCGTGCTTGAGGTGGATTGCGATGAGATTTGATATGGCGAGGGCTCTGTACAACTTCTCCCCGTATATTCCCAGCTCCATGGCGTACTCCACCACCGGGACGGACACGGTTATGCCCTGATTGCCGCTGCCGGAGTTAATTATAACAGGCAGCTCGCACCCGCCCATGCGCGCATCAGATGCAGCGGCGGCTTTCGCCCTTGCGAGCATATGCACATCCCCGCCGTTTAACATGAGAACCTTGCCGATATTGGCGCCGTATTCGCCTTTCAGGCCCTCCTCGGCAATAGTGCAGTTATATTTTATCTGCCTGTCAAAAAGCTCTCTGACATCATGAATATCGACCGAGCAGGCAAAATCATATATCCCCTCCACGGAGAGCGCATCATAGTCAAGCCCAACCAGAGCCGCAGGGCTGATTGGATTATCCTCAAAAAGAACCTCACCATTCTTTTCTATTCGGGCAATCCCCGTATGGTGGTTGATTATGCGCACCGAAGCCGTATCCTCCCCCGCCCAGACGTGGACAGTGATATCAAGGGGCAGGTCGCTGTCGGCGGCCTTGAGCTTAATGGGCGTTGCGCTTATATACTCTTCAAGGGCGCGCTTGTCCTCGGCGGAAACACCTGAAATGACCTCCAGTCCCTTGTCCGGGTGCCCTGCGATTATTCCAACGGCGGCCGCGGCATTGACGCCCCGCCTGCCGTCCGTATTCGGCACGACAACGCTTTTAACGTTCTTAATAATGTTCCCGCTGGCTACAACCTCAACGCGCTCAGGGAGCTTTCCAAGGGTATCTCTGGCAATGGCCGCACAGTAGGCAATGGCAATCGGCTCCGTGCAGCCCATGGCCGGCACAAGCTCTTTTTCAAGAATATCCAGATATGTCTTGTAGACGCTGCTGCTTCTTTCCATGGCTAAACCCCCACATTATTTTTTATTTAATTCTATCATGAAAACAAGTCACGGTTCAACCGAAAAAGCCTTGATTTTCCGCTCTTTACATTCGAGTTTGTACTTAGGGCATTACTAAAGCTAATTACTGGCGGACAAATTTTCCTGTCTGATAATAAGCGCCCTGAAACAAGCATAGTATGTACGGCAAGGAGTGATGAGCTTGTTAGATTTAAGGCAATTTAAGCAAAAATACGGCAAGATATTTTCAGCGCTGGGGCTGGTGCTGGTGGTTGTTATGATATTCTGGGCGGTGAACAGCCCGGCAATAGTTGGCGCCTCCGCGTCGGAAAGAAGGCTCCCGGTTTACTGGGTGCAGCGGGATGACAAGGTGGTGGCGCTGTCTTTTGACGCTGCCTGGGGAAATGAGGACACACAGCAGCTTATAGACATTCTCAATAAATACAAGATAAACACGACCTTCTTTGTCGTGGGCGACTGGGTAGATAAGTATCCGGAGTCTGTGAAGGCGCTATCCGATAACGGCAATGAGGTCATGAACCATTCTCTGAACCACGCCCATTTCTCCTCGCTGAGCAGTGATGAGATTGTGGCGGATATCACGGCATGCAATGAGAAAATCGCCGCCATAACCGGCGTAACACCCACTCTGTTTCGCTGCCCCTACGGGGAATACGACGACCATGTTGTCAGCGCTGTCACCGGTATGGGCATGACCGCCGTGCAGTGGAACATAGACAGCCTTGACTGGAAGGGCATCTCAGCCGAGGAGATTCAAAAGCGCGTACTAAAAAACATAGAGCCTGGCAGCATTATCCTCTTCCATAACGCCGCGGAGAATACCCCAGAGGCACTGCCGGGCATAATCGAGTCCCTGCTGGCAGACGGGTATAAAATCGTCCCCATATCCCAGATTCTTCTAACCGGGGAATACACTCTTGATAATACCGGCCGCCAATGTCCAAAATAAGCTCAAAAGCTCCCCATATTTGGGGAGCTTTTTAACTTCAGCTTGTCAAAAAAGTCCATAAGGACTTTTTTGACCGCTTCTCCCGCCGAGCGTTTTGGAAGTGTTCAAAACGCAGCTTCGCCCGAAAAGCCCGGAATACCGCCCCTTTTCTGCGGCGGGTTATTGTACACAAGGCGGGCCTTGCCCCCTCGTCCTCCCCCGCTGCTCTATTGTCGTTCCTTTGCAGCGTAGGTTTTTTTGACAGCCTCAAACTGTATCTAAGCGGGCGTAGCCGTCAAAGGCGAAGAGATGCTTTTGGCTTTCGTCGCCGTGGATTTTGACAATCTGCGCCATGAAGAAGGTGTGATCCCCCGCCTCATGGAAGGAGTGCAGGCGGCATTCAAAGCACACGCGGCTGCGCTTTACAAGCGGCGCTGCGATACAATCGGCGCTCATGGTCTCAATGCCGAACTGGGTAATTTTATCGTTGTCTCTGCCGGAGCATCTGCCGCAGCTGAGCGCGGCGGAGCTAAGCTCCAGCGTCACAAGATTCAGGCTGAATTCCCCCTGCTCTTTTATAATTGCGCCGCTGTAGCCCTTGTTTGAAAGGCATACGCCAAGCATTGGCGGGTGATTTGACAGATATGTCCACCACGACACCGCCATGAAGTTCTCTTTTCCCGAGGCGGATTTCGTGCCGAGCAGGGCGAAGGGACAGGGCGCGCTCATTCGCTGAGCCTGAGAGACGGTAATTTCTTTCATAATAATCTCCATTCTGCTTTGATATACCTAAAAGCGCAGCCGACAGACTGCGCTTTTGGATGTTTATTCTTCACTGATTTCGCTTAATATCCGGCTTAGCTTCGCGTACTCATCGCCGGGGCTTGACTTATAATGCTCCATAAGCTCCGCGCAGACAGCTTGGCACAGCGATGAAATATCCTCCGGAAGAAGCGAGGCATCCGCCTCTGTAATGCATTGATATGCCCCGTCATAGTCCTGCGCATCCAGCCGCTCCCGGGCAAGCTCCACAGCGGTGACGCTTTTCATCGCCTCTGCCGCCTCCAAGCCCTCTATACCGGAAAACATCTCATACGCCGCTTCATAATCTCCGGCCTGATATAATACCCCGGCGTCGATATAAGCCTTTGTTTCAGGCTTGTATTTTTCCATCCACTGCTTTGAGATCATCAAGGTCTGCGCGGCCTTGAAATGGCCGTGGGAGGCGAGCATTTGAGATACCGCGCCGGAGAGCAGCAGCACAAAAATCAGCAGCGCAATGCCCAGCGCAACTCGCCACAGGCTCATTTTGCCTATGGTTCTGTATGTCCTGTCACGCCTTATCTTTTGATATTCGCCGTATCTGTTATCCATGCTTCCTCCCCCGGGTGTACGCTTTTTTACTATTATATCACATTACATCGGCCCAAGGAAGAGGTCAGGCAGCCATGTGCAGAAGCCCGGGAAGAGCGTAACGAGCATGACAACCAGAAGGTCAACCGCAATCATGACAAGCATCCACGGAATGAGCTTGGTAACCGAGGACTTGACGACCGTGACGGTAACGAAAAGGTAGCTTCCGACAGGGGGTGTAAGCCCGCCGATAATCGTGCACATGGAGAACATCAGGCCAAACTGCACCATGTTGCAGCCCAAGCTCTGCAGCAGCGGGTAAACAAGGGGCAGAATGACAGGCATGACAGCAACAGGCTCCATAAAGCAGCCGATGAGCAGCATAAATGCGCCGATGAGCAGCATTATAACGATAGAGTTTCCGGAGGAAATGTTCATAAGCCAGTTCTGGAATACCTGACCCACTCCCTCAACGGTGAAGATATAGCCAAAGACAGTGGATGCGGCATACAGGGAGAGAACCTGACCAGTGCCCTCGGCAGCGTCAAACAGCACATGGAGAATGCGCTTGAGGTTGAGGTCTTTATAGAAGAACAGGCCCACAATAAGCCCGTAGACGCAGGCGATTGCGCCCGCCTCGGTCGGCGTGCAGAAGCCGGCGGTGATACCAACGATGATGATAAGCGGCATCAGCAGGGCGAGGAAGCTGTTGAGGAAGGACTTGCCGACCTTCTTGATGTCAAACTTTCCGCCGTAGTCTATGTTGTGCTTCTTGGCGTAAAAATGGCAGATAACCATCAAAATCAGGCCAATCGCGAGGCCTGGGGTGTAGCCGGCGAGGAACATGCGCGTTATGGACAGACCCGTGATGGAGGCGAAGATTATCATGGTGTTGCTCGGCGGGATAATCGGCGCTGTCGAGGCAGCACCTGCAATCATCGCGCCGGTGAACTCCTTTTTGTAGCCCATCTTCTCCATATCCGGGGCTGTGATAGAGCCGATTGCAGCGACAGCCGCCGTACCCGAGCCGGAGACCGCGCCGAAAATCATGTTCGCCGCAACGCAAACTATGCCGACGCCTCCGCGCAGCCAGGAAAACAGCGCGCTGCAAAAATCAATGATTCGCCTTGACAGGCCGCCCTGATTCATGATAGCGCCGGAAATCATGAAAAACGGGATTGCCATCAGCGTGAAGGAGTTGACGCCGCTTATAAAGCCACGGCAGTTCATATACATCTGCAGGCTGCCGTCGCCAAGGAGGACAGCCAAAAATCCCGCGCCCATGAGGGAGAATGTGATGGGCACGCCAATCAGCATCAGCGCGAGAAGCGATACACACGCGACAATTAACATTATTCAATCTCCCCCTCATTTATTTTTTCAAATTCGGTCTTTTCAAGCGTGTTATTCCACAGAGCCTTGACCTTGGGCGGGGTTATCCTTAAATATCCAAGCACCATGGCGATAGAGCCAATCGGATACGAGATATACAGCACCCACTGCGGCATATGCGCGCCGGTAGAAAACGCCGATTTATAGATGTTGACCATTTCAATGGCTGCCGGCATAAGCAGCAGCAGGAACGCGCAGGCGATACCACGGGTCAAAGCGTAGAGGACGGCTCTGGCCTTATGGTTTTTGACCATTTCCTGAAGCAGGTCCATGGTTACATGCTCATCGACCCTCGCCGTGAGGGATGCGCCCACGCAGGTGACCCAGACCGCAGCGTATCTGACAACCTCCTCCGCCCACTTGAAGGTATGCCCGAAGGCATAGCGGGAGACAGTGTTCACAAAGCAGACGATTATCATCGTTGCAAGCAGAAGAGCGCACAGATATTTGATGATCAGGGCAAAGATGTCATCAACCTTATAATAGATAGATTTCAGTTTATTCATAAATCGCTCTCTTTCTGTTCTGTTTTAACAGAATCACATGGCGGAAAAAGAAGTTTCCGGAAAGCCCGGAACGAGCCCTCCGGAAACTTTTAGGTTTGAGCAGAGATGCAGTGATAATTTATTTTGCGTTGGCTGCTACATACTCCTGAGCCTCAGCGACAATATCCTCAACGCCATACTCGGCAATCCAGGACTGCTGATAGGCTGTATCTGCGTCGATGAACTCCTGAAGAGCTTCGGGAGCGAGGGTGACAACCTCAACACCGGCAGCCTTGATGACCTCGACCTCTTCCTCATTGGCAGTGACGCGGTCAACGCACTGGTCAATGCAGGTCTGCTTGAAGACATCCTTAAGAATCTGCTGATACTCCTCAGGCAGCTTTTCAAGGTTGGTCTTGTTAATCATAAGAAGGTTGAGGGAGGCGATGTGGTTGGTCTCAATGTAGTACTTGAAGGACTCCTGCTGGCCGCGGGCGGTGATGCTGGCGGGGTCGCTCTCAAAGCCGTCAATAGTGCCGTTGGCGAGAGAGGTGATGACCTGAGAGGAGGACATGGGAGTGGGTGCGCAGCCCCATGCTTCAACAGTACTCATGTAGACATCGGAGGAGGGAACGCGGATCTTGAGACCCTTGCAGTCTGCCATGGTGTTCACTTCCCTGCCGTCGATAGTCAGCAGGCAGCGGATGCCCTGGCTCATAGCGCCGAGGCAGTACAGGTCAACGCCCTTAGCCTCAAGCTGCTTGTTGGTAAGCTCGGGAAGGATCTCGCCCAGAGCGTTCATCTCGGAGTAATTGGTGACGATATAGGGAAGCTCAGACCAGCCGATCTCATCAATACCGCCGTTGGTGCCCCAAACAGAAGGGCCGGAGAGGCTCATATCCAGAGAGCCGGAGAAAACCTGCGGGATAAGCTCATCCTCGCCGCCCATGGTGCCATCGGGAATGCAGTTGATGATGAGGTGGCCGTCAGTCTTTTCGCTAACCTCCGCAATGGCCTTTTCTATCCATTCCTGCTCATGTCCAACGCCGGCAAAAATGTGATAGAAGTTCAGCGTATAGGTTTCGCCCTCGGGAGCAGCCGGAGCGTCGCCCTCAGGGGCAGGAGCTTCGGATGACGCAGGCGCGGAAGAATTGCCGCAGGCGCACAGCGCAAAGACCATAACGACTGCAAGCAGCAAAGCGAGTAATTTTTTCATGCTTTTCAGTTCCTTTCTTTTAATAAATTTTGCGGATTCTTTTTTGCCGAAAACATAATTTTTTACGGCATTTATTGTTGAAAAAATAAGCTATATACCCCGATTTGTCAACGAATAATTAGGCGGCGCAAACTGTAAAAAAACGCATTTCAGGGGCAAAATGAGCGAAACGGTAATTTTCATCCGCTTTAAACCACTAAATTAGTAAAAACTGCATAAAATTACAGCTTCAATTTGTGATTCCATTTTTTGGATATTTCCCTGCGTTAAAATCTCGTCAAAATTTTTAGCTCCGGAGAGGCCAAGCCGCTCCGGAGCTTTGCTGTTTTAGGCGTGTTTCAGCCAATTATTACATTTGTAAGATTGCGATATATATCGAGGAGCGTGCCGAGATTGCCGCTGGTTACAAGACCGCTGCATTCGCGCAGATTTGCAATCCGCGCGGTGGAGCGCTTTCCGAACTTTGAGCTGTCACAGAGAATATATTTTTGCTTCGCGCTGAACAGCAGCTTCCTTTCGGCGGCTGCCACGGCGAGGTTATCGTTAAATATATCTCCGTTTGAGTCAATCGCGTCACAGCCGATGAATGCATAGTCGATGTGCTTGCTCTCCCGGAAAAACTCCGTCACCTCACTGCCGATAATCGTCCCCGTTCTGCCGCGGACTATGCCGCTGATTACATGCACCTCCAGCTTCGGGCAGTTGGAGAGATAGACGGCAGCCTGCATGGAGTTGGTGTAGACCACCCCGGCGGAGAGACTATCCATGCAGTTGCTAAGGTTATACACCGTTGTGCCGCTGCCGAGCGCGACGGTAGCCCCGGGAGGAATAAGTCCCCTTGCCTTCTCCGCTATCAGGCGCTTTTCATGGATGCCCTTATGCATCTTGCTGTCAAAGCTCTCATCGATGGTGCGGTCAATAACTCGCGCGCCGCCGTAGGTTCTGATGAGCAGGCCTTCCTCCTCCATAACGGCCAGGTGCTTTCTGATTGTAGACAGTGAACAGTCAAGTATTGTACTCAACTCATTTACAGATACCTCCCTGCGTGTTTCGAGCAGGGATATTATCTTTTGTTCCCGCCTCTGAATTTTCATAATATCATCTTCTTTTTTTATTACGGGATTTGCTACAGAATAACACAGTTTTTCTGGGTTTGTAAATAAAAATATTGCGCAAAAATCTGCCGCGTTGGTTTAGCGGCGTCGGAGTCTGACGAAAAACGGCCTCGGTTTTTGTAAAAATTTAACAATATATTTTTGGATAATCGCCTGTTTTCCCCCTTTTTCTGGCGCAATGATATTTTTTTTAAAAAAGCTGTTTATGTATCATTTTTGAAAAAAATGTGCGAATTGACAATTTTAGTGCGGCAAAATATCATTAAAAGCACAAATTTTGTTTTGGAGGTAGCCAAAATGAAGCCTGAAATAATCATAATGCTCACCCATCACGATGTCACTGTTAAGAACGCGGCTGAAGTTTTTGAAAGCTGCAAGGATCTGCCCGTAAAGTATTGGGGCTTTAAAAATGTAGGTCTCCCCAAGGACGAGATGAAGGCTCTGACCGCCGCGATGAAGGCGGCAGGCAAGACCACATTCCTTGAAGTCGTCACCTATGACGAGGAGAGCTGCCTTGACGGGGCAAAGACCGCCATCGACTGCGGCTTTGATTACCTCATGGGCACCATCTACTACGATTCCGTGGCAAAGCTCCTGAAGGAAAACGGCATGGATTACCTGCCCTTTGTCGGCAAGGTCTCCGGCAGCCCCAGCATCCTCGAAGGAACAAATGAGGAAATCATCAACAACGCCCTTGACCTCATGCAAAAGGGCATCACCGGCTTTGACATTCTGGCTTATCGCCATGTCGTGGACGGTGAGAAGCTTGCCTATGACTTCTGCAAGGCAGTTAACGCGAAGATTTGCATCGCCGGATCTATCAACAGCTTCAAGCGCATTGACACGATGTTTGACATCGGGCCTTGGACCTTCACCATGGGCTCCGCTCTGTTCGAGAAGAAGTTTGTTTCCGAAGGCTCTTTCTACGACAATTTGAAGGCTGTCGCGGACTATATGGCTCAGAAATAAGCATTTAAAATAACTGTATCCAAGCCGCGGTTCATCTCAGAGCCGCGGCAGAAGTATATCTGTAAAAATACTAAGGAGTGATAAGCAGATGTTAGACCAACGCCTCATACGGGCAGATGCGACAAAGCTCGACGAATTGAACGCGCTCATGGCCGAGCAGGAGAATGCGGAAAGACTTTGCAAAATAACGATGAAGGACATTACCATTGCCCACGGCGCTGTAAATGATGTGTGCGATAAGGTGCAAGCTATCGCCTCCGGCAGCCGCGTGCTTATGGTCACCGGGCCAACATTGATAGTTGATAAAGAGGGCAAAAATGTCAAGGACAAGGTTCAGGAGCTGCTCAAGGGGCAGTTTGATGTAAACTGGCTCGTCCTCTCCGAGCCGGAGGGCATAGTCCATGCAACGCCCGAAAACGCCGCCAAAATTCAGGCGCTACTGCCGGGTATAGACTGCGTTGTGGCGGTCGGCTCAGGCACGATATGCGACCTTTGTAAGTTCGCAACCTCCCGCTTTGCCCCGGATGCACCTACTCCCCTTGTGGTCGTGCAGACGGCGCTTTCCGTGAACGCTTTTTCGGACGACTCCTCCGTCATGCTCATAAGCGGCGTAAAACGCACAGTTCACTCCCGCTATCCCACCGTGCTTATAATCGATCTTGATATAATAGCCGCAGCCCCGGCGGAGATGAATGTCAGCGGTTACGGCGACCTCATCGCCACATGGACCGCTCCCGTAGACTGGTATCTTGGCAATATTCTCGGCATGGGCAAAAACTATCACAGCGCTCCGTCCGATATGATACGCACCCAGTGCGAGGAGCTGCTTGAAAATTCAGAGAAACTCGCCGCAGGGGACGCCGCTGTTTTGAGCGACCTTGCAAATGTCCTTACGCTCAGCGGCCTTTCCATGGGTCTTGCGAACGAAAGCTCTCCCGCCTCCGGCTCAGAGCATGTGATGAGTCATCTCATCGACATGACCGCCGGTAAGCGCAATACCGGCATCTGCTATCACGGCACGCAGGTTGCCGTTTCCGGTCTTATATCCGAGGCGATATGGGATTGGTTTTTAAATGAATTTGACCCGAAAAAGGTTGATATTGCCGCCTGCTATCCGGATACCGGGGAGATGGAGGAGAAAGTACGCGCCGCTTTTGGCTGGATCTCCGAAGCGACAGCCGACGAATGCTGGGCGGATTACAGGATGAAGCTCCAGCGTTGGCATGATAACCGCAGCAAATTTGAAGCTTTCCTGCGTGATTTTGACAGCTTCAAGGCCGCCGTTGCCCCGTATGTGAAGAAGCCGGAATATGTCTCGGAGTGCATGCACAAGGCAAACGCCCCCACGAGGTACAGCACGCTCAATTACCCCGTTGATGCCGAGACCGTCAGATGGGCGATAAAGAACTGCCACCTGATGCGAAACCGCTTCTCCATAATCGACCTTCTCAATTACACGGGCGTGTGGAGCGACGAATTTGTCGAGAGCCTCATACAGCGCGCCGAAAAGATGGACGCCGGGCTGTAATTTCCATACATGAGCATTATACCCCGCCGTATTATGCGGCGGGGTTTCTCTGTTTATATCGCAAAAGATTTATAGTGACTTTTACACGTACTTGTGATATTATTATTTTATCAATCACAGCTACTATATTGAAAGGAGCTAAATATGGTAACGAATAAAGAGAATTTATTCAAGCTCGGCAAAAAAATTACCGACAGAATACCCCAGAAGCTCGGCATCAAGCCCATCACTGAGGAGGACCCCGAATATTGGGGGCTTGTAAACGTCCTCGATGATGAGATGGTAGAGGTCGCACTCAAGATGAAGCTGCGCACCCCCTATTCCCTCGATGAGATGGTGGAGCTTACCGGCAAGCCCCGCGACTATATGGTCGACCTTCTCCAGAGAATGTCAATGCGCGGCCTTTTGGAGTATAACTGGTGCGGCAAAGAGGAGCATACGCAGGAGAACAAGCGCTATGTTCTGCCGATGTTCGTTCCAGGCATTGCGGAGCTTTTCAACATGAGCCCCGCCACTGTTGAGTCAAATCCCGAGGTCTGTGACTTCTTTGAGCGCATGTCCTTCCTGCCCCTTGAGGGCGTGACGCCCATGGTTCCTCCCGGAGGCGCCGGAATCGGTATGCACGTTGTCCCCGTTGAGAAGGCCATTCCCGCTGAGACGCAGTCTCTGAGCATTGAGCATATATCCCACTGGCTCAAAAAATATGAGGGCCATATAGGCGTAGGTGTCTGCTCCTGCCGCCGCTCCCAGACCAGGCGCGGAGAGGGCTCTGGTGATGTTCAGGCCGAGTGGTGCATCGGCGTTGGCGATTTTGGCGACTATGTAACCGAAACCGGCAATGGCAGAAAAATCAGCTATGAAGAGGCCATGAATATCCTCCAGCGCGCTGAGGATCTTGGCTATGTCCATCAGATAACCAACGTCGACGGTGAGAACAAAATCTTCGCCATCTGCAACTGCGCCCCCGGCGTGTGCTACGCTCTGCGTACCTCCCAGTACTTCAACACCCCGAACATGTCGCGCAGCGCTTATGTCGCCCATGTGGACACTGAAAACTGCGTTGCCTGCGGCAAGTGCGTTGAAGTCTGCCCCGCCGGCGCTGCAAAGCTCGGCCAGAAGCTCTGCACAAAGAACGGGCCCATCCAGTACCCCAAGCAGGAGCTGCCTGATGATAACGCCTGGGGCCCCGACAAGTGGAACCCGAACTACAAAAATGACAACCAGATCAACTGCTATGATACCGGTACATCCCCCTGCAAGACAGCCTGCCCCGCGCACATCGCCGTTCAGGGCTATATCAAGATGGCCGCTCAGGGCAGATATATGGACGCTCTCAAGCTAATAAAGCAGGATAACCCCTTCCCCGCTGTCTGCGGCAGCATCTGCAACCGCCGCTGCGAGGACGCATGCACCAGAGGCCGCATTGATCAGGCCGTCGCTATCGACGAGATTAAAAAATTCGTCGCCGAGCAGGAGCTCAATGCCGAGACGCGTTACATACCGCCGCTTAAAAACTTCCGCCCGGAGCTTACGCCCTATGAGCAGAAGATAGCCGTTATAGGCGCCGGCCCTGCCGGTATGAGCTGCGCATATTACCTTGCCAACATGGGCTACCCCGTGACTGTGTTTGATAAAAACCCGGCCCCCGGCGGCATGCTCACCCACGGCATCCCCAGCTTCCGCCTTGAGCGCAATGTCATAAACGCTGAGATTGATGTTCTGCGCCAGATGGGCGTTGAGTTCAAGTGCGGCGTGGAAATCGGCGTTGACCTCACTATTCAGCAGCTGCGCGAGCAGGGCTACAAGGGCTTTTACCTTGCCATCGGCGCTCAGAAATCCTCTCCGCTCGGTGTTGAGGGTGATGACCTCAAGGGCGTGTTCGGCGGTGTTGAGTTCCTGCGCGAGGTCAATATAGGCAACAAGCCCGAAATCGGCAAGCGCTGCGCCGTTATTGGCGGAGGCAATGTGGCGATGGATGTCTGCCGCACGGCTGTTCGTCTCGGCGCGGAGGAGACATATATCATCTACCGCCGCTCTCAGGCCGAGCTTCCCGCTGACCCCGTTGAGGTTGAGGAAGCCATGGCTGACGGCGTGAAGTTCCGCTTCCTGAACGCTCCGAAGAAGATAGTCGGCAAGGACGGCGCTGTTGCCGCTCTCGAGGTTGAGATTATGGAGCTTGGCGAGGCTGATGAAAAGGGCCGCCGTAAGCCCGTCGGCACCGGCAAGTTTGAAACTATTGAGCTCGATTCCGTTATCGGCGCCATCGGTCAGGTCATTGACTGGGGCAAGCTGGATATCGGCGATATGAAGCTCGGCGCAAAGGGCAATGCTCTGGCTGACGCTGTCACCTACCAGACCGCGCAGGCTGATATCTTCGTCGGCGGTGATGTTTACACCGGCCCGAAGTTTGCCATTGACGCTATCGCCGCCGGCCGTGAGGGTGCCGTCTCCCTGCACCGCTTTGTCCAGAAGGGCCAGAGCCTCACAATCGGCCGTAACCTGCGCAAGTTTGTTGAGCTCAACAAGGACAACGTCCTCATCCCCGTTGAGAGCTTTGATAACTCCCGCCGTCAGGCTGTGCGTCATGACGCAGCAAAGGCAAAGACCTTCTCTGACGACAGGCTCACATTCACTGAGGAGCAGGTCAAGGCTGAGGCCGCCCGCTGCCTTGGCTGCGGTGCGACTATCGTTGACGAGAACCGCTGCATCGGCTGCGGTCTGTGCACCACCAAATGCGAGTTTGACGCGATTCATCTGCGCCGCGACCATCCCGAGGCCAGCAAGATGTATACCTCCGAGGATAAGATGAAGGCCATCATCCCCTACGCCGCAAAGCGTCAGATGAAGATCATGCTCAAGAAGAAATAAATCCTAGCAAAAAAAGAAGCCCGGATGGGCTTCTTTTTTTGCAAACCATAGACAAGCCTCGCAGAGTTCGCCGCTTGTAGGCGGCGAATAAGATTCAAATTAGTTTTTGGCAGGGCGTGTACCTGCCAAAAACACTTCTCACGGAATGAGTGTCGAAATGTGCGCCGTAGGCGTATATTGAGGCACGAGTGAAGTGCAATTCTCTCCGTCGACAAAGCCAAAATGACTTTGTCGACGGCCTAAAAAAAGAAGCCCATCCGGGCTTCTTTTTTGCTTTTTATTCTGTTCTGAGCGCTTCCACGGGGTCTTTCTTTGCCGCCAGGCCCGAGGGGATAAGCCCCGCGATAAAGGTCAGCAGCACGCTAATGAGCACCAGGCCCACAGCGCCCACCCACGGCAACGTTGAATTGAGAGAGTATATCCCCGTCAGGTCGTGGACAATTATATTGATGGGGATATTCAAAAGCAGCGTCATTATAATGCCGATTGCACCGGCGGTGAAGCCGATAATGAAGGTTTCGGCGTTAAAGACCATGGACACATCCTTCTTGGACGCGCCGATTGCGCGGAGGATACCGATCTCCTTCGTCCTTTCAAGGACACTTATATAGGTGATAATGCCTATCATAATCGACGACACCACAAGTGAGATTGCGACAAAGGCGATAAGAACATAGCTTATGACATTGATTATTGTCGTTATAGAGCTCATCAGCAGCGCGACCACATCAGTGTAGCTTATCTGATCATCCTCGTCAACCGAGTCATTATAATGACTGATAGCGTCGGCTATGCTGTCCTTATCCTCAAATGTAGAGGCGTAGATATTTATCGTGCTGGGGCTTTCAAGGTCAAAATAGCCCAGCTTTTTGAGGTTATCCTTGAGCGTTGTCTCTGAATAGACCGGCGGCATGGCATTGTCGTAAATCCAGACATAGTCGTCCTCCTCAAGGCTGAGAAGATTGAAGTCCTCCACAAGCTGTGCGTCGGAGAGATTTGAATACAACGCCTTCATCTGAATGGCGTACTGCTCCTTCACCTGCTCGCCTATCATCTGGCCGACATAATCAAAGAGCATATCGTCATCCATCTGGTCAAGCATTGAGGCATACTCCGGGTAATAATCCAGCACCATTTTCTCAATGTCGGTGCGGGTAGTGCCCTCCATCTGCTCGTCTATCATCTCGTCGAGATAATCATCGTCCGGTTCGCTCATATATTCGATGTAGATATCGGCAATTTCTTCATCGGTGGCATTGGCGATGTATTCCTTAGCCGCGTCAGACTTCTTGACGGCGTTAATCTTATCGTCCTCGTTGTCAAGATAGGGCAGGCCGGAAAAGACATCGTTCTCGGGGTCGGCAAGCTGCTTTTTTACAAGCTCCTTGGCCTCCGCCGCGTGCATGATGTGCTCCACCAGCGCGTGGGTGTAGCCTATTGAGCCGCTGAGCATACCGGAGAGTGCATCTTCATTCTGGCGGATGACGCCGACAATCTTGATGTCCATGCCGTTATTGTAGAGGGTCTTGAGGCCCAGCTCGTCCTCGGTCAGGTCGATGTATTCACCTGTCGCCTCGTCGAGCTTATATTTATCGGCGGGGAAAATATACTTAAATGTCTTGCCGCAGATATCCTCATACGTCCAGCTCTCGGCCTTTGTCTCCACCGTCTCCTGAGAGACAAAGCTCTGCATATTGTCGGCAATGCTGTCGTTTGATTTAAGGCCCATTGCATAGAGCACAAGGTCAGAAATCTCGTTATTCTGGTCAACGATGAGTATAGCCTCATCGTAGCTCTCCGGCCATTTGCCATAGAGCAGGTCGTACTGCTCTTTAAGCAGCGGATTAACGGAGCTTCCGTCCTCCGCCGGGAGCATCTCCTGCCAGACCTCGGCAAAGGAGTACATCTGCCCGTAGGAGTCAAAGTATGAGCTGTAATCGCCGCCGTAGAGCAGGCTCATGGTGTTTTGCAGCAGTTCCATTATGTCGGTCTTGACGATGTTCCCGTCCACGTCCTCAGCGTAGATATTCAGGTCAAAGTCATAGCTGTACTGGATGGAGTTGATGTACTGCGAAATCTCGCTGTTCTCGTCCTCAAGATATTTCTTGAAGGCCTGGAGGTTATTTGTCTCCACATCGGCAGACAGCATGGAGTTCATCATGTCATACATGATGGTGCTGGCATATACAGCGTCCTTATCGTGCTTATTGGCGCTGGACTCCGCATGAACACCCATGAGGGAGGTCATCATGCTGGTCATGTCCATGCTCTCGGCCTGAATTGTAATCGGGTAGCTTGAGAGCGTATCCTTCTGCACCTTGTCAATGTATGTCTGTATACCGTTAGATAGAGACATGATAAGCGCGATGCCGATAATTCCTATGCTGCCGGCAAAGGCCGTGAGAATTGTCCTTGCCTTTTTGGTAAGCAGGTTATTAATTGAAAGTGATAGCGCCGTAAGAAAGCTCATGGATGTTCTTCTGGTCTGTGTGCTTGCGGGGACATCCTCCTCTGTCGAGGTATATGGCGCGCTGTCGTCAGTTATAACGCCGTCCTTGAGGCGGATTATGCGGCTGGCATAGCTGGTTGCAAGCTCGGGGTTGTGCGTGACCATGATGATGAGCTTGTCCTTGGAAATTTCCTTGAGAATATCCATTATCTGCACCGAGGTGTCAGAATCCAGCGCGCCGGTAGGCTCATCGGCAAGCAGGATATCCGGGTCGTTCACAAGGGCGCGGGCGATGGCCACGCGCTGCATCTGACCGCCGGACATCTGATTGGGCTTCTTGTTTATCTGGTCGCCAAGGCCGACCTTTGTCAGCGCGTCAATCGCCTTGGCGCGGCGCTCAGCCGGGGCCACGCCGCTGAGTGTCAGCGCAAGCTCAACATTGGAAAGCACTGTCTGATGCGGGATAAGGTTATACGACTGGAAAACAAAGCCTATCGAGTGGTTGCGGTAAGCGTCCCAGTCGGCATCGGTGAAATTCTTCGTGCTCTTGCCGTTGATTATCAGGTCCCCAGAGGTGTACTGGTCGAGGCCGCCGATAATGTTCAAAAGCGTTGTCTTACCGCAGCCGGAGTGCCCCAGAATAGCCACGAACTCGTTTTCACGAAATTCAAGGTTGATTCCCTTCAGCGCGTGAACAGTGGATTCACCGGAGAGATAGTCTTTTTTGATTTCCTTGAGTTTTAGCATTGTGATTCCTCTAATACAAAGTTATTTATTGACATTAAAGCTTTATTGCGGTAGAATACATAAGCTTGAACATATGCTTCCGTAGCTCAGCAGGATAGAGCATCCGCCTCCTAAGCGGAAGGTCGCGCGTTCGAATCGCGCCGGGAGTGCCAGTGTCGGAGCAAGCTCTGTATCGCTTGCTCCGGCTTTTTTTGCATTTGCAGAAAAGCCGGGGCGCACTCACGCCGCTGCTCCTCCAGTTCCAAATTGAACCCACTGCGCTGGGCTTCAATTTGGATTTTCTTGACGGGCTTATTTTATAAGCTTGTCGATTTTTCTTATTACTTTTTCACTCTTAACTTTTCACGAAATCAGCAAAGGATTTGAAAAAAAGTAAAATGTAATAATATAATAGTGAAAAAGTCAAATCGCCTTCTCGTGGCATATTATTTTAGCACTTGTTTTTTTATTTGTCTCAATTTTGGATGAAGTTTAATTAACTGTTTACAATTTTTGCTCTTCAACAGGGAAAATTTGTTCCTTGAAAATTGCCGCCGCTTAACCTAAAATCAAGATATAAGTTTTTGGGGGCGGCATATGAAAATTAAAAAAGCGCTGTTTGGTATGCTCAATATGAGGGACGAAGCCTGGTACATATTTATCCGCTGTATTCAGCTTTGCTGCGTGCTGCTGATTTGCGCTTTTGCACTGCTGCTGGAATGGAACGGCAGCATGTCAAAATACGAGCTGTACTCGAGCGCAGTTGCGTTAAATGAGAGCTCGCAGGCCATATTTCTCATTGGTGTCATCATATCGGCAGTGATAAACGGAGTATAAATTAAAGCGTCAAAGCAAATGCTTTGGCGCTTTAATAGTTTCCGCTTAAAAAATCTTCCCGGCTCATCATGCAGTTGATAGCCTCCAGAAGCCCGTCGGTTGTGAGCCGCTGAGGAAGCTCCAGCCTTTTAAGAAGCTCTGCGCGCTTCTCCCGGCTGTTTTCCCCTCCGGTATAGCCAAGGCGGTAGAGGTCAAGCTTAGATACCTTTTCCCTGCTTATCTCCGCCGGGGCATCGTCTATCGCCGCGCCGGCACGGCGCAGAGCGTCAATGAGCACTTCCCTTTTCATGCCCTCGACGCCGAGCTTCCCCTCCTTCGAGGGGGCGCTCTTTCGCCGCTCCTTGCCCAAAACATCCGGGATGTAGGCGTGCTTGACCAGGGCAGGGTCAACGCAGCCGCGCAAAAAGTTTCTGATGACAAAACCCGCGCCGTCAGAATCGGTGAGCACTATAATCCCCCGCTTCTCGGCGATTTTGCGGATATATGCCTGCTTCTCCTTATTGTTGAACAGGGCAAAGCCGCCGGTTTCGATTATCACCGCGTCAACAATCTGACTGAGGGTGTTTTTATCATAGCGCCCCTCAACAATTATCGCCTCTTTAACGCTCAGCATTCAGCACCCCGCCGCAATGCGCAGCACAACGTCCTTTAAGAGCACCGCGTCGTCCTCGCCGCTGCTCTTCATCTTATAGTCCGTTTCAGCGCAAAGGCGCACCGCGTCCCGAAGCTGGCGCAATGTAAAGCCACGGGCGGAGTTTAGCAGGTCGCGGGCTATGAAATCATAGCGCAGGCCACAGGCCTCCATGATATACTTCAGGCCCAAATCCTTTTCCAGCGCAATGCGCGCGGTATAGAGCCTGCGCATCTGGACACCCAGCATGGCGAGCATGGGTATAGGCTCGTTATTCTTATCCATCAGCAGCTCCGCCAAAACTGACACTGCCGTGTTGAACTTTTTCTGGGAAATATAATCGGTCATCTCAAATATGCGCGCCTCGGGAATATGGTTTGCAATCTCATCAACCTCCCGGACAGTTACCCTGTCGCCCTTGGTGTAAGCGGCGATTTTTTCTATCTCCGGGATAAGACCGCTCATTATTCTGCCGCTGACGAAGATAAGCCGCTGGGCCGCGTCAAGCTCAACTGTCTTTCCAAGCGCGCGGAAGCGGCGGATAATCCAGTCAATCAGCATGCCCTGGGGCTGTGCCGTGAATTTAAGCTCCTTACCACGTTCTCTGATGGTCTTGATAAGCTTTAATCTTCCGTCCGGCTCGTATTGCGCGTTCTGTACAAAGCATACCGTGCAGTAATCTGGGATATCGGAGAGTATTTTAATATACCTCTCCGGCTCTTTGAGCTTGTTTATATCCACGTCCCGAAGCTCCACAAAGCAATGTTCGCTCAGAAAAGGCAGGGCATTCACCGCCTCGTCAAGCTCGTTGAAATCCAGCTCCGGCCCGTCGAAGCGGCGGTAGCTGAAGCCGTCGTCCCCGTCGGGGAGGCAGCGTTTTTTAAGCTCCGTCAAATACTGCTCGCGCAGATAGTCCTCCGGCCCCCAGAGCAGATAGAGGCTCCCGGGTTCCTTATCCTTGAGCGCCCGCAGCTCTGCCGAGTAATTGAGTGTTTGGTTGTCTTTCTTGCTCTTAGCCATAGCTTTAACCTATCCGTATCTCAATAGTCCCGTTAAGGTCGGTTCTGTATATATTATACCCGTAAGCGGCCAATCGTTCAAGTGTTTCATAAGTCGGGTGCCCGTATGTATTGTAGCCAACGCTGATAATCGCCGTCTCGCCGCCAAGCTCATTGAGCAGCTCTCCGCAGCTTGAGTATCTTGAGCCGTGGTGCCCCGCAATATAAAGCTCTATGCCGCTGAGATTATTATCATCAACGAGCTCGCGCTCTACGCTCTTCGGTGAGTCTCCGGTGACGAGCATATCATAATCATCAATGCTCAGCACCGCGCAAATGCAGCGCTCATTGATGTTGCCTTCCTCAGTTGGAGCGAACACTCGCAGGGCTATATCTCCCACTGTGAAGCTGATGTCTCTTGATAAAAACAGCACATCTGGCGCCTGCTTTTCGGCGGAGCTCAGAATCGCGCCCAGAAGTCCGTCGTCATCATCAGGGTCAATGGGCATTATGATTTTATCCACCTTGACTGTCTCCATCAGGCGGACAACACCGTTTGCGTGGTCGGCATGCAGATGTGTCAAAAGCAGCAGGTCGATGTTGTCAACACCTCTGGCGGAGAGAAATTCCGCCGCAATATCCCCGGCGTTTTCAAGGGAGCCTGTGCTGCCGCAGTCGATCATAACGGCACTCTCCCCTGCCGTGACGGTCAGGCATTGCCCCTGCCCAACATCCAGAGCCGCAAAAACGCCTTTTTCCGCCTGATAACTGCGCCTTGTAAGGCCGAAGCAGGCAGCCAAGAGCAGGGCGGACATTGCCGCCGGGATGAAAAAGCGCCTCGCTCTGCCTTTCGCCATGGCCCAGATGCCAAAGAGCAGATAACTGACAACCAGCCATACAACAAACGCCGCGCTGCTAATATAGATAATCGCAAACGGCGCGGAGGACACGAGGCGGCAAACAAGAAAAATGTACCTTGCCAGCCACGACACAAGCCATGCGGCAGCCGTGCCGACAGCGGGAATTATCGCGCCGATAGCGCAGGCGATATATCCCCCGCAAAAGCAGAGCGACACCGCCCACAGGGCAAGAACGTTGGTTATCGGGGACAAAAGCTGAATATATCCAAAATGAATGGCAATAAGCGGGATGGTGAACACCATTACCGCCAGAGAGCTTGCAGCCGTGCCGAGAATACCGCGCAGGAAGCTTCCAAGTCTGCTGTCTGGCAGCTTCGCGGTAAAAGCCTCGTTGAAGCGCTGAGAAAAGCACATTATGCCCGCCATCGCGCCAAAAGAGAGCTGCAAGCCCACGCTTGCGGCGGCGTATGGGTTAATGAGCAGGATAAGCGCCAGCGCGAATGACAGAGAGGTCGGCGGGTCATTCTCCCGACGGAGGATGGGAGCCAGCAGAAGGACAGTCTGCATTATCCCGGCGCGGACAGCGGAGTGTGTGCTGCCGGTGGTGAGCACGAAAAGCCAAACAAGCACAATGCAGATAAGCGAGCTTCGGCGGTTAGCGCCCATGAGCAGCTGCAACAGCCCCACGAGAAAAGCAATGTGCATCCCGGACACAGCAACAGTGTGCATAAAGCCGGAGCGGGTCATGGCAAGGTGCAGCCCCTCATCCTGATAAAGCTCCGTCTTGTCACCCAACATGAGTGAGCGCATGAAGGCCCGGGTGTCCGCGGGAAAAAGGCGGCAGATGGTCTCGCCTATTGCATGATTGAGCTTTGCGGGCAGAGCCGGGATATAATTGCCGCCGTCAGTCAGCTTCACATCCGAGCGGGTGTTTATAACAAGATAAATGTCCCGGGAATTGTAGTAATCATACTCCTCCCCGTACTTCACGTCGGCAGAGCGTATCGCCCCATAAAAGGAAACGATGTCCCCGGCCTCGGCCTCAGCGAGAGTCATGCTGCTGTCATAAACCAGCGCCTCAAGCCCGCTTATTCCCTCGCCCTCGGACTTGATGCGCAGGCGGCAATAATCGTCATACACCGTGGGATAATCAAGCACACGGCCGTGTATCTCAGCTTCCGTGCCGTCGACAGCGTGGGCGGGCCTGGTCGTCAGCATATAGTGCCCATAAAACCAGCCGAGGCCAAGGCCAGCGGAGATAAGGCCCGCTACAATTCCGCGCAGCCAAAGACGGCGCGGAATGATGAGCAAAAGGCCGCACAGGAGCAGCACCCCGGCCAGAACAGGCAGGGCGCTGAGCTTCAATATGTAGTTTGCAGCGAATATGGCGGCCGAGAAAGCCAGAGCCGCCGATGCCAGCACACGCATACTAACTCCTAAAACTTACCGCAGGGGTGTTTGGCCCCTGCGGTATAGAATTTACACGATTTTGGGAGAGAGCTTTTCCCCGCCGATGATGTGAAAATGCAGGTGCATGACGGTCTGACCGCCAGCCTCGCCGCAGTTATTCACAACGCGATAGCCCACGTTAAGGCCCTCTGCCTTGGCTATCTTTGCAATAGCCTCAAAGCACTTGGCAACATAGGCGGAATTATTCTCATCAATATCCGCAGCACAGGCAATGTGTACCTTGGGCACGACGAGAATGTGCACGGGCGCCTGAGGATTAATGTCCCGGAAAGCAAAGACAAACTCATCCTCGTATACCTTATTGCTGGGGATCTCTCCGGCTATGATTTTACAAAACAGGCAATCGTTATCCATTTTTATTTTCTCCTTATCCTTTATCGCAGACTATGCCTTCAAGCATGGAAAGCGCTTTGTCAATATTCTCCGGCTGGCTGCCGCCACCCATTGCGGAGTCGGGCTTGCCGCCGCCCTTGCCGCCGACAGCGGGGCTGACGGCTTTTATAATGTCTCCGGCCTTCACGCCATGGGCCACAGCATCCTTACCGCAGACACACAGGAGACTCACCTTTCCGCCGTTTTCAGCCGCGAGCAGGGCGACAACGGAGCTGTCCTTATCGCGGATAGCATCGCCCATCATGCGCAGGGCGTTTGCATCTGCGGCGTCGACCTTGCGGGCGACGACATCAAGGCAGCCAACCTTCTTCGCACAGCCCACCAAATCACCGGCAGCGCAGGCGGATTCCTTGTCCTTGTACTGCTGAATAATACGTCTTGCCTCTTTGAGCTCGGCCGCCTGCTGCTCGACTTTATTGAGTGCATCGGCGCGGTTTGCCTTGAACTGCGCGGCAATGCCGTCAAGCTGTGCCTCGGCGCTTCTCAGCCCTTCAAGAGTCTTTAAGCCGGTGGTGGCCTCAATGCGGCGCACGCCGGAGGCAACGGAGCCCTCGGAGATAATATGGAACGCGCCGACCTTGGCAGTGTTATCCAGATGCGTGCCGCCGCAAAGCTCCACGCTGTAACCGCCCATGTTCACGACGCGGACAACATCCCCGTATTTTTCGCCAAAGAGCGCTGTCGCGCCGCTCTTCTTGGCTTCGTCAATGGGCATCTCGCGCACATCTACGGAATAACCCGCGAGAACGGATGCGTTGACGGCGTCCTCCACCCGGCGAAGCTCCTCGGCAGTGACGGCGGAGAAATGCGTAAAGTCAAAGCGGAGTAGGTCAGGCTCGACAAGAGAGCCCGCCTGATGCACATGGTCGCCCAAAACATCGACCAGCGCCTTTTGCAGCAGATGGGTTGCGCTGTGGGCGCGGCTGATAGCGGCGCGGCGCGTAGGGCAGAACTCAGCCTCAAGGCTGTCACCAACGGCTATCTCGCCGCTTTCAAGCTTGCCGTAGTGCATATACTTGCCGCCCTTGTTTTTCTGGACGTTGTTGACCTTAAAGGATACTCCCTCGGCGTAAAGCGTGCCGTGGTCGGCGCTCTGACCGCCCATCTCAGCGTACAGGGGCGTCTTGTCAAGGACGATTATCGCCTCCGTGCCGGAGCTTATCTCGGTTCTGAACTCCTCGTCAACGACTATGGCCAATACCTTGGCGGCGGTCTTTGCCTCTTCATAGCCGGTGAAAATCGTCTCGGGCATCTCCTTGCCGAAGTCTATACCGGCCCAGCCGAGATCCCCCAGCGCTTCACGCGCCTTTCTCGCGCGGACGCGCTGCTCCTCCATGAGCTGCTTGAACTCGTCCTCATTGACGCTCATGCCCTCATCTTCGCACATCTCAACCGTAAGGTCAATCGGGAAGCCATAGGTATCATAGAGCTTGAAGGCGTCAGCCCCGGAGAACACACTCTCACCTTTTTCCTTGTGCGCGGCGAGCAGCTCAGCGAAAATCTTCATGCCGGAGTCAATAGTCTTGGCAAAGCTCTCTTCTTCAGTCTTTATAACGCGGGTGATGTATGCCATCTTCTCCCGCAGCTCGGGGTACTGGCACTCGTTTTCCTGCACAACCGTCTCAACGACAGTATAAAGGAACGGCTCGTTGACGCCGAGAAGCTTGCCGTGGCGGGCCGCGCGGCGGAGCAGACGGCGCAGGACATAGCCGCGCCCCTCGTTGGAGGGCAGGACACCGTCACAAATCATGAATACGCTGCTGCGGATATGGTCGGTGATAACGCGAAGGGACACATCCATCTTGTGGCTCTTGCCGTAGAACGCGCCGGTTATCTCGCTGACTTTGTTGGTGATGTTCATCACCGTGTCAACGTCAAAGAGTGAGTCCACACCCTGGCAGACGACCGCGAGACGCTCAAGGCCCATGCCGGTGTCGATGTTTTTCTGGACAAGGTCAGAGTAATGGCCCTCACCGTCGTTATCAAACTGGCTGAAAACATTGTTCCAGACCTCGATATACCTGTCGCAGTCACATCCGACAGTACAGCCGGGCTTGCCGCAGCCATATTTTTCTCCGCGGTCATAATAAATCTCAGAGCAGGGGCCGCAGGGGCCGGCGCCGTGCTCCCAGAAGTTGTCCTCCTTGCCGAAGCGGAAAATACGCTCGGCGGGGATGCCGATTTCCTTATTCCAGATGTCAAACGCCTCGTCATCGTCCAGATACACGGAGGGATAAAGCCTGTCCGCATCAAGGCCGACCCACTCGGGCGAGGTCAGAAATTCCCAGCTCCACGCGATGGCCTCATGCTTGAAATAATCGCCAAAGGAGAAGTTGCCCAGCATCTCAAAATAAGTGCCGTGGCGGGAGGTTTTGCCGATATTTTCAATATCGCCGGTTCTGATGCACTTCTGGCAGGTGCAGACTCTGTGGCGGGGCGGCTCAAGCTCGCCCTTGAAGTAGGGCTTCATGGGCGCCATGCCGGAGTTAATGAGCAGAAGGCTTGCGTCATTTTGCGGGATGAGAGAGAAGCTTGGGAGGCGCAAGTGACCCTTTGACTCAAAAAAGCTCAAAAACATCTCTCTGAGTTGATTCAGACCGAATTTTTCCATGTTAATCTCCTTAAAACTATCTGATTAAAGCACCTCAGGCAAACGGAGAACAAAGCGGCAAGAGCAGATTGCGAGAGAATTTGTGTCCTGATGAAGGCAGCTTTTTGCGGACATACTTTGTGTATCTCAAGAAAAGCTGACAAAATCAGGGCGCAAATTGTCCGCAAGATGCCTTGTCGGTTTGTGCGGAGTTTGCCTTATAAACAAATAGACCTCCGCCCCGGACAGGGGCGGAGGTTAATCCGCGGTACCACCCTGATTGCCGCAACGCGGCATCTCAAGCGCCGGTAACGCCGGCTTGCGTCCCGGTCATCCCGGGAAGGCTCAGGAACGGCTTCCGCCTGCGGCATAGGGCCTTTCAGCTTGCAGCCCCTCTCTGAAATGCCGGGAAAGCGGTTATTTCCCTCAAAGCCAAGTCATGCTTTTAACTTCGCTTTATTGTACCACAAGCTGGTATTTTGTCAAGTATTCTGCGCGCTTTTTTAACTGAACAGCCGCAGCGTTCTCCACATACTCGGGGGCCCAGACATCAACGGGCCTCGGCTCACAGCCTACTACTTCCCTGCCGATGCAGTCAACATAGACTTCATAGAGCATCCAGTCAGTGGTGATGTCAACCTTGTAATAGCCGTTATCCTTGACGCAGTTGCAGCTGCGCAGATACTCTCTCTCAGCGCCGACAAAGGCGAGGGCGAGGGAGACAGCCTCGGCTGCGGTAAACACGGCACGGTTGCCGGTACGGACGGTGTTTCTGCGGGTGTGGTTCATGATGATTCGATTTATAGTTTTCATTTTTTTATCTCCTGTTAATAAAGGGCTTTTTTGAATTTTAAAGGGCCTTGTCGTCCTTACAGCTGTGAGTATAAGGGCAAAATCTAAGAAATATATTAAATAAAAAAATATCGCAGAAGAATTTTCAAAAAATTCTCTGCGATACTTTTAAGTGCATTGTTTGAGAGCTTTCCTTATCACCGCGTATTTTGGCGCTGCGGTCGGGAGCTTTATATGTATATTCATCTGAGCGTGGCGGGTATCCTCAAGCTCCGCGCCCTCGTCGTCAAACATATGCTCTGCCGTGAACTCAATTGGCGGCTCGCCTGGCAACAGCAGCTCGAGCTTGTCCCCCTTGTAAAACTTGTTGCGCTGGCTGAGCACGGCGCTGCCGTCCTCTTCACAGGATTTGACGATTGCGGCAACCTCGGCATCGGAAAAATAACTCGCCTCGGCGTAGTGCTGGCCGGGGTCGCCAAAATAAAAGCCCGTGCAATATGGGCGGTGGCTCACCTTCTCTGTCTCCCGGACCCACATCGGGTCAAGGGGCCTGCCAACTCTGGCCGCGTCTATGGCATTGCGGTAGGCATTTGTGACAACCGCCGTGTAATATGAGGATTTCATGCGCCCCTCTATCTTGAAGCTCTCAATGCCCGCGTCAACAAGCTCCGGGATGTGCTCTATCATGCGCATATCCCTCGAGTTCAAGATAAATGTGCCGCCGTCCTCAGTGATCTCAAAATACTCGCCGGGCCGCTTTTCCTCAACCAGATGGTACTTCCAGCGGCAGGGCTGGGCGCACATGCCGCGGTTTGCATCCCTGCCGGTGAGGTAATTTGACAGCAGGCAGCGCCCGGAAAAGGACACGCACATTGCCCCGTGGACAAAGGCCTCAAGCCGCAGCTCTTTGGGCGTGTTGGCGCGGATTTTGCGGATATCCTCAAGCGGCGTCTCTCTCGCGAGGACAACGGTATCCGCTCCCATGTCATAAAGGACATTCGCCGTCTCGCTGTTGATAACACCCAACTGGGTGCTGACATGCCGTGCCACCCTCGGCGCGTATTTCTTTGCACGGCGCATTACTCCAAGGTCGGCAATTATCAGCGCGTCCACCCCGGCATCCTGCAAAAACTCAAGGTACTCCGGCAGGAGCTTCAGCTCGTCCTCCCTCGGCAGGGTGTTACAGGTGACATATACCTTCGCATTTTTTTCATGTGCAAGGCGTACCGCCGCGCGAAGCTGCTCATCGGAAAAATTTACCGTCGAGGCACGCATACCGAAAGCGCGCCCCGCGAGATAAACAGCGTCGGCCCCGTAGAGCAGGGCCATGTTAAGCCTCTCCATGTCCCCCGCTGGGGACAGCAGTTCCAACTTATCAGCCATAGTTCTGAGTGGCGGCGAAGGCCTGCTGGTCGCCGAGATTGGTGAAGAAGCGGTGCGTACCCGTCTCGGTGTCGAGAGCGTAATAGTAATAGCCTGTGGACTCCGGTTGAAGCGCCGCCTGCAAGGAGGCAAGCCCCGGGTTGCATATGGGCGTGGGCGTAAGGCCCGTGTAAATGCGGGTGTTATAGCGGCTGTCCTCCTCAAGCATCTCCGCGGTAGGCCCACCCTCATGGTCGGGATGGAGGTAAAGTATAGTCGCGTCTATGCCAAGGGGCATGCCGGAGTTGAGGCGGTTGTGGATAACCGAGGAAATGGTTGCGCGCTCCTCGTCATTTGCCGCTTCCTTTTCAATCATGGAGGCGATAGTCACAGCGTCCTTTATGCTGATACCCATATTGCTGGCGCGGTTAATCATATCAGCGTCAAGCTTATTGTAGAACACCATGAGGAATTTGTTTATAACGCTGGATGCCTGCTCGCCTACGTAGAACTGATAGGTATCCGGGAAGAGGAAGCCCTCAAGCCTTGAGGCATCGCCCTCTTCCAGCCCCTCAAGAAAGCTGTAATTGAACTTATAGTTAGCGGCGGCGTCCATAAGGTCGTCATAGCTGCACACATTGTTCTCTTCCAGGCGGCGGAAAATCTGCTCCATCGTGAAGCCCTCGGGTATCGTGACATCGACCGTCAGCGCAGAGTCAGACCCGGAGCGCATATTCTGGATAAGCGCGCGGTAGTCAAAGCTCGAGGAGAGCTCATATTCGCCGGGATTGACCTTCCTGTCGGCATGGGATATCTTGCAAAAGGCCTCAAACAGCCAGTCGTACTCAATAAGCCCAGCCTGCTTGAGTGTGCTGGAGATATACTCAATATCGGCGGAGGTTATGCGCTCCGTCCCGGTGACATTGCCGTCCTCATCAAGCTTATCAACCGTCTTTGACTCAAAAATGCTCGACGGAAGATTCACTGTCGCGGTGAAGTTCTCCTTATTCAGAGCCAGCATATCACTGGCCGCCATCCACGCAAAGCAGGCCAGCACAACGCTGATGCAGATAATAAAGACAAAATACATCACCCCGCCGAGGCAGCCGGAGCGGGATTCGCGGCCGCGCCTTATCGGGCGGTAATCGCGCTCGGTCTCCGGTTCTTCAGCCTTTGGCTTGGTTTTTTGCTTTTTCCCGGCATCTTTTTTGCTCTGCTCTATGTTGAGCTTTCCGGTGTGCTCATCCTGAGCGCGGAAAACCTCGTTTATCTTTTCAATATCTTCAGGCATGTTTGCCTCCTTATACTCGTGTAACAGCTTTTGACGGTGCAGCATATTATGGCTCGAGCGGCACGAAAAACGCCGCCGATACATCACGGTGATACGGCCTCGACCCAACCGTGCGGGGCGCGGCAGCTAAAGTTTCAAGCGCGGAGAAAGGGACTAATTATGTTCTGCAACGGTTGTAACAACAGCTCTCTCTGGATCATCATCCTTATAATCATCCTCTTCGGCTGCGGCGGTGGCTGCGGCAACAACTGCGGCTGTGGCTGCAATAACAACAGCTGCGGCTGCAACAACGACTGCGGCTGCGGCTGCTGAGCGTCCAACAGCGTCTGACATTGAGGGCTTCTTCGGAAGCCCTCACCCCTAAACAAATCTATCGGTAAATTATAGACTTGCATGGGGAGAGTGCAGAGAGGGGCTTCTTCGGAAGCCCTTTTTTATTTTATCGCGTCGAGAATTATGCGGTATATCTCCGCGTTCTTCTCATCAACATCGCGCTCCTGCCCGTCCTTCATGAAGGGTATGCGCTTCCAGCCGTAATAATCCGCGGCTCTCTCCGCCGTGCGCAGGCAGCGCTCAAGATAGCTTTTATCCTTCTCGTGGATATCGGCACTGCTGTTGGTCTTTGCCTCCCTGCGGCGCATGCGGGCGGAGGAGGTCTTAACATCCACGTCAAGATAAATTACCAAATCCGGCACCGGCAGGCCCATGTGCGTATGCTCAAGGTCATAGAGCCATGCAAAGAAGCTCTCCTGCTCCTCTTCCGGCAGCTTGCAGCCCTGATGCACGGCGTTTGAGGTGGTGTATCTGTCGGAGAGGATTATCCCGCCATTATTGTAAATCTCGCCCCAGTCCGTGCGATAGGAGGCAAAGCGGTCCACAGCGTAAAATGTTGAGGCCGCGTAGGGGTCCACATCGTTTGGGTGCGCCCCGAACTCTCCGCCCAGATACATGCGGATGAGCGCGCTGCTCTCCTTGTCATAGCGGGGAAATTCAATATGATTATAGACTATTCCGTCATTTTCCATTCTCGCGCAGAGACGGCGGTATTGGGCGGACTTGCCGCTGCCGTCAATGCCCTCTAAAACTATCAGCTTTCCTTTGCTCATTATAGCTCCATCCATCTCCCGATTGACGGGGGAGTTTTTATCTCACAGCTGAGAAAACACCTGGCCAATCTTTTCATGTATGACCAAATCAGCATAGCTGTCATAAGGCGTCTCGCTCAGATTCACAAGGGCAAGCTTATTGCCCTTGTAGTAATTTATAAGCCCTGCCGCCGGGTACACATTCAGTGACGTTCCCCCGACTATCAGCACATCAGCCTTGCGGATGCACTCGATGGCGGCAGTGAGCACGCTCTCATCAAGCGGCTCCTCATATAAAACGATATCCGGCCTGATAACTCCGCCGCAGCCGCAGCGGGGCACGCCGTGACCGTAATTTATAAGCTCTGCGGGATATATCTTCCGGCATTTGGAACAGTATGCCCGCAGGATGCTGCCGTGCAGCTCCAGCACATTCTTACTGCCAGCCGCCTGATGCAGCCCATCAATATTCTGGGTCACAACGGCTTTGAGCTTGCCCTCCTGCTCAAGCTGGGCAAGACGGATATGGGCGGCGTTTGGCCTGACATTTTCAATGACCAGCTTCTCCCTGTGGAAACGGTAATATTCCTCCGGGTCGCGGTCAAAAAAGCTGCGGCTGAGGATTGTTTCGGGCGGGTAGCGCCATTTCTGGTTATAGAGCCCGTCCACACTGCGAAAGTCCGGTATGCCGCTCTCGGTGCTGACACCTGCGCCGCCGAAGAACACAATGTTGTTGCTCTCGTCTATCCATTTTTTAAGCTGTTGAATGCCGCTGTCCACGGTAAATCACCTCCGAATCCAATTTTCATACACAGGTATTATACACTCTGGGGCTAAAAATGGCAATGATTTGGCGGATATCTAAGATTTTTTTATAATTTGTTCTTATTTAAGCGCAAGCTCCGCCGGTGGACATGGCCGCCATGCGGAGCTTTCATGTAATTTATTTGCAGCGGGCGATTATCTCATCATATACCGCCGTGTACTGCTCTATGCTTATCTCGTTCTCTCTCTTTGCGACAAAGCGATAGGTCTCATCCCTGCTCCGAGAGGCAATGAAATCAGTGTAGCTTGCGGCGCATTTCATTGCGGCAAGCGCAGTGTGCGCAGCCTCGGCAATAAAGCGCTTTGCATCCTCGACAGCAATGTCAGAAAGCTCGCGCATGAGGTCAAGGGAATTGCCCATCATGTTGACAATTTCATTCGTGATGGACACTGCCACCTGCCTGGAGGCCTCGAGTGTGCGCTCGTCTGAGCCGTCAGCAATGTGCTTTTTCATCGGCGCGCGGGCTTTTACATCCTCGTCAATAAGATAAATCATATACTCCCTGATTTTATCGGCGTTGCGCTGAATGTAATCAAGCCGCTCACCGCTCTGGGTTTTCTGGCAGATGGCCGCCGCGCGGCAAAGCAGAGCCGCGGCGGTTGCCGCGTCCATTGCGGCAGCGCTGCCGGTGTCGAGCCTGCTGTCCGGGTCGGCGATGAGCTTTGTAAGCTCATCGGCGGTCTTGGTTTTATAAATCTCAATAACTATTTTTTCAGCCACGGTAATGCCCTCCTCAGTCCTTATTAAACTCTCTGAGCCGAAGCCCGTTATTTTTCTGCAAAGCCCAGTCAACGCACCAGGAGGAGGTAAAGAGCAAAAGATTGTTGCCCTTAAAATCCTGCACCCACTTGGTGTCACTGGTGAGGTTCAGCGCGTGGATATCTATATCCTCATTATCCACCCAGCGCACAAGCTCATAAGGCATGCTGCGCCTGCGGATGTCCACGCCGTACTCGGTCTTGAGCCTGTATTCCAGCACCTCAAACTGGAGCACACCCACAACGCCGACAATGACCTCCTCCACGCCGGTATACGGCTCGTGGAAAATCTGAATGGCGCCCTCCTGGGCAATCTGCATCATGCCCTTTTCAAACTGCTTGCGTTTCATTGTGTCGATACGCTCGACCGCCGCAAAATGCTCCGGTGCGAAGGTGGGTATCCCCTCGAAGGTGATGTCCATGCCCTTCTCGCAAATTGTGTCGCCAATCGAGAATATGCCCGGGTCGAACACGCCGATTATATCGCCGGCAAAAGCCTCGTCGATTATGGCCCTGTCCTGAGCCATAAGCTGCTGGGGCTGGGCAAGGCGCAGGGGCTTTCCACCCTGAACATGGTAGTATTCCTTTTCGCGCTCAAAGCGGCCGGAGCAGATGCGCATGAAGGCTATTCTGTCGCGATGTGCCTTGTTCATGTTGGCCTGAATTTTGAACACAAAGGCTGAAAAGCGCTTGTCAAAGGGGTCAACAAGCTCCTCCCCCGCGCGGCGCGGCAGGGGCGGCATGGTCATCTTCAGGAAGCTTTCCAAAAACGGCTCAACGCCGAAGTTGTTAAGAGCGGAGCCGAAGAACACGGGGCTGAGCGTCCCGCCGCGCACAGCGTCCAAATCAAACTCATAACCCGCGCCGTCAAGAAGCTCAATATCATCCGAGAGTGTGCTCCTCAGCCTCGGGCCGATAAGCTCATCAAGCTTTTCGGTTTCGTCAAGCCGGCACTCAATGGCTTTTATCTTGTTCTGCCCGCGGTGAAATTCATTAAAGGCCAGAATCTCACGCTTTTCGCGGTCATACACACCCTTAAATTCCTGCCCGCAGCCGATGGGCCAGTTCATGGGATAAGTGCCTATCCCGAACTCGTTTTCCAGCTCCTCCATCAGCTCATAGGGACTGCGCGCCTCACGGTCGAGCTTGTTTATAAAGGTGAAGATTGGTATATGGCGCATGGCGCATATCTTAAAGAGCTTTCTTGTCTGCGGCTCAATGCCCTTTGCCGCGTCAATGACCATAACGGCAGAGTCCGCCGCCATGAGGGTGCGATAAGTGTCCTCCGAGAAATCCTGATGCCCCGGAGTATCAAGAATATTTATGCAGTACCCCTCGTACTCGAACTGCATTACGGACGAGGTTATGGATATACCGCGCTGCTTTTCAAGCTCCATCCAGTCGGACACAGCATGTCTCGCGGTGGCCTTTCCCTTGACGGAGCCTGCCATCTGAATCGCCCCGCCGTAAAGCAGCAGCTTTTCTGTCAGTGTGGTTTTACCGGCGTCCGGGTGGGATATTATCGCGAAGGTTCTTCTCCGCTGTATTTCTTCTGTCAATTCTGGCATATTCAACTTCCTTATTTTGCTTTTATCAATGTATGTTACCACATTATCCTGTATATTGTAAAGCCTTTTATGCAGCCGAACCCAAAAGCAGCGCCCCGCATATTATACAGTGTGAGCGGCTAAACAACATCACGGAGGAATCAACTTGGACAAAAACAACATGAACAAAAACTACCGCTATGGCTCTCTGCCGGATAAGGCGCCGCTTGCCGTCGCCTATGTCCCGATGCAGCAGAGCGTCACGCCCTACTATGAGCCGGATGAGGCTCTTGCCAGCGGTACGCTTTTTCCGGGGCTTGATTTGCCCTTTATGGATATTATTAACCCAAAGCTCAAAAGCACTCCTCTGACAGAGATGATGGCAATAGATTTTGTTGCTGACGAGCTGGAGCTGTATCTGGATAATCACTGTGAGGATAAGGAGGCCTTTGCCCTGTATCAGACCTTCCTCTCTCTGAAAAAGGAGGCCCGCGAGCGCTATGTCAAGCTCTGCGGCCCGGTAACGCAGGAGGATATGCTGTGCATGGACCGCTATGCGTGGCTCGACAATCCCTGGCCCTGGGACTTCCAGCCCCAGACGGAGGTATAAGAAATGTTTGTATATGAAAAGAAGCTCCAGTACCCTGTAAAGATAAAAAACACAAATCCCGCCCTCGCAAAATTCATCATTTCGCAATACGGCGGCCCAGACGGTGAGCTCGGCGCTTCATTGCGTTATCTGAGCCAGCGCTACTCCATGCCCTATCCTGAGCTTAAAGGCCTGCTGACTGATATCGGCACAGAAGAGCTGGGGCATCTGGAGATGATTGGCGCGATAGTCCACCAGCTCACGCGGAGCATGACGCCCGAGGAGATAAAAAAGGCCGGCTTTGACACCTATTTTGTCGACCGCACCGCCGGTGTGTACCCCACGGCAGCCTCGGGCTTTCCGTGGAGCGCGGCGAGTATGGCGGTCAAAGGTGACGTCATTGCCGACCTCAACGAGGATCTCGCCGCAGAGCAAAAGGCCCGCGTGACCTATGACAATATTCTGCGCCTGAGCGATGACCCGGACGTGAACAACGTTATCCGCTTCCTGCGTGAGCGGGAGGTAGTGCACTACCAGCGCTTCGGCGAGGGACTGCGCCTTGCGCTTGAAAAAATGAACCAGAAGAATGTCTATGCGGTGAACCCCGCGTTTGACAGATAAGAACAAAGCCGCCCATGCAATGCAGCTTGCATTGCATGGGCGCAATAATTTTCGCTGGGCTTTTATCAGTTGACGATGAAGTAGATGACCATCAGTGCGCAGATGACATACATGATGGGATGGACATCCTTTGCACGGCCCTTGCAGAGCTTTGCAATGACGTGCACAATGATTCCGGCGCCCATGCCGTTGGTGATGCTGCCGGTGAAGGCGGTGAACATGAGCATAACGCAGGGTCCGATGCACTCGTCGAACTCGCTGAAGTCGATATCGCCGAAGCCTTTGAGCATCAGGAAGCCAACGTAGATGAGCGCGGGGCCGGTGGCGCAGGAGGGAATGGCCACGAAGAGCGGCGCGAGGAAGACGGTGAGCAGGAACATGATGCCGGTGGTCATGGAGGTAAGACCGGTGCGGCCGCCAGCCTCAACGCCGGAGGTGGACTCAACATAGGTGGTGATGGTGGTGTTACCGGTCAGAGCGCCGACGCAGGTGCCGATAGCGTCAACAAGGAAGGGGCGCTCAATGCCGGGGAGGTTGCCGTTTTCATCGAGCATACCGGCGCGGTTGCCGACGGCAAGAACAGTGCCCAGAGTGGAGAAAAAGTCACCAAAGAAGCAGACGAATATCAAAATCAGGCCGCTGGCGGTGAACACACCGTGGAAGTCAAAATTAAAGATAACATTGCCAAGAGTGGAGAAATCAGGCACGGAGGCAACGGCGGTGAGCTTGGTAACGCCAAGGGGAATACCGGCGAGGGTTATAACAATGATGCTGATGAGAATTGCGCCGTTTACCTTGAGAGTGTTGAGAACGATAATCAGGATAAGCCCGGCGATAGCGAGCAGCACGGCAGGGTTGGTCAGGTCGCCCATGGAGATGCCGCTTGCAAAGGAGCCTATGCCGGAATCCTTGAAGCCAAGATACGCGATAAAGAAGCCGATGGAGGCAGAGATTGCGACCTTAATGTTCTTGGGAATGACGCGGACAATAAGCTCACGCAGGCCAAGCACAGTCAGCAGGACAAACACAATACCCGAGACAAGGACTATTGCCATTGCGGTGCCGAAGCTGATGACCTGGGACTGAATCAGCGCGCCAAGCACGAAGTTGGAGCCCATGCCGGTGGACAGCGCGAAGGGCAGGTTGGTGTAAAAGCTCATGAGCAGGGTGATAAGGCCGGACACGAGCGCGCAGGATATCATAACGGCGGACTTGGTAATCATAACGCCGTTTGCGTCAATGATATACTGCTCACCGCCGCAGATAGCGGCAGGCTGAACCGCAAGGACATAGGCCATGGTCATAAAGGTTGTAAGACCGGCGATGATCTCCGTCTTAACATTGGTGTTTCTGTCACCAAGCTTGAAGAATTTTCCCATTTTCTTCTCTCTTCTCCTTTTTCTCTGTTATCTTTCTCTTACTTTATATCAGCAAATACGGGGACAAATGTCTGGTCGGCACCGTTGACAAGTCCCATATCTGTGATAACAATGCTGGGCAGAACAGGCAGGGCGATAACCGCGCTTGCAAGCAGCGTCAGCTTGCCGCCGCTGATAACATCGACCATGTTCTGGACATTTTCAATCTCCACAGCGACCTCTTCACAGGGCTTCTGGCTCATAAGGCCCGCCGCGTTGAGGGCAACATGCACTTCCCTGCCGTCCTTCACCGCGCAGACACCGCCGCCGCAGCCGCGCAGAGTCTCAGCGGCGAGGATGGCGTCATTGGTATCACGGTAGCAAACAGTGAGGTTGTGGCTGTCGTGAGAGATGGTGGAAGCAAGCGCGCCGCACTCAAGGCCGAAGTCTCTATACACGGCGATGGTCTTGCCGCCAAGGCCGTAGCGGTTTGCGCAGCAGACGAAGATGAGCGATTTATCTCCACTGATGTCAACCTTGCCGTTCACAACAGGAAGCTCCGTAGGCACAACCTGACGCAGGACGCGGCTGCCGGGGATGGGTGTCATGACATTGACCGTTATGCTGCTTCCGGTGTAGCCCTCGGGAACGCGCAGGTCAAAATCAGCCGCGCTTTTAATCTGGGGGATGTTGACAGTGTTGGGCAGTTCATAGGGCTCGCCCATGCTGTCGCCGCCGAGATACCTGCCGTTTTCGGCCACAAGCTCACCTTCGACGAACACCGCCTTGGGGCGGCTGCCGTCAAAAGCGTCCACAAGCTGGATATCGGCGATATAGCCCGGAGCAATAACACCCAAGTCGCCAAAGCCGTACTCGCGCGCGGCGTTCATGGTGGCAAGCTTTATGACCTCCTTGCCGTCAAGCCCGGAGGCGACGGCCTTACCGACTACCTTGTTGATGTGTCCCACGGTGAGCAGGTCCTTTGCATGCACGTCATCAGTGCAGATGGAGACGAAATCACGCCAGGGCATATTCTTGCAGCCGTCCACAAGGAAGTCGAGATTATCTATGAGGGAGCTTGCGCGCAGGTTAATGTGCATACCGGCGCGGAGCTTGTTGACGACCTCCTGAGCGCTGACGCTCTCATGGTCAGAATGGGGGCCGCCAATGAGATAAGCGGCGAGGTTACGGCCGGAGCAGTAGGGCGCGTGTCCCTGAAGGTACATGCCGCGCTTTTCCCCTTCGTCAATGATTGAGTGCATACGCTCCACGTCATTTATAACGCCGACATAGTCCATAATCTCCGCAACGCCGACAACGCCGTCCATATCAAGAATACGGCCGACCTCATCAGCGCCGAAGGACGCGCCGGCGTTTTCTATGCCGGGCACGGCTGGCACACAGGAGGGAGCCAGCACATACTGGCGCAGCTTTGACTTCTTGGCGTTTTCAAGCATAAACTCAACGCCCTCAACACCCATGACATTGCCTATCTCGTGGGGGTCGGTGCAGATGGTGGTGGTGCCCCAGGGCAGAATGGCGCGGGAGAGGTTCTCAGGGATCATCATCGTGCTCTCCACGTGCATATGAGCGTCAATAAAGCCGGGGATGAGATATCTGCCCTCACCGTCATAATATTTTTTTGAGGGAAGAATGGCCTCCTCGCCCTCTTCTCTGACTAAAACAACAAAACCGTCCAGTATATCGACACTGGCCGGGTACACTTCGCCTGTTATGACGTTAAAAAACTGAACATTGCCTATGGTAAGGTCGCAGGGAATCTTCCCGAGGGCAGCCTGAATGAGACGAGAGCGGTTCTTGGTCTTTACAGTGCGCATTACTTCTCCCCCTAAAATGGTTTAATAATAAAAAACGGCAGAGATCAAATCTCTACCGGAAACGCAAAGCCCGCACAGGAAAAGCAAAACGCCGGACTGCACCGCCACATCGCGGCTCGGTTCGACTGAATTTTGTCTCATGCTGTGCGCAAACTCTGTGATCACGGTAGTCGGGCAATTCAAGGGCTGCCCGGTAGAGACGCGGGGCCCATATGACTTCCCCGCCTATACCTGCGATATTTCTTTATGCTTTGATTATATCTGCTCTGCCCGTATTTTGCAATTATCAAGAAGCTACGAAAAATGCACTCTCCCCACACGGAACATATATACATTTTGATGAAATAACTAAAAATTGGTCGAAAAAATATACAAGTTAAACAATTTTTCTGCCTCGTCATGCCCCGTCAGGGCCGGAGATTGATTTTTGCTGAGGGCTGATTTAGAATAACAAAAAAGGAGGCGCGAAGATGGAATACCTGCATGTAAGCCACGGTTTTGGCCCGGTGTATGATAAAAATTCCCGGGTGCTCATTCTGGGCAGCTTCCCTTCCGTCAAGTCACGGGAGGAAAACTTTTATTATGGTCACGCGCAAAACCGCTTCTGGCCGCTTATGACGCGCCTGCTTGACGCTCCCCTGCCTCAAAGCGTGGAGGAGAAGCGCACCCTGCTGCTCGGGCACGGCATAGCCCTCTGGGATGTGATTGAGGAGTGCGACATTTTGGGTTCAGCAGACAGCAGCATCAAAAACGCTGTGCCCACCGATATACGGCGCATACTGGACGCGGCGGATATTCAGGGCATCTTCTGCAACGGCGCTCTCGCGCATAAGCTTTATATGCGCGAGCTTTTCCCCGTCAGCGGTATTGAGGCAGTTAAGCTCCCATCCACAAGCCCGGCCAACGCCGCCTTTTCCATGGAGCGGTTGTATTCTCAGTGGAGGCAGATTTTGGATTGCCTGTGAGCTGCAAGCCCGCAGGCGAATTTCGCCAATGTAAACAAAAATGGTAATGCGTTTCAATCCACGTCCCCCGTGCGGGGGACGACCGCGCGCATTGTGCGGTGCGGGGCTGTTGGACTGGTTATTTCAATCCACGTCCCCCGTGCGGGGGAACGACATAGCCAGTAATCGGTCTAAAAATTTGCGAATTGTACTAATGTTCTTACCAGACTGTCAGGAGTATTATGTAATGGATAAGTACTCAGCCATTGTTTTCTCCTTTCGTTATCACGCAGATAATGCACACAAGCAAAGCAATGGCATTGATTATTACAAGCGCTTTGCACACTGTCGGCCAATGGGCTATTACGGCGATGCACAGATTTATTAGCAGCAGTATCCACAATATTTTGTCAATCTTCATCTTGCGTCCTCCATTCCAATTTGATATAATAGCCCCGAACAAGGGGAGCTGCTATCTCCCCTTGCCGGGCTGTTGATTAAGACCTGCAAGCTGCAATCACTGCGGCTATCATTGAGATTAATTCAATGATAAGCTCAAGCTTTCGGTCTGTCGGCAGCCTTTTTTCGTGTCTGCCGCGCCACACTTCATCGCTCGCTTACGTGCAATCCACGTCCCGTGTGGGGGGGACGACGAGGCCGAGCAGAAGAAGTACAAGCCGAGATACAAATTTCAATCCACGTCCCCCGTGCGGGGGACGACCATACGCCCGGCCTATTACCTCAGCTGGAAGCTTATTTCAATCCACGTCCCCCGTGCGGGGGACGACGTTCACCGCTTCCGATTTTATCATAGACTTTTTTATTTCAATCCACGTCCCCCGTGCGGGGGACGACGCGTGCTGGCAGACGCCTTCCACGATAACTACCTATTTCAATCCACGTCCCCCGTGCGGGGGACGACGGGACGGTATGCGCTCCGGCGTGGTCATCTTTAACATTTCAATCCACGTCCCCCGTGCGGGGGACGACGCCTCGACAAACTCGAGCAAGTGCACGACCCGGAATTTCAATCCACGTCCCCCGTGCGGGGGACGACTAGGGAGAGACGAGGCAAAACGCTGCAAAGGCAATATTTCAATCCACGTCCCCCGTGCGGGGGACGACACCTGCACGCCCAGGGAGACGCTGCGGTTTTCAACATTTCAATCCACGTCCCCCGTGCGGGGGACGACCGTCGCTGTCCTTCGGAGGTGGCAGGGTGGGCGTATTTCAATCCACGTCCCCCGTGCGGGGGACGACAGCAAAAATTGCCAAATATTTTGACAGTTTTTGCGAAAGAACAAATATTCTCTACAAATTTTAATTCAAAGATAATTTTTAATCGAACAAAACACGCTTCAGTGTGCTGATATTGAGTCTAAATTCAGTGCGAAGGGACGTCACTTTCATGTTTGCTTGGGCCTCGCACCCTTATAGCATCAGCACGTCCTCCGGGTCATACGTCAGCTTTGCGCCGAAGTGCTCAATCTTGTCCTCATAGCGATTTCCCAGATAATAAAAGCGCAGGCTGTCTTTTTCCTCGTCCATTATCTTGCGCAGCTTTCCTTGCAGGCTGCGGCACTGTGCAGCATCGAGCAGACACTCAAAAACAGAGTTCTGAACGCGCTGGCCGTAGTTTACGCACTGTTTTGCAATCTGCCGCAAGCGTCTGCGTCCGGCAGCATTCTCAGTATTTACATCATAAGTAATCAAAACCAGCATAGCATCACTTCCATAAAAACGGCGGATATGCGTCCAAATCACCACGAAGATAGCGGGACAGCAGAAGAGCCTGAGTGTAGGGTATCATACCCCACGGGAGCTTTTCACCCAGATATGGATGTGTTAGCTGCTCCTTTTTCTTCTCCTGCCAGCTTTTCAGGAAAGACTTCCTGCCGTCGTCGCTCAAAAGCACCGCTCCGCTGTCCATATAGACAAAATCAGAGGCCTTGACCTGGCGGTTGTTTATAAGCGTCAAAACAAAACGGTCGGCCATACAGGGCCGCAGTTCTTCCATCAAATCCAGCGCAAGCGAAGTCCTTCCCGGTCTATCCCTGTGCAGGAAGCCCACATAGGAATCCAGCCCAACACTCTCGAGCGCGCTTGCGCAGTCATGAGCCAGAAGGCTGTACGCAAAGGACAGCATTGCGTTAACCGCGTCCATGGGCGGACGGCGGCTTCGACCATGGAAACAGAAGGTGTCCTTATCTCCTAAAATCATCTCATCGAACACCCGGAAATACGCAGCGGCGGCAACGCCTTCCAATCCCCGAAGCTCATCCGGGTCTGTCACTGTCTTGACTTTAGGCAGCATTTCTCTGATTTCCCCGGAAGCGGCGGCAAGCTTTTCGCCGTCCACCCTGAGCGCATGATCGCGACGGGTGCGTTCTATACTCCAACGGGCGTTATAGAGCTTGCCGAAAATCATGGTGCGGCTTATGAGGCAGCACTGTGCGGGGTCATCTGCAATGCGATATTGACTGCGGCGAAGGAGAACATTTCCGTTCCCCTCACCACAGACACGTGCAAGGAACTTCCCCATCGACGAGCAAAAGGCCAGGCCAATCTGCCGTTGAGCGCAAGCCCCCATAAGCGCGGGAGACGCCCCGGAATATGAAAAGCTGACAATATTTTGCAGCGTATGCAGCGGATAACGTGCAATAACCTGTTTATCCCGGTTGGCAAGCACATTTTCCCCGTCAAGGGACAGATAGATATCCTCCGAAAGGATGTATAGCGTATTGAGCAGATGCTTCATGGCATATTCTCCTCAGCTGCGGCAAGATATTCGGAAACCTTTTTTCTATTCATCAGCTTTGGAAGGCACAGATCCTTCAGCGAGCAGGCGTTACAGCTCTTGCCGGGTTTGACTTTTGGGGTATAGCGTTTTTTATACAGCTCGTGCATCTCTGCAAGGCTCCGCTCAACCTCAGCGCGCAGCTCTGGTGTGAAGCTGACAACAGTCCTCCGGCGGGGCTCTCCGTAATAGAGCGCCCCTTCTGGGACGGAGCAGCAGAGCATTTCCTCAAGACACATAGCCTGTCCGCAAAGCTGAAGCTCATCAGCGAGATGCTCCTTTGGCCTGCCGCGCTTGTACTCGACAGGGTACGGCAGCCATAGCCCATTCTGCCCGTGAAGCGCGATTCCCGCCGGGTCTTTAAAAAACTCCACTGCGTCACATTGACCGGATACTCCAAGCCTTGCAGAATGGATTGCCAGCCCTCTTACGGTTATCCGATCTCCTCTGCTCTCGCGCAGAGTCTGATCATGCACACGCTCGTGCATTAATTGCCCATCCATTGTGCGATAGTCCTCCGCCCACTGGTTCTCAATATGTATCAGCGCCCACTGTCGGCGGCAGAAAGCAAAATGCTGTATCCCCGAGAGCTGGAGAAAATCGTCCTCAGACCAAGTCATACCATTCGCTGGCAGGTTACGCCGGAAGGCAGCGCTGCCTCATCAACAGTGACATTATAATCGCAATATGAGCGTGCAGGATTAATGCTTTCCTTATCGACTCTTTCTACTTTGACCGTGTCAAATAGCTTCCATGAAGGTGCGCAGCCTAACTCACTGTCATGTTTAAATATGATAAGTTCTCTGACTGCCATCTTACCGCGAGCCGCAGAGTGGTCACTTTCAAACATGTTTAAAATGGCCTGCCAAAGCAGCTGTAAATCTTCCTCAGAAAATCCCGTCGTTTTCCGTGCCAGATTTGCGGAGACATACCCCTCGCAGCGGTAGAGACCATAGGGGATAATATACTTTCTGCCCATCTCTGTGCCCTTATTTTCAGCATCGGCCTCAGTCGTTATTGCAATGCGGGTGATTGTGACCTCCTGCGGCATGACGGGCTCAACACTGCGGGCAAAGCCAAGCTGAACAGGCCCGCGAACTTGACCGCAGTTAAGCGCGGACTTCACAAAAGTCGTCATAACAGCGCCAAAAGTGCGGATATCAAAGAAGTTTTTGCACATCCAGTTGCGAAGCTTTCTGTCAATATCAGGGTCTGCTTTTTTCTTTTCCTTTACACTTTTAGCATCAACATCCAGCGCCGCATACGCCTCTGCATCACTGCGATTGAGCGGAACGCCATCTTTAATATAAATCCGATAGCCTGTGGCATCTTCTTTTACAGTCTCCACATAATTGCGGATTTTACGCTTAAGGCACACATCGGTAACTATGCCAAGCCCGGTTTCCGGGTCAACACGTGGCATATTACCAGCATCCGGGTCACCATTTGGGTTACCGTTTTCGACATCAAATAAAATTACGAATTCATAGCGGTTTTTAATTACTTCTGACATTTTTCTCCTCCTTTATTTTGTATAACGGGCCTGAGTTTGATGGTAATACCCGAGCTGGAATGAGCCCTGCTGTGGCAGGTTCAAGCGATCAGGATAGGCCTCACCTAACTTTTCTTCAATTTTTGAAAGCTGTTTGTTTAAATATATCGCCCTGTCTTTTGGAAGCTTTTTCAAATGTTTTTGAGCTAAATTAACAAGCACCGGGAACACTCTGCTCGGTGTGGCAGATGCTGAGTTAAAATACTTGTCTTTTATGGTTGCATTTATTCGCGGGTTTGCCACTGTTTGTATGTCCTCAAGGACAGAGAAAAGCCTGCCTAAATTGTATGGGATATTTGTGCTGTCAGGATTAAGTGACACAGTTAAGACCTCCTTTGGTATATCAGAATGAGGATTTTTCAAATAATATGCTTTAATAATAGCGGCCCTTCCCTTGGTTACATTGCGCTCCGCGCGGATGCGCGATGTAACGCCGTTGAGCAGGGTTGCCGGATACGGCGTATTATTTAAAATGGCGCGAAGGGTTTCGCCGGATAAACCGGGAGCTGGAGATTTATCGCGCGAGTTTTGATTCACCGTTTCATCCAGTAATCTCCAGAGTGGTATAGTCTCAAATTTGTCGTATTCCGGGCGGATAATCTCCAGGCGCTTATAATGCTCATGTATGCTTTCCATAAACTGCCCGAAAGAATTTTTCAGAAAAAAACGCACTGAGAGCCTTGCTGCGTTTGGTGCTAAGCCAAGCACATAAAACGGAGTTTCTGGTGCAATCAGCTCTTCTTCAAATTCCACCGGCTTACCTTCCAACAGGTCTAACATCATTTTTTGCAGATCAGCTGTTGTGTAATTCTCTGGAAGATTGCCAAACAAGCTCGCCATAGCGCAGCTTTGATAAGCAGATTGTCCGCCTTTCGCCCAGAGCAAGACAGTGGTGTCGCCTATTCTTCCAACATGCTCTCTGTCAGCCAAAAGGTGATTCAATGCACTTGTATATGCAAAAGCCGCATACTTACTTGTAGGCGCGTTGAGATTCTGCTCTCGACCGAAGGAGCAAAACGCTTCACTGTTAAAAGAGACAAGGGCCGCACCGCTCGACTGTGCCCCGGCAACTCCTTTAATTGCAGGGTGAACCCGCTCTGCAGCGCATTTCTTGCCGGTGACAAGACAAGTCATCTCCGGGCCGTCCGCATCAGCATCATAGCATTCCTGCCATGCTGCACGAATTGCAGCATCCTCATGCACGAATGTAGCATTATAGCGAAAGGTTATATTAACGCCTGAAATAACATCCTCCAGCTTATCCACAAGTGCCGGATGCTCT
>URPA01000002.1 GCA_900549545.1 uncultured Eubacteriales bacterium
GGGAATGGCGGCCGCCGTGACCTTCGCCTTTTTCTTCTTGCCGAAACCCAGCTTCAGCCCGCGTTTTTTTGGGCGCTCTTCCGGCTCGGGTTCATCGTCAAAATATTCGTCCTCAAAATTTTCCGGTTCCGGCTCGGGCTGCTCCACCGGCTGGGGCTTCTCCTCAACCTCCGGCAGCTCGAGATCCTCCATGCCGGTATAGGCGGAGACAAAATCCGCCTGCGCCTTGGGGGCGTAGTCCTCCTCCGCGCCGGTATCAAGCTCAACGCCGTCGTAAAAATAGCTGTTCTGCCGTCCGCTGAGGTTAAAGCGCGGGTCGATGTCAAAATCGTCCTCCACCGCGACGGGGGCGGACGGCCTGAAATCAGCCGCGTCATAGGTGGGGGCGGGCGCGTAATCCCGCGCAGCGCCAAAAGCCGGCTCGGCCTTCAAATCTGGCTTATAGCCATAGTCCGGCTCCTCCCTGTAATCAAGCTCGAAGCTCTCAACCGGGACGGGCGCTGCCTCCGCCGCAGCCTCATCAAAGTTAAAGCCCATAGCGGCAAGGGCGGCGTCAATCTCAGCCATGCTGAAATCCTCCTCCGCCTGAGAAACGGCCTCCGGCGCGGCGGGCGTCGAAACGCTCTCCGGCGCGTATACGGGCTCAGCCGCGGGCGCGGCGGGCGCGGTTGGGACTCCCGTCATATTATCTTCCTGCTCGATTGAGAAATCGCTCAAGTTATCAAGCATATCATTCACCCTGAACTCTGCAAGGATAGACTCGACCGTCCACTCACCGTATTCAGTTGTCAAATCCAAATCCCGGTACAGCTCGTCCATATCTGTCTATTCCCTGCTTTTTTGTCGTAAGCGCTGAACAAATCTCTCTCGCTGATTCATTCATCACTTACTTTTGTTTGTTCTATTTACGTCTTTTCTGTATCTTACTTGCCGCTTCTCTGGCGCAGCACCTCATACATGGTGATGGACGCGGCGGCGGCAGCGTTGAGGGAGCTGACCCGCCCCTTCATCGGCAGGCTCACGGTAAAGTCGCAGCTCTCGGAAACAAGCCTGCCCATGCCGTCCCCCTCGGAGCCGATGACCAGAGCGAGCGCCCCGGAAAAATCCGTCTCCCACAGGGGGCTGGTGCCGTCGGCGGCGGTGCCGTATATCCACAGGCCCTTGCTTTTAAGCTCCTTTATAACGGCGGGGATGTTCGGCACTCTGGCGATTGCCATGTGCTCCGCCGCTCCGGCGGAGGCCTTGTCGACAATCGCGGTAAGCCCGGCGCTGCGGCGCTTGGGGATGATCACCCCGTGCGCGCCCGCGCACTCAGCCGAGCGAATGACCGCGCCGAGATTGTGCGGGTCGCTTATCTCGTCGCAGATGATGATGAATGGTGCCTCTCCCCGTTCCTCAGCCACGGCGAGGATATCCTCCACCGAGCAGTATTCCCGCACGGCGGCAACCGCTATGACGCCCTGGTGGGCATGGGTGCGGCTCATAAAATCAAGCTTGCGGCGGTCACAGTCGGTGACGACTATGCCCTTCTCCTTGGCCTTGGAGGCGATATGCCCCAGAGTTTTGTCAACATCGCCTCTGGCGATATATATTTTATCTATGGCTCTTCCGGCCCTCAGCGCCTCGATAACGGCGTTGCGGCCCTCGATAAGCTCGTTTTGGATTCCATTTTCTTCCATTTGGCACACTCCAAGCTGTCGTTTTTACACTCTTTTGATATAATAACACAGTATTATGTAAATTAAAAGCATTATTTTCACTGTTTACAAAATTTTGTAGACTTTATATCTTAAAGAGGTTATTATATCTACATATTGATTGACCGAAAGGAAATTCTGATGAAAGATCCGATGAATTATGTGGAGCGTTTTTGCTACAAACACCCCAATTTTGGCATAAAAAACCTTATGCGCTATATCAGCATCGCCAATGTAGCACTATGGCTTATCGGCGCGCTTAATCCCGTGCTGCTCAGTTATCTGACCTTTGACCCACACGCCATTCTCCACGGGCAGATCTGGCGGCTGGTGAGCTTTGTGTTCTACCCGCCGAGCATGGGGCTGCTGGCCTTTATCGCGTTCTATTTTTATTACTGGATAGGCAGCACGCTTGAGGCTCACTGGGGCACAGGGCAGTTCAACATCTACTTCTTTTCCGGCGTCATTTTAACGATTATATACGGCTTTTTGATGTACTTCATTACCGGCGTGAGCTTCCGGCTTGACGCGCAGTACATCTATCTGTCCATGTTCTTCTCCTTCGCCGCGCTCTACCCGAATATGGAGGTGCTGCTGTTTTTCATCATCCCCATAAAGATAAAATACCTCGCGTATATTGACGCGGCGTACTTCATCATCGGCGTTATTTCCGGCTCCTTCCCCGGGAATCTACTGCCTGTGGTCGCAGTGCTCAACTTCCTCATTTTCTGCGGGGGCGACCTGTTCCGTGACATCCGCCGCGTACGCCGTGGCTCAAGCGCAAGCGCGGTGAATTTCCGCCGCGAGTCAAAGCGTATCCGCCGCGAGCAGGAGCAGAAGCTCTATAATCACAAATGCGCCGTCTGCGGCAGGACAGACCGGGATTATCCGAATCTCGAGTTTCGCTACTGCTCCCGCTGCGCCGGGTACCACTGCTTCTGTGAGGACCATATAAACAACCACATACACTTCACCGAGTGATAGTTACACCCCCGCGGGCAATGCCCACGGGGGTGTTTGTTCTCAAAATCTGCGCCGTATCTTGGCTCCCCTTTCGCAAAAGGGGAGCTGGCGCGCAGCGCCTGAGAGGATAACCCGCGCGAAGCGCGAAATTCTACCCCGGCGCAAATAAAAACCACGCAAATGGATACCTCTCCGGCTTGCCGCTCCGCGTCAAGCCACCTCCCCTACTGAGGCAGGGGAGGCAAGGAGTAACGCGAACTCAAGTAGCAGCGCAAAAATCACCAGCTATGGATCATTCCATAGCTGGTGATTTTTCCTTATTCCCAGTCCTTCCACACATCGTGGCAGTAGCCCACGGTGGCCTGTCTGCCGTTGCGCACGACCGGGGTTTTTATAAGCCACGGCTGCTCAAAGAGCTTATCAAGCTTCGCGGCATCCGTCGCGAGGTACTGCACCAGCGGATAATCGGGGTCCTCGGTGTTGAGCATAGCCTCAAGCCCGACGGCGTTTTTAACGCTCCCGAGCTCTCCCCTGCTCATACCGTAGCGGTCAATGTCCACAAACTGGAACTTTATCCGCCGCTCCTTGAACCAGCGCTGAGCCTTTTTTGTGTCAAAGCACTTTGAGCGCCCGAAAATCTGGATATTCATGCGCTCAGACCTCGGATATGACCGGCAGAATCATGGGGCTGCGGCGGGTGGTCTTATACAGGAAGCCTGAAAGATTGCTCTTGACGCGGCTCTTTATCGAGGAATAGTCGGAGATATGCTGCGCCTCGCAGGCGTCGACCGATTCAATGACCACGCGCTTGAGCTCGTCCATCAGCTCCTCAGCCTCCTTGACGTAGATAAAGCCGCGGGTCACGATCTCGGGCGGGGCGATCAGGCAGTGATCCTCCGCCGAATAGGGCAGCACAACGACTATCATGCCGTCCTCCGCGAGGCGGTGCCTGTCGCGCATGACAACGCTGCTTACCTCACCGATGCCGCTGCCGTCCACCAGAACCGCGCCGGACTGGACGCTCTCGGTGCACTTTATCGACTTCTTGGTAAGCTCAATTACATTGCCGTTTTCGGCGATGACGATGTTCTTGGGTGCAACGCCCATCGTCTTTGCGATCTCCGCGTGCTTGACGAGCATCCTGTACTCGCCGTGGACGGGGATAAAGAACTTGGGCTTAACCAGCGCCATCATCATCTTATGCTCCTCCTGCGAGGCGTGGCCCGAGACATGAAGGTCGGTATTGCGGTCATAAATGACCTCAGCGCCCTTGTGGAAAAGCTCATCAATCACACGGCTGATGGTGTTCTCGTTGCCGGGGATGGCGGAGGCGGAGATAATGACTCTGTCCCCCGCGTCAACGCTGACCTGCTTATGGCCGGAGAAGGCCATGCGGTAGAGCGCGGACATAGTCTCCCCCTGGCTGCCGGTGGAGATGATGACCACCTGCTCGCGGGGAAGCTTGTTTATATGCTCGATATCAACCATGACATTGTCAGGAATATCCATATATCCGAGGACCGACGCCACGCGCAGGACATTTTCCATGCTGCGCCCGGTGATGGCGACCTTGCGGTTATATTTTGCGGCGACGTTTATGATCTGCTGCAAACGGTGGACATTTGAGGCAAAGGTGGTGATGATAATGCGCTTATTGCAGCCCAGAAACAGCTTATCAAAGCCCTGGCCGACCTTGCGCTCAGAATCGGAATGGCCGGGCTTTTCCACGTTGGTGGAATCGCTCATCAGGGCGAGGACACCCTCCCTGCCAAGCTCACCGAGACGTGTCAGGTCGATCATGCTGCCGGAGATCGGCGTCACGTCAATTTTCCAGTCGCCGGTGTGGATGAGCGTGCCGAGCGGGGTCTTTATCGCGAGGGCCACCGCGTCCGGTATGCTGTGGTTAACGTGGATAAACTCAATATTAAAGCAGCCCAAACGGAAGCTGGAGCCTGCCTTTTTGGTGAATATCTGGGAATTATAAAGCAGGTCATGCTCCTCAAGCTTCAGCTCGATAAGAGCCGCTGTCAGCGGCGTTGTGTAGATGGGCACGTCAAGGTCGCGCAGGACATAGGGCACGGCGCCGATATGGTCCTCATGCCCATGGGTCAGGATGATGCCCCGGATGCGGCTTGCGTTGCTGCGAAGATAGGTAATATCCGGCAGGACAATATCAATGCCGTACATATCCTCATCGGGAAAACCCATGCCGCAGTCAATGACAATAATGTCCGACCCGCACTCGATAGCAGTCATATTCTTGCCGATCTCACCGAGACCGCCAAGAGGAATAATTTTTAACTTTGAAACCATTTTAACTCCATTTCCAAAAAATATATGTAAAAAATATGCAGTTTCTATCTTATATTAGCCGCAGACGGGCCATGTTATACACTTTTGGGAAACTACATTTCCGTGCGCCCTTCGAGGGCGCGGTTGAGCGTCGCGTCATCCGCGAACTCAAGATTTGAGCCAACGGGTATCCCGTAGGCAAGACGGGTGATTTTTATGCCGAAGGGCTTTAGCAGGCGGGAGATATACATGGCGGTCGCCTCACCCTCGGTGTCGGGGTTGGTGGCCATGATGACCTCCTGCACGTCCTCCCCGGCGGCGCGGGTCAGCAGCTCTTTTATGCGGATATCGTCCGGCCCGACATGGCTCATCGGAGAGAGCACCCCGTGGAGCACGTGATAAGTCCCGTTATATTCGTGCGCCCGCTCGATGCTCAGCACATCGCGCGGCTCAGACACCACGCAGATAGTCCCCCTATCCCGCCTGTCGCTCGCGCAGATGGGGCAAATCTCATCCTCGGTCAGATTCTGGCACACGGCGCAGCAGTGGACACTGCGCTTTGCCTCCAAAACGGCATCGGCAAAGGCCTCCGCCTCGCCCTCGGGCAGGGCCAGCACATGGAAGGCGAGCCGCTGGGCGCTCTTTCTGCCTATGCCGGGGAGCGCGGCGAATTTATCTATAAGATTTTCAAGCGATGCGGGAAAAAAGGACATCTGAATCTGTCTCCTATCGTTTATTTGCTTATCCGCGGATTGCCGCTATGGCTGCCGCCCTGTCGGCTTTGCGAAACACGGCGCTGCCCGCCACAAGGACATCGGCCCCGGCCTCGATGCAGAGGGACGCCGTGCGCTCGTCAACGCCGCCGTCAACCTCTACAAGGCAGGTAAGCCCCGCCCCGTCTATCATATTGCGGAGCTTGGCGATCTTCGGAAGCTGCTCTGCCATGAAGCTCTGCCCGCCAAAGCCCGGCTCCACCGTCATCACCAGCACCAGATCGACCTTATCCAGAAAGGGCGCTGCCTCCTCCGCCGGGGTCTTGGGCTTTAAGGTTATACCGGTCATTTTGCCGCGGCTTTTCGCCTCGTCAATGGCGGCGAGGATGTTCTCCCGGCTGTCGGCCTCCACATGGAAATTCACAAGGTCGGCCCCGGCGTCACAAAACTGGCGCACGTAGCGAATGGGCCTGTCTATCATAAGATGCACGTCAATGAACATATCCGTCGCCTTGCGCAGCGATGCAAGCACCGGCACACCGATAGAGATATTCGGGACAAATATCCCGTCCATCACATCAAAATGGACCCAGTCCGCGCCCGCGCTGCGGATATCCTCGACCTCCGCGCCAAGACTTGCAAAGTCCGCGGAGAGTATTGATGGTGCAACTTTTATCATAGCAAAATCTCCATCCAAAATTTTGACAGTTTATTATACTACAAGAAGCGTTTACTTTGCAACACTATTAAATTTTGTATTGAGTATATAAAAATTTTCATGGCCCCCTGAACGGAAGCCATGAAAGTAAAAATCGCTATTGGTGAAGCTTTTTCAAGCCTCATTTGAAAAAATCTCCCGAATCTTTTCGGCGATCGCCCTGCCAAGCTTCGCGTGCTCCCCGGGTGCAAGGTGGATGCAGTCCTCCGGTGAGGGCTCAACATAAAGCGACTCATCGAAGAAGTAAACGTTCTTCTCTTGGGCGAGCTTTTCATATTTTTTGGCAAGCACGGTCGATTCAAAAGCGCTGCCCGCGAGGGCGTGCCCCGGTCTTTTCTCGGCAATATCTGCCGAGAAGCGCGGCGGGCCAAGGAGCAGTATTTTGCAGCCGTTGGGGAAAATCGGCGAGTAGGAGTCAAAAACCGCGTCCGCGTTTCTGACAAGGTCTATCATCCTGCTCATGCCCCTGACGCTGCCGTCAGAATCGGTAAACTTGAGGTCATTTCCGCCCAGCGCGAGAATCACAAGGTCAATCGGCGCGTGGGCAAGCAGAGAATAGCCCAGATTGTCAGCACCGCAGCGGAATTTGACGCAGGGGTCCTCATAAACAGTGGTTCTGCCGCTTACGCAGTCCTCAATGAGAACATAGTCGCTTCCGAGTTCCTTTGCGGCCACGCCTGTCCAGCGGGTATCGCGGTCATATCTGGTGGCTTTTGCGGGGATGAATCCCCATGAGTTGGAATCGCCAAAGCACAGTATTGTTTTCATATGTATACCCCTGTTTCACAAAATACAATCTTTGAAAAGCTCAATAGTGTCGCGGTAGCCGATGCGCTCGTGGCTTGCAAGCTTCTCCGGCGAGAAATCCAGCGTACCGGAGCCCGGATATTCCTCCAGCGGTGTGCTGGGTCTGAGCTCAAGATAGTCAACCCCCTGCGGAACAAGCTCGCGCTTTACCGAGTCGGAGGCGATAAGGAAGTTTACTATGATGCAGTCCACATCCTCCGCCACCATGGGCGGCAGCGGAATCTTATCCGCCGGAGCCGGCTTTTTGCATATGACGGGCACAACGCCGCCGTCAACAAGATGGTGCCCGCGCAGCGCGACAGGCGGGAGCAGGAACTGAAGGCTTCCGCTGCCGATTATGGCCAGGGCCTTTTCCTCATCGTCAAGCCGGTCAAGGTCAAAGTATATCGGGCGCTCCCTTTCAAGGGAGTATCCGCAGACATTGATGTGCCGCCCGCAGCGCTCAATCACGCCGCCGCTGACAAGGTCCCTGATATATCGGTAAAGCCCCTTGCCCTCCTGCTGCCAGAAGGCTCTGTCGCTGTAAAACTGCTCGATGCTCACGCTGCCCGCCGCGACACGTGCCCTCGCGGCCTCTATCGCCTCGTCAGAGAGGTTCTCCCCCTCGCCGACGAGCTCCGGGTAGCGGTACAGGAAGTCCCTGTATTCATCATTGCCGCGCAGCGCGTAAATTGCCGCGGCGTACGCGCCTATCGAGCAGCCGCTCAGGGACACGACCTTCGGCATGATGCCAAGCTCTTCCATCGCCCTGAACATGCCCACCTGATATGCTCCCTTGGCGCCGCCGCCGGAGAGCACAAGGCCAATTCTTTTTCCTCTGAAATCTATCATACTCCGCTTACGCTCCATATACGAGATTCGGCAAGAAGTTCGGAACAGCCGGGAACACAGCCATTATAACACAAACGGCTATCATCACAAGGATAAACGCCCAGGCGTATTTGCAAAACTCCGGTATGCTGACGTCATTTATATTGCAGGTGACATACATCAGCGTGCCAAACGGAGGCGTCAGGCAGCCGCAGTAAAGGTTGACAAGGAACACCATGCCGAACTGCAAAAGGTCAATGCCGTAGCTCTGCGCGATGGGATAGAGTATAGGCGTCAGGATGAGCAGAAGCGCCGTGCCGTCGAGGAACATTCCGAGGAAGAACACGATTATCTGGCTCAAAAGCATGAACATCAGCTTGTTTGAGGACACGCTCATCATCCACTCGGCCATCATCTGGGGGATACGCTCCCAGGACAGGTACATGCTGAAGCCGCAGGCGGAGACAATGATGAGCATGATGTTCGCCGTCGAGAGGAAGGCGTCCTTCATGATGGGCTTGAAGTGACTGGGGCGCAGGCTTCTGTAAATCAGGCCAATGACAACGGCCAGAATAATGAGGACAATGCCGGCCTCGGTCGCGGTGAAGAAGCCGGTGCGCAGGCCCGCGATCATGAAAATCGGGATGCACAGCGCCCAGATGGATTTTGCGGCAGAGGCGAGTATCTCCTTGCCCGTCGCGCGCTTTTCGCGCCCGCTCTTCCAGTGATATTTGCGCGCGTAGCACCAGCAGACGAACATCATTCCGATACAGAGCATGATGCCCGGCACATAGCCCGCGACCCACATCTTGCCGACGGATACGCCCGTCATGATGCCGTAGAGTATCAGCGGCACTCCGGGAGGTATAATCGGCGTAATGAGGGAGGATGCCGCGGTGACGGCGGTGCTGAAGGCCTTCGGATAGCCCTTTTTCTCCATCTCGGGCACAAGCAGCTTGCACTGGAGCGCGGCGTCCGCCGTGGCAGAGCCGCACATGCCGCCGTTGAGCGTGGAGAGCAGGACATTAATATACGCAAGGCCGCCCGGCTTATGTCCAAGCAGGCAGTCGCAGAAATCGAGAAGCTTCGCGGTTATGCCGGAGTAGTTCATGATGGCGCCCGCCATAATGAACAGCGGAGCCGCCAGCATACCGGTGCCCATGCTCTGGGTCACGATATTCTGTATGACGCTTGTCAGCGGGAGGGTCGGGTTTATGACGCCGAAGTACAAAAACGTGCCCGCCAGCAGGCATACGGGGACAGGAATGGCAAAAAGCATAAGGGTAAAGCTCAGGATAATAGGCAGATAGCTTTCCATTTTTTACTCCTTTCCCCAGTGAATAAGCTTGTTTACGTTTGCGACAATATCGCCGACAGTCAGCACGAGCATATGCGCGTAGCCGACTGTTATGGATATATCAACATAAAAATATGGTATTTTTGTAAGCACAAGTTTTTTGTTGAAGGATTTTATTGCCAGCTTCCATGAATAGTAGACAGTTATGACACAAACTGCGATGATTATAATATCGGTGATTATTCTGATTACGGATCTTGCTTTTGGCGGCATGGCCTTAACTACAAAGTCCATCGTGCAGTGGCCGTTTTGACGGTACAGTATGCCCATACCTATATACGTGGCCCATACAAGCCCAAAAAGCGACACCTCATCGCATATGGCGATTCTCTTTCCCGCGAACCACCACATGAGTATGTTAGCGCCGCACATTCCCGCGCAGATCAACAAACCGCTGCCGCCTATTACATACACGATTTTGTCGATAAAGTCAGCAATTTTGTTATATATGCTAGATACTTTCTCCAATTTGGCGCCTCCCTTCAAAGGTTCCGCCCTGTGCCGTGCACAAGGCGGAACCCGCAGCAACTACTGATTATCTGTCCTGCTTTGCCTTATCAGCCGAGGGAAGCCTCGATCTCCTTGACAACGTTCAGCAGCTCCTCGCCGCGAACCTGATCAAAGATGATAGGCTCAGCCGCATCCCTGAACTCCTGAAGCTGCTCGGGAGTGAGCTCAACAACCTCAACGCCGTGCTTCTCATACTCGGGGTAGATAACGGTCTCTTCCTGCTCAACGCAGTGGGCGGTGGCAATCTTGCCCCAATCGCCAAGGACTTCCTGAATGATGTTGCGGTAATCCTCGGGGATGGACTCCCAGAAGCCGGTGCCGACATACAGGCCGTAGCAGTCAAGGCAGTGGTTGGTCATGGAGTAATAAAGCGGGTCAATGGCATCCCACAGGGAGTTTGCGGTGATGGTAAGAGGCACACCCTCGAGGCCGTCCAGCGCGCCGGTCTGGCAGGCGTTGAAGACATCGGAGAAGGCCATGGTCTGATAGTTGCAGCCAAGAGCCTCAAACAGGGCGATCATGATATCGGTGGCGGGAATGCGCAGGCGCACGCTGCTCATCTCAGCAAGGGAGGTGACGGGCTTGTTGGCCATAACGCTGCGGTAGCCGATAAGGCCGTCCTGGCAGATGACATGGATGCCGGCGTCCTCGCACTCCTGAGCTATGCCTGCCCAGGTGTCGCTCTCAAAGAACTTCGCGGCAACCTCTCTGCTGGGGAACAGATAGGGGGAGACTATGGTGTTCATAACAGGAACATAGTCCACAAAATAGGTGGGGCTGCCTATCATGATGAGGTTTGCGTTGGACATGAGCGCCTCAACGCCCTCAGCATAGACCAGCATCTGTCCGTCAGGGTAAACCTGAATGTCAACCATCCCGTCCGTGCGCTCGCGGATCTCATCGCAGCAGGCGATAAGGTCGTTTACAGTGGGTGCGCCGGTGGGGTCAGTGGTGGTCAGCTTGATCTCAATGGGCTTTGCGGCATCGGCCGGAGTTTCAGCCGCCGGTTCATTTCCCGCCGCTTCGGTGGGGGCGGGCTCTGCCGGCTTTTCTCCGCAGGCGCAAAGCGCAAAAATCATGACAAGGGCCAGCAGAAGAGCTAATGCTTTTTTCATCGTTTTTCTCCTTCCAGAATTTTCATTTTAGGGATTTTTCCCTGTTGATATATTGAGCATATCATTGAAAAATCGCTATTGCAAGAATCTTTGAGCCCATTTCCCTTTTTTCTGCCTTTTAGACAAAATATCTCTGTGATATTGGTCTAATTGCAAAAATTTATTTTTGAAATATCGAAACTTTTTTAGTTTTTCCGAAGATTTTATTGTTATTTTGAAAAATTTTGTTGGTTATATTGCATTTTAGTTGTTTTTAATGTAATATTCAATTAAATTTTTGTTGGAGTTGATAACATGAGCAAACTTCTTCGCAGGCACGATGTGGTTGAGTATATCAACAGCATGGGCAGCGTCAGCTTTAATGAGCTGAAAAAGCACTTCCCCTCGGTTTCCGAAATGACCCTGCGCACAGATTTGAAGGAGCTTTCCGATTCAGGCAGTATTATCCGCACGCGCGGCGGCGCCAAATCCATCAAGCGCAACACCCAGGCCTCCGACCTCTATATGTTCCGGCTCCAGCGAAACGTTGATAAAAAGGAGCAGATTGCCGTAAAGGCCGAGGCGTATCTGCGTGAGCAGCTCAACCGCTCCCCTAACCTGACGATTTATCTCGGCCCGGGCAGCACCGTCACCGAGATTGCCAAGCACTTCCCGGACGAATGGTGCACCATCATTACCGACAGCATCAGCTGCGCGTATGAGCTTATGGCGCTGAAAAAGCCGACAGTCGTCATAAACGGCGGGACGCTCAACCGCTATAATTGCAGCTGTGACGGGGTTTCAAGCCTTAAAAACATGGAGCGCGTCAACTTTGATATCATGTTCCTGTCCGTCGCCGGATATTCCGAGGAGGCCGGCTTTACCTGCATAAAGGAGATAATGGACGAAACCCTCGATATCGTGAAAAAGAACTCAAAGAAGGTCATTGTGCCCATCGACTCAACGAAATTCGGCGTTACATACTCCATAACCCACGCGAAGCTTGAGGATGTTGACATTGTTATTACCGATGACGGCATCGGCGACAGGCTGCGCAGCCACTTTACGAGCAACGGCATTGTCGTGCTCTGAGCGCGCGCGGGAAATTTATTGCCTGTTATGTAATTTTCCGCTTTTCAATTGCGCATTTATGCGATATACTGATATAGATATACGCGCTTAGAGCGCGCTTTCTCAAGGCCCGTGTTTTTTGGGCCCTGCTCAAAGGCTGCTTTATAATAAAAGAAGATAAATTGGAGGGTGCTATCTTGTCCAGAAACAGAAAGAGGCGTTCCGGTGTGGGCGCGATTTACAGCTTTGCCGCGGTCTGGCTTGTCATGGCTTTTATTCTGCCGCTCTACCGCGTGTGGGGTCTTGCCATCACCATTGGCTTGAGCGTGCTGGCGGCCTTTTTGGTGGGCAAGCGCTCAGCAAAAAAGCAGATGCAGGCCGACGCCGAAGAGCAGCAGGCGCAGGCTGCCGCCGCTGCCGCGCAGAAGCCCGCCGAGGAGAAGGCCCCCGAAAAGAGCTATGGCCCCGAGGTGGACGCCATTTTGAAGGAGGGCAACCGCGCCCTGAGCGAGATGGGCCGGCTCTATATGTCCATAAAGGACCCTGAGGTTCGCCAGAAGATAAACGAGATAATGCGCATCACCGACAAGATTGCGCAGGACGCTATTGAGGACCCCTCCGATATTCCGCAGATAAAGAAGTTTATGAACTACTACCTGCCCACCACGATAAAGCTTCTCAACGCCTATGACCGCATGAGCGCTCAGGGCATAGAGGGCGAGAATCTGGATAAGAGCATGAAGAACATAAACGAGATGCTCGATACCGCCATCGAGGCGTACAAAAAGCGGCTTGATTCGCTGTTTGCAAATCAGGCGCTGGATATTGAGTCAGACATAGAAGTGATGAACACCATGCTTGAGCGGGAAGGCCTTGCAGGTGAAAAGGACTTTAAGTTTTAACAGAAAGGATAAGAAACATGAACGAAGAGAACAGCTTTATCCCCTCCCTCACCCTTGAGCCCAACGCCGAGGCGGTTGCCGCCGCCGCGGCCCAGCCCGCCCCCACCGAGGAGGACGTTAAAAAGGATATCCCCGTTGAGCGCCCCGAAATGAGCAAGCTCTCCCCTGCCGAGCAGGCGGCTGTGAAGGAGTTTTCCCAGAAAATAGACGTGCTCAACACTGAGCAGGTGCTCAACTACGGCAGCAACGCCCAGAAGAACATTGCGGAGTTTTCTGGCGCGGCGCTCAACTGCGTGCGCACGAAGGACCTCGGCGAGGTCGGCGATATGCTGGGCGACCTTGTTATTGAGCTTCAGGGCCTCAACTTCGAGCCGGAGGAGAAAAAGGGCTTCAAGGGTCTTTTCAAAAAGGCCAAGCAGAACATTGCCTCCCTCAAGGCGCAGTACGACAAGGCTGAGGTGAATGTCGACAAGATTGTCGAGTCCCTTGAAAAGCACGAGGTCGTGCTTATGAAGGACATAAGCATGCTCGACAAGATGTACGAGAAGAATCAGGAATACCTCAAGGAGCTGACGATGTATATTCTCGCCGGTAAGCTCAGAGTTGAGGAGCTGCGCGCGAAGGACCTGCCCGAGATGGTTGCCAAGGCTCAGGCATCCGGCCTGCCCGAGGACGCGCAGGCGGCAAATGACTTTGCCAACATGATCGGCCGCTTTGAAAAGAAGCTGCACGACCTTGACCTCACCCGCACCATCTCCATCCAGATGTCCCCGCAGATTCGCATGGTGCAGAATAACGACAGCCTCATGGCAGAGAAGATCCGCTCCTCCATCGTAAACACCATTCCCCTCTGGAAGAGCCAGATGGTTCTCGCCCTGTCCATGTACCACTCCGAGCAGGCCATGAAGGCTCAGCGTGATGTGACGGATGTCACCAATCAGCTGCTTCAGAAGAACGCGCAGGCCCTGCATCAGGGCAGCGTCAATGTGGCCAAGGAGGCCGAGCGCGGCATTGTTGATATTGAAACCCTCAAGAAGACCAATCAGGAGCTTATCGCGACCCTTGACGAGGTGCGCCAGATTCAGGACGACGGCCGCGCCCGCCGCGCCCAGGCCGAGCAGGAGCTTGGTAAGATCGAGGGAGAGCTCAAGCAGAAGCTGCTCGACATGAGAGGATAAGCCATGAATTTCTTCAAAAAACGCTGGGTGGCGATTGTCATTGCCGTCTGCACCGTGTGGGGCTCGCTCATGCTCTCCACGGATATCAAATTCGGCGCTGAGTGCCAGAAAATAACCGACGGGTTTTATGACGGGGTCGAGTATAACGGCTACAAGCACCCCTCCATTGCAAGCCATCTGCGCAACATCGTGGGCTACGCCGACGGTATTGTCACCATCGCAAACCGCTATGAGCTTGATTCCGACGAGCTTTCAAGCGTGAATGAGGACCTCAAGCTCGCTCTGAGCTATTCCCGCGGCGACGAGAGCTATATTTACTTCTGCTATGACGAGCTTTTGGGTGAGCTGCGCGCCATTGAGGCCGAGCTTTACGACAAGGAGCTCAGCGAGCGCGACAGGAGCGGCCTTGACCAGTATGTGGACGGTATCACCGGGGCGCAGAGCGCCATTGATGAGTCCGGCTACAACGAGAGCGTCAGCGAGTTCATGCGCGAAAAGTGCACAGGGCTCGCTTACGATCTGGCATATTTAACAAGTGTTGACCTGCCTGACTATTTTGGCTATTGAGTATGAAAAGAATTAAAACCAGCATTTCCCTTATTATAGCGTTTTGCCTGCTGCTGTGCCTCTCCCCCGCCGCCTTCGCGGTGGTGGGCCAGAGCGAGAGCTTCTACGCGGCGGATTACGCGAATGTCCTCTCCAATGACACCGAGCAGATGATCTGCAACTACAACGGCGCTCTCGAGCAGCAGTGCGGCGGAGCGCAGGTCGTTGTCGTCACGGTGGATTATCTCGACGGGATGTACAGCGACGAGTATGCCTACCAGCTCTTTAACGACTGGGGCGTCGGCTCGGCGGAGAACAACAACGGCATGCTCCTCCTGCTGGCGACGGCGGAAAACAAGGCCTGGCTTGCATATGGCATGGGTCTCAACTCCAAGCTTGACTCTGACGATGTGGACGATATGCTTGAGGACTATTTCTGGGAGGACTTTGACCGGGGCGAATACGACTCGGCTGTTAAAAAGCTCTTTTCGCATCTGCTTGGTTGGTACGATGGGGTGTATGGCTCGAATGTCGCAAGCTCCGCGCCGACTGCCTCCGGCATGGGCTATGGCGGCGGCGGATATTACGAGAGCGGCAGCTCCAATAACAATAGCAGATTTGTCTCGAACCTTATAACCATCATCGTCATCGCCATTGTCTTTTCCGCCATTATGGGCAGCGGTGGCAGACGGCGGCGCGGCTATCGCCGCTCCGGCGGCTCGTGGCTGCCGTGGTTTTTGCTCTTTAACTCCCAGCGCAACAATTCCCACTATCACCGCGGCTGGGACGATAATGACCATCGCCCGCCCTTTGGCGGCGGTGGCTTCTCCGGTGGCGGAGGCGGCAGAGGCGGCTTTGGCGGCGGTGGCTTCGGCGGAGGCAGCGGCTTCGGTGGAGGCGGCTTCTCCGGCGGAGGCGGCGGCCGCAGATAAAAAACAGAAAATACAGAAAAGAAGGTAATTTCAATGTCTATCGAAAAAGGCAGGGCGTATTTCCGCGCTCTGGGTATGGAAGATCGTGTTCAGGAGTTTGAGGTTTCCTCCGCAACTGTCGAGCTTGCGGCGCTGGCCCTCGGCGTGGAGGGCGCAAGAATCGCCAAGACTCTCTCCTTCAAGACCGATGATGGGTGCATGCTGATACTTGCTGCGGGTGACGCCCGCATCGACAACCGCAAATTCAAGGACAAGTTCCACCACAAGGCCAAAATGCTCTCCGCCGATGAGGTGCTGGAGCTTGTAGGTCATCCCGTGGGCGGTGTCTGCCCCTTCGGCATAAACGAGGGCGTCCCCGTGTATCTCGACGAGAGCCTCAAGCGTTTTGAGACGGTGTTCCCCGCCGTCGGCAGCCCCAGCAGCGCGATTGAGCTCAACCTTGAGGAGCTTTATAAATACTCAAACGCCCTCGAGTGGATAGACGTCTGCAAGCTGCCTGAATAATCCTGAATAAAATTTTGTATATAAACCAAGAAAGACCGCCCTGCCTGGGCGGTCTTTCTTAGTCTTTTTAGTTCTAATCAGCTGAGGATTATTTTATTGAAGTTCTTTTTGCCGCGCTTGAGGACAATGCCGGCCTTGAGCTCGGCCTCGGTGAAGGTCTTTGCGATGTCGTTTATCTTCACATCGTCCGCCGAGACACCGCCCTGCTGGACGTTGCGCCTTGCGTCGCCCTTGCTCTGGCAGAGGCCGGACTTGACAAGCAGAGTCAGGATATCCACCGCCCCGTCGGTCAAATCCTCGGCGCTTATCGTGGTGGTGGGCATATTTGTGCTGTCCCCGCCGCCGCTGAAAAGGGCGCGGGCGGAGGCTTCGGCCTTCTTGGCCTCCTCCTCACCGTGGACAAGGCTCGTCAGCTCATAGGCGAGGATTTCCTTTGCCCGGTTAAGCTGGCTGCCCTCCCAAGTGGCCATCTCGTCAATCTGCTCAAGCGGCAGGAAGGTCAGCATACGGATGCACTTGAGCACGTCGCTGTCGTCCACATTGCGCCAATACTGATAAAAATCGTAGGGGCTGGTCTTGTTGGGGTCGAGCCACACGGCGTTGCCGGCAGTCTTGCCCATCTTCTTGCCCTGAGAGTCAGTCAGCAGGGTGATTGTCATGGCGTGGGCATCCTTACCCAGCTTGCGGCGGATAAGCTCCGTACCGCCGAGCATGTTGCTCCACTGGTCATCCCCGCCGAACTGCATGTTGCAGTCATAGTGCTGGAACAGGTAGTAGAAGTCATAGCTCTGCATTATCATGTAGTTAAACTCAAAGAAGCTCAGGCCCTTCTCCATGCGCTGCTTGTAGCACTCGGCACGGAGCATGTTGTTAACCGAGAAGCAGGCGCCAACCTCGCGCAGCAGCTCAACATAGTTAAGCTGCAACAGCCAGTCGGCGTTATTGACCATCAGCGCCTTGTCCGGCCCAAACTCGATAAAGCGCTCCATCTGGCGCTTGAAGCACTCGGCGTTGTGCTCTATATCCTCGCGGGTGAGCATCTTGCGCATGTCTGTCCTGCCGGAGGGGTCACCAATCATGGTGGTGCCGCCGCCGATAAGGGCGATGGGGGTGTTGCCCGCCATCTGGAGGCGCTTCATCAGCGTCAGCGCCATGAAATGCCCAGCGGTAAGGCTGTCGGCGGTGCAGTCAAAGCCGATATAGAATCTGGCCTTGCCGTTGTTGATAAGCTCCTTTATCTCCTGCTCATTTGTCACCTGCGCGATAAGGCCGCGGGCAACCAGTTCTTCGTAGATTCCCATCCTCATTCTCCTTTGTTTCCTATTATCATCTGCTCGGCAAGCTCAGCGCCGTATGCGATAAGCTCCTTGCAGGGCTTGCCCGCCGCCTTGAGCTCAGCGCAGCGAAGGCAGCCAAAGCTATCCTCGAACATTGCGGCGCTCTGCTTTGCAAGGGCGGCAATCCTGACCTTGGCCTCGGCATCGTCCGCGTCATTAAAGGGCAGGGCCGCGCCCATAGCGAGCACCGCGCCGGAGAGCGCTCCGCAAATCTCACCGCAGCGCATACCGCCGCCAAAGCCCGCGCTGATGGCGAGAGCGGTTTTCTCGTCTATCCCGGTGTACTCTCCGCAGGCGCAGAGCACACTCTGAGCGCAGTTAAAGCCGCTTTCATGTATCTCGATGGCTTTTTCTTTAATGTTCATTTATCTCACCCCATAGAATTACTTTTTTATCCTGCCGTAATTTGCCTGAATGCAGCTTATCGCGAGGGTGAGCGCCTTGTTTGTCGGCGTAGGCACACCCACAAGCTCACCATAACGGCACACCGCGCCGTTTAAGTGCAGAATCTCGGTCTGGCGCTGCCTGATAACATCCTGCGCCATGGAGGGGTAATAGTCGGCAAAGCCGCCCTGAAGTCTGGGAAGCTCCTCCTCCATCTCCTGATGGAGCTCACCCACGCCCAGTGCCGCGGCGACATCACAGGCCTCCTTCCAGACCTTGAGCACAAGCTCCCGGCCGTTCTCGTCAGCAAGCACCTCGCCGACCTTAAGGCCCATCAGCGCGGAGACGGTGTTATAGCCGCTGTTGGCAATGGTCTTTTTCCAGATAAAGCGCATTATCTCCGGCTCGTACCTCGTCTGGCAGCCGCCCTTTATGAAGCACTCTTCCAGCTTTTTGCCCGCCTCAAAGAGATATTCCGTCTCCTTCACGGGGCCAAAGCGCATGACTATGCCGCTCTCAGGTCTTGCGACGCAGGCGCCGGGGCCGGAAAGCTCCGTGCCAATCTGGCCGAAGCCGCAGAGGATTCTGTCCTCGGGGACGTAGTTTTTCAGCACATAGTCATTGTCAAGCCCGTTTTGCAGGGAGACGACCACCGTGTGCTCACCGAGGCAGTTCATCACCGAGGGCATGATGCTCTCGGTCTGGGTGGCCTTGACCATGATGATGACATAGTCCATCACTCCAATCTGCGCGGCATCCTCCGCGCAGGTAAAGCCGGTGAGACATTTTTCCTCGCCAAACTGGGTGAAGCTCAGGCCGTTTGCGGCGATAGCGTCCATATGGGCCTTGTATTTATCCACAAGGTACATCTCCGCCCCGCCCATTTTCAGATACGCGGCAAAAACACTGCCCGCCGCGCCGCTGCCGATCATCGCAATTTTCATATGTTCCCCGTCCTGCATGTATTTTTGAATTTTTCCGCCGCCTCAAGCTGTTCCTCAGCGGAGAGGAGCGTGGTTTCGGTTATATTTTCTCCCCCGTGGAGGCGGGCAAGCTCTCTGCGCCTGCCGTCCCTGTCGAGGGCGTTCACCTGGGTGTAGGTCTTGCCGCCGCGCTCCTCCTTGAGGATACGGTAATGGCTGTCCGCCATGGCGGCAATCTGCGGCAGATGTGTCACACACAGCACCTGCTTTCCGAGGGAGACGGTATACAGCTTCTCCCCTACGCGCTGGGCGGCTATGCCGGAGACGCCGGTGTCAATCTCGTCAAAAATCATGGTCTGCACCCTGTCGCTCTCGGCAAAGACGTTTTTCATCGCCAGCATGATGCGGCTAAGCTCACCGCCGGAGGCAATCTTGCTTATTCTGCCAAGCTCCGCCCCGGCATTTGCCGACATCAGAAAGCGCAGCTCCTCCGCGCCGTTTGCGTCGAAGCCCACGCCGCCAACTCCGCTGAACTCCACCGCGAAGCGGACAGAGGGCATGTTTAGCTCCTTAAGCTCGCGCACGATGCGCCCTTCAAGCTCCTTTGCCGCGCTCTTTCGCTTTGCGCTGAGCTTACCGGCGGCGTCCACGCAGCGCTTTTCCTGCGCCGCAAGCTGTTTATTGAGCTTTTGCAGGCGCTCATCGGAGCAGTCAATATCATCAAGCTTCTCCCGGCACTCGGCTAAAAGCGCCTCAAAGGAGTCTGCGTCCCGGTTATATTTGCGCTCAAGGCGGGAGATTTCTCTCAAACGGGTTTCGAGCCTGTCATACTCATCGGGCGAAAAGTCAAGCCCGTCCATAAAATCACGCAGCTGCTCGGCCGCATCGGACAGGGCGAAGGCCGCGTCGTTGATGCTCTTTGCCGCCGCTTCAAGCTCCGGAGCGTAGGCCGCGGCGCGCTGGGCGTAATACGCGGCGTTCTGGCTCTGGGTGACGGCGTTATCGTCATCCTCATAGAGTGAGGCCATCGCCTGCCTTACCGCCTCGCTGAGCTTTTCAAAATTGCGCAGCAGGTCGCGGCGCGAGGAGAGCTCGTCCTTCTCTCCGGGGTGGATATCCGCCTTTTCAAGCTCTTCTATCTGATAGCGCAGGCTGTCGCTGAGTCTCTCGCGTTCCATAGCGTCCATATCCAGGGCGGCAATGTCTTTTTTTATGCTCTTATATTGGGCGTATTCCTCCCGGAACGCGCCAAGCTCCGCTTCCAGAGCGCCAAAAGCGTCCAGATAGCCGCCGTGCAGGCGCTCATCCATGAGCCGCCGCCCGTCGTTTTGCCCGTGAATATCCACCAGCAGGGCGGAGAGCTCCTTGAGCTGGGCCGCCGACACCGGCACACCGCAGACGCGGCAGGCGCTCTTCCCGTCACTGCCGACGCGGCGCTGCAAAATAAGCTCATCCTCGGCGTCAATATCGTTCTCTCTGAGCCAATCCTCAACGCCGGAGCGCTCGAACACGGCGGTGACAAGGCCCTTTTCCGCGCCAAAGCGCACGAGCTCACGGCTGACCCGCTCGCCGAGGACAGCGCCGATGGAGTCAATCACGATGGATTTACCCGCGCCCGTCTCGCCGGTGAGCACATTCAGCCCCTCCGAGAAGCATATATCCGCCTTTTCAATAACGGCGATGTTTTCAATATGCAGCTCTTTCAGCATAGTCCTTCCGACCTCTTAAAAAATCTGTTCTATTCTGTGATAAAGCTCCAGAGCGGAGGTGTTATCCCGCAGGGCGAGAAACGCCGTATCGTCCCCGGCGAGGGTACCCACCAGCCCGTGAATATTCATGCTGTCAACAGCGGAGCAGGCGGCGGAGGCAAGCCCCGGCAGGGTCTTGATAATAACCAGATTCTGGGCGTAATCATAGGAGACAACGCTCTCCCGGAGTATTTTTTTGAGGCGCTGCTCAATATCGTCATTATTATTCTTCGCGGGCTCCACATAGCGGTAATTTCCGTTGGGGCCAAGCTCCTTGACAAGGCGCATATCCCGCAGGTCCCTTGAAAGAGTGGCCTGGGTGCTCTTGACGCCCCGCGCGCTCAGGGCCTCGAGCAGCTGCCCCTGGGTTTCAATATCCTGCTCGGCAATGATTTTCAAAATCATGCTCTGTCTGTCGGGCTTCACGCTCTCACTCCTTATTTTTTCATATTAACTCAGCTTTTCATAAGCCGATTCAAAAAAGCTTTTTAGCTCAAGGTCGACCATCAGCGTCTCATGCTCGGCGCGGCTGACCTCCAGCACATCGCCCCCGGCGAGGTCCACCGTCCATTTTCCGTCAACAGAGAGATACGCTCTGCGGCCGTGCAGGTGCTCAGCCGTGACCTTGACGATTCTGTTCGCGCCGAGGACAAAGCTCCGCGCGCCTATCGCGTGGGGGCAGATGGGGCTGATAATAATATTCTGCGCTTCCGGCTCGACAATGGGGCCGCCGGCGGACATGGAATATCCCGTTGAGCCGGTAGGCGTGGCGAGGATGATCCCGTCGCCCGAAAAGCTTGTTATCTTGCCGCTTTCGCAGGCGGCGCTGAGGCGGATACAGTCCCCATAGCCGTGGATAACAGCGTCATTGAGGGCTGTATGGTGGCAGAGCGTCTCCCCATTTCGCAGGAGACGGACGTCGAGCATCATCCTGCGGCTGACGGCATAGCCGCCGTGGGCCACTTTTCTGAGCAGCTCTATATCCTCCGGCTCGAGCGTGGACATGAAGCCCTTTGTGCCAAGGTTTATGCCGAGGATGGGCATGGGCTGATGGTGCAGGCGGCGGGCGACCTCAAGAATCGTCCCGTCCCCGCCGACGACAAGCACCAAATTGCAGCGCGGCGCCTCGTCCTCAAGCACCCGCTCTTCAACATCCGGCGGGATGACGCCCGGCTCACCCTCACTGAAGACAGGGCAGACCACAGAATCAACGCCCTCCGCTTTCAGCAGCGCCGCCGCCTTTTTTGTAATTTCCAGTCCCGTATCTCTAAAGGGGTTGGGGCAGATAGCAATCATATTCAGCCGCCTTTCAGCGCTTCGTGGGAGGCGGCGACAACCGCCTCCAGGTCAATTTCCGACCCGGGAAAATCCCCGTTTTTCATATAACAGATATATTCAATATTCCCCTCGGGGCCCTTTATGGGCGAATAGTCAATCCCCATAACGCTAAGCCCCGCCTCTCCGGCAAATCTGAGGACGGACTTGATGACCGACAGATGGACAGCCGGGTCGCGCACGACGCCCTTTTTGCCGACCTCTTCCCTGCCGGCCTCAAACTGGGGCTTTATAAGGCAGATTATATCCGCGCCGCTTTTAAGGCGCTGCTTTACCGCCGGGAGCACTAACTTCACTGAGATGAAGGACACATCCATCACCGCCATGTCACAGAGCTCCGGGATCTGCTCATCGGTAATATAGCGCAGATTCGTGCGCTCAAGGTTGATGACCCTCTCGTCATTTCTCAGCTTCCATGCAAGCTGGCCATAGCCCACATCCACAGAGTAGACTTTCTTGGCCCCGTGCTGCAAAAGCACATCCGTAAACCCGCCGGTTGACGCGCCGCAGTCGATGCAGGTAAGCCCCGCGGGGTCGACCGGAAAGACCTTCAGCGCCTTATCAAGCTTATAGCCGCCGCGGCTTACAAAGGGCAGCGCCCCGCCGTGGACCTCTATCTTCGCGTCGGGGGCAATAGGCGTCCCCGGCTTATCCGAGCGCTGGCCGTTGACAAAGACATTGCCGCTCATAATAAGCGCCTTCGCCCGCTCCCGGCTCTCGGCATGGCCCTGTTCAAATACAAGCTGGTCAAGCCTCTGCTTTTTCATGCTCTCCCCCGATAATTTTCTCTGCCGCGGCTGCTATGGCAGCGGCGTCTATGCCCATATCGCGCATAAGCGCGGCGCGCCCGCCCTGGGCGACTATACCCTCGCCGAGGTTTAAAAGCGCCGTTCTGGGCGCAACGCCCCGGCTCGCCGCGGCGGCAAGAATCATCCTGCCCGCGCAGCCCACCTCGCAGACCTCCTCAGCGACCACAAGCCGCCCTGTCTTTTTGAGCGAGGCAAAGGTCACATCAAAGCTGTTGGGGCAGAGCCTGCCGAGCTTTATTATCTCCGCGCTGACGCCCTTTTTCTCAAGCAGCGCAGCCGCGGCATTGGCTTCGTTTATCATGGTGCCGTAGGCGACGATTGTAACATCGGCGCCCTCTTTTATTATGCGCTCCTCATCGGTGCAGGAGGCCTTATACTCCCGCTCACCGCCTCTGGGGTAGCGGATGGCGACAGGGCCCTCAGTCTCATACAGGGCCTTCTGGAGCATGTCCTCAAGCTCCTGAAAGCTTGCCGGGCAGTAGATGCTCATATTCGGCACAGATGTGAGATAGGCCACGTCGAAAATGCCGTGGTGCGTCTCCCCGTCGCTGCCGACAATGCCGGCCCTGTCAAGGCAGAACACCGCGTGCAGCCTTTGCAGGGACACATCGTGGATAAGCATGTCATACCCGCGCTGCAAAAAGCTCGAATACACCGCGAAAACCGGCAGCGCCCCCTGCTTTGCCATACCGGCAGCAAGGGCGACCGAGTGCCCCTCGGCAATGCCGGAGTCCACAAAGCGCTCGGGATAGGTCTTGGCAAACTGCTCAAGCCCCGTGCCGGAGCACATGGCGGCGGTTATGGCGCAGATGCGCTTATCATTCTCGGCGAGGCGGCAGAGCGTTTTGCCAAACCTGTCGGAGAAGGTCTCCCCGCCGTTTGGAAGCTCGCCCGTCACGGGGTCAAAGCTGCCGACGCCATGATAGCGCTCGGGGTGCTCCTCGGCATAGGCGCAGCCCTTGCCCTTTTTGGTCAGCACATGGACAATGACAGGCTCGCGCATCTCCTTTGCCCAGCGGATAACCGTCTCCAGCTTCTCAACATCGTGCCCGTCCACCGGGCCCATGTAGTTAAGGCCCATGGAGCTGAACATATTTCCGGGCAGCAGGCGGGATTTGAACCACTCCTTTACCCTGTGGTTAAAGGCGTAGAGCTTCGGGACGGCGCTGAAAACCGAGCGGTACCAGCGCTTGAAGCTTATATAGCCTGAGCGCACACGCAGCTTCTGCAAGACCTGCGCCGTGCCGCCCACATTCACGTCTATGGACATGTGGTTATCGTTAAGTATTATAACCATCGGCTCATGGCTGGCGGCTGCTGCGGCAAGCCCCTCATACGCAAGGCCGCCCGTAAGGGCCCCGTCCCCAATAAGGGCGACGACATCATAGTCTCCCCCGGTGAGGGTTCTGGCCTTGGCCATGCCCAGCGCGACGGACACGGAGTTTGAAGCGTGCCCGGCGATAAAAGCATCGTCGTCGCTCTCTCTGGGCTTGGGGAAGCCCGAAAGCCCATCATAGCAGCGCAGGGTCGAAAACCTGTCCCTGCGCCCGGTGATGAGCTTATGGCTGTAACACTGGTGCCCTACATCGAGCACAAGCCTGTCCTTCGCCGTGTCATACACCCTGTGCAGAGCGACCGTCAGCTCCACCGTGCCGAGGTTTGAGGCCAGATGCCCACCTGTTTTGGACACGGTGTCAATTATCGTCTTCCGAAGCTCGGCGCAGAGCTCATTAATCTCGTCAGTATTGAGTTTTTTTACATCATTTGAACAGTTTACTCTCTCTAATATGCTCATATGCTCAAAATAACCCCGTTCTGACCGCGATTATGGTTTACATAATTCTATTTGCAAGGGAGTCAGCCAAATCGCAGAGGAAGTCTGTATCCTCAAAGGCTCCCTTCAAAGCGGTCTGGGCGTGCTGAGTCAGGCGCAGGACCATATCCGCGCACTTATCCTGCCCCAGCAGCGCCATATAAGTATTTTTATTTTCCTGTTTATCAGAGCCGACAGGCTTTCCCAGCACCTCATTGGTGCTGAGAACATCCAGCATATCGTCCCTTATCTGAAACGCCGCGCCGATGGCAGCGCCATACTGCATAGCGGCTTCCATCATAGCATCGCTCCCTCCGCCGGCGGCAACGCCCATGCGGCAGGCGGCTATCAGCAGCGCGCCTGTCTTGCGGCTGTTTATCTCGTTAAGCTCATCCTCGGTGAGGGCTTTCCCCTCGCCCAGCATGTCAAGATACTGGCCGCCGCACATTCCGTCCATGCCCACGCCGTCAGCCAGGCACTCGGCGCAGAGCGCCCTGCGCTCCGCCGGGAGCTTGCTGCGAAGTATCGTGCCGAAAGCCTCCGCCTGCAAAGCGTCCCCCGCCAAGGTCGCGGTGCACTCACCGTAGACGACATGATTCGTGGGTCTGCCGCGGCGCAGATCGTCATTATCCATGCAGGGCAAATCATCGTGAATAAGGCTGTACGTGTGCAGCATCTCTATGGCGCAGGCCACTGGGAGCGCCGCCTCCACGTCTCCGCCGCTTATGCGGCAAAATTCCAGCACCAGCATTGGGCGGATGCGCTTGCCCCCGGCAAGGAGGCTGTAACGCATGGAATCGGCCAGGCCCCTGATGGGATAGTCCTCGCCGGTTTTGAAATACGCATCCAGCGCAGCGTCAATTTTGGCTTTGTAATCTTTAGATGTCATGTTTCATCCTCAAACGGCAGCTCAACCGGCTGCCTGTCCTCGCCCTTTTTGAGCTTTACGACCTTCTGCTCGGCTTCGTCAAGCATGGCGCTGCAATTTTTCAGAAGGCCCGAGCCTTCCTCAAAAAGCTCAAGCGACTGGCTCAGCGGCAGATCACCCTTTTCAAGGTGGCGGACAATCTCATCAAGCCTGCCAAGGGCCTCTTCAAAGCTCAGTTTTTTCTCAGCCATTGTCATTCTCCTCTATACTGTCAACAGTGCAGCCCGCGCTGCCGTCGGCAAAGCGGACGCGGATTTTATCTCCTGTTTTAAGCTCACTCACGGTTTTGACGGTGCTGCCGTCCGGCTTTATCGCGGCGGCATAGCCCCGGCCCAGAACGCGCAGAGGGCTCATTGCGTCAAGCGCGGCGGCGGAGCCGATAAATGCCTGCTTTTTTGCGGCGACCGTGCGCTCGGCGGCAGAAATAAGCTTATCGCGGCGGCGGTCAAGCTCCATGCGGCGCTCGTCGATATAAACGCCGGGGTCTGTGAGCGTCCGCTTCTGGCCCAGAGCCTCCACCCGCTCACGCAGGAGCTTAATGCGCCGCAGCATGGCCTGGTCCATGCGCACAGAGTAGTTTCTAAGGCTCTCTTCTATCTCCCGCCAGTCGGGCACGGCTATCTCCGCCGCGTTTGAGGGAGTGGACGCCCGCCTGTCGGCGACATAGTCGGATATGGTGACATCCGGCTCATGCCCGACGGCGGATATGACCGGGAGCTTCGAGGCGTAAATCGCCCTTGCGACGCGCTCATCATTAAAGGCCCAGAGGTCTTCAATGGAGCCGCCGCCGCGCCCGGTGATTATCACATCCGCGACGTTAAATTCATTTGCGTATCTTATGGCCCCGGCAATCTCCGCGGGGGCCTCCGTCCCCTGCACGCGCACGGGCAGCAGCAGGACCTTGGTCATCGGCCAGCGGTGGCCCAGAATGCGAACCATGTCATGCACCGCCGCGCCGGCCGAGGAGGTGATGATGGCGATGCGCTTTGGAAAGCGGGGCAGCGGCTTTTTATGGCCCGCGTCAAACAGGCCCTCGGCCTGGAGCTTTGCCTTAAGCTGCTCAAAGGCAACCTGCAAATCGCCCGCGCCCTCGGGCATCAGGCCGGTGCAGTAGAGCTGATAGGCCCCGTCTCTCGGGAAAACGGAAATACGCCCGGAGGCCGTAACGCTCATGCCGTTTTCCGGGCGAAAGCGCAGCTTATCCGCGCTGCTTCGGAACATGACGCAGCGCAGACTGCTCTCGCTGTCCTTCAGGGTGAAATAGTGGTGCCCCGAGGGGTAGATTTTATAGTTTGAAAGCTCGCCCCGGACGGCAACGCGGCCTAAAATAGGCTCATTGTCGATGAGGGACTTTATAATGCCGTTAAGCTCGCTGACGCTGAGGACATTCACACCGGCGCTCATTGCTCCGCGCTCTCCCCGGCGTATGCGGGCTCTCCGCGCATGAAGCCGCCCAGAACACCGTTGACGAAGGCGACGGTATCCGCGTCGTCATAGTTCTTATCCAGCTCCACAGCCTCGTTGATGGCGGCGGAATTGGGCACATCCGGCATGAACATTATCTCGCACAGGGCGCAGCGCAGCACGGCGAGGGCGGTTTTGGAAATGCGCTCAACGCGCCAGCCGCTTGCGTAGCGCTCGATAAAGCCGTCAATCTCGCTGCGGTTTTCGGCCATAAGCGTGGTAAGACGGCTTATATACTCCATCTGCTTTTTGCCGGGGCGCTCTGAAAAAATGGGGTTTTCCTCCGCGAGGGTGGCATAGTGCTCCTTCTCGAAAAACTCCTCCATAATTTCCGCGGGCTCCCTGCCGCAGGCAGCGGCGGCAAAGCCAAGCTGAATGGCGATTTCTCTTGCCACAGTCCTTGTCATATTTCTCTCCGTTCAGCCCATGTATACGGGCGTTTTATTTTTCAAAAGCAATGCCCGAGACATGGACATTGACCTCGGCCTGCTCCATGCCGGTGGTGGACAGCACGATATTGTGCAGGCTCTCCTGCACGGTCTTTGCAACGCCCACGACGTTGCAGCCGTATTTGACGGTGATTATGACATCGATAATCATCTTCCCGTCCACAAACTGAACCTTGATGCCGCGGCTTGAGTTCTTGATGCCGAGAAGCTCCGCAAGCTCACCCCCGGCGGTGGTCGCAAGACCGGCGACACCCTCGACCTCACTGACGGCGGTCTTGACGATGCCGGTGATCACTTCTTCGGAAATATTGATGCTGCCGTTTTCTTCCTGGCAGGTAATATAAGTCTCGCCCATGGTATATCCTCCTAATTGTAGTCATGCCATTGTAGCACAAAGAAATGAAAAAATAAAGCACAATAAATAAAATACGGGAGCAATTTGCATTTTTATTTGACTGTATACAAAAAACAGCCCCACTCTGTGGAGCTGTTTGAATATTATACGATGTTTATTACGCCGAAGGTCAGCGCGGTCATTATTCCCGCGGCGATGAGTACGCCGAGGAAGATGCTCGGGACCGAGTTTTTAAGGCGCATATCCAAAAGCGCCGCGACGAGGGCCCCCGTCCAAGCGCCGGTTCCAGGCAGCGGGATGGCCACAAGGACTATAAGCCCCAGCGGGCCGTATTTTTTGACCGTCTCCCCTTTGAGATGGGCCTTGTTCTCAAGCTTGGTGATAAACCCGTCAAAGGCCGACCAGTGCCGCCGGATCCAGGCAAAAACCTGCTTTATAAACACGATGATAAACGGCACCGGCAGCATATTGCCGAGCACCGCCGCCGTCAGCGCCAGCGGGTAATCGAGCCCCAGCGCGATGCCGTAAGGCAGGCCAAGGCGCAGCTCGACCACGGGCACCATGGATATAAAAAATGTACTTATAAATTTGCCAATGGCGGTACCTGTGAGCCACGAAATCATAGGCTGTCTCCAATCATTCAAATACAGACAGCGGTATTATATTCCCCGCGCGAAGATATTTCAACAAATATTATATTAAGAATTCTTACTTTTTTGTTGAGATCACATTCAAATCACGTAGTATTCCGCCGTGCCGCCGCCGGGGAAAACCCTCTTTACGCGCCCAAGCTTCTGGAGGTACACCAGATGCGAGAGCGCCTCACCGTAAGCGTACCACTTCTGGTCAATTGGAAAATCGTCCCAGCTCTTTGCAACTATCGACCAGGTCATATGCTGTGCCGTGCCGTAGGCGCTGATGCCGGGGTTTGCGCGGACAATGTCCTCCGCCTCCTGAAGGCGGTTAAGATGGTGCCGGTAGAGCTCATGGACGCGCGCGGCAAAATCCCCGCCGATCTGCCTGTGGCCGGGCAGGGCGATTTTGACCGGGATGTCCGCCACCTTCTCAAGGCTCTGCATGTAGCTTCCAAGGCTGTCCAGCCCCTCGGGGGCGACGTTTATATTCGGCGTGATGTCAAAAAGCACATGGTCCCCCGTGAACATGAGCTGCTTATCCGCATCATATAGGCACATATGCCCGAGCGAGTGCCCCGGAGTCATGACGCAGCGGAGCTTATACCCGCCATAGCTGAGCACGTCCCCGTCCTCAAGGTCGCGGGCGGTAAAATCGTCCGACACCTGCCACTCGGCCTTCGTGCGATAGCGCATGGCGTCCGTCACCTCCGTGGGGACGCCCTCCCGCTCCATGCGCTCAAGGTGGGCATTATCAGTGGCGCGGAAAATGTGCTTATGGTCGGTTGCCCCGATAAGAAGCCGGAAGCCCTGGCTTTGAAGCCATGAGGCGTTGCCGGTGTGGTCAGCATGGCCATGGGTGAAAAACACATCGGTGTTCTCCGGCGTAAGGTCAAGGGCCGCCATGCCCTTTTTGAGGTCGGCGCGGCAGCGGGAATTATTAAAGCCCACGTCAATGAGCAGGTTTTTCCCGCCGTCTTTGGCCTTTATCACATAGCTGTTGAGCACCTTCAGGGGGTTGTGCGGGAGGTTTATGGGGAAGGTATATATATTCTCTGCAACTTCTATTATCATTTCGTTCTCTTCTATCTGGCGTATATTTTTCCGACAATAAAGTTTGTAAGGCGGCGCGGAGCAAGCTTTGCTATCATGGCAGCGCCCTTGTAGCTCAGCCCAAGCGCCAAAAGTGGGCGGCTGTTATTTTTAAGGGCGGTTCTCGCGACAAATTCCCCCGCCGCTTCCGGGCTCATGCCGCCGCGCTCGTCCCGCTCCATAACAGAAACCGAGCGCTCTATACGCCCCGCGTATATATCATCTCCCTCTGCGGACTTCCTGCGCGCGTCCGTAAAGCCTGAGGCAATGTCACCGGGCATAACGGCGCAGACCGTGATGCCGAAGGGCTTTATCTCATTTTGCAGAGCGAGAACATATGCGTTTATCGCCGCCTTGCTCACAGAATACCAGAGCTGAAACGGTATTGGCAGGATGCCGGCAATGGAGCTCATGCAGACAATGCGTCCGCTCCCCTGCCTGCGCATGGCGGGCAGTACGGCCCGGACGGCGTTATCCATGCCGAAAAGATTCAGCTCCATCTGGTCGTGCGCATCCTTAGGGTCTGTCAGCTCCGCGGCGCCGGATATGCCGAAGCCCGCGTTGTTGACAAGAATATCAATCCTCCCCTCGCGGGAAAGCACCTCCCTCACAGCCGCGCGCACCTGAGCATCATCGGTCATGTCGGCGGTTATATGTATGATCCCATCCGCAGTCTCTCCGCTGCGGGAAAACTCATAGACTGTGCAGCCGGCCTTTTTCAGACTTTTCGCGGAGCAGCGGCCGATTCCGCCCCTGCCGCCGGTGACAATGGCAACTTTGTTCATGCTTCATTCCTCCATAGTTCTTTTATTTTACACCGCCGCACAGATACCGTCAAGAAAGATAATGTCTGGAATTTCGCCCGGTACTGTGGTATAATAAGTAAAAATTTTCAATATAAGCGGTGAGTTTCTTGCAGTCTGAGGATAAAAATTCATTTTTAGGCACCGAACCGCTTGGTAAGCTGCTGGCGCGGCTTGCCGTGCCCACGGTTCTGGCGCAGATTGTCAACATGCTCTATAACATCGTTGACAGAATCTACATCGGGCACATTCCCGATGTCGGCAATGACGCGCTGACCGGTGTCGGCGTGTGCCTGCCGATAATTTTGTTCGTGTCGGCCTTCGCGGCGCTTATAAGCGTCGGCGGCGCGCCCAGAGCGTCTATCTGCATGGGGCGGCAGGATAATGCCGCCGCCGAGCGCATCATGGGCACATGTCTCACCGCGCAGGTCGTCGCTTCCGCGATATTGACAGCGGTGATGCTTATTTTTGGCCGGGGCATGCTCATGGCCTTCGGCGCGAGCGTCAACACAATTGACTACGCGCTTGATTACATCCGCATTTACGCCATAGGCACGGTTTTTGTCCAGATAACCATGGGCATGAACGCCTACATAACCGCGCAGGGCTTTGCAAAGGTCGGCATGTACACGGTGCTTATCGGCGCAATACTGAACATTGTGCTCGACCCGGTGTTCATCTTCGCGCTGCACTTGGGCGTCAAGGGCGCCGCCATCGCAACGGTTATCTCTCAGGCTGTCTCCTGCGTGTGGGTGCTGGTCTTCCTCAGCGGGGATAAAACCACGCTGCGCATCCGCCGTGGCAATCTGCGGCTTGATTTCAAGGTGCTGCTCCCCTGCATAGCGCTGGGGATTTCGCCGTTTATAATGCAGTCGAGCGAGAGCGTTATCTCCGTGTGCTTTAATTCCTCTCTCCAGCGCTACGGCGGAGATATGGCTGTCGGCGCAATGACGATTCTCTCCAGCGTAATGCAGTTTGCAAACCTCCCGCTCTCGGGCCTTGCTCAGGGGGCGCAGCCCATCACCGGGTATAACTTCGGTGCGGGGAACAGGGAGCGCGTAAAGGGCACCTTTTTCCTGCTGCTCAAAGTCTCCCTTATTTATTCGGCAACTCTCTGGGCGCTGGTCATGCTCTTCCCCTCGGTCTTTGTCGGGGTGTTCACGCCTGATACGGGCTTACAGCAGTTCGCGGTTCCCGCGCTGCGCGTTTTCTGCGCCAGTATGTGGATCTTCGGCCTTCAGATGGCCTGTCAGATGACCTTTGTCGCCATCGGAAATGCCGTGTCCTCCATTATGGCCGCCGTCATGCGCAAGTTCATTCTGCTGCTGCCGCTTATTTACATCATGCCGCAGCTGGTTTCCAACAAGACCATGGGCGTATATATGGCGGAGCCGGTGGCGGATTTTCTGGCCGTCATATTCACGGTGTCCCTGTTCGCTGTTCAGTTCAAAAAAGCCCTGCGCGGTTTGGATAAGGAGAAAGCATAATGACAGACAATTTCTTTGCACTGTATGACACTATAATTGATGCCTTGCCCGGGGACGGTGTTATTGAGACCGTCCTCTCCGGTGAGCGCTGGGCGCTGGCCGAGAGCCTGACCGGCAGCGCACTTGCCATGATGACCGAGGGGGATTCCATTGCGCCGATGTTTCCCCGCGGGCTCACAGGCATGGATATCAAAACGGCAGCGCAGGCCATAAAAAGCTGGAACTTTGAGGAGGCCGGGCTCTCAATCGCGGCCGTTAACTCCGTCTACAACACGCCTGAGCGCATGGAGGCTCTCTCCTGCTATCTGCCCTTTGAGCGGTTTTACACCGAGGGGATTGACTTTCACGGGAAAACCGTCGGCCTTGTGGGACACCTCCATGGGCCGAAGAACATGCGCGAGGACGCGAAGACCGTGTACATTCTGGAGCGCAGCCCGCATGACGGGGACTATCCCGACTCCGCCTGTGACTATATCCTCCCCCGGTGCGACATTGTGCTCATAACCGGCAGCTCCCTTGTGAACAAGACTCTCCCCCATCTGCTGGAGCTGTGCAAAAACGCATACACCGTGCTGACCGGCCCCACCGTCCCCATGTGCCCTGAGCTTTTGGAGCATGGGATCGACAGGCTTGCAGGGCTTGTCGTGACCGAGCGGGACGCTCTGCGCGCCCATGTTGTGCATGGCGACCACGGAACGCCGTTTATATTTGGAAAGCCGTTCATGCTGACAAAATAATGAGGAAAAATGATACCCGTAATCTCAATCCTTTTCGCCTTTGCGCTGCCCCTGTTCGCGATAATTAAAAATCGGCGCAAAAGCCCGCTCAGGCGCCCGTATCTCTTCTCGGTGGCGAGCTTCGTTTTCTGCGCCATCGGCATCATTGCGGAGATTTTCTCCATCAAGCGCCGCCTGTTTTCCGGTGACATCGGCGGCATTGAGGACACGATAGGCGCGGTTTTGCTGATTTGCATAGTTCTCCTTGTTGTGACCACGGTGCTGAATCTGTTTCTACTCGCGTTCAGCTATGAAAAAGATGAATGAAAAAGCTTCGGCCGCTCAAAGGGCGGCCGAAGCTTTATTTTTCAGTCTCTGCTGAAAAGGTCTCTTGTATAAACCTTGTCCTTCACATCGTCAAGACATGAATCGTAACGGTTGGCGATTATCTGCTGCGCCTCGCGTTTGAAGTGCGCAAGCTCGTTTACAACCGGGCAGTCAAGCGCAGTGCTCCCGTCGGGCAGGGTCGGCTCATAGATTATGACCCGCTTTCCCGCCGCTTTCAGGCGCTCAATAACCCCCTGAACCGCCGCCGAGCGGAAATTGTCACTGTTGCTCTTCATCGTAAGTCTATACACGCCGATGATTTCCGCGCCGCCGGAAATGACAGTTGCGGCAATAAAATCCTTGCGCGTGGCATTGCTTTTGACAACGGCCTCGATTATGTTCTGCGGCACACCGTTATAGTTAGAAAGCAGCTGCTCCGTGTCCTTGGGCAGGCAGTATCCGCCGTAGCCAAAGGACGGATTATTATAGTGCGCCCCCACGCGCGGGTCCATGCACACGCCGCTGATTATCCGGCCCGCGTCAAGCCCCTTGGCCTGGGCATAGGTGTCAAGCTCATTGAAAAAGCTCACGCGGACAGCAAGATAGGCGTTGGAAAACAGCTTTATGGCCTCCGCCTCCGCGGGGGCGCAGATGAGCGTCGGTATCTCCTCGGGCGGCGCGCCAAATGGCAGCTCAGGCTCCATGGCGGCCTTTTTCAGAAGCTCCGCAAATTGCCGGGCTATCCCCTGCTGGCCATCATTTGCGCCGATGACTATGCGGCTCGGGTGCAGATTATCATACAGCGCCCGGGATTCGCGCAGAAACTCCGGGCAAAAGAGGATATTATCCCGCTCAAAGCCGCGCCGCAAAAGCTCTGTGCAGCCGATAGGCACAGTGGATTTGATGATTATCGGCGCTTTGCTGCCGGAGGCGATGATTTGGGCGATAACGCCCTCCAAAATTGACGTGTCAAACGCGCCAAGGCTCTCGTCATAGTTTGTCGGCACGGCGATGATGATAAGCTCCGCCCCGGCGTAAGCGGCGACAGCGTCTGTCACCGCGGTGAGGGAAAGAGCGATGCGCCCCTCCTTCGCAGCCTGCAAATACGCCTCAATTTCCGGCTCGCGCAGGGGGCTTATGCCGGAGTTTATAAGCTCCGCTTTTTTCGGCGTGGTGGTGACACACTGCACCTGGTTATACTGGGCCAGCAGCACGGCGAGAGACAGGCCCACATAGCCCGCCCCGGCTATGGTTATTTTCATTCCTTACCCTCTTCAAGCACCGGCGGCTCGCCGTAAAAGTCCAGCAGCAGCGCGGCGAATTTATCATGCACGCCGTGCTTTGCCGGGGCCTGAACGATGTTCATGCCGGGGTTGTGGTTGCCCTCGATAAGCTCAAGCTTTCCGCCGGGCAGGATGGCGATATCCCAGCCCACGACGTGCAGGCAGGGCAGCGTCTGGGACGCTATGCGGCAGAGGTCAATGACCTTGTCCCAATAGGGGATCTGCGTGCCGTTGAAGCGCACGCCGGTCATCGGGTGAAACTCGTAATAATTGCCGTGCTCGTCAAGCCCGTCGGTGTTTATGATGCCGGTTTCAGGGTCGATCTCGCAGAAGATGCCGCCGCCGTGTGCGTTATCTACATGCAGGCCGTTGTTGCCGACACGCAGGCCGCAGCCGAACACCTGAAAGCGCTCGCCGTTTCTGAAGGTGATGATGCGCAGAGTGTTGAGCGACTCCGGGTGGAAGCGGGCGAGGGATTCATCCGAGACGATGAACTCCTCGGCAATATAATCCTTCTCCTGAAGAAAAGCAAAGTAGGCTTCCTTATCCTCAATGGCGGCAAGCTCCTTGTCGGTTATCTTGCGAAAGCCGATGCCCCAGCTGGAAAACTCGGGCTTGAGCGCAACCGCCTTGTGCTTTTTCACGAACTTCTCAAAGGTTTTATAATCGGTATCCTTGAGGTTGAGCCACTTTCTGTGCACAAATTCTCCGAAGTTTTCAAGGAAGGTCACCTTATCCTTTAGATACGGCTCAGAGGGGGCGTTATACGGGCGCATGAGGAGCGTCGCCTCAACATCGGTCAAAAACTCGTCGCGCTGGGCCTTGTTCAGCCCGTAAAAGCCAAAAATTGTGTACTCCGAGAGGCTGACGCGCTTTTCCGGATTGCGGCGGCGCACCTTGAGGTAATCATGGAACATCCTGTCCGGTGTGAAGCCAACCGGGAAATGGCGGATGCCCTTGGCGTAGGTATAAAACCGCTCGCGCAGAACCGGGTAAGCCCGGATGTTTTTAACTATAATGTTTTCAGTCAGCAGCTCTTTAAATGTCATTATCCAAACACTCCCTGATTATCGGGTACTTCCCCACTCCGTCAAACTGAATTATATTTCCGCCGGGCCAGCTGTAATTGCCCTCAATAAGCTCCGCGCCCGTTGGCGTTATCGCGACGTCCCAGCCCACATAGCCGAGAGTATCAAGCCGCTCCATAGCGCACATGACGCAGGCCTTAACCGCCTCAAAATTCGGCACCTGAAAGCCCGGCATATACACGCCGCTGGCCGGATGGTTTACATAACCTTTTAGCTCTGTATTGTTTCTGCCCGGGCCGGTGACGATGCCGGTGTCAATATCCAGCGGATAGGCGATGCCGCCGCTGTGGAAATTATCCGCCACAGCCTCAGCCCCGCCGCACTTGAGGCAGGCGCCAACAAGACATACGCTGCCGTCCCTACGCCGCGCGGCGTTTATGCGCACGGTGTTCACGCAGCCGGGGCAGACCCGCTCAAGCGCCGGGTGCTGGACTATTGGCTCTTCAAGCAGCAGGCGCTCCGCCCGACAGCGGAGGAAAAAGCTCTCTCTGTCCGCGATATCGGCGGAGCGGAGCTTTTCTATGCCCTTGCCCATCGTGCCGCCGACGGGCTTTATGAAAAAATCACCATGCCTGTCCAAAAACGCCGAGAAGCTTTCATAATCATTGTCCGGCGCGAAGAGGCTCTCGCGGTTTACATAATCTTTCATTGCCTTGTTAAAAAGGCTCTTGTCGCCTACTATTGCCTTCTGCTCGGCGGAGGCGCCGCGGTTGAGCGCCTTATCGGCGGCCTTTGAGCGGCCGGAGGTCAAAAACAGCGCGCGCTGGGCGTTATTGAGCTCAAAAAAGCGCAGGACAAAGTAATTTTCCGGCGAGGCGCCGTGCTTATACGAGCAATAGGCCCCGTCGAGAAAATACCGCAAAACACTGCCGCCCCGCAGCGCAGATATATGGCGGGACATGGCGTATATTTTTTTCAGCGCGTTTATACGGGACATCGCATTTCCGCCTTTACAGCATGCCGCCAAAGAGCAGATCCGTCTCCGGCAGGCGCTTATTGTCAAGGGCCGCGGCAGGAGTAAAGGTCATCTCCCCAAAGCGCACGCCCTTATCAGTCAAATACAAATCCACCCGCACAAAGGGAAAGCCCGCGCTGAGCCGGGCCGCCAATTCAAAGGCCTCATCCAGCATGAGCGGCTTCGCGGGCGCGAAATCCTCCGGCGCGTTTTTCGAGTCGCGGTTTATGCGCAGGAGCTTAAAGTCCCGGTCAAAGAAATAGAACTTCGGCCAGCCCTCGGTTCTGCCCATGCAGAGCATGACGCAGTAGGGTTCACCATGGAAGCAGTAGAACTTATAGTCCTCCGGAAGCTGCCCGCCGTCAAGGCCGATATACTCCTCAACCAGCAGCTTTTTGGGAACGTTCCTGTATTGCAATTCAGAATAATACGCCCAAAACGGCTCTCTCTGCCATTTTTTGAGCTTTTTGACCGCGGCCCTAATATCCAGTGAGGCCTTGTCCGCGCAGATGAGATTATACCCGCAGCCAAAGTTCCACTTGATGGCAAAGCGCTCGGGAAGCGCGTCCCAGTCAATATCCTCGGTCCGGTAGTACACGGCAAGCAGGCGGTTGAGATGCTCACCGCAGCCGCGCTCCGCGACAAAATCGCGCACCCGGTATTTATCCGCACAGCGGCGCACAAGCTCGTCCGTGCCAAAGCTTTCCAGCTTCATTTTAAGCAGCTTTTCGTTGAGGGTCTTGGGCTCATCAAGCTCCACTTCCCTGCCGAACTTGCGCTTAAACAGCAGCTTCGTGTTGAGCCTCGGCGATATGTAGGAAATTGCGGCGTAAAACAGCCTTGCCGCACTCTTGTTGATGCTCATAACGCACTGCCAACGCGCTCTCTCGCCGGGGCGGCGGGAATGAACTGATGGCTCTCGGCCCTTTGTACGGGCACCTCGGCAGCTTCATAGGCGCTTATAAGCTCCTCCGCTGCCTTGAGGGAATCACTCAGGCAGGAGGCCACAAATATGGAGCGGCGGATGATCGACCTGTACTCCATCTTGGAGGCGACGTACTGATAATGCAGCACCGACACGGCGGGGTCATAGCGCATGACGCGCCCCTCCTGCCGGCAGAGCCACTCAAGAATCTCCATCTCATAGTACATGAAGGTCTTGGGGTAGAAGGGCTCCGGATGGTCCTCAAGATAGCGCTTTGAAAAGACGACGCATGACCCGTGCAGCACCACCCCCTCGGCGGGGAGGCTTGAATCTATCCCCTGCTTTGCACGGCGGCGGCGCTGGAGAGTACGCCAGTAAGCGGGGTTCACTTTTTCGCCGCTGCTTAAGAGCATGAACAAGGGATTCTGGCTGCGGCGGACATATTCCTGCTTTTTCCGCACGGACTGGAGGTTGCAGCCGCGCATGTACTTGGGGTTCTGGTGAATCCCGGAAAAGACGGAAACAATATCCGGCCCCAGAAGGTCAAAGGGATGCTCGGTGTAGATCTCATGCAGCTTCGGGATAAAGTCCGCCTGCGGAATCTCAACATCGTTATTGAGCACCACTACAAAGTCCGCCTCAAGATTCCGGCAGGCGTGGAGCGTGCCGATGTTGTTGCCGCGGGCAAAGCCCTCGTTTTTCTCGCTGAGAATGACGGTTACGCCGCTGTCCCCGGCGTAGCGTTCAAGGAGCTTTTTCCCTGTCCCGTCCGGGGAGGCATTGTCAACAATGATAATATGCTTTTCCCCCATAAGGGCCTTGATGCTGTTAACGCAGTTTATGGTGGTGTCAATGGCGCGGTAATGAAGAATAACAAACGCTGTCATAGCTTTCAACCGTCTTTCTCTGTTCTTTTTATGCTGTCGGCTATCATGTAGCAAAAATCGTAGAAGCTGTGGCTGAGGCGGAAGCTGTACGCAAAGTGCCTTGCCGCGGCTTTTTTATCTGAGTTGTGCAGGCGCTTTCCCATGCGGCGGTTCATCACCGCGTCAGCCGTGGGATGCTGCTTATAAAGCGCCAGATGCTTTGTATAGAGCTTTTGCAGCGCGGGGTAGGACTTGACGGCAAAGGAGATGCTGTCCTCCCCCACCTCCGAGCGGGCAAGCGCCGCCGGAAGGTACGCAAGCTCAAAATTCGCCGCGGCGCGGATGGCGAAATCCCAGTCCTGATAGCGGCGGAAGCTCTCGTCAAAGCGGAGCTTCTCCCAGACGCGGCGGTGCATCAGCATGGTCTGCGTGCCCGCGCGATTCTCCGCCAGAAACTGCTCCAGAGCGTTATCCGGGGAAAAGCCGTGCACCGGGAAATAATACCCGCTGCCCGCGGCGGAGACTCTGTCCATGCCGCAAAAGCACATGTCGGCCCCGCTGTCTTTCAAGAAGGCAAGCTGTCGCTCAATTTTATCGGGGTACCACACATCGTCGCTGTCCTGAAAGGCGATATACTCCCCGTGTGAGCGCTCCGCGCCGTAATTTCTGGCGTGGCACGCGCCCTGATTTTGTTCATAGCGCAAAAAGGAGAGCCGGGGGTCAGCAATATTGGTAAACAGCTCCCCGACATTATCGGTCGAGCCGTCATCCACCACAATGACCTCTAAATTTTCATAGCTCTGGCTCAAGACGCTCGAAAGGCAGGCAAGCAGCCTGTCCTTTCGATTATAACAAGGTATCACAACAGATACAAGGTCATTATTTGACATCTAACCATCCCTCCGGCATTGGAAAAGACCTTTTCATGTCCGTTTTCTTCTCTTCCACCGCCCTGATGCTTATCATATATTCGTCTTTTATTCTAATAATCTCCGGCGCCTTTTTCTCCCGCAGGTCCCAGGGCATATGAAACACGCCGAAGCCCGAGTAATAATCGTCAAACTTAAAGCCGTCCCCCTTCGGGCGGTCGGAAAACACAATGTGCTTATTGGGGATGTGGAAGCTGTCCGCGGCGATAAGCCCGTGCAGGCTGCTGGATAAAATTACTTCGCAGCGGTCGATCTGCCGCAGGACCTCGATAGGCTCATCCCGGAGGTTTATTATGACAGAATCCTCATAATTTTGCGCCAGCGCCGCCACTGCGGGGTCGTCAATGTCGCAGATATGCGGGATAATGCCCACGCTGTACCGCTTTTCCTGCCGCTCGTTAAAAAGATGGGAGGCGAGAATCCCCGCGTCGCCCGTGGGAATGTCGAGGCCCTTGCCGGTCATGCGCTCGACCGCGCGGCGGCTCAGCTCCCCGCGCACGGCATGAAACACCATGTCCCGCTTGAAGAAATGCCCCTTGCAATCGTCGTAATTTATAAAGCCCGTGCCCCAGACGTCCACATGGGGGGATTTCTTTCCGTTTATAAGCTGCTGCGCGCGCATGAGGGGGTTGCCATGATAGGTGTACATCCCGAGATGGCTGCCGATGGCGCTCATCTCCCCGGTGAGAACGGAGCAGCGCTCCACCTTGAAGCCCATGACGCGCTCAACGATAATTTCATTGAGCAGGTCGCCCATGTTGTTGAGCCTTGCATAGTAGAGTTTTATAGGTTGCATTATCTCTCCTCACATTCCAAGGGCTTTTGTGTACGGCAGCGCGTACATAAACAGGAAGAACAGACCCACCAGCACGGCAAAGGCGAAGTAAATAAGCCACATTCTGTTATCCGTCCTCGCCTTGGCAAGGTCAGTCTCCGGGGTGTTATTTCGCAGCGCATCGCGCCGCACAGTCTCCTCCGGGCTTATCTTTATGAGCTTTGAGCCAATGACAGCACCGAGCAGGCTCAGCACGATGCCGATAAAGAACGAATCGAGATACACCGGCGGGGTGATGCCCATTCCGGCGTAGAGTATCTTAGAGCCGACGCAGCCGACAAAGCCCAGCAGCATGCTCAGGTATGCCCCGCCGCGGCTCAGGCGCTTGCTCCAGACGCTGCCGATAGCGGCGACGCTCCACGAGCTTGCAATGACCGTGCCGCCAAAGTACATGATGACAAAAATCTTCGGTGGGTTAATAATAACAAGGGCAAGGATGACAAGGCTTGCCGCCAGCATGGAAAGCCGGGAGATGCGCAGTGTTTTTTTATCGCCGCGCTTTTCATCGGGCGCAATGTCACTCGCAGCCGAAAAGCCGATGAGCGACAGGAAGGTCGAGGCAGAGGATATGCCCGCCGCTGCAATGCCCGTGAGCATGGTTATGCCCACAACAAGCGGCAGCACATTCATCGCCGCCCAGATAAGCGCCTCACTGCCTACAAGCCCGGGGTTAATGTTGCGGATGAAGGCAGCGGTAAAATAGAGCGCGACCGTGACCACCATGACGCCGATGGAGGCCCAGACCGAGGAGCGCAGGACAACATGCTCGTCCTTTGCCATGAGATAGCGGCTGGTCTGCCATGGGCTTATCGCCACGACCAGCGCCCAGACGATGCCGTAAGTCACCGCCCAGGCAAGATTGCTCCAGCCGTCAGGGTAGAGATAGTCAAGATTACCGGACCACGAGATGATGCCCGGCATATTCTCGCAGTTTGCAAGGGCCGCGATGCCTCCGAACCAGCCGCCGCCCGCCTTGACGATAAACGGAACGCCGATAAGCGCCGCCACGAGGAACACGAGAAACATCACCGTATCCGTCAGCAGGACGCCGGGAGAGCCGGCATAGATGGTGAACACTGTAAACGCAAGCCACACGATGATGGCGCAGAGCGTGTAATCAAGCTCCGTTATCTTGCTCATGAGCGTCGAAACGCCCTGTATTGCCGAGAGGAGATAGGCGCTGACGGAGACAATCATGATTACGGATGCAAGCCGCCTTAAATGCAGGGAGTTAAAGCGTCTGCCAAAATATTCGGGCAGGGTCGTTGCCTCGCTGCGGCGGATATACACGCCGAAAAAGCAGGCGCCGAAGATATAGCCCGTTGCCTGAATGATGCCGACGATGACGATGCCCATGAAAAAGCCGGAGTACACCTCGCCGGTGTCCCCCAGAAAGGCCCCGGTGGACAGGAAGGACGCGATAAGCGAGCCGACAATAAGCGCCGTTGGTGCCTGCCTGCCGGAGACATAGTAATCATTTACATTTTTCACCCGCCGCCCGGCGAAGATGCCGATGAGCAGGAAAATGACAAAGGAGCATAAAATGCCGATGGAGTAAATATTCATCGCTTATCCCCGCGCTGGCGCAGCCGTGCGGCGGTAACGCCCCTGTAAATGAGCGCCGTTGCCGCGATAAGCGCAAAAAAACATACTGATATTATTATCTCCATGCCCATCCCGCTCCTTTGGGTATTTATCTGATCTTTAAAACCGTTTTCTCAAATCTGCCGTCGTCCTCAAACTGGATGCCCTTGAGCCCCTCGTCAAACAGCGGCTGATAGCCGCAGCCATCCGTCACCCAGCCGAAGCCTCGGTACTGGGCGGAATTGAAGCCGGGAATGGTGTTCGCCTCGATGATAAGCGGGCCGTTTTCGGTTATGGCCACATCCCAGCCGATGTTTGAAATCTTCCCCGCCAGCGGCACGGCACGGCGCAGAAGCTCAAGGCACTCATCCCAATAAGGAAGCTCCGCGCCCTTGAAAACCGCCCCTGTCAGGGGGTGGGCGGCGTAGTCGACGATATTGTTCTGGTCGACGCTGTCCGTAAGGACTTTGCCGCTTCTTATATCCACAACGGCTGTCAGCGCGTCCTGACTGCCGTTTGAAATGTCCATATTCACAGCCGTTGTCAGCACCGGGGCGAATATATACATCCCCGCAGGTGAGGCGACGGAATAAAAGCGCACAATGTTCACGGCGTTGGGGTTGAAGCCCGCCATAACGGGATGCTGGCAGATAAACTCCTCAACAATGGCGTTATCCTCGCTCTTGAAAAGCTCCAGCGCGGCAGCAATCTGCGCGTCGGTTTCAACATCCAGCACGCGCACGCCCTGCCCCTGACCCTTGCAGTTGGGCTTATAGACGACCTTGCCGCTGTCCCCGGCGAGGCGCTTTACGCGCTCTGCGTCCATCTGCCCCGCCATGAAGATTTTGCGGCGGTAAAACTCGTCAAAAACCTTGGAGAAGATGAACTTATTCATGAGTATACAGATATATCTTCTGTCTGTAAATGTTTTTCTGAATTCGGCCCTTGTCCACAGGGTAGAAACAGTTTTCTTCTGCGCCTCGCTGAGCGCATAAAAGCCTGTCCATTCATACTCGCCGAAGGAAATGTGGTTATATTTTTTGGCTTTTATTATGTCTTTTTCAACGAATTTGGGGTCAAGGCCGTACTTTTCCGCCATTTCCCCGGAAAATTCCTTTATGTATTTCCTGGCTGACACGCCATGGAAAATCCCAGTCTGCTCCATCGTTCTTCCTCACATTTTAGCTATCAGCGCTTCAAGCTCCGCTCTGCGCCCTGTTTTTGTAACTATCTGCATGCCGCCCATCTGCGCGGTGGAGTTTGCCTCCACCATGCACCAGCCGCGCTGCGCCGTATAGGCCAGGTCCCAGCCGCAGTAGTGGTTGCCCGGGACGGAGAGGGCTGCGGCCTTCACCATTTTGACGGCCTCGCCCCACTCGGGTATCTGATAGCCCTTAAAGCGCACTCCGGTGTCCGGGTGGCACTCATAGCTGTTGCCCTTTTTGTCCACTCCGTCAGTATATAGCTTTCCGCTCTCGGGGTCAATAAGCGCGGTGATGCCGCCGGCGCTGAAATTATCCACAACGCTGCCGTTTCTGCCGACGCGCAGGCTCGGATGGAAGAGCCTGACCTCCGGCTCCCCGTCCGCGCCCTTGATAACAACCGTTGGCATACGCAGGGTGTTGACGGAATCGGGGTGAATGGCGGCCATGGCGGCCCCCTGCTCTATGATCTCCTCCAGAACCGCGCCCTGCTCATGATATGCGCGGTAGGCATCTGCGGGGCTCTCGTAATCCGAGAGGGATTCCATATGCACGCCCTTTCCGAAGGCGGCGTATATGGGCTTGACTATGAATTTTTCGTGCTTCGCGCCAAAGTCCGCAAGCTGCGCGATGGCCTCCTCGCTCTCCTCGTCCCGCTTGCGGATGCAGATAACATCGCGCTTATACAGGTCCTTAAAGCGCTTGTAGCAGCGGAATTTATTCTCGATGGAGTCGGTGTTTTTCGCGTCGTTCATGCGGGGATAGAAGCTCATGCGGATGCCCTCGGTGATAAAGGAGCTTCTGTAAGCCTCGTCCTTCCCCTCAAAGCCGAAGGAAAAATATTCCACATAATAAGCGCCGTATTTCAAAAGGCAGTGAATCATGTCCCGCCGCAGGGAATTGTAATAGCGCTTGTCCGAAAGCTCCTCCGGGCTTTTATGGGTGCGGATGATGCCGTCTAACTTATCGCGCTTTGAGTGGTAATGGTACATTTTTCTGTACCAGGTCTTGAAGCGTATCTTCCTGTATATTTTAACTCTCAGTTCATGCAGCATAGAAATTCTCCGAAAACGTTTGCAAAACAAAACCGCAATAAATTTGAATGGGAAAAAGCCTCGCAGAGTTCGCCGCCCGCTCGTCAGATGACGCTGATTACATTTCGCTTCCACCAAGTGTGGTGAAAGCTGCATATCCATCAGCGCCATCTTCCTCTCCGAACCGAACCCGCTGCGCTGGGCTTCGGTTCGGTTTAAATCCGATTTTCCCGGTGGCATGTACATCGGGAAAAACACTTTGCGCGGAGAGAGTGTATTTTTGCCCTCTCACGCGGGCAGAAATGCGCGAACGGAGCGAATCCCCTTTTGTCAAAGAAGCCCCTCCGGGGCTTCTTTGACAAGCTGAACCATAAATATGCTGTCTGCAAGTGCAGGCAGCATATTTATGGTTGCTGTAAGAAGGCTTTTATCCTCCCAAACAGCAACTATGGTTTTTACATATTGATCGTTGGGGGGCGGTAGCCGCCATCAACATTTACTATTGTCCCTGTGATATAGCTTGCCCAGTCGCTGGCAAGAAACAGCATTGCGCGGGATATATCCTCCGCCTCGCCCATGCGCTTGAGCGGTATGGAGTCAACGAAGCACTGGCGCTCCTTCTCACCCAGGACGGCCACCATCTCGGTGTTGACGACGCCGGGGGCAACGGCGTTTGCGCGCACATGCCAGGGGGCAAGCTCTATCGCCAGAGACTTGGTCAGGCTGATGATAGCGCCCTTGCTGGCGGAATAGGGGCAGCCCATTCCCGCGCCGTATATGCCGTTGACGGAGGCGGTATTGATTATAACGCCGTGCTTCTGTTTTTTGAAGTACACGGCGGCGTTTTTGCAGAAATTGAATGTGCCTCTGACGTTTATATCCATGACCCGCTGGTACTCCTCACCCGTTGTGCGGGTGATGGGTCTGTCGCTGGAGACACCGGCGATGTTGACCATAATGTCAATCGCGCCGAAGGTCTTGAAAGCCTTTGAGAGGCAGGCCTTCACATCCTCCTCGCTGCGCACGTCACACTGGCAGCCGAGAAATTTCGCTCCGTATGCTTCTACCTGCTTTTGAAGCTCCTCCATCCGATCTGTGCGGATGTCAACACCCACAATATTGGCGCCCTGTTCGGCAAAAATCTCTGCCGTTTTGCGCCCGATACCGGAATTAACGCCAGTTATGACTGCAACCTGTCCTGATAAAAGCATGGTACCTTCTCCTAAAGTAAAGAACGCGGCAAAAGCCGCTTTTTCAATTCAGAGCTATGCACCATATGGTGCATAGCTCTGATTAAAATTGAGATTTTCGCTGAAATTACTTCTTTGCGACTTTCTTTTTCTTGGGGCGGAACATATTGATGCGGATGCGGTGAGTGCTGTCTCTCTGGAAGGACTCCTCGTAAATACGCAGGTAGCCGGTCTCCTTAATGAGCCACTTGCCGTCAACCTTCTCATACTTATCAGTATAAAGGGCGCTGCCCTGGATCTGGAGGCCCTCATAGGGGTTGTCCTTGGCAAAAATGAGGTTATCCTGCAGATACCAGTGGCCGACAGCCTCGGTATCACTGATGATCTCTATCTCGGGAGTGTGGCCCTGATGGAGGGTGATCTCGGTCTGGGGCATACTCTCCGCCATGTAATTGCCGACCTCTTCCGGGCCGTGGAAAACCAGCTTGCCGTCGGAATAAGCGGTCTCAATGTCGGGGTGAAGTGTGGCCTTCAGGCCATCCCAGTCCTTGGTGTCGAGGGCGGCAAAGTAGCGGGCCTTCAGGCACTTTATCTCGTCGATATCCTTGAGTCTCTGTACTTCTTTTTCCAGAGCTTCCAGACGTTCTTCAACTGTCATGAAAAATTCTCCTTTCAAAAAGCTGCGCTATCAGATGCGCATACCGACCTCATAGGCCTCGGCAGTGGCGTCGATGCCCATACGAACCTGCTTCGCGTCGCCGATGACGTCATAGGCAATGCCCAGCTCATCGCACTTGGCGGTCAGGTCAGCATAGGGGTAGGACACGGTGCTGTAGGCGATAATGAGAGTGTCAAAGTGACGGGTCTTCTCGACGGTCTTCTTGTCCTTACCGGTGAACTTATAGGTGATCTCATGGTCGCCGATGGAGACGAGCTTGGACTTGTTGCTCTTCTTGATCATGTCGCCGGGGAACTCGATATCCTGGAACATGGTGCGCAGCATACCCATATTGTTGCCGACGCGCTTCTGATCCATAACGCGGACATCGGTCACGCCCTTGGAAACGAGGTACTGAGCAGTCTCGCAGCCGACACCGCCGCCGCCGATGATGAGCACTTCGCCCTTGGCCTCGACCTTGCCGGCGAGGACATCCTGAGCGGAGACAACATCAGCATTGTCAATGCCGGGGATCTCGGGAGCGACATAGCGGGCGCCGGTGGCGATGACAACATGGTCAGGCTTGACCTCGGCGATGAGCTCGGGAGTGACCTTGGTGCCGGTCTTTATCTCGATGCCGCGGCGCTTGCACTCTTCGACTTCCCAAAGGATAGCATCGGTGAACTCCTGCTTCTTGGGAGCCTTGCCGGCCAGAACAAACTGACCGCCGGCTTCCTGCTCGGCTTCGTATACAACGGGGTTGTGACCGCGCATCTTCAGGAACTCAGCAGTCATCAGACCGCCGATGCCGCCGCCGACGACCATGACGTTCTTTGCGGTCTCGGCAGGATTGATGCCCTTGTACTCCAGGCAGAGCATGGGGTTACGGGTGCAGGTGATGTGGGTGGCCTTGGGATCGACGACCTTGTCGTAGCAGCCCTGGCAGCAGCCGATGCACTTGCGGATCTCGTTATCGCGGCCTTCCATGGCCTTCTTGACCCAGTTGGGGTCGACCAGCTGAGCACGGCCGACAGCGATCATGTCAACATAGCCATCCTCGATGAGCTGGTTTGCCTTCTCAGGAGTGTTCACACGGCCAACGCCGATGACAGGGATCTTAATGCCGTCCTTGACAGCCTTGATGTTGTCCATGTTGAAGCCGGGCTCAAGGTTGTAGGGAGGAACTTCGTAAACAGTGGCGAGGGAGCTCGCGTTGCCGCGGGAGAGGTCAGCGGCGTCAACACCGGCGTCGGCAGCCCAGTTGATAAAGGTAATGGTCTCTTCAAGAGTGGTCACCTTCGGGAGCATCTCATCGATGGCGTCAAGACGCATGATAAGAGGCATATCCTCGGGCATGTTGGCGCGCATCTCGCGGATGACTTCCAGAGAGAAGCGGGCGCGGTTCTCGAGGCTCTGGTTGCCGTACTCGTCGGTACGATTGTTCAGATAGGGGTTGAGGAACTCGTGGGGCAGGTAAGTATGGGCAGCGTGGAACTCAAGAGCATCAAGGCCGGCCTCAACGCCGAGCTTTGCGCTGTAACCAAACTGCTTTACGATCTCATGGATACGCTCAACGGTGATGGTGTCAGGAGTCTCACGGACATTGGTCTCATCAAAGAAAGCCTCGGGAACAAAGCCGCCGTGCCAGATCTGGGCGCAGGCCTTGCCGCCGGCATCGTGGATAGCCTTGGTGACCTTCTTGAGCTCATCTCTGTGGTGCTCGTTGTACAGGCCAAGGTAAATGGTGGCGTGGGGCTGATAAGAGGTGGACACGATCTCGATGATGTTCAGGCCGCAGCCGCCGGCCGCGCGGGCAGCATGGTAAGCAGGCAGATCCTCATGAATGTCGTGCTTGCCTTTTGCCATCTTGGTGGCCATGCCGGGCATGACAACGCGGTTTCTGAGCTCAAGGCCTCTCAGCTTGATAGGGGAAAACAATGCATCGTACTTCATGTTTTACATCCTTTCTTGGAAATTGACATTTTGTTTCATGCAATTGAAGTCGCGGACCGGCCCGGGAAAAACCGGCCCAAAGCAATGCCGTGGCTAAGAATTTTTGCTCTTGTCGAAATTTTAACGCTGAATCGGGTTATATGTACGTAATATTTTGGTAATATAGTGCTCTTTTGATGTACAAAATTTCAAATTTTACTGTCTTTGTTTCATATAATTCGTTATTTTGTACATTTGAAGTGCTGATTTTTTGTGCATTCTACTGCATTATAGACATTTTCTCGGGAAATTTGCACCGGCGAAACGGACTTTGAATTATGAGAATTTTTTTGAAGTTTATGAGATATTCAAAGACAGTTGACAGCGAAAATCGATTTATTGTCTGCATGTTGCACAATGTTTAATGAATTTTTTTATGAGAATGTGGTTTCTTTAACGGAAAAAATGTTCGACACAGACGGCAAACTTCGTTTATACTTTTAGATAGTTAAAATTTATGCGAGCATTGTCCCTGTCCGGGACAAGCCCGCCGAAAATCCGAGCATACCATACATATATTTTTAGGAGGTTAAAAGAAATGATCACTGACATGAAAAATGCCAAGCTCTTTTCCCCGCTTAAGTTAGGCAGGACCACTCTTAAAAACCGTATTGCAATGGCTCCCATGAGCATGCACTACGAGGCTACCGACGGTACTGTTCCCAAGCAGCTGGCCGACATCTTTGTCCGCCGTGCCGAGGGCGGCGTTGGCTACGTGGTTATCGACGCTGTCACTGTTGACCATAAGTATTGGTACATCGGCAAGACCACCGCTCTGGATAAGGACAAGCTCGTCCCCCAGTTTGCTGACTTTGCAAAGCGCGTCAGCGACGCCGGCAGCACCCTGATCCCCCAGATCATCCATCCGGGCCCCGAGTCCATCTGCGCTCTCAAGGGCATCAAGCCCCTGGGCCCCTCCGTCAACGTAAACGCCAACGGCCATGTCTGCCGTGAGATCACTATTGATGAGATTCACAAGGTCGTCAAGCAGTACGGCCAGGCCGCCCGCCGCGCTGAGGAAGCCGGCTGCGGTGGTATCGCCCTGCACTGCGCCCACGCCTACATGCTGCCCGGCGCCTTCCTCTCCCCCCTGCGCAACAAGCGTATGGACGAGTACGGCGGCTGCATCGACAACCGTGCCCGCCTGATGCTCGAGATCATTGAGGAGGTCCGCCGCAATGTCAGCCGCGACTTCCCCATCGTCCTGCGTGTCTCCGGTGACGAGCGCGTCACTGGCGGCAACACCCTCGACGAGATGCTCTACCTCGCCCCCAAGTTTGAGGCAGCCGGTGTTGATATGCTCGAGGTTTCCGGCGGTGTCCAGTACGAGGGTCTTCAGTACATCATCCCCTCTCACAGCATGAAGATAGGCAAGAATGTCTACGAGGCCTCCGAGATCAAGAAGGTCGTCAACATTCCTGTTTTCGTCGTCGGCAAGATAAACGACATCCGCTACGCCGCCGACATCGTTGAGCGCGGCCTTGTTGACGGCGTTACTCTGGGCCGTCCCCTGCTGGCCGATCCCGACCTGCCGAAGAAGGCTCTCGAGAACCGCTTTGACGACATCACTCCCTGCGGCTCCTGCGCAGGCCGCTGCATCACCCCCGAGGATCCCATGCACCCCATCTGCAAGTGCCACATCAATCCTCTGGTCGGCCGCGAGTATGACTTCCCGTTCAATCCCACCGACAAGCCCAAGAATGTGCTTATCATCGGCGCAGGCCCCGGCGGCATGTACACCGCTGTCACCGCTGCCGAGCGCGGCCACAATGTGACCGTCTGGGAGAAGTCCAACCGCATCGGCGGCCAGCTGAATCTGGCTGTTGTCTCCCCCGGTAAGCAGGAGATGACCAAGTGGCTGGTCCACCTCAACTACCGTGCCAAGAAGGCCGGCGTGAAGTTTGAGTTCAAGAAGGAAGCCACTGTTGAGGCTGTCAAGGAGTTTGCTCCTGACGCTGTTGTCGTCGCCACCGGCGCAACCCCGTTCATTCCTCCCTTCATCAAGGGTATCAACGAGTGTGAGACTGTCACCACCCATGATGTTCTCAGCCGCAAGGTCACCATCCCCAACGGCCGTGTCTGCATCCTCGGCGGCGGCGAGGTTGCCTGCGAGACCGCGGAGATGCTCTACCGCGACGCAAGACCTCACTCCATCTACTCCCCCAAGTTCAGAAACGGCGATGTGGATGTCACCCTTATTGAGATGATGCCCCAGATGATGACCGGCGTCTGCCAGCCCAACCGCAGCGTTGCTATGGAGGCCCTCCATCATCACGGCGCCAACATGTTCGTCAACTCCAAGGTTCTCGAGATAAACGAGTATACCATCCAGATGCCTGTTGGCCGCGAGATGAAGGATGTTGTCAAGCATGATGTCAAGATCCAGCATCTTGAGGACGGCAGCGAAGAGTGGCTCAAGAACTTTGACTACATCGTCCTTGGCCTGGGCTCCAGAAAGTACGATCCTCTGTCCGAGGAGCTCAAGACCTTCGTTCCCGAGGTCCATGTCATCGGCGACGCTATCAAGCCGGGTCAGTCCAGCGATGCTATGCATCAGGGCTTTGAGGTCGGCTACAACCTGTAATCCAATTAAAAACACCGTGCTTCGGCACGGTGTTTTTTTAGCTTGTAGACAAAGGCAAAGCCTTTGTCTACAAAAAAGTTTGCACTCCGAACCGCGCATTTTTGTCCGTCAAAGGCGGGCAAAAATGCACTCTCTACGTGAGAAGTGTTTACAGCGACGTACACGCCGCCGCTGTAAACTTATTATATTTTATTCGCCGCCCTCGAGCGGCGAACTCTGCGAGGCTTTGCCTGTAACCACAACACCACGCTTCGGCGTGGTGTTTTTTGCTGTCATAAAATAATTTACGAAAAATCCCCGTTTTTCGGGGATTTTTATATTCCGCCCCGCAGCTTTGAGTAGGATACAGCATTTTATACCGTCATAAATTTAAAAATAATTATCAGCAAAATGACGAAAGCGTTCATAATCTCTTGCAAAAGCTGTGCAGAAATGCTATTCTTTATTATAAATATATGTTTTATCGTATATCGTGCCTGCTTAAAAGGGAGGTATTGGCTACATGGCAGAAAAGAGAAAGAGCCTTCCCCTGTGCGAGCCGCCCCGAAGCGGTTTTTTCTGTGGGACGGATAAATATCTGCTTTTGCAGGAGCATACCATCAGCGCGGAGACTCCGCCCATCATGGAGCTTGACAGCTACTTCATCCTCGTGCGCAGCGGCAGGGGCACCCTGATCATAAACGGCGAGGAGTTTTCCATCGAGCCGGACTGCGTTGCCTGGATCCAGTGCTCTCAGGTGCTCACCATATCCCCGGATTTCGGCGACCAACTCCAGCTCTGGGTCTGTCCCTTTGACTACCAGCTTTTGAGCTACTATATGTTCAGCGAGCTCTCCTCCAGCAATGAGCGCGAGATCGTCAACGGTACGCCGGTCGTCGGCCCGCAGGGGAGAAATATTGAGCAGATAAAGCGCCTGTTCCGCCAGTATAAGCGGCTTTGCGAGATGAAGGGGCACGGCTCCGCCGTTATCCGAAGCTCCTTTCTGCGCAAGATTGAGCTGCTTTTCAACCGCGAGACGCATGAGCGCAAGGCAAGCTATGAGTTCAGCTCCATGCCCCTCGCCCGACAGGCGAGCCTATATATCGCGACGCACAGCCACCAGCAGCTCACCGCCGCGGATGTTGCAAAGGCCGTGGGCGGCAGCACAAGCGAAGCCGCGATAAACCACGCGCTGCTTGTCGCCACGGGCTTTAACTTCAACCAGTTTTTGAGCCGTATGCGCGTCGTCCTTTCCACGTCGTATTTTCTCTATGACGGGCTGCCGCTGGACTATATCTGCTCGATCTCCGGCTTTAATATGGAGATAACCTTCTTCCGCCGCTTTAAGGCCCTTTTTGGCACAACGCCTCAGAATTACGCGAAAAGCATGATGTCCGACGGGACGGACGGGCGGGTCTACCGCGGCATGATCATGAACGAGACGCTCATCTCCGCCATCAGCTATCTTTATGAGAACATGACCGAGCATATAGACGCCGATACCCTCGCCCGCAACCTCTACACCTCGGAAAATATCCTGCGCGTGCAGTTTAAGGACAGGCTCGATTCCAGCTTCAAGCAGATTCTCTCTCAGTTTCGCGTGAGATACGCCGAGGCCCTGCTCGCGACGACGGAGCTTCCGACGGTGGACATCGCTATCGAGTCCGGCTTCGGCTCGGACAGGACGATGGGCAGAGTGTTCTACAACATAAACGGGGTCTCCCCCGGCGAATTCAGGCGCAAGAGAAGCCAAAGGAGCAAATCAAATGGCTGAAGGAAATATTTTCAAGAAAGACAGCGGCGAATCCGGGGCCTTTTCCCGCGCCCTGTTTACCGGCGCGCATGATTATTTTGTGCAGAACGTCCTGCCAGACGATATTCAGGCCCACACCAGAACCATAAAAGCCCCCACCGCCTACGCCAACAACCGGGACGAGACTTTTATGCTGGTGCGCTCCGGCACGGGAAAAATGCTGATAAACGGCCTTGAATACAAGCTCAGCCCAAACACGCTTGTAAACCTCGGTCCCTTCCACCGCTACCGCTTTATCCCCGGCAAGGGCAGCCCCCTGGTGGTCACTGAGGCGCGCATGAACAGCGGGACATATGTTTATATGATAGCAAACCCCTATCTTAAAATGGAGCATTTTACCGTCCCCTCGGAGCCGCCGGTGGTGCGCCTGAAGGGCCTGCTGGCGGAGATTGCCAACGACTCGATGGACGCTCTTGTTGAGGAAATGGCCCATTCCTCCCCGGATAAAATCCAGCTCTGCTTCTGCTATATGATGGATCTGATAGGCATTATTACCCAGAAAATGCCAAAAAGCTACTTCAAGTCCATTTAGCATCGGTAGACATAATTTGTCCATATTTGTGCCGATTGTTTTGACGGTTTAGAACCAAAGTAGACAAAAGCGGCCTGTCATTTTTGTGCAAAATGACAGGCCGCTTTGTGTTTTTGCCAAATATTGATTGTTAAAACTAAGATTTTGTCGTATGGGTTAATACAAAAAATTTAAACTTCGGCTAACTGTATCTGCCTAAACCTGTTAAAATATTATCGTTTCATAGCATAGCATTGCTGATGGCAAAGGGGCTCCGGGAAAGCCCCGAAAACACGCAATACTTTTTTATTATGAAAGGAAGATTGAACAATGTTTGAAAACGCATTCAATGGCAAAGTAGCCATCGTCACCGGTGGTAGCCGTGGTATCGGCTTTGCGGCAGTTAAGGGCTTCCTCGCTGCCGGCGCAAAGGTCTGCATCGTCAGCCACTTTGAAGAGACCGCCGCCAAGGCCGTCGAAGAGCTCAAGGCCATCAACCCCGATTACGAAGTCATGACCTGCGCCATGGATCTGAGCAAGCCCGATTTCAAGGCCATGCAGGCTCTGGTCGCTGATGTCGCTGCCAAGTGGGGCCGCATCGATGTTCTCGTCAACAACGCCGGTCACGACAGCAGCACCCCCTTCGGCAACCTCAAGTCCGATGAGTGGGACAACCTCGTGAACCTGAACATGAAGAGCATCTACATGCTCACCAAGTATGCCCGCAAGGAGCTTATCAAGACCAAGGGCTGCGTTGTCAACACCGCTTCCGTCAACGGCATTTTCGGCACTCCCGCCGGTCTGCCCTACCCCGCCACCAAGGCCGGCGTTATCGGCATGACCAAGTCTCTGGCATGGACCTTTGCGCCTCTCGGCGTGCGCGTCAATGCTGTCGCCCCCGGTGTTGTTGACACCGACCTGCTCGCCGCTGTTCCCCCCGCAATGAAGAAGACCATGGCAGGCACCATTCCTCTCAAGCGCATCGGCGTTGCCGAGGACATTGCCAACGCTATCCTCTTCCTCTCCTCCGACGCTGCAAGCTACATCACCGGTCAGACCATCCAGGTCGACGGCGGCTTCCGTCCTGTCAACGTGTACTGATTTATCCCTGAAACTATAATTCAGTAACGAACCTGCCCGCAGCCACGGGCTGCGGGCAGGTTCAGAGGAAGTTTTTATGAGCGCAAGGCACTTTAACATTTTCAATAACGGGAGCCGAAGCTTCTGCACTCCCGGCGCGCAGCTTGCCAATGTGGCAAGAGTCAAGCCGGATGAGGCGGCGCTTATCTACATTTCCCCGGAAAATAACGAGTCCGTTATGACCTGGAAGGAGCTTGAAGCTCTCTCCAACCGTATGGCCTGGTATTTTCTGGACAAGGGCATTAAGCCCGGAAAGAGCGTGCTGGTCGCACTGGGGAACATCCCCTCGCACATCGCCATCGCCTTTGCCATATGGAAGGCGGGCGGCTGCTATGTTCCCGTTTCCAACAGAGCTCCGCAGAAAAATATGCTGGAGATCTGCGAGTGTGTCGAACCTGACATTGTGATTACCAACCGCAAGAAGCCGGACGGGTATTTCGGTCTTTCGACCAATGAGCTCAAAGAGCTCTGCGCCGGATACAGCGCCGAGATGCCGCCTGACATTCTCGCCATTCCCAATCTTGCCAACTGCTCCGGCGGTACAAGCGGCAAGACCAAGGTTATTCAGCAGAATATGCCTGCCGGGCTTGACGATAACGGGCTTGAGCATTGGTTCACGGTGTCCGGTATGCACTTTGAAATGCGCCAGCTTCTGGCTGGCCCCTTGTTCCACGGCGCACCTCACTCGGCCGCTTTTGACGGGCTTTTCGCGGGCAACACCCTGATAATGCCCTCAAGCTTCGACGCGTCGCTTGTCGTTGACCTTATCAAGAAATACAAGGTGGAGTATGTGCAGATGGTGCCTACGCTCATGCAGCGTATCATCAAGCTGCCCGGCTTCACCAAGGACGATTTTGCCAGTGTTGAGGTTTTGTGCCACACAGGCGGCGTCTGCTCGGCTGACCTTAAGGAGCAGTGGCTTGAGATAGTCTCCCCCGAGAAGCTGTATGAGATATACTCGATGACCGAGTGTATCGGCATGACCAGCATCCGGGGCGATGAGTGGATAGAGCACCGCGGCAGCGTGGGCCGTATGCCCGGCGGCAGCATTTCCATCCGCGATGAGGACGGAAAAGAGCTTCCAACTGGCGAGGTCGGCGGTATTTACATGTCCTGGGGCGCCAACAGCCCCACCGTGGAATACAAAAACATCGCCCCCTTGGAGGCCGACAGCGAAGGCTTCCGCAGCGTGGGCGACATGGGTTATCTCGATGAGGACGGCTATCTCTACTTTGCCGACAGGCGGAGCGATATGATAGTCACCGGCGGTGAAAACGTCTTTGCTGCCGAGGTAGAAGCGGTTCTAAAAAAGAACGCGAATGTGATTGACGCTGTTGTCGTCGGCCTGCCCGACGCTGAGTGGGGCCACCGTATCCACGCCATTGTGGAGACCTCCGCGCCCGTCACCTCCAAGGAGCTTATTAAGATGGCGCTCAACTACCTGCCCCCGTACAAGATTCCCAAATCCTTTGAATTCGAGCCTATCCCCCGCAATGAGAGCGGTAAGGTCACCCGCAGCGCCCTCATAGAGGAGAGTCTCAAAAAAGGCTTTTAATAAACGCTGAATAATTCATCGTTTATTTTAGCACATAAGAAAGTATCCATAAAAACAATATTAGGAGTTGGAAAGTTTATGGAAAACAAAAGCTACATGAAAGGCTTTGTGCCGTACGCTATCGCGGCTGCGGTTCTGAGTCTCTGCGGCGGCTTTACCGCCTCCGTTCCTTCCGCAATTTCCCAGGCATGGAATGCCAGTGATTCCTTGACCTTTATCACCCTGGCCTACTCTCTGGCTGCCGCCGCCATGGCGCCTATCATGGGTAAGCTCGGCGGTGCTATCGGTCGCCGTAAGATGCTGCTCGCCGCCATGGGTCTTTACACCGTGGGTCAGGCGCTCATCGCCATCTGCCCCGCGAACATCCCCATGCTGCTGGTCTTCCGTTTCATGGTCGGTATCGGCGCTGCCGGTATTGCCCCTGTCATCATGGCCTACATCATGATGGAGTTCCCCCCCGAGAAGATGGGTCAGGGCTTCACCATTTACATGGCGCTCTCCTGCGGCATGGTCATCTTTGGACCGACTGTCGGCGGTATCGTGATGGCTGCTATCGGCACTGCTGACGCATGGCGCATCGTCATGTGGATCTGCGTTGCAATGTGCGTTATCTCCTTCGTTCTCTGCGCCGCCATGGTCAGAGACAACCCCAACATCCCCAAGGGCTCCATGAAGGGCTTCGACTGGGCCGGCGCTGTGTTCGTGCTTGTCATGTTCGGCGCTCTGGTCTGCGTCCCCACATTTGGTCAGCAGAGCGGCTGGGCTGCCACCACTACTCTGGTCTCCATCGCTGCCGCCGTTGTCGGCCTGATCATCCTTGTCTTTGTTGAGAAGAAGGCTGCCACCCCCATTCTGAGCGGCAAGTTCATCTTCCGCAAGAACTTCATCCTCCCCGTCGTTGTTCTCTTCCTTACCCAGGGTCTTATGACCGCGTGCCTCACCGAAATGATTTACTTCGGCATGAGCATCGGCAAGGCAACCATCGCCTCCATCGCAATGAGCATTGAGTACCTCGGCATGGCCATCGGCACCATCGTGCTTGGACCTATGTCCGATAAGAAGGAGCCCAAGGTCGTCGCCGCTGTCGCCCTCGTGTTTGTCGCTATCGGCTCCGCTATCATGCTCCTCATCAACGAGTCCGCTGGCGTTCTGGCCATGGGCGGTGCCCTGTTCTTCATCGGTCTGGGTCTTGGCGGCAACGTGACCATCTTCATGAAGGTCGCTCTGTTCGGCGTTGCTCCCACCGAGTCCTCCTCCGCTTCCGGTACCTTCAACGTGTTCAAGGATATGTGCGCTCCCTTCGGCGTCGCTATCTTCGTTCCCATGTTCGTCACCGGTATGAACACCAGAGCTGCTGCCGGCATGGAAGTTCCTGTTGCCGCAACCTCTTCTCTCCACACTGTCGCGATAGTGCAGCTGGTCTGCGTTGTAGTCGGCATTGTCATCTGCTTCCTGCTCCCCTCCGTCCGCGCAAAAGCGGCCAAGGAAGCCTGATCAACTTAGTTTAACTTTAGCCTAAACCAATACCAAATTTACTGAAAGGAATACTGTAGTAATGAAAGTTATTGAAAACAAGCTTACACAGAAATTCAATGAGTATCCCGAATTTGGCGTTCTGAAGGGCGTCAAGGTATTTGTCACCGGCACCAACATCGCCGGCCCCTTCGCCGGCTGCCTGATGGCTGAGATGGGCGCAAAGGTTCTCCAGGCTGAGGCCCCCAACATTGCCTGCCAGACCCGTGGTACCTACTCCTGGGCTCAGAACCACAGAAACGAGTATTCCATCACCATCAACTCCTCCTCTCCCGCCGGCAAGAAGATTTTCTACAAGTGCATCGAGTGGGCTGACATTTGGATCGAGGCCGGCCGTCCCGGTTCCTATGCTAAGCGCGGCCTCACCGATAAGTCCTGCTGGGAGAAGAACCCCAAGCTGACCATCGTCCATGTCTCCGGCTACGGCCAGTTTGGCCCCTCCAAGGATAAGCCCTCCTACGACGTTTCCGGTCAGGCCATGGGCGGCTATATGTACATGAACGGCGTCTCCCCCACCTCCAGCCCCCTCAAGGTCAATCCTTACCTGTCCGACTATGTCACCGCTTACAACGCCTGCATGGTAGCACTTGCCGGTTACATCAATGCTCAGCACACTGGCGAAGGCGACAGCTGCGATGTTGCCCAGTACGATAATATGTTCCGTCTGCTCGACGAGTATCCTGCTCGCTGGTACAACAAGGGCTATCCGAAGCCCGGTGAGCCTGTTCCCACACGTACCGGTAACAAGAGCGACCAGGCCTGCTGCTTCTCCTTCTATGACACCAAGGACGGCGGCGCAATGTTCGTTGCTATCGTCGGCCAGGGTCCCGTGGAGCGCGGCTATCCCATCATCGGTATGCCCAAGCCCGGCACCGGCGATGTCCCTGCGAAGTGCACCGGCTTCCCCCTCTTCGACCCCAGAGGTCAGAGAGGCGAGAAGCTGTGCGAGGAGTTCTGCGCTGCTCACACCTGCGACGAGCTGGAAGAGATCTTCAACGCCGCCGGTATTCCCTGCCAGAGAGCCTATGGCCCCGAAGATATCCTCAACGATCCTCAGTTCGAGGCCCGCGAGAACCTCGTTGAGTGGGAAGACCAGTGCTACGGCCCGATGAAGGGCATGGGCCCCGTCAACATCTTCAAGAAGAATCCTTCTCAGATCGTTGCCGCCGCTCCCTGCTTCGGCGAGCACAACCGCGAAGTCCTCTCCGAGTTCGGCTACACCGACGAAGAGATCGACAAGCTCTATGCTAAGGGCGAGATCGCCACTTGGACTGCCAAGGACACCGCCATTAACAAGAACTATGCCACTTGGGGCTTCTTCTGGGATCCCGAGCGCCAGTGCAAGCGTCTTGGCATCGACTATCCCCCTGTCAAGAAGTAATTTCATAGCAAAAATTTTTGGAGGTTCCGAAAGGAACCTCCTTTTTTATATGGAAATTATTTTTTTACGGGTGTATAATTAATGATATTCTTAGAATTTACTTATATACTGCTATTATGGCAAGGTATAAGGGAGGGATAATATGGCCAAATCGGAAAAAGACGCTTCCAGCGGCAATGTGACTACGAAAAAGCCAAGGATAGGCCGTATTCTCCTGCTGTCTGTCTTAGCGCTTGTCTGCATCGGCACGGCGGCTTACAGCTTTCTCAGCCCCTACCCCTTCGGCCCGATACGGGATTACATAAAGAGCATTGACGAATCCGGCGTTGAAAACCCGTCAAAAGGTGTGCAGATATCCGCCGGGCTTGACGGCGCGGAAATTGACCTCAACAGCCCCGATGTTTTCAGCTTTCTCATTCTCGGCCCATATGACGACTCGGGCGAGGGTGCGGTCAGCGCCGATAAATTCGCGGTTCTCTCCATAAACAGCCGCAGCAGCAAAGTGACGCTCAATACTCTCTCCCCCGGCTTTTGCACCCTCATGCTCGACAGGGAGGGCATAAAAAACATCAGCACCGAGGCAGACGCCGAGGCCCTTATCCGCGGCATAGACTTTGTGCTGGATTGGCAGCTCGACGGCTACATGCTTTTAAGCGCTGATGACACGGTGAAAATTTTGAACGAGGCTGAGGGCGTGCGCATAAGGCTCTCCGAGAGTGAGAAAACGGCCATTGAAAAGGCTCTTGGTGATAATACGCAGATTAATCTCGACGCTGAAGGCTGCGCCCGTCTGAGCGGCACACAGGCACTTGCCTATCTGCGCCTTGATGACAGCGTTGAGATGGCTGCGGATGCCGAAAACAGGACGCAGGCCGTGCTGCTGGCGCTGAAAATCTCCTCGAATGATCTGGGCCTTATCGACACAAGCGCCTTGGGGCGGCTTATCCTCGACGAGATGACCAGTGACATAACCGAGCGCGAGTTCACCCAGCTTTTTATCCGCTCTCCGGGGCTTCTGAATTTCCGCGTCACCATCGGGACGGCGCCCCTGCCCGGCTCATATATGCTCTCCGGCAGCGGAGAACCGGCTGAGGTCAGCGTTGACGATGTGCGGATGTATCTATACAGCAGTATATATGAATAAGCAAAAGCGGCTGCTCACTTGAGCAGCCGCTTTTGCTTATTCATATTTTTTTAAGTAAATAGTCTCCAAACTGCCGGCAGGTCGCGCCGTCCCTGTGACCGGTAACGACTACGCGGCGTTCAACGTCGGTGCAGACATGCAGGGCGTTTTCGAGCGCTGCGGCCTTCTCCGGCAGGGCGATATGGCGTAGCATCAGCGCCGCTGCTTTCAGGATGCTGGCGGGGTTTGCGTAATCCCCCTCGCCGTTCTCGATTTTTCGCGGTGCGGAGCCATGGATGGCTTCAAACATTGCCCAGCGGGAGCCGATGTTCGCGCTGCCCGCAGTGCCGACGCCGCCCTGAATCTGCGCGGCTTCGTCGGTGATGATATCGCCGTAGAGGTTCGGCAGCAGGAAAACCTGAAAATCGGCGCGTATGGCCTCATTGACGAGATTTGCCGTCATGATGTCGACATACCAGTCGTCCGCCGTTATCTCGGGGTAATCCCCGGCTATCTCATGGGCGATGCGGGAGAACATGCCGTCGGTCTTTTTCATAATGTTCGCCTTGGTGACGATGGCGACCTTGGTCTTGCCGTTTGCGCGGGCATAGTCAAAGGCGGCTCTGGCGATGCGGCGCGTGCCCGCGTCGGTCGTGACCTTGAAGTCCATGCTCAGCGTGTTTTCAAGCTCAATGCCCCGGCTGCCGAGGGCGTACTCCCCCTCGGTGTTCTCGCGGAAAAAGGCCCAGTCTATCCCCTGCTCCGGGATGGAAACGGGGCGGACATTGGCGTAGAGATCCAGCTCCCGCCGCAGGGAGACATTCGCGCTCTCCATCGTTCCGCCCTTGGGCGTCGTCGTCGGCCCCTTGAGCAGCACATCACAGGCTTTTATGGCTTCAAGCGTCTCCGGCGGCAGGGCACAGCCGGTGGCGAGGCGGTTTTCAATGGTCAGGCCCTCAATATCGCGCAGCTCGATTCTGCCGGAGCCTATCTCCTCTGCCAGCAGCTTTTCGAGCACGCGCTTTGCCTCGCGCACGATGATGGGGCCAATGCCGTCCCCGGGCACTATGCCGATGACAATATGCTCCGCCGCGGCAAAGTCCCGGGCGGGCTCGGCGCTCTCCATGCGCTTTTGGCGGGCTATCTGTTCCTTGAGCAGTGTCCTGAAATGCTCCGCCGCGCTGTTTATAAATTCATCCATGATTTAATCCTCCTTCACCTGCAAGAGGCCGCCCGCGAGCAGTATGCGCTGCTGACGCGCCGTGAAATCGCAGACGAGCTCAATGTCCCCGGCCGGGGCGTGGAGCAGCATATGCCCGGTTTTCAAGCCCTCAAAAATGCCGGAAATGCTCAGGCTGTCGTCCTGATTGAGCCTGTCATAGTCACTTTCATTCTTAAAGCGCAGGGGCAGGATACCGGCGTTTATGAGGTTTGCCTCGTGGATTCGGGCAAAGCTCTTCGCCACCACCGCGCGCACGCCCAGATACAGCGGCACGAGCGCCGCGTGCTCTCTCGAGGAGCCCTGGCCGTAGTTAAGCCCGCCCACAATGACGCTCTGCCCGGCGGCCTTCGCGCGCTCGGGGAAGCTCTCATCGCAGACCGTGAAGCAGAACTCCGACATCTTTGGGATGTTTGAGCGGTAGGGCAGAATCTTCGCCCCGGCGGGCATGATGTGGTCGGTCGTGATGTTATCGCCCACCTTGAGGGTGAGATTCGCGCTTATGCTGTCCGTCAAGGGCGCGCCCTTGGGAAATTCCTTGATGTTCGGCCCGCGCAGCACCTCCACCGCCGCCGCTTCACCGGCGGGAGCCGGGGGGATGATGCCGCCGTCGTCTATCTTGAAGCTCTCGGGCATGTCAATGCTGAGCGCCGCCATGCCAAGGGTTGTGGGGTCGGTGATATGGCCGGTGATGGCCGAGGCCACCGCCGTCTCCGGGGAGACAAGGTATACCTGCGCGTCCTTTGTGCCGCTGCGGCCAAGGAAGTTGCGGTTGAAGGTGCGCAGGCTGACGCCGCCGGAATTGGGAGAGAAGCCCATACCGATGCACGGCCCGCAGGCGCACTCCAGAAGCCGCGCGCCGGAGGCGAGGATATCCGACAGTGCCCCGCAGTCGGAGAGCATCGTCAGCACCTGCCGCGAGCCGGGGGAGACGGACATGCTCACATCCAGGGAAACCCTCTGCCCCTTGAGCATTGCCGCCGCGGTCAGCATATCGCGCAGAGAGGAATTTGTGCAGGAGCCGATGCAGACCTGGTCGACCTTTATATCCGAAAGCTCACGCACGGGGCGGACATTGTCCGGCATATGCGGGCAGGCCGCCAGCGGCTCAAGCTTATCAAGGTTGATTTCAATAACTCGCTCATACCGCGCGTCGGCGTCCGGGGCGAGAGGCTGATAGTCCCGCTCCCTGCCCTGCGCCTTCAAAAACGCGCGGGTCTGCTCATCAGAGGGGAAAACCGAGCTTGTCGCGCCAAGCTCCGCGCCCATGTTGGTTATGGTGGCCCGCTGAGGCACGGTCAGGCCGGCAATGCCGGTGCCGCCCCACTCGATAACCTTGCCGACGCCGCCCTTAACGCCCAGAATACGCAGCAGCTCAAGGGAGATGTCCTTCGCCGAGACGAAGGGCCGCAGTGCGCCTTTAAGCTCGACCTTGATAACGGCGGGCATATTGATGTAATACGGCAGGCCACCCATAGCGGCGGCAACGTCCATACCGCCCGCGCCAAAGGCCAGCGCGCCCAGGCCCCCGGCTGTGGGGGTGTGGCTGTCGGAGCCGATGAGGGTCATCCCCGGGATGCCGAAGCGCTCTAAATGCACCTGATGGCAGATGCCGTTGCCCGGGCGGGAAAACCAGATGCCGTGCTTCTTGGCGACGGACTGGATATAGCGGTGGTCGTCCGCGTTTTCAAAGCCCGATTGCAGGGTGTTGTGGTCGACATAGGCGACAGAGCGCTTGGTCTTGACCTGCTCCACGCCCATGGATTCAAATTCAAGATAGGCCATAGTTCCCGTGGCGTCCTGAGTCAAAGTCTGGTCGATATTTAGGGCAATCTCCGCCCCCTGCTCCATCTTGCCGGAGACAAGGTGCGCTTTTATGATTTTTTCTGTAATATTCAAACCCATTTCTAATTCTCCAAATTCATCATGCTTTTTCTCGCGTTTATTGCGTGGCGCTGCGCCACTTCATCCGCTTTGTCACCGTCACGCTCGGCGAGGGCGGTGTAAATCTCCTTATGCTCGTCGATGGACATTGCAGCGCGGCGCTGTCTTGAGAGCGATGACATGCGGTATTTCGCCATTTTCCTGTGCACGGAGCAGAGCACCTCCGCCAGCATGCGGCTGCCGCTGCCCTGGTACAACAGCTCGTGAAACTGCGAATCGAGCTCATAGAGCTTGGCGGAGTATTCATCCCCATCCTTGGCGACGTAAAACTCCTGAAGCTCAACGATCTCCTTCATGTCCTTGAGCTCATCGTCGCTCATATTCTCAGCGGCGCGGCGGGCGGCAAGCCCGTCAAGCCTGATGCGGATATCATACATATCAAGCATATCCTCTTTCGATATGCCCAGCACCATCACGCCCCGGCCACACTCCTGCACGATGTTCTCCTGCTGAAGGCGGCGTATCGCCTCGCGCACCGGCGTGCGGCTGACGCCCATCTCGGAGGACAGGCGCAGCTCACTCAAAAGCTCGCCCCGGGGGTATTTTCCGGAGATAATGTCCCGCTCGAGCTGTTCAAACACCTGATCGGCGATTGAAATGCTCCTGTGGTCATGCTTAATCTGGTTCATGCCTTCACCTCCACGCCCTGTTTTTTGATGCGCTGCGTCTCTCTGTCAAGCTCCTCATCGGATATGGACGTTGTGCGCCCCGCGGCATACTGGGCGTCGACCCACTCCTTAAGCTCCGCCACCAGCGGGGAGTGCTTATCTGCCTTGTCGTCACCACGCAGGCGGTAGAAGCGGTTGAGCCAGCAGGCTATACCCGCGAGGCCGGAATTTGCGCTCACGGCCACGGCCGCCGGGCGGGAGAGCAGCTTTTCAGTGTCAAAGATGTTGTATATCTCCTCGTCCTTCATCATGCCGTCAGCGTGGATGCCCGCGCGGGTCACGTTGAAGCTGCGGCCGACAAAGGGCGTCATGGGCGGGATGTTATAGCCCATCTCATGCTCAAAATAGTCGGCAATCTCGGTTATCGCGGTGGTGTCCATCCCGTCGAGTGAGCCGCGCAGGGAGGCGTATTCAAACACCATCGCCTCAAGCGGCACGTTGCCGGTGCGCTCCCCTATGCCGAGCAGCGAGCAGTTGACGCCGCTTGCGCCATAGAGCCACGCGGTTGCGGCGTTGGAGACGGCCTTATAAAAGTCGTTATGCCCGTGCCACTCAAGATACTCGCTCTCGACGCCGGAGTAGTGCTGCAAGCCGTAGATTATGCCCGGCACACTGCGGGGCAGGGCCACCTCGGTATAGGGCACACCGTAGCCCATGGTGTCACAGGCGCGGATGCGCACGGGGATGCCCGCATCCTCGGAAAGCTCCATCAGGGCGTTGACAAAGGGGACAACAAAGCCGTAAAAGTCGGCCCTTGTGATATCCTCAAGATGGCAGCGGGGCATGACCCCCGCGTCAAAAGCGTCCTTAACGGCGGCAAGGTAGTGCTCCATGGCCTGGGCGCGGGTCATCTTGAGCTTCTTGAAAATATGATAGTCGCTGCACGATACCAGCATTCCCGTCTCCCTGATGCCAAGCTCACGCACGCGCTTGAAATCCTCGCGGTTTGCCCTTATCCATGTGGTTATCTCCGGAAAACGCAGGCCCAGCGCCATGCAGCGCTCTATGGCCTCCAAATCGCGCTTGCTGTAAATGAAAAACTCCGTCTGCCGGATGAGCCCATAGGGCCCGCCAAGGCGGGACATGAGCTTATAAAGGTGCTCAATCTGCTCGGGCGTGTAGGGATTTACAGACTGCTGCCCGTCACGAAAGCTGGTGTCGGTTATCCAGATATCCTCGGGCATGGACATGGGCACGCGCCGGTGGTTAAAGGCAACCTTCGGCACCTCCTCATAGCTATACACATCCCGGTACAGCACGGGGTCCTTCACGTCCTGAAGGGTGTATTTATAATCGTTCTCCTCCAACAAATTGGTTCTGGGCGACAGCTCAAGCATGTGATCGCTCCTTCCGGCACTGTGTACCTTGTATAATTGTATACAATTATACACCCATTTTGCCATTTGTCTACCCTTAAACCGGCTCGTTACAAAATAAACAGGAGAAAAAATAAAAAAGCAGCACATCTGCACCGCTTTTTAGCTTGTATATAAAGCCTCGCAGAGTTCGCCGCCCGGAGTGAATCCCCTTATTGTATACAAAGGCTTTGCCTTTGTATACAATAAAAAAGCAGCACCGAAGTGCTGCTTTTTAAGAGAATATTGCATTAATAGTAACGCTTATTCTTGTTCTTGCGTGCTGCCTCAGACTTTTTGCGGCGCTTGACGCTGGGGCTCTGGTAGTACTCCTTCTTTCTCAGGTCAGCCAGGACGCCGGACTTAGCGCAGCTGCGCTTGAATCTTTTAAGAGCATTGTCCAGAGACTCATTCTCTTTGACATAAATTTCAGACATATATTTCCCTCCCTCCAAATACGCCAATGGCGCTTCAAGGGCCAAATTATTGGCTTTTAACGGACTTATTATAACGGCTCAGGGCCGAAATGTCAAGACGGCTTTTAAGTGTCAAATGCTTAATTTTTCTAAATAAATCAATATCTGCTCAGTGCGCCGCCCTTAAACAGCGGGAGCATGCCGGAGTCGGCATAGGAGATGAAATCCTCCCCGGCGACAATAATATGGTCCACGAACTCTATGCCCAGCGGCTCAAGCGCGGCAATGAGCTGCTTTGTGGCGGCGTTATCCTCCGGCGAGGGCAGCGCTATGCCGTCCGGGTGGTTGTGGGCGATGACCACGGCGCAGGCCTTGCAGCGAAGCGCCGTCTCTGTCATGAGGCGGAGGTTGGATTCAACGGCGTTTGCCATGCCGCGCCCGACCTCGGCACATTTTATAATCCTGCGCTTTGCGTCAAGGCAGAGCATCAGCACGACCTCATCCTCCTCATACATGAACCGCGGCATACAATATCTGCCCGCATCGGAAGAGCTGAGGATGGCGCGGATATCCTTGGTTTTGGAAATCTCGCTTCGTCTGGCTATCTGCAAGACAAGGCGCAGGAGCACCGCCGTGCTCTCGCCAACGCCCTCGACCTCCATCAGCTCCTGCTCGGTGGCGGTCAACACGCCGTTGAGCGTATCAAATTTATCCAGAAGCCTGTGCGCCAAAATGTTCGTGTCCTGCCGGGAGATGGCATAAAACAGCAGAAGCTCCAGGGCGTTCAAGTCAGAAAAGCCATAGAGCCCGCCCCTTTCTATAAAATTTTTCCGCAGGCGTTTTCTGTGTCCGTCATGCTCTCCCACTATGCCCCGCCCCCTGTCAAGTCAAAGCTCCATGCTGGCGTATGCGTTCAAATCGCTGCCGGCCCTTGTCCCGGCAAGGTACTCGTAATAGCCCTGCGCGCCAATCATCGCGCCGTTATCACCGCACAGGCGCAGCGGCGGGATAAACAGCTTGCAGCCCTCCTTCTCCGCGGCGGCCTGGAAATCGGCCCTGATGCGGGAGTTTGCCGCGACACCACCGGCGATGGCAATGTTTTTATAGCCAAGCTCACGGGCGGCGGCCATCGTGCGGGGCACAAGGCTGTCGCTGACGGCGCGGGTAAAGGACGCGGCGAGAGATGCCCTGTCCAGCGCCTCACCCTTCTGCTCGGCGTTGTGCACCAGATTCACCACTGCGGTTTTGAGCCCGGAAAAGCTCATGTCATAGGGGCTTGCGTCCACGACGGACACCGGGAAGTGGTATTTCTTATCGTCCCCGCCCTGGGACAAATCATCAAGGGGCTTTCCGCCGGGGTATGGCAGGCCAAGCACGCGCGCGGTCTTATCAAAGCACTCCCCCGCCGCGTCGTCTCTTGTTGCGCCGATAATCTTCATGTCCGTATACGAGCGGACATCGACTATCATCGTGTTGCCGCCGGAGATGGCGAGGCACAGAAACGGCGGCTCAAGCTCAGGGTAGGCGAGGTAATTTGCCGCGATATGGCCCCGGATATGGTGCACCGGGATAAGCGGCACGCCCAGCGCCAAGGCTGCGGCCTTGGCAAAGTTCACACCCACCAGCACCGCGCCGATAAGCCCCGGCGCGTAGGAGACGGCAACAGCGTCAATGTCCTTTCGCGCAAGCCCGGCAGCGTCCAGCGCGCGCTGGGCCAGAATGGAAATGACCTCCACGTGGCAGCGGGAGGCAATTTCCGGCACAACGCCGCCGTATACCGCGTGGAGCTTTGCCTGAGATGCTATCTGGTCGGTCAGAATTTTGCGCCCGTCCTCCACTATGGCGGCGGCTGTCTCGTCGCAGGTTGATTCAAATGCCAGTATTTTCAAAGCTAAAGCGCCTCATTTCAAAAATTTGGTCATCAGTATTGCGTCCTCTTTCGGGCGCTGGTAATAGTCCTTGCGCTCGCCCACGGGCATAAAGCCCTGCTGAGCATAGAGCGCCTTGGCAGGCTCGTTGCTCCGGCGCACCTCAAGCGTCACGAAGCTCAGCTCAAGCTCCCGCGCCTGCTCCATAAGCGCTGTTATAAGCGCCCGGCCAATGCCCTGCCGCCGTGCGGTGGGCGCTGTGGCGACGTTGGAGATATACCCCTCATCGAGCACGAACATCATGCCCACATAGCCCAGGAGCTCACCAGCGCGCTCGGCAACCACAAAGCGGTGGTTTTTGTCGGGCAGTTGGCCGATAAGCTGTTCAGCCGTCCACGGCATGGAGAAGCACTGCTGCTCCAGCACTTCAAGCGCCGGGATATCCTCCATGCGCGCGTCTCTTATTATAAGCTCCACTCAGTGCGCCTCCGCCCAGCTCTTGCCGGAGCTGACATCCGCCGTCAACGGCACGGACAGCGTCACCGCGCGCTCCATCTCTTCCTTCAAAAGCCGCTCGACCGTCTCCCTCTCCTCCTCGGGGCACTCGACAATCAGCTCGTCATGCACCTGAAGAATAAGCCTTGATTTAAGCTTCTCGGTTTTCAATCGGCGGTAAACATTGACCATGGCTATCTTGATAACGTCAGCGGCGGTGCCTTGGATGGGCATGTTCAGCGCCACCCGCTCTCCAAAGGAGCGCATATTGAAGTTAGAGCTTTTGAGCTCAGGCAAATAACGCCGGCGGCCAAAGAGCGTGCTGACATAGCCGTCGTCCTTTGCCTTTTCGACGATGGCCTTCATATAATCCCGGACGCCGTGATACTTCTCCATATACGCGTCCATGTAAGCCTTGGCCTCCCACTGGCTCACGCCGATATCCTGTGCCAATGAAAAGGCGGAAATGCCGTAGACAATGCCGAAGTTTACGGCCTTGGCGCTGCTGCGCATTGCGGGTGTAACCTCGCTCAGCGGCACGCCGAACACGTGCGACGCTGTCACCGCGTGGAAATCCTCCCCGCTCAAAAAAGCGTCCTGCATGGTTTTGTCCCCGGAAATATGCGCCAGCAGCCGAAGCTCTATCTGGCTGTAATCCGCGTCCACCAGCGTCATGCCCGCCGGGGCGACGAACATACGCCGTATCTGCGCCCCCTGCTTCTTGCGCACGGGGATATTCTGCAAATTCGGCTCGGTCGAGGAGAGCCTGCCGGTAGCCGTGACGGTCATCTGGAAGCTGGTGCGTATCCTGCCGTCCGGGTCTATGACCTTCAAAAGCCCGTCGGCATAGGTGGATTTGAGCTTTGTGAGCGTGCGGTAATCAAGCACAAGGTCAGCAATCGGGAACTTGCCGCGGAGCTTTTCAAGAATGTCCGCGTTGGTGCTCCAGCCGGTCTTGGTCTTTTTGCCGTAGGGCAGCTCCAGCTTATTAAACAGCACCTCGCCGAGCTGCTTTGGTGAGTTTATATTAAACTCACCGCCCGCGATGTCCCAAATCTGATTCTGGAGGCTCTCTATATCGCCGTTCATGCTCTCGCCAAACTGGTAGAGCGCCGCGCGGTCGACCAAAAATCCCGCCTGCTCCATATCCGCAAGCACCGCGCACAGCGGCAGCTCCACATCGTAATAGAGCTTGTCCATGTTTAGCTCGTGCAGGCACTTGTCAAGCTCGGGATAGAGCATGTACAGCGCCTGCGCGCCGTCGATCTCGCCGCCGAAATACTTCTGCGAAAGGCGGGGCAGCGCGTAATCCCCGGCGGTAGCATCCAGCAGATACTCCGCCAGCGCCGCATCGAACACGAAGCCGTCAAGCGGCAGACCCTCGGCCTTCAAAAGCCCCATGAGCTCCTTTACATTGTGGCCAATCTTCTTTATCTCCGGCGAGAACAGCCGCCGCAGGAGGGCGTTATACTCCTCCCCCGCGGTCGCCCATGCCGCCTCACAGACCTTTTCCCCGTCGCAGAGCTCAATGCGGTCAAGCCCGTCAAGGCAGAGCACCGCAACGCTCTCCGCCTTGGAGACTGTCTCCGCCAGCGCCGCCATGGCGGCAGCGTCCTCTATCACCACTCTGGGCAGAGCCTTGGCGCTCCCGGCGCTCTGTACGCTCTCATCGGGGGAAACGCCCCATTTTTCAATGAATTTATTAAAACCCAGCCGCTTTAGAAGCGGATAGAGCTCAGATTTATAATCCCTGTTCCAGAGGCTGTCCTCGGGCTTAAACTCCAACGGCGCGTCGCGCACGATGGTTGCAAGCCAATAGGACATGTCTGCGCTCTCGCGGCCCTCAAGCAGCTTTCTTCTGGCAGCGGGCTTTATCTCCGGCGCGTCAATATTCTCATACACCCGCTCAAGGCCGCCGAAGCGGCGCAGCAGGTCCATTGCGGACTTCTCGCCGATGCCGGGCACGCCGGGGATATTATCGGACGCATCACCCATCAGGGCCTTGAGGTCGACCATAAGCTTCGGCTCAAAGCCGTATTCCTCAAGAAAGCGCGTCGGTGTGTAAAGTATAGTCTCAGTTTGACCCATGCGGGTCTTGACATTGCAGACGGTGGTGCTGTCCGTTATAAGCTGCAAGCTGTCCTTATCGCCGGTGACTATGACGCAGTCCCAGCCCTCGGCCTCGCATTTTGCGGCGGCTGTGCCCAGAATATCATCCGCCTCGTAGCCCTCAAGCTCATAGCGGCGGATGCCCATCGCGTCAAGCAGCTCTTTAATGAGCGGCATCTGCACCGCGAGCTCCTCGGGCATGGGCTTGCGCTTGGCCTTGTAGCCGTCATAGCTCTTATGGCGGAAGGTTGGCGCTTTGAGGTCAAAGCTCACGCAGACCGCGTCGGGTTTCTGCTCGTCCAGCAGCTTCTGGAGGATGGAGGCAAAGCCAAAGACGGCGTTTGTGGGCGTCCCGTCCGGGGCGTTGAGCGGGCGCACGCCGTAAAAGGCGCGGTTTGCCATGCTGTTGCCGTCAAGTATCATCAGTTTCATGCCTGTCCCCCTATTTCTCGCCGCGCAGGCGGATTATCTCATCACGAAGCTCTGCGGCAATCTCAAATTCGAGCATCTGCGCCGCCTTGCGCATCTTGGCTTCAAGCTTGTCTATAAGCTCCGCCCGCTCTCTGTTAGTCAGCTTCACGCCGCTCTTCTTAGCGGCCGCGGTGCTTGCGTCGGCAGAGATCTCAATAATATCGCGCACGTTTTTGATTATCGTTTTCGGGACTATTCCGTGCTCCTCGTTATACGCCTTCTGCTTCTGGCGGCGGCGGTTGGTCTCATCAATACACGCGCGCATTGAGGGCGTTATCGTGTCGGCGTACATTATAACAATGCTCTCGGCGTTTCGCGCCGCCCTGCCGACGGTCTGGATGAGGCTTGTCTCGCTGCGCAAAAAGCCCTCTTTATCCGCGTCCAAAATGGCAACGAGCCCCACTTCGGGTATATCCAGGCCCTCACGAAGGAGGTTGATCCCCACCAGAACATCAAATTCGCCCAAACGCAGGTCGCGGATTATCTCCATGCGCTCAATGGTTCCTATGTCATGGTGCATATAGCGGCAGCGGATGCCGGCGTTTGTAAGATAGTCCGACAAATCCTCCGCCATGCGCTTTGTAAGCGTCGTCACAAGGGAGCGCATGCCCTTTTCTATGCGGCCGTTGATTTCGCCGATAAGATCGTCAATCTGCCCCTGAATCGGGCGGACAAATATCTCCGGGTCCAAAAGCCCCGTCGGGCGGATGATCTGCTCCACGACCTGCCCCGCGCGCTCGCGCTCATACTGGCCGGGCGTAGCGGAGACATAGACCCGCTGGTGGATGCGCTCGGTAAACTCCTCAAACTTGAGCGGGCGGTTATCATAGGCAGACGGCAGGCGAAAGCCGTATTCAACCAAGGAATCCTTCCGCGCCCTGTCGCCCCGGTACATGGCGCGCACCTGCGGCAGGGTGACATGGCTCTCGTCCACAAAGAGAAGAAAATCATCCGGGAAATAGTCAATAAGCGTCATGGGCGGGCTGCCCGGCGCTCTGTCAGATATTACGCGGGAGTAGTTCTCAATTCCGGTGCAGTAGCCCAGCTCCTGCATCATCTCAATGTCATAATCCGTGCGCTGGCGGATGCGCTGCGCCTCGAGCAGCTTGTTGTTCTCCTCGAAAAACTTCACCCGCTCGTCGCACTCAGTGCGTATGCGCTCGATGGCCGCCGCCATTTTTTCTTTGGTGGTGACATAGTGGCTCGCGGGGTAAATAGCGGCATGGTTTACATAACGTATAGGCACACCGGTCAAAGCGTTAATCTCGCTTATCCTGTCGATTTCATCCCCGAAAAACTCTACTCTTATTGCCTTGTCCTTGGAGTAGGCTGGGAAAATCTCCACCGTATCACCGCGCACGCGGAACATGTTGCGTTCAAAAGCGATGTCGTTTCGTTCATAGCGGATCTCCACCAACTTTCTCAGCAGCGCGTCAAAATCCCGCACCTGTCCGGGGCGGAGGGAGATGACCATGTTGGCATAGTCAATAGGGTCGCCCAAGCCATAAATGCAGGACACAGAGGACACAACGATAACATCCCGCCGCTCAAAGAGGCTGGAGGTCGCGCTATGGCGCAGGCGCTCTATCTCGTCGTTTATGGAGCAGTCCTTTTCAATAAAGGTGTCCGTGTGCGGGATATAGGCCTCGGGCTGGTAGTAATCGTAGTAGGAAACAAAATACTCCACCGCGTTATCCGGGAAAAACTCCCGGAACTCGCTGCAAAGCTGCGCGGCGAGGGTTTTATTGTGCGCCAGGACAAGGGTCGGGCGGTTGAGGCGGGCGATGACGTTTGCCATAGTGAAGGTCTTGCCCGAACCGGTGACGCCGAGGAGCACCTGCTCGTCTATTCCGTTTTCAATGGCGCTGACGAGGCCCTCTATCGCCTCCGGCTGGTCGCCGGTTGGCTGGTAGGGTGCTTTGAGATGAAAGATCTGCTCCGTATTCTCCACGCGCTCCCCTCCTGTCTCACAAAATTTTGCATGATATTATACCATATCTTTGCCGCATTTTCCACTGTCCAAGTCAATTTCTTAGTAATAAATTTGTTTTTTTCATTCAACGCACAAAATATCCGCCGCAGCATCGGATGTTACGGCGGATTAAAATCACTTTTTGAAAAGCCTTCGGGCAATCGCGTGAAGACCGTTATAGTTTAGGCTCATAACAATGCGGCGCTTTAGACTCTGCTTTTTATAGCCGGGGCAGGCACGCAAATCGGGGATATTCTCCCGTGCATAGTCCCTCAGAGTTTTGATGACCTCCTCGCAGCCCTCGCCCCGCTGGACATTGACGCGGTTGATGGTGTCCAGCAGCAGATGGCAGAGCAAAAGCTCCTCAAACTCAGCCATATACCCGCGCGGCAGCATATAGGCCTTCAAGTCCTCCATAATGCTTATCATGTCCAGATTTTTCCGGGCATTTTTGTTGTTCATAGTGGACTGCTGCCCGCAGCGGTAGAAATAAAGCCCCTCGCTGACCCGTGCAATGTTCTTGCAGCCAAGCATCGTTTTTATGACAAACTCCGCGTCCTCATACCACAGCCCCTCCGGAAACCGTATATCGCCAACGGCATCGCGCCGAAACAGCTTGTCGCAGGGGCCGGTGGGAATAGACATAGGCTCTTCAAAACGGGAATTTGCCCGGTACTCCTCTCTGCCATCAGGGTAAACGGAAACCATATCGCAAATTACCAGCTCCGCGCAGCTCTCCACGGCCGCTGAGTACAGGCGCTGATACATGGAGGTATCCACCCAGTCATCGCTGTCAACAAAGCCCAGATAGTCCCCTCTGGCCATGTCTATGCCGATATTCCGTGCCCGGCCCTGCCCGCCGTTTTCAACGGTTTTTGTGCGGATAAGCTTGGGATGTTGGTTTACATAACTATCTATAATTTGCTGTGAGCCGTCGGTGGAGCCGTCGTTTATGAGGATGATCTCATAGTCATCGATCGTCTGGCCCACGAGGGAGTCAAGGCATTTTTCAAGATACTCCCCGGCGTTATACACCGGCACTATAATGCTGAGCTTCATTGCTCAATCTCCCTTTCGTCTACCGGCAGAGTGACCGTCTTATAGTAAATCAGCCCCAGCACCACCGCAAGATAAATGGACACATTCGGCCTGCGGATAAGGGCGCCGGAAAACTGCGCCAGAGCAAGCTGCAAAACAAGGCACACACCAAGGGCAATATTTTCCGCCGTGAAGCTGCCCTTGAAGTCCGCAAGCAGGCGGCGGATTATCAGATACACAAAATACAAAATGAAGCCGACATAGAGCGCAAGGCCGATATAACCCGTGTAATAAAACAGCGCGTGCCAGTCGTTTTCCATGTCATAGCTGCCCTTGAGCGACTGCTGGGCCGGTTCAAAGCCGAAAAGCTTTGTCAGCGTGTCGCACTCGTCCCAGATAAGGGACGCAAAGGTGGTTTTCATCAGGCGCACGTCAATGAGCGTATCCGCGCTTGTGGTAAAGCCGTATTTAATAAGCACCCGCTCAGTGCCGAATCTTGTGAAAATATCGGGGATAACGTCGCCAATGGTAGAGACATAATACTCCTCAAAGGCGGCGAACACCTCGGGCGTGTTTAGCTTTTCTTCATCGGTCATTGTGCTCAAATCATAGCCCAGAGCCTTGATTTTCTCATCAAATTCCGCCTGAGTTTTCCTCGCGGACTCGGCCTTGGCGCTGTCCACCTGCGCCCTCGGAGTGATAGGGTATGCCGCGGCGGAAGCCACCGCGAAAACAACAAGTGAGATGACAAAGGTCTTTTTCACCTGTTCCCTCGTCAGCTTTCCACGGATAATGGCGAACATGATATAGCCCGCGAAAATGCAGAATAGCCCCAGATAACAGGCCCTTGTGCTGTTGGCAACAAGTATCAGCGCTGTCAGCGCGGGGATAGCTATCTGCACGGCTTTTTTGTCAGAATTATAGGCATACAAAATGCCGAACACCGCCAGCGTCACAAAAATGATGCTGTTTGCGCAGCGGTTATCGTCAATGACCCAGCCGCTTATGCCGAGCGTCCCGCCATAGGTGGAGTTCCACGTCCCGGTTACAAGGGAGAGCGCAAGGCAGCTAACGGTTATGATAGCCGCGCAGTACACGCCGCGAACGGCCTGATTCTTTGTTTTCTCGTCCTTAATCAGAAACACGAAGCACACCGCAAGTATCGGCATCTGCGCAATACGGGCCATGTACTCAACATCGAGAAAGGCGCTTATCATCCCAACCCTAAAGGAGTTGAGCACATGGGCGGCGCAGAAAAGGCCGATTACCAGCATGGAAATGATAAACTTCTTTTTCTTTTTTAGCGTAATAAGCAGGTAGAGCGGAATTACCACCATGACCGCAAGCCTTACAAAGCCCGCAATGGTGGCTACGGAATTTCGCGTCCAGAAGGCTATCGCGTCAAGCAGCGGCTGGGCAGCTATGAGCAGAAGCAGCCAGTTCTCCCGCCAAAAATCTTTCAGGGTCTTTTCTTTCATAATTCAGTCTCCGATAATATCAAACCAAAGCTTGCCGATGTTCTCTTTGGAGAAGTCTCTCGCCCGGAGCAGGGCTTTTTCGGCCTGCGCCCTTCTCAATTCGTCATTCTCCAGCAGCGCAAGCAGCCGCCCGGCATACTCTGCCTCGTCCCCGTCCTCAACAAGGAAGCCGTCCACGCCGTTTTCGATAATATATCCGGGGCCGACGCGCACATCAAAGGCCACCACCGGCAGGCCGCAGCTCATGGCCTCGATTATAACATAGCCAAAGCCCTCATTATGCGAGCTCATTGCAAAGGCCGAGGCCTTGAGCATCTCCCGCTCAACGTCCGCGCTGTCAAGCCGCCCCGTGAGAATGACCGAATCCTCCAGCGCGTATTCCTGTATCATATCCTCGAGGTGCTTTCTCTCCGTGCCCTCGCCCACGATTTTCAGCTTGCAGTTTGGCCTCTTCGCGTGGATTTCGCGGAAGCAGCGGATAAGCCTGTCAAAGCCCTTGACCGGGTCGAGCCTGCCCACGGCAAGTATAATCTCTTCCCTGCCGCTCAAGCTCACATCCGGGTAAGTCTCAAGGAAATTAGGCATAAGCTCCACCCGCGTGTGCTTATTGGTACTCATAATCTCGCGAACCTCATCCACAAGGCCGGGGGTCAGCAGCGTAAAAACGTCTATATTCCCATAGTTTTTCGCAAAGTCATTTACGAACTTTTTCTTAAAGTCGTGATCATGGTGCAGCTGCGCGATTTTGAGCACATTTTTATCCCCGTATTTTGAGAGCATAAGATTATCCTCATGCCGGGTCGTTATCAGCACTCCGTCGTGAATGGATTTTATTGTGTCAATAACCGCCTGTTTTTTGTCCCTTAGTATGCGCAGGCTTTTGACGCTCTCTTTCACCACCGCGCCGGGTGCAAAAGCGTGCACCGCCGCCTTCCATTCCTCCTTGTTCGGAGTCTCAGAGAGAAGATACCGGACCTTCACCCGCTCGTCCACCTTGAACGCGGGGGAATCGGGCATATTATAAACGCTGATTATCTCCACATCGTACTTTTCCGCGAGGAGATTCGCCGTTGATATTATCGCCTTTTCAATGCCGCCATAGGCAAGATGCAGCGCAAGTATTCTGACTTTTTTCATACGCGCTCCCAAACATTTATTTGCTTGATTATACCAGTTACGCTCCGAAAAGTAAATGGCAAAGCACGAAAGCCGCCTCCCTTATGGGAAGCGGCTTTTCGTGTTTTTACAGTCTCTCCTTGACCTTGGCGCTCTTGCCCACGCGGTCGCGCAGGTAGTAGAGCTTTGCTCTGCGAACCTTGCCCTTGCGGACGGTGGTGACAGAAACGATGGACGGAGAATGCACGGGGAAAACCTTCTCGCAGCCCACGCCGTAGGAGATGCGGCGGACAGTAATGGTCTCGTTGATACCGCCATGCTTTTTGGCAATGATGGTGCCTTCAAAAGCCTGGGTACGCTCGCGGTTGCCTTCCTTGACGCGGACGAGGACACGCACAGTGTCGCCGACGTTCATCTCGGGCAGCTCGCTCTTCATGTACTGCTCGCTGAGAATTTTGACCAGATCCATAATTCAATTCCTCTTTCATATAGATGTTCATACCGGAGGGCAAAGCCGCGGCAGCGGACCACCTTTCTTAGTGTGCGGACAGCTTATCCGCACAAGCTATGGTAGTTTATCACATATTTCACCGCATTGCAAGTGTTTTTTACGCTTTTCATATGCTTTTCGTGGATTATTTGTTGACAAAGCCATAAGTACAATATAAAATGTATTTGCTCCCCTTATGGAGCAGGCGCTGCACAACGGCAGGCGGTCAGCCACACCCCCGTAAAGGAGGTGAGGCATATGCCTATAACACTGACGATACATATCTTCGGATATACCATTACCGTTAGAGTTAAGAAGCAAAACCGCCACCCCGGCAGGTGACGGTATGCTTAAAATACTGTAAACCATAACGGGCTAACCGCTTGTCGCAGCGCCTTTTGTGTATATATTATACTATGCTCAGTGTTGGCTTGTCAACACTGAGCATAAAATGTTGTTCAGGTTTTCAGCGGTAAAGTTTCATTTCCCGGTCATAGGTCTCTATGCGCGTGAATTTAGCAAAGTCCGGAGCAAGCTCCGGCGCGTTCTGGCGCAAAGCGTCAATGAGCAGGGCGGGATTTAGCGTCGGCTCCTGGGCGGATATCACTGCGCTCATGGTGATTTTCCCCTCGTCCGCTGTCAGCTCCATGCTGTTTATCGCGCCCTTTATATCGGCAAGGCCCTCGCCGCGCTTGGTTCTGCGCATGACGGTGATACTCTCCCGCGCGAAAAATTCCTCGAGCTGGCCGATTAGCTCACCCGGCTCCCGCTCGTCATATTCAAGCCGCCCCTCGACCTTGAGCCATTTAAGCTCCGCCGGCTTTCTCTGCCGGGGGTAGACCTCCATGATCTCTATACCCTCGGGCAGCTTCTCCGTGAGCAGGGCAGGGATGGGCGCAATGTCCATATCCTGTGCAAGCTGGAAATCCATCAGCTCGCATATGCTCTCCGTCCCGACAGAGAGCGGCAGCAGCGCCGAGAGCTGGGGCCGGGGGTTATAGCCCTCGGAGTATTTAAGCGGAAGCTCCGCCCGGAAAAACGCCCGCTGTATGGTCTGCACCAGGTCAAGGTGGGAGATATACGCCGCGCGCCCGGTTTTTTTGAACCTCATTCTCAGCTTATCCATCGCAGCGCCCTCCTTTCAGCAGCTTTGCCGCGCCGCAGGCCGAGCACTGCTTGCGGCAGTCCGGCGAGAGAGCGGACTTATAACACTGCTCCCGCTCGTGCAGCAGATGCGCCTTGCGCACGCCGACGTCGATATGGTCCCAGGGCAGAAGGCTGTCCACCGGGTGCTCGCGGTTTGCGTAAAACGCCGGGTCAAGCCCGCAGGCCTTGAAAGCGTCCATCCATCGCTCGAATGAGAAATAATCTGACCACGCGTCAAGCCGCCCGCCGTTACGCCAGACGGTCTCTATAACATCGGCCACCTTCCTGTCGCCCCTTGAGAGGGCGCCCTCGATAAGGCTCGTCTCCGCGTCATGCCAGTTGTAGGTGACATTTCGCGCCGTGAGATTGGCCCGCAGGAGGTTTACGCGGCGCAGATACTCTTCAATGCTTATCTGCGCCTCCCACTGGAAGGGGCTGTGGGGCTTGGGAATGAAGCAGGAGGTGGAGATGCTTATGCGCACGCCCCGGTTTTTGTTGCTGGCATACTGCCGCCAGCAGTGGAGCACATGGTTTGCCATCTCGGCAATGCCGAGGATGTCCTCATCCGTCTCCGTGGGCAGGCCCAGCATATAATAGAGCTTTATGCTGTTCCAGCCGCCCTCAAAGGCTATGCGGCAGGTGTTGAGCAGGTCCTCCTCGGTCACGTTCTTGTTTATCGCGTCTCTCAGGCGTTGGCTGCCGCCCTCAACGGCGAAGGTAAGCCCGCTTTTGCGCACCTTTTGCAGCCGTTCCACTATCTCCATGGAGAAGTTGTCCGCCCTGAGTGACGGCAGGGAGAGGCTTATATTATGCGGCGAGCAGTATTCAAGCATACCGTCGCAAAGCTCAGGCAAGGCTCTGTAATCGCTGCTGCTGAGAGAGAGCAGCGTCACGCTCTCGTGCCCGGTGTTTTTGAGCGTCTCTATCCCCTGCTTAATAAGCGTCTCCGGCTTTTTGGAGCGGATAGGGCGGTACACATGGCCCGCCTGACAGAAGCGGCAGCCGCGCACACAGCCCCGGAAAAGCTCAAGATTCACCCTGTCGTGCACGACCTCCGTAGAGGGCACGATGGGGTTTGTCGGAAATGGCGCTGCGTCAAGGTTCTCGACGATGCGCTTTGTGACCTTCTCGGGCGCGCCGTCCTTCGCGGTGAAGGCGGCAAGCGTCCCGTCCTCGTTATAGCTCACCTCGTAAAGCGAGGGGACATATACGCCCTGAATACCGGCGGCTCTGCGCAGAAACTCGCCCTTGCTCCAGCCCCCGGCCTTGGCCTGATGAAGCAGCGTCAAAACCTCGTTATTCATCTCCTCGCCCTCGCCGATGACAAAGAGGTCCATAAACTCCGCCATAGGCTCGGGGTTGACGGCGGCGGTGCCACCGGCGAACACCAGCGGCAGAAGGTTTGGCCTGTCCTTGCTGCGCAGAGGCAGCCCGCCCATGTCAAGCATGTCCAGCACCGTGGTATACGCCATCTCATAGCCGACGGAGAACGCCACCGCGTCAAACTCCGCGATGCTGTCCCCGCTCTCAAGAGCGTAAAGCGGCAGGCCTGCCTTTTTCATCTCCTCGTACATATCCCCCCAGGGGGCGAACACCCGCTCGCACCATACAAAGTCAAGGCTGTTCATCGTGTGATAGAGGATGCTCATGCCGAGGTTTGACATGCCTATCTCATAGGTATCGGGAAAGCAGAAGGCAAGGCGGATGTCCACCTTGGACTTGTCCTTGATAATCTGGTTAAACTCCCCGCCGGTGTATCTGGCGGGCTTTTGCACCCGTGGCAGGATGCGTTCTAATCTGTTGTCCATTTCACACTCCATAAAGCGAATTGCTTGTATGGAGCTATTTTATAATATTTCCCGCTTTTTTACAATACCCGATGCGCTTTCCTGATACAGCAGCAGCCATGTTGCCGCCACAGCGAGAGCAACTCCCCTGCCCTTCAGCATAAGCCAGATGCCCGCCGCCAGCAGCGCCGCCGCGCAGACAAAGCCCACAGCATCCGCCACGGCAGTGCCCCGCCGCTCGCCGATAAAAGCGCTGAGCAGGATGGTAAACACCCGCCCGCCGTCAAGGGGCAGCGCGGGCAGGAAATTGAAAACCGCCAAAATAAGGCTCACCCCGGCTGAGAGACAGAGCCAGTCGCTTTGAAGCCTGTCCCCGCCCCATGAGGCGGCGGCGGCGTAGATAAGCCCCGCCATCGGCCCCGCCGCGGCGGCCATGGCGTGTCCCACCGCGCCGCAGCTGCCGCTGTAAACAATGCACAGTCCCTTGAGCTCCGCCCGGAAGCTGCGCAGGCTGAAGCCGAGCATGAGAAGCGCCACAATATGCCCCAGCTCGTGCACAATTATGGGTATCAGCAGCGCGAGCAGGGTCTTTACATCGCAGAAATAATATGCCGCCGCCGCTAAAATCAGGGCCCCGGCGCTGATTTTGATCTTTTGTTTTGCCATGCTTTACGCCCCTTCCCCCGGCGCGGCGCTCTCCGTCGCCGCCGGTATCTTCTCCTGCGAAAACAGGCCGAGCGCGGATATAAGTTCTTCCGCTGCTCCGCCCTTTGAAAAGCTCCTGCCCATGGCGGTCAGGGTCTCGGAGTAATCGGCCTCGCACTCCGCCGCGCTCCAAAGCCTTGTCCGCAGCTCGTTTGTTGCCGCCGGGCAGAGGATTTTAAGCATCGTCAGCGCCGCAAAAATCACCGCTAAGATAACAGCCTTCAATCTGCTCATCTTCTCACCCCCCTGCAAACATTGTATTTGCGGGGGCGGCGGCTTATTACAGTAGATTATGCTTGACAATTCGGCTCACTGTCATTATAATATAGTGGCATTTCGGGGTGTAGCGCAGCTGGTAGCGCGCTTGGTTCGGGACCAAGAGGCCGGGAGTTCAAGTCTCCCCACTCCGACCAAAACAAAAATCCGTTCTCGACAGAGAGCGGATTTTTGTTTTGTATTCTTCATTTTTCATTATTCAATATTCATCATTCATTTAGCGGATTTTTGTAATGAATAATGAATAATTGATTTGCCCATCCGGGGCGCTTACCACCCGCCGCCGATTTCGCTGAACGCAATCGCGACAGCTTCAGCGCCGGAGAGGATGAGATACGCTCCGATGAGCGCCGCGGCGGTGACAATGGTGAACACCGGCTCGAAGAGCATGACAATGCCCAAAATCAGGCCGAGAATGTTTATCGCCATGGAAATGTAATAAAAAGTCTTTCCCGCGATAAAGCGAATAGTGTTCAGATGCACAAAGCGGGAGATGCAGTGCGCGATGAACCACAGCGGGAAAAGCACCGTCAAAATCCACGCTCCGGCCCCCGGATGGGAAATCAGAATCGCACCCGCCATAACGCTGAGGATGCCGGCGATGAGGGCGACAATCGGCCCGAAGCCGGTGTAGCGCTCGGTTTTGATGTAAAACAGAATGTCGCACACGCCGGTGATAATCGCGATTATTCCGTAGATGACCGCCGCCCAGGTAAAAACGCCCTGTGGCCTGAAAACTGTGAATATTCCAAGCAGAATCATGCACAGGCCGGAAATGAGCTCGATCCAGCCGAACCCGGAACGCCTTCTCATTGTTCAGCGGCCCCCTTCTCAAGAATATCCATAAACTCTTCGCCGGTGATGGTCTCTTTTTCATAGAGGTAGTTTGCCAGCATATCAAGCTCGGCGCGGTTTTCGGTCAGGATGCGCTTTGCCTTTTCGTGCTGCTCCTTCACCGCGTCGATAACCTTCCGGTCGATCTCCTTCTGGGTTTCGGCGGAGCAGGCAAGCGACGTGTCCCCGCCGAGATACTGGTTTGTCACCGTCTCAAAGGCCACCATGTCAAACTCGTCGTTCATGCCGTAGCGGGTTATCATGGCACGGGCGAGCTTTGTGGCCTGCTCGATGTCGTTGGAAGCGCCGGTTGTTATCTGACCAAAGACGATCTCCTCCGCAGCGCGGCCGCCGGTATAGGTGGCTATCTTATTTTCAAGCTCCTCCTTGGTGAGCAGGCACTTATCCTGCTGCTCCACCTGCATGGTATAGCCCAGAGCGCCGGAGGTTCTGGGGATGATGGTTATCTTCTGCACGGGGGCGGAGTTTGTCTGCTTCGCGGCGACCAGCGCGTGGCCTATCTCATGATAAGCCACGACCTTCTTCTCGCTGTCGGAGAGGATGGCGTTTTTCTTCTGATAGCCCGCGATGACGACCTCGATGCTCTCCTCAAGGTCCGCCTGCGTCACCACCGCGCGGTCATTGCGCACAGCGCGCAGGGCAGCTTCGTTGACGATATTGGCAAGCTCCGCGCCGGAGGTGCCGGAGGCCATCCTCGCGATGGTGTGAAAATCGACATCGTCCGCGACCTTTATCTTGCGCGCGTGAACCTTCAAAATCTCCTCGCGGCCCTTGAGGTCGGGCAGCTCGACAGGCACGCGCCTGTCAAAGCGGCCGGGGCGGGTCAGCGCCGGGTCAAGGGGTTCGGGGCGGTTCGTGGCGGCGAGAATGATAACGCCGTTGTTGCCCTCAAAGCCGTCCATCTCGGTGAGCAGCTGGTTGAGGGTCTGCTCGCGCTCGTCATTGCCGCCCATCTGCCCGTCGCGCTTCTTGCCGATGGCGTCAATCTCGTCAATGAACACGATGCACGGTGCCTTCTCCTTGGCCTGCCGGAACAAATCGCGCACCTTGGAAGCGCCCATGCCGACGAACATCTCCACAAACTCCGAGCCGGAGATGGAGAAGAACGGGACATTCGCTTCACCAGCCACCGCCTTTGCGAGCATGGTCTTGCCTGTGCCCGGAGGGCCGACAAGCAGCAGGCCCTTTGGCATAGATGCGCCCACATCGGTGTACTTTGTGGGGTTGTGCAGATAGTCAACAATCTCGGCAAGGTTTTCCTTTGCCTCGTCCTCCCCGGCCACGTCGCTGAAATGTATGCCGTTTGTGGACTGGACATAGACCTTGGCGTTGCTCTTGCCCATGCCGAAGGACATGGCGTTTTTGCCGCCCATCTGCTGCATCATTTTCTTGCTCATGTACTGCCCGAGCCCGATGAAAATGACCAGCGGCAGCACGAAGGACAGCAGGAAGCTGAGAATGGGCGAGGTCGGCTCAACAATATCCTGAGAAAATACCGCCCCCGCCGCGTGCAGGCGCTCGGTGAGGTTCGGGTCGTTCATGAGGCCGGTTTTGTAGATGGCGGTGTTCTCCTTGTCGGTGAAGGTTATCTGCGTGCTGCTTATCTCCACCTCGCCGATGTTATTCTCGGCGGTCATGTCCATGAAGGTGCCGTAATCGACCTCCTTCACCTGCCGCGCCATCAGCGAGGGGGTGATGAGCATATTGAACACGACCAGAATGAGTAGGACTATCCCGTAGTAATAGATAAGCGGTTTTTTCGGGCTTTTTACTTCTTTCATTTTTCTCTACCTTATCTTCCTTTTTCAATTTTGCCTCAGCACTCCGTAGAGCGCCATATCCAGTGTTTCGTCAAGATAGTCTGCCGCCTCGTCAAAGCTTTTGAACCTGATACCACGGCCAACGGCTGTGCGTATCAGATATCCGATTCCCTCCAGCAGCCCTATGACGCTCTCGGCCTTCACGCCGCTGCGCAGAGGCATATGCGCAACAACATCACGCATAAACTCCCGGTCAAGCTGAAAAATCGGCTCGTGCAGCTTTTCGATCTCCGCCGCCAGATTTGGCGGCGTGTGGAAAAACGCCGTCTCAAAGACTCTCCGCCGCTGGGGATTCTGCCGCAGGAAGCGCTCCCGGAGCATGTAGAAGTCCCGGATTGTTTCCTTGGTGTTCTCTCCGTCCGGCTTGCGGGCGTTTTCAAGAATATAATCCCGCATTGCGCGGAAGGTGTCCTCCACGCAGAGGAGAAACAGCTCCTCCCTGCTTTTGTAGTAGTGATACATCAGCCCCTTGGATATCTTGTGCCTTGAGCATATGCGCCCCATGCTGACGGCATCGTACTCATCGGCGGCAAATTCCTCCATCGCAGCGTCAAATATCCGCTGTCTGCTGCGCTCCTGGCGCTCTGCCTGTGTCATGCGCTCGTCCTCCCATAAGCAAATATAGACGGCTCAGTCTGTTTTGATAATATCACTTACAGACCGAGCCGTCTATATCTTTTTAAAAAATGTCAACGATTATTCAGAGAAACTTCACAGATTTTTCACACCTATATTTTTTCCTGCGCCAACATATTGCGCGAAGCTGTTGCCTTCATCGGCTTTATCGAGAAAATGCAGACCAGAATGGTCAGCACATCGGCGGCAGGCTGGGTGAGGTATATGCCCATAATGCCAAGAAACTTCGGCAGAATGCGGATAAAGGGCACATAGAACAGCCCCTGACGGATAGCGGACAGGAACAACCCATAGCGGGACGCGCCGATGGTCTGATAGGTAATGGTCATCATGTAGCACAGGCCGAAGGCCGGGTAAAGCGCCATCTGCGAGATGAGCAGGTTTCTGCCGTAATTTATTATGACGGGATTCTGGTTAAACAGCATTATCAGGGGCTTTGAGAGCACGATATATGCTGCCTCGACCAGCACCGTCAGCAGCAGCGCACCCTTCAGAGCAAAGCGCACCGAGTCGTGAAAGCGCTCCTCGTCCTTTGCGCCGAAGGCGTAGGAGGTCACGGGCTGATAGCCCTGCATGAAGCCCATGATGACATAGCAGCCGATGAGGATAAGCCGCTGCACCACGCCGTATGCCGCGATAATTTCGTCAGACTGTGGTAGGCTTGTCGCCGCGATGTTTGTAAGGGACGCGGCAACGGAAAGGCATATCTGAATGACCGCGGTGGGGATGCCGATAGCGGCAACGGTCTTGATAAACTGTCAGCTTGGCTTGAAGGCCCTGGCCTTGATTTTGATGATGGAACGGCCGCTCGCATAAAACCAGATGAGGATAAAGAGCGTTACAAACTGGGAGACCGTCGTCGCCATGGAGGCGCCCTTCACGCCGAGATTGAGGCCCCAGTCAAACATGAACACCGGGTCGAGCAGCACATTCAAAAGCGCGCCTGTGACCACGGCGACAGAGGAAATTTTCACCGAGGATTCCGCCCTCGCCGCGCAGTTCATGCTCTGCGCCGGGAGATTGGCAAGCGCCGCAATGAACATCCAGCGGGCGTAGTCCATCGCCTGCGGCAGGGACGCGTCCGACGCGCCGAAGGCACGCATGATAGGCTCAAGGAACACCAGGCCTATCGCGCACAGCGCAATGCCGATAATCGTCGAGATGCCGATAATAGTCGTGACAGTGCGGCTCGCGCCGTCCTCGTCCTTCGCGCCAAGCTGGCGGCCCGCGAGGACCGCCGCGCCCGCTGCAAAGATGTTTTCAATCGACACCATTATAAGCAGCAGCGGCACAGTCACGCCAACCGCTGTCAGCGCGATATCGGAATTGAGCATGCCGATATACGCGGTGTCAACAATGTTGTAAACCGCCTTTGCAAGCAGGGCGATTGTTGCCGGGATTGCGAGTTTCACGATAGATTTCGCAGGCGCCATATCTCCCAGCACATTCTGCGCCTGCGGTTTATTTTCAGCCATTTTTAAGCACTTCCCTTTCGATTACTCCATACAGCAGGATATTCAGCGCCTTATAGCAGCTCTCCTCCCTGCTCTCAAAGTCCCGTGCGTCTGCCGGGGTCATTTGGCTGCGGATGTTGACAAAATCCTGAAACTGACGGAAGGTCTCAATAACCTCCGCCCGGGAGATGTCCGGCCGCAGCGGAAGGCCGCTGAGAATATCCTCCAAAATTCTGAGGTTGAGGGCGTCAAAATCCTTTTTCGCCGCCTGTATCTCCTGCCGCAGATGCTCCGGCGGGGAGACGACCGCCTCACAGAAAATGCGCTGATACACTGGCCTCTGCCTGAAAAACGCCGTGCGCAGGACAAAGTAATCCTTCAGCTTTGCCTCCGGGCTGTACCCCTCCGCGGGCATGTTTTCGCGGATATAGCCCGTCAGCTCCCTAAAGCACTCCTCGACGCAGGCAATAAACAGCGCGTCCTTGGTGTCAAAATAATGGTAGACAATGCCCTTGGAAATATCCTCCGCCGCGCAGATGGTGTTGATGGAGCTCGCCCCGTAGCCCTGTTTTGAAAACTCGGCCAGAGCGCTGTCCATTATCCGCCGCCGCGTCAGCTGGTTTTTCTCTTCACGCTTCAAGTTTTTCTCCCCTTAAAATTGACCACTCAGTCTATTTTTGCATATCCCATCACAAATAGACCGAGTGGTCAATATTTAAATTGTAAATTATATTGGAACAAAAACGGTCTTTTTTCAGCAAAGACTGCCAGGAAGCAGGCTGTACCGCCCAACAAAAAATCAGGGGCCACCGCTTTGGTGGTCCCTGATGCTGTTATGTTTTTATATCCGCAAAAATCAGGCTTTTTCCTTTTTCTTTCCGGGAAGCATGAATACAAGAATAACGCCAACAACCGCGATAATGCCCGCAACGATGAATGCAGTTCCGGGGCCGAGAACCTTGTTGAGCAGCGTAGATGCGATGGAACCGACGCCGAAGCCAATCATGGTCAGCGACAAGATTGTGCCAAGATTCTTTGTTCCCCAGATATCCGCCGCAATCGGTCCGAAGCACGCGTTGCAGCCGCCGTAGGAGAGGCTCAGTATCGCAAAGCACGCAACATACATCGCGCCGGTGGAGAAGGTGAGAATGACTATACCGACCGCGGTAACAAGGAAGGCGACGATAAAGGCCGCTTTTCTGCCTATTTTGTCTGAGATTGTGGGCAGAATCAGCCGGCCGCCGACCTGGCAGAGAGATGCAATGCTGACGCCCAGAGTTGCCATAGCCGCATCAAGGCCTTTGCTCTTGCCGTAGGAAACAAAGATGGCCGAGAGCAGGAGGTACGCGGGAACGGCACAGAAATACAGCGCCATGACAATCCAGAACTCCTTTGTTTTGACGGCCTCCTTGACCTCAAACTGCTTCTGGGGCGCAATAGCGTTTGCCGCGGATGTGCTGCCGCTTTGAATCATATAGTTTGCGGGGGGATTCTTTAATGTGAGCAGGCCGATTACCGCGACTCCGACATATATAAACGATACTATCATGAAGGAGGTCTTGAAGCCATAGCTGTTAAGCCAGCTGCTCACCATCGGGCTGAAAATGGTTGCGGACAGACCAAGCGCCGCAAGAGTAAGGCCGGAGGCAAGGCCCTTTCTGTCCGGGAACCACTTAGGTGTAAGCGCGACGATAACATTGTAAACCATTCCGTCGCCAATGCCGAAGAGCCCGCCGAAGGTGATAATCATTGCCCAAAACATGTTCGACGGAAGAATAGCGGTAAGCATCCAGCCGAGGAACATCAGGACATAGCCAATAATAAGGGTTTTCTTCATGCCGTTTTTGGAGGTGCTCACACCACCGAGGTAGTTGCCGAGGACGAAAACCGCAATGAAAATTGTGTAGGGCAGAGTTGCGGTCGCCTGATCCACATTGAAGTGCTCCTGAACATAGGGATTAAAAAGGCTGTATGTATAGCAGACGCCCATAATGAGCATGCAGATCATTGCGAAGAAAAGAAGCACCCATCTGTTAGAAGTTTTTTTCTCCATTTTTATTCCCTCCTTTTCACTTCAAAGCTGTCAATCTATGCCGTTGTTGTCGGCAATGGTGTTGAGCTTATTGTAGCAGAGCGTTCTGAAAATACTGTTGAACTTCTGGAACCCGTCCTCGCCCATAATGTATACATTCGGCATATGGGCCTTTCTGCTCCTTGCATACTCCATCTTGCCGTAGCCGTTATCAAATTCGGGATGATTGCAGATTGCAACATCGCAATGCGCTTTTGATGTCTCCTCGGCAAAATGGTCAACAGAAGCGAGATACTTGACCACGTTGTGAATTGACGCGGGAGGATTGGTGCCGCCCCACATACCGGCCATGTGCTTCACGCCGTTATCATACACGGGGAAGATAAAGCTCAGGCCTCCGGGAGTATGGCCGGGAGTAAAGAGCACATTGATGCTTGTGTCGCCAAGGGTGATAACATCGCCCTCATCAACATAGTGGTCAATGTTGAAATCCTTCCATGTGTCGGGCCTGTCGGGGAAAAACGGGGTGCTTGCCCAAAATTCATCGTCTATCTTGCTCAGATAGGTTTCGGGATGATACTTCTCCACAAGCCATCTGCCGCAGCCGCAGTGGTCAAAGTGGCCGTGAGTGATGACAAGCTTTTTGATCTCCTCGGGATTCCAGCCGATGTCCTCAATGGCTTCCACTATTGCATTGAACATCTCCTCTTTGGGATAGATCGCATCAATTACAATAAGGCCCTCGGAGGTTTTCAGGACAAATGACGCGGTGGTCCTGTTTGCAACGCAGAGCAGATTATCAAAAATCTGCGCATGTGTAAACCAGGACCCATCCGGCATACCTGAAAGCAGCGCGTTGATGTCGATAATATAAGGGGGTAGATTCATGGTGTTTTTTCCTTTCTTTAATATAGTGTTCGACAAAAAGCCTAAATTCAATATATTTCCCATTTGAATTTTTGTCAATATGCTCAATTTATTATCAAAAAACCGCTAAAAATAATCACAGATGTTTGCATAATATGCAAACATCTGTGATTATTGCGCTTTTTTGTGCCGCTCCCTATTGCAATTTGATTGTGAAGAAAATATACTTGTTTTAATAACTTCAATTCGGCTAAATTGAAAGAAACGAATCATTTATACTTTAGGGGGTTGTTGTATGGATAATAATTCAAGCTCGCTGGGAATTATCTCCTCTGCCGAGAAAACTCTTCAGCTCATCGAACTGCTCTCAGAAAATAACGGGCTGCTGAGCGTGAGCGAAATAGCGAAGAGAATGAACATACACGTTTCAAGCGCCGACAGATACATGCTCACGCTTCAGAGCATGGGTTATGTTGAAAAGGATCCCAAAACCAGAAACTTCCGCCTGAACGAAAAGCTTATTCTTCTCTCCGATCGCCTGACCCAAAGCCACCCTCTTACGACAAGGTACCTCTCCACCATGCACACGCTTGCCTATATGTACAATACCACTACACATATTATGGCATTCCATAACGGGAAAACGGTTACTCTTCATAAGGATCTCCAGACTCAGAATCTGTCCTTCAATCATGCTTTTTTTGACCCGACAAGGTATTATTACTGCTCAGCTCCGGGCAAGCTGCTTTTATCAACCTTCTCGGACGAGGAGCTCGATTACTATCTTGACCATACCAAAATAATACTATTTACAAAGAACACCCTGTCAACGCCCGAGGCAATAAAGGATGAGATACAGCTTGTCAGAGAAAGGGGTTATTCATATCACGATGAGGAGTGGCTTCCCGGCAACCTGACAATTTCGTTCCCGCTCAGAGTAAACGGAGAAATAAAAGGCGCCATGTCCCTTATGTGCAGCATTGACAGAAAGGAAGAAATGCTCGCTCGCGTGACGATTGAAAACATCAAAAAGATGATCAGAGAGCCATGAAATCAAAAAGCAAGGCGAGGCCTTGCGAAACACTTATTCACTATTCACTCATACCTATTACTTTCAAAAATCGACAAGCACCAAATAGTGCTTGTCGATTTTTGTAATAGCGAAACACTATAGATATTTTCTCCGATACCCACAAAAGCCAAATCGAAGCCCAGCGTAGCGGGTTCGATTTGGAGGCGAAAAACAACCCCGTCCGGCTAAGAAGCCTCGCCGCAAGGCGGGGATTCGTGCCATAAGGGGTTGTTTAGAGCTGGTGCGGGTAACAGGGGTCGAACCTGCACGCCTTCTCAGCACGAGAACCTAAATCTCGCATGTCTGCCAATTCCATCATACCCGCAGATATTAAGTTGAAAGTGTAAAGTTGAAAATTGAAAGTTACTGCTTTGCGGACTTAATAATACTCGTCAGCAGCTTCTCGATTTCAACACAATCACTATTTATAGAAAGATATTGCTTTTCTGTGAGATACTCCGTTGCATAAAGAAGGCGCAGCCAATACTTTGTTTCTGCCGTTTCTTTCAGGCTAATGGACATTTTTGACACGAAATCAGCTTTGCTTTGAGCTTGCTGTGCTTCACTGATGTTTGCTCCGACACTGGTTCCGCTGCGTATAAGCTGCTTGGAAAGAACATGTTCGTGTTTCACATTTTGCAAATGCTGACACAGCTTCACGATCCGTACCGCAAAAGCAAACGCCTTTTCAGATACCATCCTCGCTCCTCAACTTTCAGCTTTCCATTTTCAACTTTCAACTGCAAAGCATTTGCAAAATGCCCTATCTCATATCCGCAGATAAAGCTAAAGCGCCCATTGCGGCTGCAATGGGCGCTTATGGAGCGGGCAACGAGGCTCGAACTCGCTACCTCCACCTTGGCAAGGTGGCGCTCTACCGGATGAGCTATGCCCGCATCAGCATTAGCTATTCTACCACAAAAAACGCGCTTGTCAAGGGGTAAAGGCAAATTTCTCCTGTTTATTCGTTCATGCAAGCGAAGATTAAATCGCCTGCGGCGATTTAATCTTCGCTTGCTACGCTTTTATAATCAATCTCACCCTGGCAGGCAGGGTAAGACGCCACGTTCCAGCGGTAGCTGCCCCAGAGCTCATTATCCCGCAGAAGGAAGCCCTCCTCCATGCCGGAGCGGATGCAGGCGGAGATATCCACATGGTAATGCTGACCGTCAAGCGCGATTATGTTCCAGCAGTGCTCCTCCCAGTCCTCCTGGCCGTAGACTATCTCGCAGTCAAGGCCGAGCTCACGGCAGAGCTCCACATACGCAAGGGCCAGACCCTCGCTGTCGGCTGAGCGCTCTATGAGGGCGCTGTAAGCGTCGCTCCCCTTCCCGGCGGCGTCATACTGGCAGGCACCCGTCAGATACTCTGCCGCTTTAAGCGCCTTGTGCGGCGCGTCGAGCATATCGGCATCGAGCTGCGCCAAAGGCTCAAGCTCGTTAAGCGCCTCCCGCCGGGCTTCAAGCTCGGCACTCGATACACCATAGCTGAGATTTATCTCATACAGACGCTGGTTGCCGCTGCCGCTGAACATGTTAATATCCGCCGTGGGCGCGGCCGGAGCCGAAATTGGGTTTTTCCTGTACACGCGGGTGACAAGGCTCTGCATATCCTCGCCGGATAGACTGCTCCTGTCGATAAGCACCACCAGACGGCGCAGACCGTGCTCAAAGGCGTTTTTGACCGCGTCCTCGGTGCCGGTGGCGTATTTCAGGCGCACAATATCTCCGGCGGTCTGCCACGCGCCGCTGTATGTGACGCTGAGCTTCGCCTCATAATAGCTGACTATCTTATTGAGGTCATAGGCGATGTTCTCAACGCAGTAGGCGCACAGCGCGTCCTGCGTGCGCACCTGCCAGCATGCGTCCGCCAGGTCCTCGGTGACGTCCCCGTCATAGGAGGGGTCAAAATAAATCATACCCTCCCCCGTGCCGAGAGAGACAAGCTCGAGAATTGCCTGCTTGAGCTCGCTGAGGTTTTTGACCGTCACCCGCTCGGCCTCGTCCGCCACGTCCGGCGTGGAGGGGACATAGTCGCTTATATGGACATATTCCTTGTCAAACGCGCCTCCGCAGCCGCTGAGCATGAGCACGGCGGCAATGGCGCATATGACGGCTGCAAGGCGCTTTGTGATTAGTCTCCGTTGTGATTTTCGCACTATTTCACCTCGGAAATATTCTCAAACCCGTTGCCAAAAACGTTCTTCGCGTCGGACACGACAAAGAAGGCGTGCTCGTCAAGGCTCCTGACAAGGCGGCGCAGCTCACCAATCTGCGTGCGCTTTATGACGCACATGATGACCTGCTTTTTCTGGTGGGAATAAGCGCCCTCCCCATCTAAAATGGTGACGCCGCGGTGGAGCCTGCCGCTGGTTATGCCGGCGCTCAGCTCCTCGCTCTTCTCGCTGATAATATAGCAGAGTGAGGAGTTATCAATACCGTATAGAATGAGGTCAATCATCTTGCTGACGACGAACATCGCGATAACGGAGTACATTGCGCTCTCGTAATTGCCGAGAATGAGCGCGTAGGCCGAGATGATGACAACATCCAGCAGCAAAACTATCGTGCCAAAGTTGATCTGCGGCATACGGCGGCGGAGAATCTTGGCCACGATGTCAATTCCACCGGTGGTGGCGCCGACATAGTAGATAACGCCAAGCCCCGCGCCCTTTATGGCGCCGCCGATGATGCTTGCGAGCATGGGGTCGTGGGTCAGCACAATATTGCCGACGGCAAAGATATCGACAAAAGCGGAGGACACTGCCATGCCGATAAGGGAGTTTAGCATAAACTCCCGCCCAAAGGAGCGCCACGCGAACAGAAACAGCGGGATATTGAGCAAAATGGTCAGCACACCGACAGGAAGCTGTGTAAAGTAGTTGATGATCATCGCGATGCCGGTGACGCCGCCGGAGACGATAGAGTTCGGGAACATGAAAAACTCAAAGCCCGCCGCATATACCGCCGAACCGACAAGCACAAAAAAGTACTGAATAACGCGCCGCAGGTAAACATTATGCACTCTCTCCATCTGCTTTAGTCCTCCATAAGCGACATCTGCTGCTCCTCGCTGTCCTCCGGCTTTATAATGGCACCGGCGGCGGGCAGGGAGCGGACCCTGTATCTTGACACATTCTTTATCTGCGTATCACGAAGCGGCAGCGCCCTTTCAAGGCTTCTGCCCTTCTTAAGGCTCATGACGCCCACGCCCTGCGCGGTGCGGCTGGTCTTTTGCTGCAAAAGGGTGCTGTTGAAGCTCAGCGCCCTGCCGTCGCTCGAGTAGCAGGCGATGTCCGTCTCCTCCGTGAGCATGACAAGAGAGACAAGCGGGCTCTTGTCCGAATAGGCGTTGATGAGCTTTTTGCGGTTAGTCTTTGTCTCATAGGCAGAGAGCGCGAGGCGCGCGGCCTTGCCGTTTTCAAAGAAGAGGACAATGTCCTTGGAATAATCAATCGGGTCGAGCACGGTGATGACGCTCTCCCCCTCCTCCATCTGGAGCTTGGATGGCAGATAGGTGCCGAGGGCCGAGGCCTTTGTATCCTCAAAGTCACAGACACGCGCCTTGTACACCTGCTGCCGGTCGGTGAAGATGAGAAGCTCCCTCCGGTTGGAGGATTCAAAGCTCAGGCGGAGCCTGTCGCCTTCCTTATACTTCTGCTCGCTGTTCATGCGCAGGGACTGGGGCGTAATCTTCTTGAAATAGCCCTCGCCGGAGAGGAACAGGGTGCAGGGGTAGTCCTCAATCTGCTCCGTCTCGTCAAACTCCTCCACCTCCTGAGCATAGACGATGCCGGTTTTGCGCGGTGTGGGGAATTTTTTGTTTATCTGCCTGAGCTCATCAATGATGATTCCGCGGATACGGCGGCGGCTGTTAAGGATATCCTCAAGGTCCTCAATATCCCGGCGCAGGGTGCTTATCTCATCCGTGCGCTTGAGGATATACTCGCGGTTAATATTGCGCAGCTTTATCTCCGCAACATACTCCGCCTGAATCTTGTCTATTCCGAAGCCCATCATCAAATTCGGCACGACCTCGGACTCAAGCTCGGTGTTGCGGATAATCTCGATTGCCTTGTCGATATCAAGCAAAATGCTCTCAAGGCCCTGCAACAGGTGCAGCTTCTCCTTTTTCTTGCTCAGGTCGAAGAACACCCTGCGCCGGATGCACTCCATGCGCCAGGCGCTCCACTCGTCCAGAATCTCGCGCACACCCATGACGCGGGGGTTGCCCTCGACGAGGATGTTGAAGTTGCAGGGGAAGCTGTCCTGAAGGGTGGTGAGCTTGAAGAGCTTCTGCATGAGCTTGTCCGGGTCGGTGCCGCGCTTTAGGTCTATGGCAAGGCGCAGGCCGCCGAGGTCTGTCTCGTCGCGCATGTCGTTTATCTCGCGCACCTTGCCGGTCTTTATAAGCTCGGCCACCTTGTCAATCACCGCCTCGGAGGTGGTGGTATACGGAAGCTCGTAAATCTCGATAATATTCTCTTTGGGCAGATACCGCCAGCGGGCGCGCACCTTGAAGCTGCCGCGGCCCGTGCGGTAGATATTCTCCATCTCTGCCCGGTCGTAAATGATCTCGCCCCCGGTGGGAAAGTCCGGCGCGGGGAGGGTGGAAAACAGGTTGTGCTCAGGGTCGCGCAGGCAGGCGATGGCCGTCTCGCAGACCTCGTTGAGGTTAAAGCCGCAGATCTGGCTCGCCATGCCGACGGCTATGCCGGAGTTTGCGGAGACGAGCACATTCGGAAACGCCGTCGGCAGCAGCACGGGCTCCTTCATGCTGCCGTCATAGTTATCCGCAAAGTCCACGGTGTCCTTGTCGATATCGCGGAAAATCTCACCGCAGATGGCGCTGAGCTTCGCCTCGGTATAACGGGAGGCGGCATAGGACATGTCGCGCGAATAGACCTTGCCGAAGTTGCCCTTGGAGTCGACAAAGGGCGTGAGCAGGGCCTCATACCCGGCGGAGAGACGCACCATTGTCTCATAAATTGCGGCGTCCCCGTGGGGATTTAGCTTCATGGTCTGGCCCACGATGTTGGCGCTCTTCGTCCTGCTTGAGCCTAAAAGCCCCATTTTGAACATGGTGTACAGGAGCTTGCGGTGGGAGGGCTTGAAGCCGTCTATCTCCGGGATGGCGCGGGAGACTATGACGCTCATGGCGTAGGGCATGTAGTTTGTCTCCAGCGTCTGGGTGATGGGCTGCTCGAGCACCTGCGCGTGCAGCCCCACCACATCGGGATTGTCGTATTTTTTCTTTTCAGGTTCTTTTTTCCTTGCCATAATCAAACGCTCTTTACTTCATTTTTTTGCCGGTTGTCAGATTGCGCCGGCAGCTCGGGCAGGTTTTGGCGCGCAGCACGCCCAGCATTATCCGCCTGCCGCAGTAGGGGCAGCGGCAGTATTTATACATCACAACGACCGTTGCCACCATCATCGCAAGCGTCGCCACGACGAAGATAGTCTGCAAATATGTACCCTGCGGCATGAGCAGGCTCAGCACACAGAGCGCCACCGCGAAAATCACGCAGTATTTGGCGATGTTCCGGCCGTATTCAAAGGTTCTGTCAAATCTTGCTTTCATATCTTTACCTCTATCCCTTATGATATATCCGCCATGTCGAGGTATTTATACCCGAACTCGGCGATATGGTTCTTTCTTCCCTCAAGATTATCCCCCAGCAGCAAATCAAACATTCCCGCCATGCGCTCGGCATCCTCGGGCATGACCTTAATAAGGCGGCGGGTCTCGGGGTTCATGGTGGTCATCCACATCATGTCCGGGTCATTTTCGCCAAGGCCCTTGCTGCGGTTGATGCTGGCCTTCGCGCCCTTGAGGCTCTCGACTATCTCGGCCTTCTCGCGGTCGGAGTAGGCAAAATAGGTCTTGCCCTTGCTCTCAATTTCATACAGCGGGGACTCGGCGATGTAGACATAGCCCTCGCGGATAAGGGTGGGCACAAGGCGGTAGAGCATGGTAAGGATAAGGGTACGTATCTGGAAGCCGTCGACATCGGCATCGGTGCAGATTATGACCTTGTTCCAGCGGAGGTTATTGAGATCAAAGCTGCTCAGGTCCTTGGTGTGCTTGTCCTTGACCTCCACGCCGCAGCCGAGCACCTTCATAAGGTCTGTTATAACATCGCTCTTGAAAATGCGGACATAGTCTGCCTTGAGGCAGTTGAGAATTTTGCCGCGCACAGGCATGATGCCCTGAAACTCCGAGTCTCTCGAGAGCTTGCACGCGCCGAGGGCCGAATCACCCTCGACGATGTAAATCTCGCGCTTTTCAGCGTCGCGGCTGCGGCAGTCGACAAACTTCTGCACGCGGTTAGCGATATCAATGCTGCCGGAGAGCTTTTTCTTCATGCCCTGCCGCGCGCGCTCAGCGGTTTCGCGGCTGCGCTTGTTTATGAGCACCTGCTCGGCTATTCTGTCCGCCTCGGGCTTGTTCTCGATGAAATAAATCTCGAGCTGCTCGCGGAAAAACTCCGTCATGGAGGTCTGGATAAACTTGTTGTTTATGGCCTTCTTGGTCTGGTTTTCATATGATGTCTGCGTGGAGAAGCAGTTGGTCACCAGCACAAGGCAGTCCTGCACATCCTGAAACTTGACGGCGGACTCGTTTTTCTGGTATTTGCCGATGCGCTTTATATACCCGTCGATGGCGGAGGTAAACGCGCTGCGCACGGCCTTATCCGGCGCACCGCCGTTTTCAAGCCATGAGGAGTTGTGGTAGTATTCCAGCGCCGAAACCTTATTGGAAAAGCAGAACGCGGCGGATATCTTCACCTTGTATTCGGGCTTGTCCTCCCTGTCGCGGCCCTTGCGCTCGGCGGAGATGAAATACGGCGCTGTAAGGCCGCCCTCCCCCGCTATCTCTGAAACATAGTCCATGATGCCGTTTTCATAGCAGTAGTCCTTAGTTTCAAAGCCCGCACCCTTCTGGATGCGCAGGCGGAAGGTCACACCGGCGTTCACTACCGCCTGACGGTGGAGCACATCGTCAAAATACTCGGCGGGGATGTCGATATCCGTGAAAACCTCTCTGTCGGGCCGCCAGCGGATGGTGGTGCCGGTCTTTTTCCGGTCAGCCTCCTCCACCTTGAGCTCCTGTCCCTTTTTTCCGCAGACCTTGCCCTTTTCAAAGTGCAGGCTGTATTTTTTCCCGTCACGCCGGACGGTGACGTCCATGTACTCCGAGGCGTACTGCGTCGCGCAGGAGCCAAGGCCGTTGAGGCCGAGGGAATATTCATAGTCCCCGCCGTCAGCGTTTTTGTACTTGCCGCCGGCGTACAGCTCACAGAAAACCAGCTCCCAGTTAAAGCGCTTTTCCACCGGGTTCCAGTCCATGGGGCAGCCGCGGCCAAAGTCCTCGACCTCTATGGATTTATCCTCAAAATATGTCAGCGTGATGAGGGAGCCATAGCCCTCGCGCGCCTCGTCAATGGCGTTGGAGAGTATCTCAAAAACAGAGTGCTGGCAGCCGTCAATCCCGTCCGAGCCAAAGATGACCCCCGGGCGCTTGCGCACCCTGTCGGCCCCCTTGAGCTGGGATATGCTGTCGTTTCCGTACTGGGGAGTGCTTTTGTTCATGGATAATGCCCTTTCTTTTGCAAAAACTACATATGGTATAATGCAGGCGCATAGTTAGCTAATTATAGTCTAATTAGTATAACACATTTGTCAGGAAATTCAAGTTTTCGGAGCTTAATTTTTATTTTGCCGAAAAGCCTCGCAGAGTTCGCCGACTGCGGTCGGCGAATAAAATTCAATAAGTTTTTCCCGGGGGCACGTACCTCGGGAAAAACACTTTGCACGGAGAGAGTGTATTTTTGCCCTTCCACGCTGGGCAAAAATGCGCGAACGTAGTGATGCTCCTCCCGCCTCGTAAATCAAATTCATGACCCAACGCAGTGGTCATGAATTTGGAAGGAAGAAGGAGCTGACGGATATGGAGTTTTCGCTCAAAGCGGAAACGGAATGGAGTCTGCTTCTTCTGACGCAAAAGGGCGGGCTGCTTTTGCAGCCCGCCCCGGGGAAATCTATAAATCTCTCTTTCCCCTTGACAATTTCCCGTTTTGGATGTATCCATATATTATAAAATATATGCCACTGCATCCGCGGCTGTCTTTCTCTCGCCGCCGGGCTTGATTGTCCAAGGCTATTATATGCGCAAATCCCGCGCTTAAACCGGTATATTTTTCCTCATGGCGGATAAAATAAAAGGGAAAATATCTGTTATCTCCCGGAGGAAACGCATATGTATCTCAACATGGACAGAGAGCGGAAAAGCGCCAAAAAGAGCCCGGAAAATGCCGAGCTGGATGCAATATCCATCGCCCTTGTGCAGGCCTACCGCAATTTTAACTCCACCACCGACCCTGCGGTGACGGACGCCTGCATTTTTGAAATCAACGCCTTGAGAGAGCGGCGCAACAAGGTTCTGCGCCGGATGCGCGGGCAGGATGGAGCGGCAAAAAATTGAAAGGTTTCGCTTATGGAAAGTCTGTCCTTTATTCTGATGATCGCCGGCATCGTCGTCGTGTGTATTCTGCTGCTTAAGCTTCTGGCAAAGCCGATAAAGCTCATATTCAAGCTGCTGATAAACGCCGGCCTTGGCTTCGTTATTCTGTTTATCGTGAACTTTTTCGGCGGGTTTTTTGATTTTTCCCTCGGTGTCAGCTTTATAAATGCCCTTGTCGCGGGCGTTCTCGGCGTCCCCGGAGTCATCATCCTCATCCTGCTCAAGCTCTTTGGATAAACGCATACTTTTTTCTATGACAAAACACCCGCCATACAAACGGCGGGTGTTTTGTTGACATAACTAAGTTAACATAAAATTTAAAGTTCTTCCACTGTAATGATATCGTCGATGGCGAGGATGTTCTTTATTGCGTCCTCGCTGACGCCTCTTGAGCCGGTCTGAACCGTGACCACGGCGCAGTAGTGGTGCTGCTCGTCACTGTCGGCGATACGGGTTATTTCAAGCCCGTTCATAGAGAAACGGTGCTCCTTCATGCTGCGGATGACCTGCTCGATGGTGGCCGAATGGCCATACTCGATGTAGAGGTGCGCATCCAGCTTTTTGTTTGCAAAGCGATATTCTATTCTTATCAGCAGCAGCTCCGCCAGCAGCACCATGGCCGTCGCGAAAAGGGCGCACTCGATATAGCCCGCGCCGCAGACGATGCCGATAATAGCGGAGGTCCAGAGCCCGGCGGCGGTGGTCAGGCCCTTGACGCGCTGGCGCTTGGTGATAATTATTGTGCCCGCGCCGATAAAGCCGATACCGGCGATGACCTGGGCCGCGAGGCGGGAAATATCTGTAAAATAGTGCATCACAAGATAGAGATACTGGCTTGTGAGCATCGTTGTCGCGGCGCCGAGGCAGATAAGTATATGGGTTCTGAAGCCCGCGGGGCGGCGCTTGAACTCACGCTCAATGCCGATTATGCCGCCGCAGATAAGGGCCGTCACCATACGCACGGCCACGCCCAGGAGGGTCATTTCCCTCGCAAAATCAAAAATTGATAACACAGCCGCACCCCCTTACACTTCTTCTATGGAGATAATGCCGTCAGCCGTTGAGAGCATGGCGAGCACCTCCGTATGATGGCGCTTGTTCGGCAGGCGCACGCTGAAAAGAGCGTTGATCTGTGAAAAGCTGCCGTGCTGGTCCTTGTCGATGTCAACGTCATAGAGGCTGATATCCTCAGCCTTCATGCGGTTGACAACCTCGCCAAGGTTCTCGATGCTGTCCATCTCGATGTAAATATTCATATTTCTGGCCTTTGCGAGAACGGCGTTTTCAATAAAGGGCAACAGCTTCATGCAGATAACTATCAGCACAGAGCCGATGGCAAAGGCCTCATAAAAGCCCGCGCCGACGGCAAGGCCCATGCAGGCCGAGGCCCAGAGACAGGAAGCGGTGGTAAGGCCCTTGACCTCCGCCCGGGCAGTGACAAGAATGGTGCCCGTGCCCAAGAAGCCTATACCGTTGATGACCTGCGCGCCAAGGCGGACAACATCCGTCCGCTGGCCGACGGCCTCAAGAGCGTCCGCCCATTTGGTGTCGAGCATGAGGTTGAGGTACTGGCTGGTTATCATCGTCAGCGCGGCGCCCATGGCCACCAGCATATATGTACGAAATCCGGCGGGGCGGTGCTTCATCTCGCGCTCAAAACCCACAATGCCGCCCACTATCACCGCGAGGATTATACGCAGCATCATCGACTCCATATTCAATTCCCGGAAATGATATAATAAATCAGTCAACAATCTGCACCTTCTTTCGCACAAACGATAAAAGCGCCGGGAACCGGCGTTCAATCACTCGTGTAAGTGTAGCACAAGCACAAAAAATTTTCAACAGCAATTGTATTTATTGACAATTTGCACATATTTGCCGCTGTAATTCCGGCTCATTGACCAAAAATCCGCTCCAGCAGCGGCGGAAGCTCGTCGAGGGAGTAAATGACCCAGTCGGGCTTTATATCGTCCCTTGCCGGGCGGCGGCGATGGTTTATCCAGCAGGTTTTTATCCCCGCGTTTATGCCGCCCCGGATGTCCGAGGTGAGGCTGTCACCCACAATGATGGTGCGCTCAGGGTCAAAGTGCTCCATTTTTGCAAAGCAGAGGTCAAAATACTCCCTGCTGGGCTTGTCCGCGCCCATGGTCTCGGATATAAATATGCCCTTGAAATAGGGCGCTATCCCCGCGCTGGAGAGCCGCCCCGCCTGCACCTTGGCAACGCCGTTGGAGGCTATGTATAGATCATATTTCCCCTTGAGCGCTTCAAGCAGCTCCGGCGCGCCGGGCATGAAATAGTGCCCGATGGAGAGCAGGTCCTCATACATGGCGTTTGCCTCGGCGCCGGAAAAATCTATGCCGTGGCGGCGAAAGAGAATGTCAAACCGCCCCTCAAGCACCTGTCTGCGGCTGAGCTTGCCCTCCTCTAAAAGCTCCCACTGGCTGATGTTTATCTCGCTGTACTCGGCGAGGATTTTATCATCTGCCGGAAGGCCGAGCTGCGTGAGCGCCCTGCTCAGCGCGGCGCGCTCCGCCTTCTTGAAGTCCAGCAGCGTGTCGTCCACATCCAGCATCACGGCGGGCCGTGTCATTTGTTTTTCCATGTTTATAACTCCTTCAGTGCTTCGGCTATCCGTTCAAAGTGCATCCCGCGGGACGCTTTTACAAGCACCCTGTCCCCGGTCTGTATCGTTTCGTGCAGGGCCGCGATAAGCTCCTCAACGCTGTCATAATGCCGCCCAATATTCCCGGCACCACGGGCGGTTTCCCGGGAAAGCTCCCCGCAGCAGAGCACAGCGCTCATGCCCTTTTCGGCGGCGTATGCGCCGAGGTCATAGTGCATCTTCGGCGCGTCCGCTCCCATTTCGAGCATATCACCCAGAATGCAGACCTTCCTGCCCGGAAGCTCCGCCAGAGAGTCAATAGATGAGCGCATGGAGTCGGGGTTTGCGTTATAGCTGTCGTCAACTATGCTTATCCGGCCCGTGTCTGTGACTATGCCGCGGCGGCCCAAAATTTTATACCCGGCGATGCCGGCGGCCACCTCTTCATCGCTCAGGCCCAGCGCGAAGCCCACGGCGGCCCCCTCAAGGGCTGCGGTTATCATGTGTCTGCCGTAAGCCGGGACCATGACAGGTATGCGCCTGCCCTGATATACGATGTCAAAAAACTCACTCTTGCCGTCGGTGCTGATATTCTCCGCGCGCAGGGCGCAGTTTTTGCCCACGCCGCAGGTGATGAGGTTTTCGCGCCGCATTTTCGCAAGGCGCTCATCGTCGCCGTTTACTATGACGGGGGCATCGGCAGGCATGAAGTCCAGCATCTCTGTCTTTGCCCTGTATACCCCGTCCTGGTCGTGGAGAAATTCAAGATGCGCATGGCCGATAACAGTGAACAGCGCCGCGGTGGGCCGGGCGACGCGGGCAAGGTCGCTCATCTCCCCAAAGCCGGAAATGCCCATCTCCACAACCGCCGCCTCGTGCCAGGGCTCAATGCGGCTTATGGTCATCGGGACGCCAATCTGGTTATTGAGGTTTCCGTCGGTCTTGAGCACATTGTACCGCTGGGAGAGGACAGAGGCTGTCATCTCCTTGGCGGTGGTCTTGCCGACGCTGCCGGTAATGCCGATTATGGGGATGCTCAGGCTCCGCCTGTACTCGGCGCAGATAAGCTCGAGCGCCTTCTGCACATCGTCAGCCACAATGACCGGCCGCGTCTCCCCCTCGGGCACGCGGCTTGCAAGGCAGCAGGCAGCGCCCTTGTCAAGCGCGGCGGTGATATAGTCGTTTCCGTCCACCCGCTCGCCCTTATAGGCCACAAAAAAGTCCCCCGCCTCGATGGCGCGGCTGTCGATGACCACCTTGCCAAGCTCCAAATCATTCTCGAGCTTGCAGCTGAGCTTCCCGCCGCAGATAGCTGCCGCTCTGGTGATGGTAATGCCTTTCATGTTCACTCCTCCAATCCGGTTAACTATATGAACAAGGCGCATAAGTTATAGACACTCAGCCGGAGAAAATCTCCGGCTGAAGTTTATTTCGCGGGTCTGTTTCTGCGGTTGGAGTGGCCCCTGCCGCGGCGGCGGGCCTGGGCGGCCTTGGCCTTGTAGTGGTCGAGCATCTCCCCGTCGGCAGCATACATTAGGCAGTTGAAGGCCCAGGTATTATCCTCCACGCACTTGCGGAACTTTGAGCGCACAAGGTATGACCCGTGCTCCTCGCAGGTGAAGACATTCATGTACCGCTGGTCGCCCTGATTGACCCACTTTGCGCCCTTCATCACCGCGCCACATTCGGGGCAGCGCTGCGCCGCGAGGGAGGGGTCTGCAAAGGCGGTGGCCTTGCTTTCAAAGCCGCTGCGGCTGTCGTGATACAGCGGCTCGGGCCCGGCGTTCTCGGCGGGCGGGCGGTAGTTCGGCATACGGGCGGCGAGGATCTTATCCGCCTCGGGATAGAGGCGCAGGCCCTCCTCCATGTCGAGCTTAGAGCAGACAAGGGCCGTGTTATACGCATCGCCCAGCGCGTCATGCGCGACGCGGGTTTGTTCAATCTCAAAATGCTCCATGGCGCTGGCTAGAGACTTCTGGTTCTTGTCCCCGCCGGTCTGGAGGTTATATATGGGCTGGAGGTTTATCCAGTCCTCTATCCAGTCCCAGTCAAGGTCGTGGATGATGATATTCTGCTCCATGATGCGCTGGTCATCGCAGCCCCAGGTGAGAAAGGTCACCCCGTCGCCGCACCACTGTCGGAACTGCTCAAGCGCGTCCTTAAACGGGAGCCCCTGCGCAAGGCGCTCCTTGTCAAAGCCGGTTATCTTCTTGACCTTATAGTGCATGCGCCGAAAATACACAGGCTTTACATCGACGGTAAACTCCTCGCTGGGGAGCATGTCCTCTGTGAGCTTTACCGCGCCTATCTCAATTATCTCACCGCCCAGATGGATGGGCAGCTTGTTGAAAACGGAGGACTGGGAGCTCATCGCCTGATTCCACTCCAGATCCACCACCACATAATTCTTACTCAAAACTCAAACTTCCTTACTCTCTATGCCGTCAAAATACCTGCGGACTGTCTCAACGTCCGCGCTGATGCGCCGGGACAGCTCCGAAAGGCTGTCAAACTTGCGCTCGTCTCTGATAAACGAATAAAACTCAACTCTGGCCTGTCTGCCGTAGAGATTGCCAGAGTAGTCCAGCAGATAGCTCTCCACGCTCACGCGCCCATCCTCGGACACGGTGGGCCGCACGCCGATATTGGTTATGGCGCGGTGGCTGCTCCCGTCCTCAAGAAAGACCTTGGTGGCATATACCCCGTGCCGCGGGGCGATAACGCCCTCGGGAAAGTGCATATTTATTGTGGGCGTGCCCAGCTTTGTGCCGAGGTGATAGCCCGAGTGGACGGTATCCGTCAGAAAATGGGGATGGCCGAGATAGCGGTTTGCCTCCTCCATGCGCCCCTCGCTTATGAGCGTGCGGATATATGTGGAGCTGACGATGCGCCCGTCGAGCATGACGGGGGGGATCGTGTCGCAGGTGACGCCGCGTGTGGCGCAATATTCACTTATGCGCCCGGCCGTGCCCGCGCCCTTGTGGCCGCAGGAGAAATCATGCCCGATGACTATGCTGCAAGCGTTGAGCTCGTCTATCACCGAGTCAATAAACTCCTGCCAGGGCATCTGCATGATGTGGCGGTTAAAGTGGATAAACACCACGTTTTCTATGCCGAAGCAGCGGCGGATGACCTCTTCCCGCCCCATGGCGCTGTTGATAAGCGGGACATCCTGCCCGAACACCAGCGTATCAGGGTGTACGTCAAAGCTCAGCACCGATGGGGTCGCCCCAAGCTCTGCCGCGCGCTCCTTGGTTTTCTCCAGAAGCGCGGCGTGCCCTATATGCACCCCGTCAAAAAAGCCAAGGGCTATCGCTCTCTTTATCTCTGCCAAAGCTGTCCTCCAAAATATTCGCGAAATAATTACGCGGGCTCAAAGAAGCTCTTCACGGTTTTAAGCGTCTGCCCGTCAGAGCGGCAGAGCGCCAAAAACTCCCCGCCCTCGGAATACACCCGGTACTCCCCGGCACCCAGCGCCGTTTTCGGCGCGCCGCCGCAGCGTATCACCCGCTCCGCCTTCGCGCCCGCTGTATGGGCGGGTGCATCGGCAAAAAGCCTGTCCACAGGAAGAAGCAGGCTCTCTGCCTCTCCCCTGTCGGCGGCCTGCTGAACCTCATCAATCGTGTGTGCGTTTTCAAGCTCAAACTCGCCGCAGCGCAGGCGCCGCAGCGCGCTCATACAGCCGCCGCAGCCCAAAGCCTCGCCAATGTCGTTGCAAAGGGTGCGGATATATGTGCCCTTGGAGCAGGTAACGTCCAAAAGCCAATCCTCCCCGTCCCGGCCCAAAATCTCAAGCGCGGAAATGGTGATGTCTCTGGGCTTTCGCTCCACATTCTCACCCCGGCGGGCAAGCTCATAGAGCTTCTGACCCTTTATCTTTATGGCCGAATACATCGGCGGAACCTGGCTTATCTGCCCGCGAAATTCCGCCAGCGCAGCCTCAAGCTGCTCCGGGCTTATATCCGCCGCCGCCGTTTTGATGGCGCTGCCGGTTATATCCTGCGTGTCGGTCGTGATACCGAGCCGCAGGCGGGCAAGGTAGCGCTTTTCGTGGCTCTCGGCAAACTCCACCGCGCGGGCAGCACGGCCCGCAAAGAGCACAAGCAGGCCCGTTGCCATTGGATCAAGCGTCCCGGAGTGGCCCAGGCGCTTTTCATGCAGCACGCCGCGCAGCTTTGCGACAACGTCGCTGCTTGTCCAGCCCTCGGGCTTATCTATAAGCAGTATTCCGTTCATTTCCAGATCTCGTCAATCACCGCGAGGAGCATTTCCTTTGCCCTGTCGGGCGGGGTGGAAATGGTGCAGCCGGCGGCCATATCGTGCCCGCCGCCGCCGAAGACCGCGCAGATATCGCTGCTGCTGACCTCGGGGTTGGAGCGGACGGAAATTTTGCTCTTGCCGTCCTGCGTCTCTTTTATCAGGACAGAGACAATGCTGTCCTCTCCTCTGCCGGGAAGACCCGCGAGGTCGCTGCAATCGTCCTCGGTGGCCCCGGCTTTTTCGAGCATTTCACGGGTGACGGTGGCGACTGTCAGCTTTCCGTCCCGGTAATACTCCATAGAGGAGTAGATAAGCCCCTCGAGCTTTATCCGCGCGGCGGATACCTTGCGGAAGAACACAAGGCTCACCATGCGGTTATCCGCGCCGCAGCGCAGAAGCTCCGATGCGGCGGAAAAGCTGTGCGCATTGACATTGGCGTACTGGAAGCAGCCCGTGTCCGTCGTCAGGGCGATGTATAAAAGCGTGGCCTCGGCCTTGTTGGGCTTACCGCAGAGGGCTTTTATAAGATCAAGCACAATCTCCCCGCAGGCGGAGCGCTCGGGCTTAATAAGCTCATTTTTGGCAAAATGGCTGTTGGTGGGGTGGTGGTCAACACAGAGCTCCACCCCGCCCTCAAAGCCGAGCGGGAACAGGCCCTCGGTCGCTATATCCACAGACAAAACGCATCCCGGCTCATACCCATCCGGCGCGAAAAGGGGCTCCGCGTAGGGCATGAGCTTTTTTTCAATCTGCGTGTTCCGATACAGCCACGCGGTCTTTCCCTTGCGGCGCAGAGCGCTGCACAGGGCGCAGGCGCTGCCAACAGTGTCCCCGTCGGGGTTTTTATGGGTCAGGATAAGAAACTTATCCCGGCCCAGGAGGGCTTTTGCAAATTCGTTGTTATTCATCTTTCTGCTCCCCGCTCTTGTCTATATCGAGGGAGCTTATAACCTGGCTGATGTGCGCGCCATACTCAATGCTGTGGTCAATTTCAAACACCAGCTCCGGCGTGTAGCGCAGGGACATGGAGGCCCCCAGCTCCTTGCGGAGCCAGCCGGAGGCGGATTTGAGCCCTTTTTTGAACTCCTTCTCATCCTCAAGCCCCAGCACTGACAGCCAGACCTTGGCATAGCGCAGATCACCGGTAGTCTCCACTCTGGTGACGCTTATCATGCCCTGCTGAACTCTCGGGTCCTTCACGTCCCGCAGCAGCCTTGACAGGGTAAACTGTATATCGTCGTTGGTTCTGGCTAATTTATTCGATGGCATTTTTATACCTCTTTTGTTAAATCTGCTCCATCACGAAGCACTCGATAACGTCTCCGACCTTGATGTCGTTGAACTTCTCGACCTGCATACCGCACTCATAGCCGGAGGCGACTTCCTTCACATCGTCCTTGAAGCGGCGCAGGGACGCGAGGTCGCCCTCGTGGATAACGATGTTATCACGCAGCACGCGCACCTCACAGCCGCGCTGGATCTTACCGTCGGTGCAGTAGCAGCCGCAGACGGTGCCGACCTTGGAGACCTTATAGGTCTCGCGGACCTCGGCGTGGCCGATGACGACTTCCTTAAACTTCGGCGCCAGCATACCCTTCATGGCGGCCTCTATCTCGTTTATGCAGTCGTAGATAACGCGGTACATGCGCATATCGACATTCGCGCGCACGGCGCTGTCTCTCGCGGCGTTATCCGGGCGGACATTGAAGCCCACGATGATCGCGCCGGAGGTGGCGGCCAGCATGATATCGGACTCGTTGATGGCGCCGACCGCGCTGTGGATGACCTTGACGCGCACCTCATCGTTGGAGATCTTCTCAAGAGAGGTCTTGACAGCCTCGGCAGAGCCCTGAACGTCGGCCTTGACGATGATGTTGAGGGTCTTCATCTCACCGGCCTGAATCTGATTGAACAGATCCTCAAGGCTGACCTTCTTGGTGCCCGCCATGGCGTTTCCGGCGAGGTTGGCCTTGCGCTCCTCGGCAAGCTCTCTCGCCATGCGCTCATCGGCGACGGCGTTAAAGACATCACCCGCGGAGGGGACCTCGGACAGACCGGAGATCTCCACAGGGGTGGAGGGGCCCGCCTCGGTGACGCGCTGGCCCTTGTCGTTTATCATCGTGCGCACTCTGCCGACGGCAGTGCCGGCAATGATGATATCGCCGCTTCTGAGCGTGCCGTTCTGGACAAGGACGGTCATGATGGGGCCTCTGCCCTTATCAAGCCGCGCCTCGATAACAGCGCCCTTTGCCGCGCGGTTGGGGTTGGCTTTAAGCTCCTGCACCTCGGCAAGCAGGACAAGGTTTTCAAGCAGGTTATCGATGCCCATGCCGGTCTTTGCGGATATGGGGCAGACGATGGTGTCACCGCCCCACTCCTCGGCGACGAGGTCATACTCTGTAAGCTGCTGCTTGATGCGCTCGGGATTTGCGCCAACGGTGTCCATCTTGTTGATGGCGACGACGACGGGGATACCGGCGGCCTTGGCGTGGTTGATGCTCTCAACGGTCTGCGGCATGATGCCGTCATCCGCCGCGACGACGAGTATGGCAATATCCGTCACCATTGCGCCGCGGGCACGCATGGAGGTAAAGGCCTCATGGCCCGGAGTGTCAAGGAAGGTGATGGGGCTGCCGTTAATCTCAACGGTGTAAGCGCCGATATGCTGGGTGATGCCGCCGGCCTCACCGGAGACGACATTCGCATGGCGGATATAGTCAAGCAGAGAGGTCTTGCCGTGGTCAACGTGGCCCATGACAACGACGACGGGGGCGCGGGGAACAAGCTCCTCATCGCTGTCCACATGGTCGTCGATAAGGCGCTCCTCAACGGTGACGATGACCTCCTTCTCCACCTTGCAGTCCATATCCATGGCGACAAGCGCGGCGGTGTCATAGTCGATAACATCGGAGATGGAGACGAACATGCCCATCTTCATCAGGCGCTTTATAACCTCGGACGCGGTCTTTTTCATACGCGAGGCAAGCTCGCCCACGCTTATCTCATCAGGGATGGAGACCTTGAGCTGCTGCTTTTTCGCGATCTCAAGCTGGAGGCGGTTCATCTTGTCCCGCTCTTCCTGGCGGCGCTTGGCAGAAGCCACCTGCTGGTTGGGGCGCTGGCGGGACTTGTTGGTGAATTTCTCCTTGTTGCCGCGGCGCATGCTGTTGCTGTTTGCCTTGGTGCCCGCCATATCCTCAAACTTCTCGTTGTATTTCTCGATATTGACGGCGGCACCGCCGCGGGTGTCCACCACGCGCTTTTCCGCCACCTGGCGGGGCACATGGGGCTTGTTCTTCTTCTCCGCCTTGGGCTGCTCCGCGGCAGCGGCGGGCGCGGCGGGGGCAGCAGGAGCGCTCGCGCTCTTCTGGGCATTGCCATTGCCTGCGGGCTTAGCCTGCTGCTGCTTTGCGGGGGCCTCGGCCTTGGGCTTGGGCTCCGCCTTGGGCTGCACCTTGAACACCTCTTCAAGGCTCGCCACCTGGTTATGCTGAGTCATATATTCAAAAATGACATCAAGCTCCTTATTCTCAAGAACCTGCATATGGTTCTTGGGCGGCGCTATATAATCGGTAAGTATCTGGGATATAAGCTTGGAAGTCACCCCAAAATCCTTTGCGACCTCATGAATTCTGTACTTGATCATCATACGCCGTTCCTCCTTTTTCCATTCCTCTTGTTCCGCTCTGCCGCCGTCTCCCGCTTGCGCCGCTTTGCCTTGTCACAGCGCTTGGCAGTTTCCTCAGCTATGGCCGAATATTTATCCGGCTGAGCCTGAGCGAGCAGCTCCATCAGAGCGTTTGCAAATCCCATATCCGTTACCGCGGCCATCGAGCAGCCGCCCGTTCCGACGGCGGTGGATATCTCTTCCTTTGTATAGGGCAGCTCCACCGGTATGGCATTGCGCCCGGTCAGATAACCCATGGCCCGCTTGCGGGCGTTGTCGGACGCATCAGCCGCTATAAGCAGGAGCTTTGCCTTCCCGGCGCGGACCGCGTCCCCGGTGCTGTCCTCTCCCACGGCGAGGGCGTTTGCCCGCCGCATAAGCCCCAGCAGGCCCTTGCATTTATCAGTCATGGCGCGCCTCCATTTCCTCGTGGAGCTTTTCATATATCTCCACCGGCACACTGACCGAAAAGGCCCTGTCCAGAGCTTTTGATTTCTCGGCTTTTTTAAGGCACTCGGGATTTGGGCAGACATAAGCGCCCCGGCCGTTTGCCTTGCCGTTAAAGTCCAGCGCTATCTCGCCCTCCGGGGATCTGACGACCCGGATAAGCTCGCGCTTGGGCTTCATCTCGCGGCAGCCTAAGCATTGCCGCATGGGTATTTTCTTTGGCATCTCAGTGCCGCTCCTTTCGTCAGAATAAAGCAATTCCATTACGTTTCCGCCAAGCGTGGCGAAAACTCCATATACATTGCTTCCTTCTTCCTCTCAAAATTGAACCCGCTTACGCTGGGCTTCAATTTTGTATTATCATACTTTCAGAAAAAAGCAATTTCATTACTTACTTCTTTGCTAATAATTTATAGTATATTAAGCCTCGGACTCGGGCTTGATGTCTATCTTATAGCCGGTGAGCTTCGCGGCCAAACGGGCGTTCTGGCCCTCCTTGCCGATGGCGAGGGAAAGCTGCGCGTCGGGAACGACGGTGCGGCAGCTCTTTCCGTCCTCAAGCATCGTGACGCTCACGACCTCGGACGGGGCAAGCGCCGCGGCGATATACTCCTCGGGGGCCTCGCTGTACTTGATGATGTCTATCTTCTCGCCGCCAAGCTCGTTGACAATTGCGGCGACGCGCCCGCCCTTGGGGCCGACGCAGGCGCCGATGGGGTCAACATTGGGGTCCTCAGACCAGACGGCCATCTTGGTGCGGCTGCCAGCCTCGCGGGCGATGGACTTTATCTCAACCGTGCCATCAAAAATCTCGGGTACTTCAAGCTCGAACAGGCGCTTGACAAGGCCGGGGTGGGTGCGGCTGATGAGCACCTGCGGCCCGCGGGTGGAGTTTCTGACCTCGACGACATAGACCTTTATCCTGTCGCCCTCGGTGAGGGCCTCGGTCTTGATGCGCTCGTTTGCGGAGAGCATGGCCTCGGTAAACTCGCTGTTGGAGGAGATGCGAATGGAGACATTGCCGGTGCGCGGGTCGATGTGGGAAACGGTACCGGTGAGAATCTCATGCTCCTTGGAGGTAAACTCCTCATACACAAGGCCGCGCTCAGCCTCGCGGATGCCCTGAATAATGACCTGCTTTGCGGCCTGAGCGGCGATCCTGCCGAATTTCTTGGTCTCCACAGGGACGGACAGCCTGTCGCCAAGCTTTGCCCGGCGGCTGACCTTCTTCGCGGCCTCGAGGTTGATTTCATGTGAGGGGTCCTCCACCTCGTCAACGACCATCTTGTAGACCACCATCTCTATGCGCTTTTTATCCTCATCCAGCAGTATCTCCACATTGTCCTCGCACTCGGGGTTGTCTCTGCGGAAGGCTGCCAGCATTGCCTGCTTTATTTTATCGTACATATAGCTGCGGGGGATGCCCTTTTCCGCCTCTATATCCGCTACGGCTTCAAAAAATTCTGCGTTCATTTTCAAGTCTCCGTTCTCAGATTATATTTTTAATTTTTATTTTTATTATATTTCGGCGCGCAGCCTGACCTGCGCAACCTTTTCCTTCTCAAAGCGCTTCTCGGCCCCGGCGATATTGATGGTCACGCTGCCGTTTTCATAGCCGCAGAGCGTGCCGACAAATGACTTGCTGCCCTCAAGCGGCTGATAGAGCCGCAGCTCCACCTTGCTGCCCATGAACTTATCAAAGTCCGACGGGCGCTTGAGCTCCCGCTCCGCCCCGGCGGAGCCAACCTCGAACACGTAGCTGTCGGGTATGGGGTCTGCCTCGTCAAGCAGGGGGTCGAGCGCGCGGCTGATGCGCTCGCAGTCGTCAATAGAGACGCCGCCTTCCTTATCAATATACACTCTCAGATACCAGGTCCCCGCCTCGCGGAGATACTCCACATCCCACAGCGAGCAGCCCTCCTGCTCCACCACAGGCTGTGCGAGCTTTGCCACCGTCTCGGTGATTTTACTCATACGTATACCTCTTTCATTCCGGAAATTCTCGCAAAAAAGAGTGGGCCACAGCCCACTCTGACATAACCATAATCCTTACTGTATTTATAATACCACCCAATGGGCGCCAATGCAAGTCTTTTTTTACAATTAAAATAATGGAGCTGCGTCTAAAAAGACCCGGCGGCATTTCTGCCCACCGGGTCGAAGTGAAAAGATGTGATATCTCAGTTGCAGGTTTTTGCGATCTCAGCGGTTATAAGCAGGTACTTTTCTATGTCCGCCTTCGTATGACAGTGCAGCGGGGAAACGCGGATCGCGCCAGCCGTACCGATGGCCTCTACCGCGCGCTTTGAATAGGGGCTCGAGTTGAGCCGCTCAAAGACTATTACGCCCCGCTTGCGGTATTCGACCACCGCATCAGACCAGGAGAGCTTTTCAAAGCCCATGGCCACTATGAGATCACGCCGGGTCAGATCGGCATCATCCCCATACAGCTCCACGCCGGGGATATTTCTCAGGCCGGGGACATTCTCCGTGCCGTCCAGCATGAGCTTGAGCAGAGCGCGCTCCTGAAGGTGGATATGCTCCATACCCGTCACGAACAGCTCGCGCCGGTCAGTGCTGTCTGTGAAATGTCCGCCCAGCCAACACACATAATCCACCACGGCAGACATGGCGGCGAAGTTGCCAGGCGCGGGAGAGCCAAGCTCCCAGATCTTTGCATCGCGCTCGAGCACCTTGCGGTGGGGCAGCGCCGCCACTCTGTCAGATACATATCCAAATCCCAGCCCCCTTGGGCCGAAGAATTTGTACAGGCCGAAATTTATTCCGTCAAGCTTCAGCGCATCCACATCCACAGCCGCGTGAGGGATATGCTGCACGGCATCAGAGATTATGTATATATCAGGGTTTATTTCCCTTGCGGCTTTGACAATGGCCTCCATATCCATGATAGCGCCGGAAATGTTGGAGGCCCACATGACGCTCAGCAGTGTGGTCGTGGGTGTAACAAGGCGGCGCACCTCCTCCGGCTCAATGCGTCCGGAGGCCGGGTCAGCCTGAAGAACTCTGAACTCCTTGCCGGTCTTGCCGCAATAGTATTTCACCGCGTCAAAGGCGGATGGGTGCTCCATCACGCTTGTCACAGCGTTGTCGCCCGGGCAATTTTCAAGTATTGCTCCTACCATCTGGAACATGGCCTGCGAAGCGGTAAGCTCCGGCAGCAGAGCGCCGCCCTTTGCGCCCAGAACCACCCTCAAAATGTCCTCAGTGCCATTGTTCTGCACGCGCTTGAGGTCAAGAGAGCGGTTGTGCACCCGCTCCGGGCAGTCGGGAAAGGCCTGATATTCAGCCTGCTTCTGCACCGATTCCTTCAGGCGCAGGGAGCCTCCGGAGTTTTCAAAGAACAGGCGCTGCCCGAAGTCCGGATCTTCATCCACATAGTAAAACCTGTCTTTTATCTGACTTGACAGCGCCTCGTCAAAAAGCAGACCATTTTCGTACTCTTTCATCGCACACCTCGTTAAGTCACTTGTCGGTTTTTTCAAATTTTCTGCCGAAGCCGGTGAGGACGCTCAGGCCAAAGAGAATGATGAGCATATAGCTCTGGAACAGGTATGGCAGATAGCTGAGGAAGGAGAAGCCCTCCGCTACAACGCCGCTGGCAATGGCAAGGCTCACAGCGTTAAGCCCCACCGGGTTATATGGCACGATACCGGCAAGGGCAGTGCCGAAGCCGTCAAGAATATTCGCGCCGCGTGTCCGCTCAACATTGTGCTGCTTTAAGATGCTGCGCACCACCGGGCCGACAAACAGGATGGAGATAGACGCCGCGCCTGTTGCAAAGCTGGAGATCACGATGATCAGCACAGAGATAAGCTCCGCCTGCCTCGGCGTCTTTGCGGAGCTGGCGATTTTCTCCAGCATCAGGCCGAACACGCCGCTGCGGTTGAGCATCTCAAGCATTGCAAACATGAAGAAGGAGAAGCAAATAACATTGAGCATACCGGTAAGACCCGCTCCGATAGGGCCGGAGGCGGAAAGCAGCGTGGGCACATCAACAAAGCCGAAGACAAGGATCAGCACAAAGCCCAGCATATCGCAGACGAGGAGCGTGCCGATGAGGTTCCAGCCTCTGAGCATCAGCACGACCATTACCACGGGGATAAGCAGCATGACAAGGGTAGGTGCGCTGGTGGCATCCACCATTTCGGGCAGAGTAGCGCTCCCGGCAGTGGCAAAGCCCACAACGACGAACAGCACAGCAGATACAGCGGCTGCTACCAGAGAATAGGGCAGCCTTGTGCGCACAACATCGCGCACTTCTGCCTCCTGAGTGATGGCGGAGGCGATGGTGGTGTCGGATATGGGGGCCAGATTATCGCCGAAAATAGCGCCGCTTACAATTGCGCCGGCAATAACGGCGGGACTTGCTCCCACGGCGGCGGAAACCGGCATCAAAATGGGCATGACGGCAACTATCGCGCCATTGGAAGTACCGCAGGAGACTGAGATAAGCCCGGCGGCCACAAAACCTATAAGGGGCAGAAAGGCGGCATTCAGGCCGATGCTGGTCATGGCCCAGATAAGGCCGTTGATAAGGCCGCTCTGACGCAGTTCCTGAGAAAGAATACCCGCCAGCAGGAACGCAAATATTATAACACAGAGCGTATCATTCTGTATACCGGCCACAACCGCCTTTTCAAACTCCTTTTTGTCCTTGGCAAGGAGGAAAGCGACGCACAGGCTAGCAAAACCGGCCATGCAGAACAGCACCAGAGAGACCTTTTTCATGGCCGCCGTGACGATCATGCAGACCATGAAAACGAGCAGGGGCAGGCATGCGCCAAATGTCCCTCCGTAAAACTCCATTTTCTTCTTTTCTTCCATGTAGTTCACTCCCTTTTGAGATATGGCTGACCGCAGCCCAAACGCTTTTTACCGGGCCGCCGTCAGCTTGTGAACATATACTAAACAAAAAAATTCCCCTGTTCAATATTTTTTATGCAATTTCGGCGCCGCATATTGCATTTTCTACAATACTTATAATATAATGTTGCCTGCGCGGCAACATTATTTGCAAGCACTGCGCTTTTTCGATTCATAGCGGTAAATTGCCGAAAAAAGGATGGTGCATTTTTATGAAAAGCAACGAGATCAGTCTTCAGGACAGGATAAAATCCGTCCGCCTGACCCGGACGGAAAGCCGGGTCGCAGCCTATCTCGCGGCCAACGAATCGGCTCTCAGCTTCAAATCCGCCAAGGATATTGCCCAGGCACTGAACATAAGCGACACCTCAGTGATCCGCACCTGCCGCAGCCTTGGCTACAAGGGCTATGCCGACCTTCAGGAACAGAACAAAGCCATGCTTGAAAACTATGTGGAAAGCAGCCGCTATGTTATCCCTGTAAATCAGGTTGTGCAGAAGCTGGAGCGCTATCAGGCCAGCGACAATTCCATATGCCTTGACATGGCCCTTGAGAGTATACAGGCTGCACACCGCAACAACGCACCGGATAAATTTCTCAGGGCAGCAGAGCTTTTATATGAAAGCGAGCATATAACTGTGGCGGGCTTTCGCGGCATGAGCGGCCCCGCACGCTCACTGTCCACCCTGCTGCGGCAGTACCTGCCGCATGTGGAGTGCTTCACCGATCTGGACACGCTCTGTGTGGAAAAAATGCTGGATTGTCGGCATCGGGACTGCGTTGTGCTTTTGAGCGTGGAACGTTATTCAAAAATGTCATGTCTGATCGCAGAGATGGCCCGGGAGAGCGGTTCGCGGCTGATAACGATCGTTGATAAGATCACCGCCCCTGTGTCTTACCAGGCGGATTTAGTGCTGGTTTCGGATTTTTCAAGCCCCCTGCCCATAAATTCCTTTGTGGCCACCCAGTTTATTGCTGAGAGCATAATTTTCGAGATAAGCAAGCTCAAGGGCTTGTCTCAGGAACAGCGCCTGTCGCGTCTCAATGAGAAGCTGGAAAAGCTGGATCTATACTGAAAAAGAATTTCCGGGGCGCGGGCGCGCTCCGGAAATTCTTCGGTATTCAATTCAATATTCAAAATCCGGCACGTAATGGGCATAGAACTCTTCATAGCAGATTCCATGCTCCATTATAAACGTCGCCGCTTCAACGCCCACATAGCGATAGTGCCAGGGCTCATCCCAGCCGGTGAGCAGGAGCTTGCGCGTGGGATAGCGCTTTATGAAGCCGTACTCGGCGCAGTGTGCGTCTACCCACTCATAAAATTCCTGATTCATATCGCTGTACACAAGGCGCCGGTAGTTCTTGTCCATCAAATCCACCGCGAGGCCGAGCTGATGCTCGCTGCTCCCGGGGTAGGCCGTGATGGACCGCGCCGCCTCCGCCGCCTCCTGATATCTCGGGTCGTTATAATCGTCAATGCCGAACATCTCTAGCGCGAGCTGCGACGCCTTGCCGTTAAAAATCTTGGTCTGGTAAGAATATGTCCTGTACGCAGCGCCCACATAGACGTTAAAGCCCGCATCCTTTATGGCCTGAATAAAATCCTCAAGATAGGGCATGGCGGCAGTGCTGAACATCATGTAGCTTGTTGATTCGATTTTGGAAACCTCCGGCTCCCAGGTTGCTGAAAGAAGGTTATCATCGTTTACTATATAATATTGCTCCTGAGTGATATCTATATCCGGCCAGATATTCTCCGTCGGCTCCGGGGTGTTGGCGGCGTTTGCGTCCTGAAAGGTGACGCTGTCGCTCTTGACGTAGGCCCCGTCCTTGCCGCCGAAGATAACCTCGGTCTGTCTATCCATGCGGGATATTACTATTGTATAAAGCACGATGCACAAAAGCGCAACGCAGATAAGCCAGGCTGTTCTCTTTTTTGCCATTGGAGCACCTCCTTCGGTAAAGGCATTTCAAACAATTCTGAGCTATTATATCACCTGCGCCGCCGTAATTCAAGTATTCTGCTGCGGGCTGCCCTTTTTCCGCAGCTTTGTGGAGACTGTGCAAAAGCTCGCCCCGGGCCGGAGAAACATCAGCTTCTCAATACAGACAAACGGCCTGCTCATTGACAGCGACTGGGCGGATTTTTTCAAGGAGAACGATTTTCTTGTCGGTCTCTCCATGGACGGCGGCAGCGATATTCACAACCTCAACCGCCGGGACAGGCAGGCCGCTTCCGGCATTGGGGACAATTACTTCTGCGCCGGGTGTCAGAAATTTTTCACCCACGCCCTGCCAAAGCTCAGGCAGCTTTTGCGGAGCAACTGGCACAATATTTGATAAACCGGCTCGCAAAACCCGCTCTGCCGTTTTGGCAGAGCGGGTTTGTGTGCCTTTGACCGGCCTTGCCGCGCCCTAAAATGGGTTCGCCTCCTCCCCCAGCGCGCTGCGCAGCTTCGCCAGCGCTTTTTTCTCTATGCGCGATACATAGCGCTGGAACTATTGTAAGTGCTTTTACCTTGAAAAAGTGCCGCTTTTGCGGCAAATTATGCAGAATTAGCGTCATTTAGCTGCTGAAAACGGAATTTAATAATGAGCTGCTTATCCTCTGTCAGCTCTACCCTCTCGATGAGGCTGACCAGCAGTTCCCGGCTGGCAAAGGCGCTGTCCATAAAGCGCTGAACCAATTCCTCTGCCCTGTCCTTTACGGATACAGGGCTTTTCTTCTGCATTTCCAGCCCCCGCCGTTTTTCCTCCAAAGCGGCTCTCTCCGATTTTGCTTTGCTGTAGATGCGCTCAAAATCCGTCTCGGTCAGCAGTCCGCTGAGCCTATCCATGTACATCTTGTCAAGATTTGCCGTCAGGCTGTCGATCTTGCTTTGTATAGCCTGCATCTCAAGCTCCAGCGCGTTCTCCCTTTGGGCTCGCTCCACCGCTTCCTGCGCGGCAGGCAGCAGCTCGGCAGGGTTTAAATAGGCCTCGCACACTTCCCGCACCTTGGCGATGACCGCGTCTGTGACGGTTTTTTCTTTGATAGTATGGCAAGTGCAGACGCCCGCCTTTGTGAAGCGCTGATAGGTGCGGCAGACAAAATACAGCACATCCTCCCCCGCCGCGTTTTTTCTATTGATAACGGCCAGCGGATAGCCGCATTCGTGACAAAAGATGAAGCCTTTTAGCAAAAAGTCATAGGTTCGGCTGCGGGTGTGCTTTCGGCTGTTCACCAGCATACGCACCTTCTGAAAGCTCTCCTTGTCGATCAGCGGTTCATGAGTATTCTCGACCACCACCCAGTTATCTTTATCCTGCCTCAGGCATTTCTTGGATTTGTAGCTGATCTTTACTTGCCTCCCCTGCACCATATTGCCGATATAAGTCTCATTTTGCAGCATATCAGAAATCCGTTCGCTGCTCCACAGGCCGGTGTAAGGGCCGGGTCTGGCAACGGGCAGTCCGGCATAGGTAGCCGGTGTCGGTATCCCTTCTGTGTTCAAGCGTGCTGCGATCTGCCGGCAGCTCATCCCTTCCAGTGCCATTGCGAAAATGCGCCGCACCACCGAGGCCGCTTCCTCGTCTATGACGATTTTGTTTTTCTCCGTGGGATGCATCTTGTAGCCATAAACCGGCTTGCCGCCGATAAACTGCCCCTTGCGCTGCTTATCACGCTTTACGCTTTTGATCTTCTTGGAAATATCCTTGGCGTACATGTCGTTCATGATTGCCCGGAACGGCGTAATGTCGTTTGCCGTAGATTCCACCCCGGTATCAATGCCGTCAAGCAGGGAGATGTATCGCACCCGCTTTTCCGGGAAGTACCGTTCCATGTAGTGCCCGGTCATGATATAGTCACGCCCAAGGCGGCTCAAGTCCTTAGTGATGACCATATTGACCTTTTTCGCCTCAATATCGCCAATCATGCGCTGAAAATCCGGTCGGTCAAAAGCTGACGTTAGATAACGATACTTTTGAAAACACTGGAAAATCAAGGTTTTTCGAGCGACGGACAAGCAGGGTATTGTACTAAAAACTGAATACGACGCAGAAGCGGCGTTTCTTACTCTCTACATGGGAGAACAGGAACGCCGCTTTTTTATGCCCTTTGTTACGCAGTAGGGGCAGAAAAAGCCTTGCTACAAGCGATTTTGCGGGCGCGTATCTGGCGCGGCAAGGGATTTATACCTTATCCCCCGAAACCGCGCTTCTACTGCGTAACAAATCCACAGCAAAAGGAGTGATTTACTATGGCAGTTTTCAGAGTGGAACGGAACAAGGGCTACACCGTAATGAGCAACCACCACCTACGCAACAAGGAGCTTTCCTTAAAGGCAAAAGGGCTGTTGTCGCAAATGCTGTCACTCCCCGAAGATTGGGACTACACCTTGAAAGGCTTATCCCTTATCAACCGGGAGAAGATAGACGCTATCCGCGAAGCCATTAAGGAGCTTGAACGCGCCGGGTATATCGTTCGGTCAAGGGAGCGCGACGAGAAAGGACGCTTGCGGGGCGCGGACTATGTGATATTCGAGCAGCCGCAGCCGCCTACGCCGGATTTACCTACATTGGAAAATCCAACATTGGATAATCCAACGCAGGAAAAACCAACATTGGAAAAACCTACGTTGGAAAATCCAACGCAATTAAATAAAGATATACAAAGAACTGACTTACCAAAAAAAGAAAAATCAAATACAGATTTATCAAGTACCCATTCCATTCCTATCCTTTCCCCTAACCCCTCTCCTTGCAGAGAAGCGGCTACGCCGCCGGAACGGAAAGGAACGGAAGCGGCAGCACAGAGCGCAGTTGATATATACCGGGAAATCATCAAGGACAATATCGACTACCACATTCTCAAACAGGACATGAAGTTTGACGGGGACAGGCTGGACGAGATTGTAGACCTCATGCTTGAAACCGTATGCACCGCCAGAAAGCGGGTACGGATTGCGGGGGACGACTACCCGGCAGAGCTTGTGAAATCTAAGTTTATGAAACTGGACGGCGAGCATATCCGCTTTGTGCTTGACTGTATGCGGGAGAACACAACGAAAATCCGCAACATCAAGCAATATCTGAAAGCAGCCCTTTTCAACGCCCCGTCCACTATCGGCAATTATTACACTTCCCTTGTCGCCCATGACATGGCAAGCGGCGCACTGTCACCGAAGAAGCCGCAGTACGGCGACCCGGACTATTATTCATTCAAACCGGGCGAAAGCCTGTAAAACAACAAAAGGAGGATTTTATTATGGCACAGAAAATGACAGGAGCATTGGTATTTGACGAGCGCACCGACCGTTACGACATTCGCTTTGACTTAAACAGCTACTACGGGGGCTTGCATTGCGGTGAGTGCTTTGACGTATTCGTGCGGGGCAAGTGGAAGCCGACCCGGATTGAGTACGGCGACAACTGGTATCTTGTGGGTATCAGAGCCGAGGACTTGAACGGGCTGCGGGTGCGTATCTGACCGCCGCCCCATAAAGAAACGCGAAAGGAGGACGCGAGGAATTGCAGGACGAAGTAAACGAAAAGACCATAGCCCTTTACATCAAGACCGGGAAGCTGACCGCCCAGACGCTCCAAAAGGCAATGAAAGCCATACTGTCAAAGGGCAAAAAGCAGCTTGCAAAACCGCCACAGGGAAAGCAGAGCTTAAAGCAGCTTATGAAGCAGAACGCGGGCGTTTCCAACATTGAGATTACCGAGGGCAATATCAAAGCCTTTGAGAGTACGGCGAAAAAGTACGGTATCGACTTTGCGCTGAAAAAGGACGCAACGGAAAGCCCGCCCCGCTATCTGGTTTTTTTCAAGGGGCGGGACGCGGACGTGCTGACCGCAGCCTTTAAGGAGTTTTCCGCAAAGAAGCTGACACAGGAGAAAAAGCCCTCTATCCGAAAGCTGCTCTCTACGCTCAAAGAAGCCGCACAGGGCAAGAACGCGGAACGGGCAAAGGTCAAGAACAAGGACAGGGAGGTATCGCTATGAAGCCGGAAATCAAGAAGCTGCTTATCCTAAATCTCCCGTATCTGCTCTTTGTCTGGCTCTTTGATAAAGTGGGCGCGGCTGTCCGTCTATCCCCCGGCGCGGACGCAAGCGCAAAGCTGCTACATCTTGGGGACGGTTTTACCACCGCCTTTTCCAGTATCGCGCCGAGCTTCCACCCGGCAGACTTACTTATCGGCATTGCGGGGGCGGTCATTGTCCGGCTGATTATCTACACCAAAGGCAAGAACGCGAAGAAATACCGCCGCGGGACAGAATACGGTTCGGCGCGTTGGGGCGGGGCTGACGACATAAAGCCGTACACAGACCCGGTATTTGAGAACAATATCCCCTTAACGCAGACGGAACGGCTCACCATGAACAGCCGCCCGAAGCAGCCGAAATACGCAAGAAACAAAAATATTCTTGTAATCGGCGGTTCCGGCAGCGGCAAGACCCGGTTCTTTGTGAAACCGTCGCTCATGCAATGTACGTCAAAGGATTTTCCAACGTCGTATATCGTCACTGACCCGAAAGGAACACTGATTTTGGAAACCGGGAAAATGTTGCAGCGGTACAAATACCGTATCAAAGTGCTAAATACGATTAACTTCAAAAAATCCATGAAATACAATCCCTTTGCCTATCTGCGGA
>URPA01000003.1 GCA_900549545.1 uncultured Eubacteriales bacterium
GGTTTTGTTCTGAGCAGTAGGGATTTCAGCCGATGCAAAGTTCTGCGTTTACGACCCCTCAGGCGCTTCGCGCCAGCTCCCCTTACGCAGGGGAGCCAATAAAAAGTGCAAATTTTGCAGTGTCCGCACTCCGCACGTGCCCTTGAGCGGCGAACTCTGCGAGGCTTTATCAAAATTTTTACCCCGAAGCGCCGTTTGGAGCTTCGGGGTAATTTTAATCTATTTTCTTTTTGGCTTTGGCGGGGTGAAAATCAGGCTCGGTATTGTTAATAAGCCGCTTGATGTTGCTGCGGTGCTGGATAACAATGAGCAGCGCCGCCGCGATGGCGATAAAAATGCGCTCATCGCCAAGCTGTAAAAGCGGAGTTGACACCGCGACGCTCACAGCCGCGCAGATAGAGCCGAGGGAAACCTTTTTGCTCAGCACAGCGGCGATTGCAAAGGCCGCCACAGCGATCAAAAACACGCGCCAGTCGATAGCCAGCGCGACCGCGGCCCCGGCGGAAACGCCCTTGCCGCCCTTGAGATTATAATAAATCGGGAAGCAGTGCCCCAGGAGGCAGGCAAGCGCACCAACGGCAAGGCCACCATCGCCCAACAGCAGCCAGCCGATAAGCATTGCGATGCCGGATTTGGCCGCATCGCCCAAGAAGGTGAACAGCCCAGCACGCATACCGAAAACGCGCGCCATATTCGTCGCCCCGGCGTTGCCGCTCCCCTTCTCGCGCACATCACCGCCCAGCACAAGGCTGGATATGGCGATGGAGAAGCTGATAGACCCCAGCAGGTAGCCGCAGACGGCTGTCACCACGTATTTGAAAATTTCCATTATGCAACACCGATGCGGCAGTTTTTAATAATTGCTGCAAGCCCTTCTTATTACTTAAAACTTTTTAAGTTTAACTTGAGTATATCTTATATTCTACCCAAATGCAAGGATTCCCAAAACTGTTTTATAAAAGTTCACAAAGTCCACGGAAACTCCTCCGGCGGCGCTTTTGTGAATTCAAGCTCCCTTCCGTCCGCCGGGTGGCGAAAGCGCAGCTGCTCCGACCAGAGCGCCAGCTTGCAGTGGTCGTTCAGCTCACTGTACTTGCGTTCCCCGAATAGCGGGAAGCCGCAGTGCGCAAACTGGCAGCGAATCTGATGTGTCCGCCCGGTAATGAGGTGAACGCGGATAAGGCTTCCATCCCGCTCCGGGCAGTAGCTCAGCCGCTCATACTCGAGCACAGCCTCCTGCACGCCCTTGTCGGGCTTATCGGTAATGAAGGACATTTTGCGCGCCTTGTCCCTGTACATCAGGTGGCGCAGCTCTCCCCCGGGCGGTGTCTCCCCATGGACGAAGGCGAGGTAGCTTTTGTCAAACTCCCCCTCGCGAATCTGCCGGGAAAGCTCCGACGCGGCGCTTTTGTTCCTCGCCAGCACCATCAGCCCCCCGGTCGCCCGGTCGAGGCGGTGCACGGTGCGTATCTCCCCGCCTATCTCCGCGCGCAGAAGCTCCGGCAGGCCGCCCGGCTCATCGGTCGACAGCACGCCCGCCGGCTTTACGCAGACCACTATGTCATTGTCAATGTAAATTATATCCATATAATTTATAATACCACAAACTCAATACTTTGCAAATAAAAACGCCCGTGATATAATCAAATCAACATTTTTCTTCGAGGTGCAACATGGCAGAAAGAGAATTTACCCCCTGCCCCCAGCGGCACAAATGCGGCGGCTGCAAGCTGCAAAATCTCAGCTATGAGCGGCAGCTCCAGCTAAAGCAGGGGCAGCTAATCTCCCTTTTAGGGGAGTTCGGGCATGTTGAAAATATAATCGGGATGGCCAATCCCCTCCACTACCGCAACAAGGTCCACGCGGCCTTCGGGCTGGACGGGCGGCGAAACATCGTCTCCGGCGTGTATAAGCCGGGCAGCCACGCCATTGTCCCGGTGGATAGCTGCATGATTGAGGACGAGCTTGCCGATAAAATTATCTGCACCATCCGTTCCATGCTGCGGGAGTTTAAGATTCAGGTCTATGATGAGCGCAGCGGCAGCGGCTGGCTGCGGCGGGTGCTTGTCCGCCGCGCCTTTGCAACCGGTGAGGTCATGGTTGTGCTGGTGGCGGTCTCCCCCATTTTCAAGCTGCAAAAGCCCTTTCTCAAAAAGCTGCTCGAAACGCACCCCGAGATAAGCACGGTCATCCTCAACATTAACGACCGCTTCACCCCGGTCATCCTCGGCAAGCGGGAGAAGGTCATTTACGGCAGCGGATATATTGAAGATGTGCTCTGCGGCCACCGCTTTCGCATCTCTCCGGCATCATTCTATCAGGTAAACCCCGTGCAGACGGAGGTTTTGTACCGGAAGGCCGTGGAATTTGCCGCCCTCACCGGCAGCGAGACCGTGCTTGACGCCTACTGCGGCATCGGCACCATCGGCATCACCGCGAGCGATAAGGCAAAGCAGGTCATAGGCGTGGAGATAAACCAGGCCGCCGTGCGGGACGCGATAACGAATGCCCGCTTAAACTCCATCAAAAACTGCTGGTTCACCGCCGGGGACGCCGGGGAGTATATGCAGCAGATGCTGCGCGACGGGCAGCACCCCGATGTGGTGTTCATGGACCCGCCCCGCGCAGGCAGCGATGAGCGCTTTATCTCCTCCCTGCTCGCCGCCGCGCCGCAGCGCATTGTTTACATCTCCTGCGCGCCCGACACCCTCCGCCGCGACCTCAAGCTCATCACCGCCGGGGGCTATGCCGTGCGGAAGATTCAGCCGGTGGACATGTTCCCGTTTACTGAGCATATCGAGTGCGTGGTGAAGCTGGAGCGAAAATAAAGCGAAGCTCTGCAAAAAAGAGCGGTTGAAATTATGAAGCGATAATCAATCACCCTCAGTCCAATTTCAGGCAAGCATAATTATAAGCAGATTTTTAGCAGGGGAAATTTTTCTATACATTATATTTTATCAGGAGAATAGGCATGGCTATGTGGAATCCGTGGCGGGGCTGCAAAAAATGCAGTGACGGCTGCCTGCATTGCTACATTCACAAGGGCGATGCTCGGCGTGGCGTGGACACTGCCGACATTGTGAAAACAAAAGACTTTTTTAAGCCTGTTGAGCGCTTGAAGAACGGTGAATATAAGATGAAAGCCGGCCTTGTTTATCTCTGCTTTTCAACAGATTTTCTTATTGAGGAGGCAGACGCGTGGCGCGGCGAATGCTGGCAGATGATAAAAGCCCGTCCCGACTGCCGCTTTCTGTTTCTCACCAAGCGGATTGAACGCTTCGTTCAGTGTCTGCCCGATGACTGGGGCGAGGGCTATGAAAATGTCATTGTGGGCTGCACAGTGGAAAATCAGGCAAACGCGGACAGGAAGCTCGCCGTTTTCCAAAAGCTGCCGATAAAGCACCGCTGCATCACTGCTCAGCCGCTTATCGGGGCGATCGACATGGAAAAATACCTTGACGGTGTTGAGCTTGTAGTGGTCGGGGGCGAGTCTGACCCGAATGCCCGCCCCATGAACTATGACTGGGTGCTGAGTATTCGCGAGCAGTGCCGGCGTAAAAATGTGGACTTTGAGTTCAGGCAGTGCGGTACATTCACAATAAAGGACGGAAAGCAGTATAAAATTCCGACAAACGCCCTCGCAAAGCAGGCCAAAGCCGCCGGGATAGACATTAAGTCGCGGAATTTGGGCTACTGAGCAGCACATTTCCGAATAAAAAAATTGTCTTGGGCGCGGTTCGCCATTTTGAACCGCGCCCAAGTGGTATAAATTCCTGAGTCTACCTTGCTGTACAAATCGCGTAGGCTCATCCGCTGCGTTGCTGCGGCATCGCGATTATTTGTACAGTGCCTATAATATCTATATTCATCGGCGCTGGGATTTATTCCCTGACCGCTAAATACATAATAGCATCGAAATATGAGGAATGTCTGAAAAAAGCTTAAAATATATGTGAAAATTATGTTAAGCTGTTGTTGACAAAAGGCGGTTTTTTTCATAATATTGTAAACAGAAAAATATTTCGGGAGGCTGACAAAATGATATCTGCAATAGTTTACAATTCCTGCACAGGTTCCTGCAAGAAGTACGCGGAGCTGCTCTCCGCAAGGATTCACGCCCCCGCCATGCCGCTTGAGAGCGCGTATGTGCGCGACGGCGGCAAGATCATCTATGTGAGCTGGATTTTCGCGGGCAAGGTCTGCGGCCTTGAGAAAGCCGCGCGGAGGTTCAACGTCGCCGCCGTGGTTCAGGTTGGCATGGGCGCCGTGTATGATAAGAGCGAGACTGTCTGCCGCGAGAAAAATTCCATTCCCCGCGGCGCGGCTGTGTTCTGCCGTCAGGGCGGTTTCAACCTCAACAAGCTCCCCCTGCCCTTCAAGCTCATTATGAAGCTCAAGTGCAAGGAGATCGCCGAAAGGCTTGAGAGCAAGGGCCAGCTCAACGAGCAGGAGCAGGCGACACTTACCATGGCCTCCACCGGCGTGGGCGGGCCTGCCCATTGGGATGTTGACGATATCGTAGATTGGGCAAGCGCTGAATAAACCGCCTGCCTGGGCGGAAAAGTAAATTCGGTTTACCTCGCGCCCATCTTATACGATGGGCGTTTTTATTTTGCATATCACGGGAGACAGAGACATGAAAAGCAAGAGTTCCGGCCGGGGTACGGCTCTGGTCATTATCGCGGGAATGTTTTGGGGCAGCATGGGCATTTTTGTCCGCACGCTGGGGGATTACGGCTTTTCCTCGCTGCAAATCGCCTCTATGCGCCTGACGGCCTCGGCCATTATTATGGCGCTGGTGCTGCTGTTTAAGGAGCCTGCGGGCTTTCGCTTAAAGGCTAAAGATATCCCACTGTTTCTCGCGCTGGGGCTTTTGAGCGTGTTGTTTTTCTCAGTGTGCTATTTTGCGGCCATCGAGCTGATGACCCTCTCTGCCGCGGCGATACTGCTCTATACCTCGCCCATCTGGGTCATGCTCCTGTCCCTTGTCATTTTCAAGGAGAAGTTCAGCATGAAAAAGCTGCTGGCGCTCATCCTGGCTTTCGCTGGCTGTGCGCTTGTCTCCGGCATCGGTGGCGGAGGGCTTACCCCCGTTGGTGTGCTGGTGGGGCTGGGCGCGGGCGTCGGCTATGCGTTTTACAGCATATTTTCAAGCCTTGCCCTCGGCAGGGGCTACTCCCCCACCGCCGTCACTACCTACACCTTCATAATCTCCGCCGCCGGGGCGTGGTTCATATGCAATCCCGGTGACATGCTCGCGAAAATCGCCGCTGCCGACAGCTTCGCGGTGCTGCTCTTAATCGTTATAGCCACCGCCCTTGTGACGGCGGTCATCCCCTTCATGTGCTACTCGCTGGGCCTCAAAACCGTGGAGGCCAGCCGCGCCGCCATCCTCGCCACCGTTGAGCCGGTGGTAGCCTCGGCCTTGGGCGTGATAGTGTTCCACGAGGTGCTGAGCGTCCCCGCCATTATCGGCATCGTCCTTGTACTCGCGGCAATCGTCATTCTCAGTTTTAAGAAAAAAATAAGAAAATCTCAATATTTATCACATTGAATAAGACCTCCGTTCTGGTATAATTATAATCCAGACGGAGGTGATTATAAACCAGACGGAGGTGAGCTTTTTGAGCGACAGAATCCTTGTTGTGGACGACGAAAAAGAGATTGCCCAGCTTGTGGAGCTGTATCTTGCCAACGACGGCTTTTCCGTAGTGACGGCCTATAACGGCACTGACGCGCTGAAGGCCGTGGAGGAGCAGGAGCCCTCTCTGGCGGTGCTGGATGTGATGCTGCCGGATATGACGGGCTTTGAGCTCTGCCGCCGCCTGCGGGAGCAGTACCTCTTCCCCATCATAATGCTCACGGCGAAGGTCGAGGCGGCGGATAAGATAACGGGCCTCACCATGGGCGCGGATGACTACATCACCAAGCCCTTTAACCCGCTTGAGCTCTCCGCGCGTGTAAAGTCCCAGCTGCGGCGATTCACGAAATATAACAGCGCGGCGGCCCCGGCACATGAGCACGATTTTCGCGGGCTGTACATCTGCCTTGACAGCCGCAAGTGCCAGCTCTACGGGGAGGATGTGCCTCTCACGCCGCTGGAATTTGACATTCTGTGGTACCTTTGCGATAACTCCGGGCGTGTGGTTTCATCGGAGGAGCTGTTTGAAAAGGTCTGGGGGCAGAAGTATCTTGACTGCAACAACACAGTCATGAGCCACATTGCCCGCCTGCGGGAAAAGCTCAGGGAGCCGCCGCGCAGGCCAAGAATAGTAAAAACCGTCTGGGGGGTGGGCTACACCGTTGAAAAATAACAGCTCACGGCGCAGCCGGCTGACCCGGCGGCTGCTGCTTGAATATCTGGCAAGCCTTGTTGTCTTTGCGGTGGGAACGCTGCTGTTTATCATGCTCATGTGGCAGATATGCTCCCGCCATATATGGCAGCCCTATGACCCGCTGTGGAAAATCCTCAGCTTTGTGCGGGACTACATTATATTTTTTGCGGGTATTTTTCTGCTTGTCGGTGCCTGCGCCATATCCTATCATTTTCTCTCAAAGCCCCTCGGCTATCTCGACGAGGTTGTGGCGGCGAGCAAGGCGCTGGCCTCGCCCAATATTGAGCTGCCACAGCTCTCGGGCGATATAAGCGAGATACAGGGCGAGCTGAGCCTTGTGCGCGAGCGCGCCCTGCGGGACGCCATGCACGCCGCCGAGGCAGAGCAGCGCAAGAACGACCTCATCGTCTATCTTGCGCACGACCTCAAGACTCCGCTCACAAGCATCATCGGCTACCTGAGCCTCATTCAGGACGAGCCGGACATTTCCCCCGAGCTTCGCGCGAAGTACACGGGCATCGCCCTTGAAAAGGCCCTGCGGCTGGAGGACCTGATAAACGAGTTTTTTGATATAACGCGCTTTAGCCTGAGCACAATGAGCCTTGACCGGGAGGTGCTTGATCTAAGCCTCCTGCTTGAGCAGGCCATAAGCCAGTTTGACCCCCTGCTAAAGGACAAGAACCTGCACTGGATGACCAAAATTGACGCAGACATCCCCGTCTACGCCGATGGGGACAAGCTCGCCCGGGTTATTGATAACCTGCTGCGAAACGCCGTCAATTATAGCTATCCCGACAGCACCATCGCCGTCAGCGCATATAAAAACGGGGACATGGCGATAGTCAACATCAAAAACCGGGGCAAAACCATTTCTCCGGAAAAGCTCAGCCATATATTTGAGCAATTTTTCCGGCTTGATTCCTCCCGCGCGAGTGCGACGGGCGGCGCCGGGCTGGGCCTTGCGATAGCGAAGGAGATCGTCGAGCGGCACGGCGGCAGCATCAAGGCCGAGAGCGCCGATGAGAGCATCATCTTCACCGTAGAACTGCCGCTGCAATAATTTCGCAAGAATTTCGTTTGAAAATCACATATAACGCGCAGGGATATGCGAATATATCCCCGCTCAAGCTCTGGTATCATTCAGATACCGGAGCTTTTTGTTTTTTCCCAAAGGAGGAATTTTTATGCGAAAACGATTAACCGAGCTTTTCCCTTTTCTGCTGCCGCTGAGAAAATGGCAGCGCAAAATGTGCTTTTACGCCGCCATGAGGCGCGACGGTTTGAATTACGCCCGCAGGCAGAGCGCCGAGCGCCTGCCATATCTCATTTATGAGACAAGCTGCCCCATGATAAACGACAAAACCGGCTTTGGGCTTGAATACCAGCAGAACAAGGTCTTCAACCTGCACCTTGCCTCCAAAACGCTGGACGGGCTTGTGATAGCCCCGGGCGAGACCTTTTCCTTCTGGCAGTCCGTGCGTTATGCCGACCGGCACACGCCGTATAAGGAGGGGCTTGCGGAGATTAACGGCGAGCTGCGCACAGAATACGGCGGCGGGCTGTGCATGTTATCAAACCTGCTGTTCTGGCTTTTGCTGCACACGGAGCTGACAGTCACCGAGCGGCATGGGCACCGGGAAAAGGCATTCCCCGAGCCGCCGAGCGACGCGCCCATGGGCGTTGACGCGACCGTCGCGGAGGGCTGGCTGGATTTGAAGCTCAAGAACGAGACGGACAGGCCCTTTCAAATTGAGATTGCATTTGACGATGAGAACATCACCGGCAGGGTATATTCCACCGATTTGACCGGAGCGCCGGAAATCAAAAACGGCAGCGTGCGCTATGTGCACGAAAGCGGCGCGATTTACGAATATGCCCCGGTTCTGCGCGACGGTGAGCTTCTGTACACAAACCGCTGCCTGATAAACTACATTCTGCCTGAGGGCACAAGCATTGAGGAGGAAGAAAAATGACCAGAAAGAACATTCTTGTTATATTCGGCGGCTGCTCCCCGGAGCACGGGGTGTCGCTGCAATCGGCGCAGAGCGTCATTGAGCATATTGACCGCGAAAAATACGCCGTCACGATGCTTGGCATCACCCGCTCCGGCAAGTGGCTGAGATATACAGGCCCAAGCTCCGAAATTTCATCCGGCCGCTGGCAGGACAAGCGCTGGTGCACCCCGGCGGCTATCTTGCCTGACCGCGGCGAGGGCTGCCTCGCGCTGTTTCACGGCAGTGCGGTGGAGCGAGTGCACATTGACGCGGCGCTGCCCATTCTCCACGGGAAAAACGGCGAGGACGGCACGGTTCAGGGGCTTTTGGAGCTGGCGGGCATCCCCTGCATAGGCTGCGGGGTGCTGGCCTCCGCCCTGTGCATGGATAAATCCCGCTCCCACCTGTTGGCCGAAAAGTGCGGAGTGCCCTGCGCTAAGGGTTTTTCAGTCAAACGCAGCACTTTGACCGATGAACTCAAAGCAATGGCTGAGGAGCTTGGCTATCCCCTGTTTGTCAAGCCCCTGCGCGCGGGCTCATCCTTCGGGATAAGCCGCGTAACAACGCCGGAGCAGCTTATAAGCGCGCTGGACACCGCCCTTAAATATGATGACAGCGCCATAATCGAGCAGGCCATTGACGGCGTGGAACTCGGCTGCGCGGTCATCGGAATAGATGAGCTTATCACCGGGGAGATTGATGAAATTGAGCTCAGCGGCGGCTTTTTCGATTTTGAGGAGAAGTACACGCTTAAAAGCTCAGAGATACATGTTCCCGCGCGGATAAGCGCGGAGAAGGCGCACGAGGTGAAGGAGACGGCAAAAACCGTCTACCGCGCGCTGGGCTGCTCCGGCTTTGCGCGGGTGGACATGTTCCTGACGCCCGAGGGGAAAATTTATTTCAACGAGGTCAACACCATCCCCGGCTTTACGGTTCACAGCCGCTTTCCCGGCATGATGGCGGCAGCCGGCATGAGCTTTTCCGCGGTGCTCGACAGGATAATTGAGGAGGGCTTGAGATGTCCCGTGAACTGATATATGACTACTCGCTCGGCAACAATCTGCGGCGCTTCTGGCGGCTGTTTTACCGCCGGGAGCGGGCAAAAAGCCGCCTTTCACAGCGGATGCTGACCTTTCTCATCAACCGCAGCGCCCAGCGGCACGGGGGCTACATCGGCTGGGGCGCGAAAATTGAGGGCATCCCCAGCCTGCCCCACGGGCTGCACGGGATTTACATCTCACGCTACGCGCGCATCGGCGCAGGCTGCCGGATTTATCAGGGCGTGACCATCGGTGAGCGGGACGGCAAGGCCCCTACCATCGGCGAGGGCTGCCTTATCGGCGCAAACGCCTGCGTCATCGGCGGCATCACCGTGGGCAGCGGCTCAAAAATCGGCGCGGGCGCGGTTGTTGCAAAGGACGTCCCCGCGAACAGCACAGTCGTCGCCGCACCGCCGCGCATCATTGTGAGGGGCTGAGCATGGACGAGAGAAAAAGCCGCGTCTGGGCGGAGATAAGCCTTGCCGCCCTGCGGCACAATGTGGACTACCTTCGCGCCCTGCTGCCGGCGGGCTGCCGCCTGATGCCCGCGCTCAAGGCAAACGCCTACGGGCACGGGGCTGTACCCATCGCTCGGGAGCTTATGCGCCTTGGCGTAAGGGAGTTTTGCGTCGCCACGGCGGATGAGGGCGCGGAGCTTCGCCGCGCGGGCATTGGTGGAGATATTCTCATTCTCGGCTACACGCACGAGGGCAAGCTCAGTGCCGTCAATGAATATAATCTGATTCAATGCGTCGTTGACGCTGATTATCTGAAAATGCTTCTATGTCAGCCTCTCCCTCTGCGCGTTGAGCTGGGCGTTGACACTGGGATGCACCGCCTCGGCATAGACTGGCGGGACAGTGCAGCGCCGCCCCTGCTTTGCGGTCAAAATAAGCTCAAGCTCGAGGGGGCGTTTACCCACATCTGCACAGGTGATGAGGAGTTTTCCGCGCAGCAAAAGCGGCGCTTTGAGGGCTTCACGAATGCTGTCAGCCTTGCGGGGATAGAGCTCAAACGGCGGCACCTGATGAGCAGTCAAAGCCTGCTGACCATGCCGTGGCTCGGCGGGGACCTGGCCCGCGTTGGCATAGCGCTCTACGGGCTTATGAGCCGCCGGGGCGACGCGCCTGAACATGAAGGCAGGCTTAAGCCCGTGCTGACGCTCAAAACCCGTGTTGCCTCCCTGCGCGATATCAGCGCCGGTGAGGGCGCGGGCTACGGTCTGGGCTATCGGGCAGAGCATGACGGGCGGCTGGCGACGCTCCCCATCGGCTATGGAGACGGCTTGCCCTCCTGCGCCGCTGGGAGAGCGCGGGTGTTGATAAACGGCCAGCCCGCCCCCATAGTCGGGCGCATCTGCATGGACCAGTGCCTTGTGGATGCAACAAACATTGACTGCAAGCGCGGGGACGAGGTCGTGCTCATCGGCAGAAGCGGCGGCGCGGAGATAAGCGCGTATGAGCTCAGCGAGAGCTGCGGCATGATAACAAACGAGCTTCTCAGCCGCTTGGGGACAAGGGTTGAGCGAATAATTATGTAAACCTTATATTTTCAAAAAAGCCCGCCATTTCGGGACTTTCCTAACGGTCGAGTCCTGATTTGGCGTGTTTTTATTGATTTTTCCCGTGCCATAGGCTATTCTGTCATCAGGCTTGCAAGACCAATTTTGATTGGAGCACGAAAATGGAAAACAAGAAAACCTTTGGCGCATACATACTCCGCCGGCGCACGGAGCTGGGCATGACCCAGCGGGAGCTTGCGGATAGGCTCTTCGTCACGGAGTCGGCGGTGAGCAAATGGGAGCGCGGCATGAGCTACCCGGATATTACCCTTATACGCAGCCTCTGCGAGATTCTGGACGTGAGCGAGCATGAGCTTTTGACCGGGAGCGACGATGTAGAACAGCGAAACTCTGAACGGCTGGCCGAAAAATACCTGCGCCTTGCGCGGCGGTACAGGGTCATACAGTATATTGTCTACGGTGTCGCGCTGCTGGCCTGCTTTATTTCAAACCTCGCCGTGCAGCACCGGCTTGACTGGTTCTTTATAGTTCTCTTCTCCATCGCGACCGCGGCGTCATTGACCCTCGCCCCGGCCATCGCCGCGATGCACCCCAAAACCGAGTGCTATAAAGCGCCCATCGCCCTCGGCTGCTTCCTGCTGTCGCTTGAGCTGCTGCTTTTGACCTGCTGCCTCTATACCGGCGGGGACTGGTTCATTGTCGCGGGGGTATCGGTGCTCTTCGGGGCCGCGGTGCTGCTCTTACCTATGGTGATGGGTAAGCTCCCGCTCCCCGCCGCCCTGGCCAATAAGAAGGCAAGTCTTTGGCTGCTGCTCTGCCTCGCGCTGCTGCTCATTCTGCTCGCGGTCTGCGCGGTGTACACCGGCGGCGGCTGGCTGCCCGTCACGATAATCGCGGTGATATTCGGAACTGGCTTTTTCATCTTCCCCGTGCTTTTGCGGCAGCTTCCCCTGCCGGAGGAGCTAAAGAGCCACAAGACGCTCATTTTCTTCGCCGTCGAGACACTTTTGCTCTTCGCGCTGGTAGAGATCTGCACACGGGAATATTTTCTGCGCGAGGCGCTGCCCATTACGCTCTGCTCCCTCGTGCTGCCGTGGGGCATCATGCTCATCTGCCGCTATGTGCGGCTCAACGGGGCGCTGAGGGCCTCTCTCTGCTGCCTGCTCTCGGGTGCGTGGGTGTGGCTGTTTCCTTACTGCTGCTGGCGTTTTAGTGATGCGCAGATGTATGTTGACAACCGGCCCGTGGACTCTATTCTCTGGATGAATGTGGATTTTCTCGACCGGGGCTTTGAGCATATATCCAGCAACGTAAACGCGACGGTGATAATTGCGTTTATATTGGCGGCTGTAGTCCTCTTCATCCTCGGCATAACAAAAAAGCGCCGCTGACAGGCACAAAAGGCTCCCCACAAAGCCAGTGGAGAGCCTTTTTATGCTTTGTTTTTTTCACATCTTATGCTATAATAATTTATTGTCTGATTTTCCAAGGCATACTGAGGTGAAGAACTTGAAGAAAAAGAACAAAAAATACAGGCACCTGAGCAACGAGGAGACGCTCAGGAGAGCCGCAATTTTCGTTTTGGCGCTGTATGTTATATTGACTGTGTCATTCTATTTTCTCGCCGGGGAGCAGCTGCGGATCCGCCAGTCCCGCGGTGAGATAAGCGCCGCCCCGGCGGATACCGGCACGGTGGAGCTTGTTGACGGAAGCAGCGTTGAGCAGATTTTCTGCCCCAACATCCAGCGGCTTGAGAGCGTGAGCGTGCAGTGGGGCACATATTACCGGGAAAACTCCGGCACTGTCACCATGGCGCTCTATGACACGCGGGATAATTCCCTTCTCATGAGCCAGAGCTTCGGCGCCGCCGACATTGAGGAGGGCGGTTTCACGGTGATGACCGCATCGGAGCCGATTGAGGGGCTTTACGGCGCGCCGCTGCTGCTCAGGCTCACGGCGGACAGCGAGCCCGGCAGCGCCGTTTCTCCGCTTATGAACAGCCAGTCCGCCGTCTCAGGCGGCGTCCTTACCGTTGACGGCGAAGAGCGCGGCGGCACGCTGTGCTTCAGCGCCGGTGGGACGGATTATATCTGGACAGGGCTTCACTACTGGCAGTTTGTCATTGCCGGGTTTTTGATGATTGCCGCGCTTATTTTCCATGTACGGCGGCTGGTGAAAAACGGCAGGCGCAGCTATATCGCAAACGCTATTCTGGCAATAAAAAAATACACTTTTCTTATAAAGCAGCTTGTTATAAGAGACTTCAAGACCAAATACAAGCGCTCGGTGCTGGGCGTGTTCTGGAGCTTTCTCAATCCCCTGCTCATGATGACGGTGCAGTATATACTATTCTCCACACTCTTTAAAAGCAACATTGAAAACTTCGCCGTGTATCTGCTCACCGGTGTTGTGATGTTCAACTTTTTCTCCGAGTCAAGCAGCATGTCGCTGGTATCAATTATCAGCAACGCCTCGCTTATTACGAAGGTATATATGCCGAAGTATATCTATCCGCTGACGCGCATTTTATCCTCGCTGATAAATCTCGCCATATCGCTTGTTCCCCTGCTGCTGGTCTGCATCATTTCCGGCGTGAGGTTTACCCCGGCGACTGTGCTCGCGCTTTACTTTATGCTCTGCCTTGTGGTCTTCTGTCTTGGGCTGGGCATGCTGCTGGGGGCATCCATGGTCTTTTTCCGGGACACTCAGTTTTTGTGGAACGTGCTGAGCATGATATGGATGTACGCAACGCCTATTTTCTACCCCGAGAGCATTATTCCGGCGAAAATAATGCCGATTTATCAGCTCAATCCCCTGTATAATTTTCTTAAAAACGCCCGCCTGTGCATAATGAGCGGCATCTCCCCGGAGCCCAGGGCCTATCTTGAGTGCTTTGTCATCGCCATTTTGATGCTGCTTGTGGGTGCGTTTGTGTTCAAGAAGAATCAGGACAAATTTGTGCTTTATCTGTGAGGCGGCCGGTATGGAAAAAGTGATGGTAGAAGTAAATAATGTGACAATGCGCTTTCACATGAATAACGACAAAATAATGTCGCTCAAGGAATTTGTCACCAGGGCTTTAAGGGGCAAAATCCAGTACACTGATTTTACCGCTCTTGAAAATATAAGCTTTACGCTCAATCAGGGGGATACTCTCGGGCTTATCGGGCACAATGGGGCCGGAAAGAGCACCCTGCTCAAGGTCATATCCGGCATTCTCAAGCCCACCGAGGGCGGCGTTCATTGCTCGGGAAATGTCGTCCCCATGCTGGAGCTGGGCAGCGGCTTTGACTACGATCTGACCGGACGTGAGAATATCTACCTCAACGGGGCGATTCTGGGCTATACCGAGGAATTTCTCGACGAAAAGTATGATGAAATAGTGGAGTTTTCAGAGCTGGGGCAGTTTATCGACTCCCCTATCAGGAACTATTCCTCAGGAATGCTGGCAAGGCTCGCTTTCTCTGTTGCCTCTGAGGTCAAGCCCGATATCCTCATTGTGGACGAGATTCTCTCCGTCGGTGACGCGGCGTTTCAGGAAAAGAGCCGTGCCAAAATGATGGAGCTTATGGGCGGCGGTGCGACTGTCCTGTTCGTGTCTCACTCGATTGACCAGATTCAGGAGCTTTGCAACAAGGTCATCTGGCTCGAGCATGGGCATATCAAAATGGCGGGAGAGGCGGACGAGGTCTGTGAGGCATACATGAGATAAGTATATTTTTGATTAAAGATAAACTCTTATTTTTCCCACATATTTTTTACGCTGGTAGTTGAAAAAAACTGTATTTAAAGTTATATTGATACAAAATATATTGGAGGTATGTTTTTGAGCATATACAGCAGAGATGAATTGCTGCGCATGGGCTTTAAAGCCGTGGGCGAAAACGTGGCGATAAGCGACAAGGCCAGCTTCTACAGCGCTGGCAATATCACAATCGGCAGCAATGTGCGGATAGACGATTTCTGCATTTTAAGCGGGAATATCAATATTGGTAATTACATACACATCGCGGCATACAGCGCTCTGTTCGGCGGCAGCGCTGGCATTGAGCTGCGTGATTTTGCCAACATCTCTTCAAGAGTGAGCATATACGCCGTCTCCGATGACTATTCGGGTGCGACAATGACAAACCCGATGATTCCGGATGAATACAAGAACCTTACTCGAGAGCCTGTCATTATAAGTCGGCATGTCATTATCGGCGCGAGCAGCGTTGTTCTGCCCGGAGCTGTGCTGAATGAAGGTGCTTCATTCGGCGCCTTCAGCCTGATAAAGGGTGAGATTGAGAGTTGGACAATAAACGCCGGGATACCATGCAGGGTGATAAAGCCAAGGCGAAGGGACTTATTGGAGCTTGAGAAAAATTTTCAGCGCGGAATGGTAATAATGAATGAGCGCTAAATTTGAAGTCCCCCTGTTTGTCACTAAGTCCTCACTTCCTCCGTTTGAGCGTTATGCTGAGCTGATAAGCCAGATATGGGACTCCCGAGCGCTTACCAACATGGGGCCTATGCACGAAAAGCTCGCTGCGGAGCTTGAAAAATATCTGAAGGTCAAGAATATCACCCTGTTCTCAAACGGCCATCTGGCGCTGGACAGCGCTATCCGTTCTCTTGAGCTGAAGGGTGAGGTGATAACCACTCCCTTTACCTTTGTTTCCACCAGCCACGCGATATCCATGAACGGCCTTACTCCGGTTTTCTGCGATATAAAGCTGAGCGACTACACAATTGATGAGGACAAGCTCGAAGCGCTTATCACCGAAAAGACATGCGCCATAGTGCCTGTACATGTTTACGGCTTTCCCTGCAACGTGCAAAAAATTCAGGCGATTGCCGATAAATACAGCCTGCCGGTCATCTATGACGCGGCACACGCCTTTGGCGTTGAGGTTGACGGTAAGGGCATAGCCGAATACGGCGATATTTCCATGTTCTCGTTCCACGCCACCAAGGTCTTTAACACTATCGAAGGCGGTGCACTGGCATATAACGATGGAAAATATAAAAAGAAGCTCAATCTGATGAAAAACTTCGGGATAAGCGGTCCGGAGGATGTGGAAATGATTGCATTCAACGCCAAGATGAATGAATTTCAGGCGGCAATGGGCATAGCCAACCTCGAATGTCTCGACGAAAAGATAGAAAACCGCCGCCGTGCCTTTTCTGTGTATAAAGACCGGCTCTCCCGGCTTCCGGGCCTGCGTCTGGCCGAACCTGCCGGGAATGTAAAATGGAATTATTCATACATCCCCGTGCTGGTAGATGAGACCGCATTCAAGAAAAACCGGGACGAGCTTTACCATAGATTAACTGAGTATAACGTTTTTGCGCGTAAATATTTTTATCCGCTTATAAGTAACACCGCCGCATACGCCGGAGTAAAGGCTGATGTGCCCGTGGCCCGGTATGTGGCTGAGAGGATCCTGTGCCTGCCTGTACATAGCGATATGACCGAGCCTGAGACGAAGCTGGTCTGCGATATCATTGACGAGATATACAGATGTAAGGCTTAGTTTAAACCGAAGCTTCACTGGTGTGGATTTGAAAATGCATATGTAAGAGAGATGTATAAGATGGCAGGGCCAAAAGTGAGCGTAATAATCCCCTCATATAATCACGAAAGATTTGTCGGCGATGCGATTAAGAGCGTGCTCCGGCAGGACTTTACAGATTTCGAGCTTCTCATAGCAGACGACTGCTCCGCAGATAACTCTGTCAATATAATAAAGAGCTTTGATGATGAGCGGATAAAAACCTTCTTTCTAAGTGAAAACCTCGGCCCAACGGAGATACTCAGATTTCTTATCGAAAACTCCTGTGGGGAGTATATCGCGCTGCTGAATTCCGACGACAGATGGTGCGATGAGAAGCTTTCAAAACAGGTCGCTTTTTTAGATAAAAACACGGCCTGCGCCGCCTGCTTTACCTGGGCCTCGCTTATTGACGAGCAGGGAAACGCCTGCATTAATGACGGAGATATGCTTGACCCTGAGGTTTTTATCCAGAATAACCGCAGCCGCTTTGAGTGGCTCAACAGGTTTTTTTATTACGGTAACTGCCTGTGTCATCCGAGCGTCCTGATTCGTAAATCCGTTTATGAAGAGCTCGGCTATTATAACGGAGCTTACCGGCAGCTGCCCGATCTTGAGTATTGGGTCAGGCTCTGTTCAAAGCATGATATATATATTCTTGAGGAGGTTTTGACAGAGCACCGCAGGACAACCGGTGAAAATCAGAACACAAGTGCAAGCTCTCTTGAGAATTTGGAGCGGTACACAAGAGAGGCATCAAACATATTTGTACAGACGTTTGAGAGGCTGGATGACGAAACGTTCATTCGGGCCTTTGGTGATAATTTCATTGTCTCTGGTGCACACTCCACGGCGGAAATAATCTGCGAAAAATTTTTTCTGCTTTTTAATAACGCCACATATGGCCAGACTTTAAAAGATCAGGCCTGTCAGTTTTACATGAATAATTACATGAAACCCGGCGTGGCCGAATGCTTCAGAGCCAATTATAATTTTATCCAGAAGGATTTTTACGCCTGCAATGTGCCCAAAATTGAAACTCCCGAGCCATCAAAGCTTTATGTTTGGTATATAAAATATATACCTGAGCCTCTAAAGCGTCTCTACCGCTTTTTCAAACGCCTGATAAAGGGTAAATAAGGTGTCAATCAGGACAAAAAGTCCCACGCGGCTTAGTTAACCGCGTGGGACTTTTTGCCTCATCAGTTAGATATAATTACTGGTAGGTCATGACTGAAAATCCGTTTTGTTCAGCACCGTGAGATGCCGGTAGCCTCTCGACTGTGCCAGGTATACCCACGAGCGTTCTATCTGATGGGCAATGGTGCCATACAACTGGCCCTTCTCCTCCGGAAAATCGCCTGCGGTCAGGCCTGCTTTGAACATAGGCGCTACCGCCTTGCTGCGCGCCCAGAACATATTTCCGGCCGGAAAGACGAGATGCTCGTCGAGCACAACGTCAGCTCCGATGGAATGTAGAAAATCAAGCAATTCCTTATCTTCGCCATGCCATAAAGCAGCTTCTTTTACAGCAGAAAACACATCCGGGATTATTATTCCCAAAGTGTCATCCGACTCAAACAAATCAAAGATATATCTCACATACTGCTCGCTGCCAATAAGTGAGCTGAACAGGAAGCGTCTCCAGTTATCGCCATAAACAGTCGCTACTGATTTTTTGGTATGAAAATGCCCGATATAATCGTATTTTTCAATAACTGGCGCAATCTGCGCGAGAAACGGAGCCACATCTCTGCCTCTGTTCGGGTAAACCTCCACATAAGCATTGGCGCATTTGCAGGCGGAAGAAAGCTTAGATACAATAGCGGCTTTCTTTTCCTCGCCGTCTGTACTTACATACAGGTCAAATTTATATGGGATCTTGTTAAGCTCTCCTATAATTTCATCAAGAAGCTCAGTGAAGAAAACATGGACCTGAACAGCAATCCGTGGCCGCTCGTCATCAATATAGACATACTGTTCTTTTTCTATCGTTCTGTCAGAAATAATTTTCAGTCTGTATTCTGGGGGAATGCTGAATAATGCCCTTGAGGCGGTGTTGATATTGGCATAGCCATATTTTTCGTCAGGCTCCAGATATGTTCCTTCTCCCCACTCGTTCCATGCGTTTATGAAAACATATCTCTGCTCCTCCGGGAGTCTTATCTGGCTCAGCCTTACAGCTTCGTTCATCCATTTGTAAAAGCTGTTCAGAGAGTATTTTGCAAAAGCGTGGAAGCCTTTGGCCCTGCGCGCAGAGTTATCCCATGCAAGCATGCAGGAATAATGCTTTGGCACTTTGCTTGTTTTTTCTGTTTTCCATTCAAATATTTTTCTATCAACGCACTTGGGATAATTATATATAATTGCGCCATCGTCCTCAACTTCCGGAACATTCAAAGCTTCACCATTCAAATTATGCGGCGGAAATTCGACTTCACCGTCAACATACTTAGAAAGCCCAAGATTCTGCGCCGTATGCCCAAATGTGTCGCAGATCCATATCAGAATCTCCCCCACGCCGATTTGCCTTGCTGCTTCGCGCCATTTGGAAAAGCTTCGCTTGCAGTCAGGAATACTGTGGGGCGCATAGACGATAATCACAGGCTTACCATTGATCCTGATATAGCGTGGGTCACGCAGATATTTCTCCATATCCCGGATAAAAACTTCATTGTCACGCTCCGAGTATTCCTGAGCGATAAGTATATCCGCATCAAGGCCGTCCCAGCGGCGCGTCCAGTTTTCGTTTGCCCAGCAAAGGCAGAATGGCAAGTCGATCTCGGGATGCTGCAAAAGAGCGTCAACCGGCTTCTCCATAAGCCTCTTCCCGGAAAACCAATAGTAGTAAAAGCAAAAACCGTATATTCCGTGCCTTTTGGCAAGCTCCGCCTGTCTACGCATCACCTCTATATCGCCAAGGCAATAGTAGCCTATATCCTTATGAGGAACTCTCGGCTGATAGTGGTTTTCAAAACGCGGGAGCGCTTTTTTTACATTTGTCCACTCTGTAAAGCCCTTTCCCCACCACTCATCGTTTTCTGGAAAAGTATGGAACTGCGGCAGATAAAACGCCAGAACCTTTACATCACTGCTCAAGGCTGAAAAATCCTGATCTTCTTCATACTGTGCCAGGTACATGGGCGCCTCATCATAATTGTCAAATGAATCTGGCGGAATATATTTTGCTTTTTTGAATTTTGATATTATATAACCGCGCAGACTGAGAAAAAAAGCCGCAAGCCCTCTGTGGCGCAGGATAGATATAGCATTTCGCAGTTTTTTTGTAAAGCTGCGCCTGCCCATAAATTCATAAATTGACTTATATAGCTTCTTGAAGAACTGGAAATCTCCCATCGTGAATTAACCTTTCTGCTCTTCTGCTGCAAGCAGGGATTCAATATATCTCGATACAGCGCTCTCCCAGGTTGGAAGGCATCCGAACCCGGCCTCTGCAAGCGCGCTTTTATCCAATCTTGAGTTAAGCGGGCGAGGCGCAGGCACAGGGTATTCCGAGCTTGGGATTGGCCGAACTCTGGTGCTCTTCCCAGCCAGTCTGAATGTCTCCTGCGCAAGCTCCGCCCATGAGCAGATCCCCTCGTTGGTCGCGTGGTACAGCCCGTACTTCTCGCTGACAATCATGTCGCACAAAAGCGGAGCAAGATCGGCTGTATATGTGGGGCTGCCAATCTGGTCGCAAACCACGCTGACCTCTTCCTTTGTCTCGGATAGTCTGAGCATGGTTTTTATAAAATTACCGCCGTTTATGCCAAAAACCCAGGAGATCCTGACGATGAAAAATTTCTCCACCATGGCCCTGACCGCAAGCTCACCGGAAAGCTTTGTCATTCCGTACACATTGCGGGGATCGACAGCATCCTCCGGGCGATAAAAATTCTCTCCCTCCCCGGCAAAAACATAATCCGTGGAAATATAGAGCATTTTTATGTTGAGCTCGCGGCAGACGGAGGCGATATTAAACGTCCCCTGAGCGTTGACAGCCCAGCAGCGCTCAGGCTCTTCCTGCGCCTTGTCGACCTTGGTGTAGGCCGCGCAGTGAATAACCGCGTCAGGCATATATTGCTTTATTACTCTTGAGACTGCCTCCGGGTCGGTAATGTCCATATCTCGGGAGGCAAGGCCCAGATTATCTATTCCGCGCCGGTCAAGCTCCCGGCATACATCAAAGCCCAGCTGACCGCTGACACCTGTAACAAGAATTTTCATATCTTCACACTATATTCTTTCTGCTTGCATTGATAATAAAATTAAAAACCGGCTTTGGCATAAACGGCATTGCCAGTTCAAAAAGCGACGGATAGGGTGAAAAATGCCGCAGGGCAAAAATTGTTTTGCCGCTGGTCATGTCGCCTTTCTGATACGCCTGTCTGGCTTCGAGCCATTTCAGCCCATCCTGAAGTGTTTCCTTCAGCCGGGGCTTTGCAGGGAAGTTTTCAAGAAGCCACCTGACCGAATCAAGCGGGACTTCTATTCTAAGCTTCAGATAGCTGCTCTTATCCTCAACTCCCAGCATGATACCGCTCTGGTTATCCCCGTGTTCGCGGTGGCGAATAAGCGGCTGCTGCAGGGATATCACAAGCCCCTCATTTGCTGCGTACAGGGCCAGATAATGGTCATAATACATATAGGGGTTGAACGGCAGCGCGGCCCTGGCGGTTTTTGCCGAAATGAGCATTGCGCAGCCGGACACGAAGTTTTTATGCCACAGAGTGTCAGTCAAATCATACCCGCTTCGAAACTGATGATGCCGCCGCACCCTTGTGACGCTGTCAGCGATCTCGTTTCCAGCGCTGTCGATAATATACATATCTGAGCAGACCAGCTCCGCTCCGTGCTGTTTAAGCGCACCCATCATGACAGTCAGCTTGTTTTCAAGCCAGATATCATCCTGGTCGCAGTAGGCAAAATAATCCCCCGCGGCTTCGCCGGTCATCAGCTCGAAGCTTTTGTTATAACCCAGGTTCTGCTCACCTTTTTTTAGCACACATGGCACATTGTGCACACTCTCCCTGACGCAGCGCTCTATTTCATCAAACGGGACCGACGGAGAACAGTCGTCCCGGATAAAGAGACTGACATTCGGATAATCCTGAGCATCTATGGATACAAGCTGCTGACGCAGCCAGTCAAGATTCGGTTCATATAGCGACATCAGAACCGATATTGAAGGCTTACCTGTTTGAGTACATCCGTTCATAGTAGGTCTTGTATTCTCCGTTAATTATATTCTCCCACCAGCTCCGGTTATCGAGATACCACTGGATGGTTTTCTGTATGCCGTTTTCAAATTTTGTCTCCGGCAGCCAGCCAAGCTCGGCGTGAATAAAGCTCGGGTCAATGGCATAGCGCATATCGTGGCCCTTGCGGTCGGTAACATATGTGATAAGGCTCTCGGGCTTACTCAGCGCGCCGCAGATGAGCTTTACTATGTCAATATTGCGCATCTCGTTGTGCCCGCCGATATTATAAACCTGCCCGACCGTTCCCTTTTGCAGTATAAGGTCGATAGCCGCGCAGTGATCCTCCACATACAGCCAATCACGGACATTCAGGCCCTCGCCGTACACGGGCAGCGCCTTATTTTCAAGAGCGTTTGCTATCATAAGCGGGATAAGCTTCTCGGGGAACTGATACGGCCCATAGTTATTCGAGCAACGGGAAATTGTGATGGGCAGGCCATAGGTTCTGTTATAGGCGTTGCACAGCAAATCAGCCGAGGCCTTGGAGGCAGAGTATGGGCTGGAGGTGTGCAGCGGGGTTTTCTCTGTAAAAAACAGGTCGGGCCTGTTAAGCGGCAGGTCGCCATACACCTCGTCGGTTGATACCTGGTGATAACGCTCAACACCGAACTTCCGGCAGGCATCAAGAAGGACCTGTGTGCCGATAATGTTGGTCATCAAAAAGATGCCTGGATCCTCAATAGAGCGGTCAACATGGCTTTCCGCCGCAAAGTTCACCACAACATCCGGCTTTTCCGTCTCAAACACACTGTTGACCATGTCTCTGTCGGCAATGTCCCCGCGGATAAACCTGAAATTTGGCTTATCCATCACCGGGGCAAGCGTCGCCAGATTGCCCGCATAGGTAAGCTTATCAAAGCAGATCAGCTCATAATCCGGGTGATTTTTCTCCATATAGAATATAAAATTGCTTCCGATAAACCCGGCGCCGCCGGTAATAAAAATCTTCATTTCACCACTCCTCAAAGCCCGTTGCGGCGTCCTTCAGGAACGGCGACCTGCTGTCCTTTTCGGACAGAATAGGCTTCTCAATACCCCAATCCACACAGAGCTCAGGGTCGTTCCAGCGGATACCACCGTCTGCCTCGGGTGCGTAAGGATTGTCCGCCTTATAAAGAAATTCCACATTGTCGGTAAGCGTCACAAAGCCATGGCCGAAACCTCGTGGGATGAGAAGCTGGCGCTTGTTGTCCTCAGAGAGCTCCACACCTACCCATTGCTTGTACGTGGGGCTGCTGGGGCGCAGGTCTACAGCCACATCCAGCACAGCCCCGCGGCAGCAGCGCACAAGCTTTGCCTGAGCCTTGTCCCCACGCTGGAAGTGGATGCCGCGCAGCGTTCCTCTCACGGTGGAGGAGGAGTGATTATCCTGCACAAAGTTATAGTGCAGTCCTGCCTCTTCAAATTCTCTCTGCGACCAGCTCTCCATGAAAAATCCGCGATGGTCGCCGAAAACTTTCGGCTCGACTATGTATACGCCTTTCAATTTTGTCTCTGTAAATGTCATTGCTTTTTTCCTCAGTAGATATACTTTCCGCTGGCCACATTGCGCAGGTGCGTGCCATAAGGGGATTTACCGTAGATCTTCGCAGACTCCACCAGCCGCTCGCGGCTTATCCAGCCGTTGCGGTAGGCTATCTCCTCCGGGGCTGATATCTGGATTCCCTCCCGGCTTTCAATCACGCGCACAAATTCCGCCGCTTCATTGAGCGCCTGCACAGTCCCTGTATCGAGCCAGGCGTAGCCGCGGCCAAGGGTTATCACCTGCAACGAGCCCTCCTCAAGATAGATGCGGTTGAGGTCTGTTATCTCCAGCTCACCGCGGGCGGAGGGTTTGAGGGCTTTTGCCCGCTCACACACCTTTTTATCATAGAAATACAGGCCGGTCACCGCGTAATTTGACTTGGGCTCAGCCGGTTTCTCCTCAATGGATATGGCTCTCCCCTCATTATCAAACTCCACCACGCCAAACCGCTCCGGATCGTCCACATAATAGCCGAACACTGTGGCGCCATCTTCCGTCGCAACCGCGTGTTTAAGGTGGGCCGTCAGCCCCGCGCCGTAAAAAATATTATCCCCCAGAATCATGGCGCAGCGGTCGTTGCCTATAAACTCCTCGCCCAGAATAAAGGCCTGGGCAAGCCCGTCCGGGGAGGGCTGGACTTTATAAGACAGCTCGATTCCAAACTGACTTCCGTCGCCCAACAGCCGCTCAAAGTTTGGCAGATCACGGGGCGTCGAGATAATCAAAATGTCCCTGATTCCCGCAAGCATCAAAGTGGACAGCGGGTAGTAAATCATGGGCTTGTCATAAACCGGCAGCAGCTGCTTGCTCGTCACCATTGTCAAAGGGTACAGCCGCGTCCCGCTGCCTCCCGCCAGAATAATTCCTTTCATTACATCTCCCCCAAGCTTTTTTCCTGCTTCCGAAAGTTGCACCTTCTCCACAATACGCTCTATGTTTTCTCGTCCGGCTGCTCAACTGGCCGCCTTTAAGGAACATTGAGTGGAGCTTCCGATATTCCAGCGTTGCCGGGGTTGGATATTCGTATAAAACGTGCATCTTATCCAGTATTACACAGGTATAAATATGGTACTACAAAAACCTTTATAATGCAAGAAAAATGTATTTTTCGCGCGACCATTGGAGCTGGAAGCCCGTCTGATCCTGCCGCACCACGTTTTTCCGCTAAAGTAAACGATGATTACATCTGCAAAAAGTGAATTATGAGAGACTCGATGTTATGATGATGGAACTTTTTATTGAAATATTTGGATACTGCAAAAAAGTGGCAAATTCCCTTCTATTTTGGCATTTTAATATACACCCTTACCCTATATTGTCATTTAAAACCTCTCAATCGTAGACGCGTGCTCGGCAAACAATTTCGATTTTATTGAGAGATTTATGTTTCTTTTCCTTTCGCTAAAGCTTTTTTCTCTCCCCGGCATAGCCGGGGGTTGACTTTGGTGCAACCAAGTCAAGCCGCCGGCAGGGTTTCCTGCCGGCGGCGTTTTGCGTACATTCTGTTTTATCCTTTTACCTCGATAATGCTCAGCTGGCCCGCCTGATAGTCGGTCTCGGAGCAGATTATGTCCGTTATCTGGGCCACCGCCTCGGTGCTCAGGCCCTCATCCGGCGCGGGTACCGCGACGGTTATGCTGTCCGTCCCGATATACACGACACAGTCGGCAAAATTTTTGGCGATGAGCAGGTTTTCAATCTGCGACTCCTGCATGGAGCTTCTGGCCATGGCGGAGATGGCGTTCATGGCGCTGTCGATAGTCTCCTGCGAGGCTGTCTCCGCCGCGGCGGCGGTCTGTAAAAGCTCCAGTGCCTCATCGCGCGACACCTGCCGCGTCAGCCGCGCCTCGGCAAAATAGCCGGAGGCGGACAGGGCCTCATCCCCCTGCTCAAACTTCGCGTTTGCCTCCTGCATGGCCTTATCCTCCGCAGAGACCATCTCCGAGTCAGGCGTTCCCCAGCGATTGTTGTACGACCAGTTGAGCGCTACTGCCGCGCACACGAACAGCAGCACCGCCACCATAGTGATGTTTCTTTTCCGTTTTTTCATGCTTTTCCTTCTCCTCCTTCAAGTCTGCATCAGCCATTTTCAGCACCGTTATCTTATCTGAGCCAAATCCGGTATATGCGCTTACTGCCTTTATTATGTCAAGGCGGACACCCGCGTTATCCGCCCCTTGACAGACCACCACCACGCCGCTGTCGGACACGATGACCCGCGCCCTGCCCACGCCCTCCGTTGCTGTGAGCACCGCGCTGAGAAGCCCGTCGGTGCTCTGCTCCCCGGCCTGCTTCCCGCTTGTGCCTGTGGGCAGGAGCATCAGCCCCAGCCCCAAAACGAGGATCAGCAGCGGATATTTGAATTTATCAAGGTCCTTGAGCCTCTTCCTCAGTTCACTCATCATTGCTCCAAATCTGCTTTTCCAGCGGAATGCCCAGCTCCGCCTGCACGGTATCCTCAAGAGCCGCTCTGTCCCCGCCGGGCCCGGCGGTGTAGCTCACGCTCTCAGGCAGCCACAGCCCCTCGCCGCTCCAGCGCAGCTCAAGGCTCACCTCGCTCATGGGTATATCCAGCTCCCTCGCTTTGTCCATAATATATGCCCTGTACTGCTCCTGTATGACAAGGCGGTTAAGCCTCTCGCCGGTGTCGGCATTTTCCGTCAAGAACTCCTCCCGGCGCTGCTCGGTTTTGGCAAGCTCAAGGGAGTATGCGGAAAAGTCCATACCGCGTATGGGCTCTATCACCGCGCAGATAAGTGCCGCCGCGCAGACTATGCCCATTATCCGCCGTACATTTCCCTTCGGACTTATGCTCAGTGCCGCGCCGCATAGGATCGACAGGGCGCAGAGCCGCCGTATGCTCTCAGCCATCAGAAAGTCACCACCTTTATGCCGGACATTATTGAGATAAACAGCATTATCCCGCAGCAGCCAACAAGCCCCAGCAGCATACCCAGCGCCGTGCCCATGTCGTTAATGAGCGCGGAGAGCCTGCCTCCCTCAATCATGTCAGCCGCGGCGGCGGTCGCCTTGAAGAGCAGCATCTTCACCGACAGCGCCGCGAAGGGCGCGGCGCACAGCGCGCAGACCGCCACAAGGCTGAACACCCCGGCGGAGTTTTTGATGACCGACGCCGCCGACAGAACCACTGACGCCGCGTCCGACACGATACCGCCAACGACGGGCAGCGAATTTGAGATGACGGTTTTCGCGGTCTTTACGGCCACAGCGTCCGCGCTGCCGGTGACAAGGCTTGTCAGGCTTATATACGCGCTGAAAGCTAGCGTCAGAACCGTCATGGCGGTGGTGGCGCACCATTTGCTCAGCCGCGCCACGGTTTTAAGAATCGGGTTTGGAAATATGCTGCCGCTGATGCTTATGGCAATATAGGCGTAGATAAGCGGAATAATAAGCCGCTGGGCGGCGGACATGATAACATCCATCGCAAGGCACACCGCCGCGTATTTTGCTGAGGCGGAGGTCACGGCCCCGCAGGCGGCGGCAGCGGTGAATATGGCGGGCATGGCGGCCTTTGAATAGTCTGAGAGGCGGTTTATGGCTGATGCCGCGTCCGCTATCACCCCGTCAAGCCGCCCCGCGAGCATGACGGCCGCCGCGCAGCAGCCCGCTATGCTGATGTAGTCCTTCAGGCTGCCCTCCGCGCAGAGAGCCGCCGCCACCGCGCATATGAGCGCAATTGAGACAAGCCCCGCCACATAGCTCAGCTCCTCCCGAAGCTGCTCCTTTGCCTTGGCGATAAAGCGCTGAAAAAGCCGCTGCAAGGCCCCGGTGGTGTCATAGCCGCCGTCAAGGCTCAGCTCGCCGCTCACCTCCCGCTCGCTCTCCGGCAGGGCATCCTCAACAGCCTGTACCTCCGGCAGAGCGTCGGCATATACCAGCTCCGCCCCGGCGCTGACTGTCAATAGTGGAAGAATAAGCAGAGAAATGAGGAATTTTTTCATACTATTCCTCCTATCATTTTCAGCATGCTCATCACAAGCGGCATAGCTATGCTCAGGGCGCACACCGTCCCCGCAAGCTCTACCGCCCCCGCCGCCGCACCCTGGGACGCGTCCCGGCACAGCTCCGCGCTGAGCTTCGTGACTATGGCGACGGCGGCGCACTTGAGCACCGGTGCTGTAAAAGCTGACGCCGTGCCGGATATTGCGCGCACGGTGTCCGAAAGCTCCTTTATGCTCTTTGCAAAGCCCATGGCGGCAATGGCTATAAGCGCGGCGGTGCAGGCTCCCAGCAGCAGGGACAGCTCCGGGTTTGCCCGCTTTATGAGCAGGGCAGCCGCCGAGGCCGTTAAAGCGGCTGCCGCCGCCTTGAATAAAAGCTCCATCTTACAGCCCGAAGAGAGTCTTTATCATGGTGAACAGCTCGCTTATTTTCTGCACCACGATCATCAGCACCACAACAAGCGCCGTTATTGTGGTCATAAGCGCCTGCTCGTCCCGCCCGGAGCGCTGGAGCAGGATATTCAGCACCGCAACCAGGATACCCACGGCGGCTATTTTGAAAATAAGGTCAATGTCCATGTTATCTCCTGTCATATAAGTAAAATAATCAACAGAACGCCCGCGCAGGCGGACAGGCCCAGCGTAAGCCTGCGCCGGTCGGGATAGTCCCGCCGCGCGCGGCACAGGGCCCCGTCAAACACGGCGGCGCAGGCGCGCAGGGCTTCAAGCTGGCGCTCCAGCTCATAGCGCCCGAGCACCGCGCCAAGGCGTTTGAGCTCCTCCCGCTCCTCAGGCATAAGCCCCGGCAGCTTCTCACGCGCGGCTTTGTCCCAGAGCGTGGAAAAATTCTCCTCACCAAGCCTGTCCATACCGTCACAAAGCGCGGCAAAGAACTCCGCCGCCGCACCCTGTGCGCGGCCGGATAAAAGCTCAAACAGCCTCGGCAGCGGCAGCGCCCGGAGTGAGAGCTCCCCCGCCGCCATGTTAAGCGCGGCTGAGAGCTGCTCGAGCAGCCTCATGCGCTCCCGGCGCTGCTTTAAGTAACTTAGCGCACCCAATACGAGCGCCGCGATAATAAGCGCCGCGCCGAAAACTTTCCGGCTCATACCCGCTGCGCCTCGTATATCCGCGCCCCGCCTTTTTTGCGGATGGTGACGATGTTTTTGAAAATCTGCCTGTCCAGCAGCTCACGATACAGCGCGCGCCGGCTCAGGCTCTCAACGCTCTCGCCATGGGCGGTGGCGAGGATGCCCACGCCGCAGCCAATGACCTGCGTCACGGCCTCAATGTCCCGCCCCTGGGTTATCTCGTCCATGGCGATAATCTCCGGCCCCATGCCGCGCAGGAGCATTATCGCTGCCTCCGCCTTGCCCACGCCCACCAGCACATCGGTGCAGCGGCCCAAATCAAACTGAGCGGTGCCGCTCTCGGTAGCTGAAAGCTCATTGCGCTCATCCGCCACAGCGACGACAATCCCCCTGTCCGACAGGCGGCGGATAAACTCCCGCAGAGCGGTGGTCTTGCCCCCGCCGGGAGGAGATATTATGAGTGTGTTTTCAAAGCCCGCCGGATACAGGCTCTGGATAATGCTGTCGCATATGCCCCGGTGCTCCCGGGGTATGCGGATATTGAGCGAGGAATAGTCCCTAAAGCCCGTCAGCTCCCCATCCCGGACAACACCCGTTCCGCAAACGCCGATGCGCAGGCCCTTATAGCTTATGTACCCGCCGCAGAGCTCCGCCGCGGCGGAGTGTATAGACGCGCCGGTGGCCTTTTCCAGTACGCGCAGAATGAGCGCTTCATCCACGGGCTTCGCATCCAGGCGCACCCGCTCCCCCGCCGTTACAAGCTCCGGCGCTCTGCCCCGGCGCAGGCGCAGCTCCTCTGCCCGCTCAGGGCCATATTTTTCCGCCGCCCGCCGCAGCTCAGGCGGCAAAAGCTCCATGGCTTTTTCAAATCCGTTCATAGTCACACTTCTTTCCATGGACAATCTATGCCCGCAGCGGCTAAATATTCTTGAAACTTTAGCCGCGCTGTGCTATCATATGTTAAAAAGATTGCCGGTTTTGGAGGTATATTATATGGAAATGAAGTTTCTTTGGGGCGGCGCGCTGTTTCTGGTCGGCTGGCTCTGGTCATATCTGTTTATAAGGCAGCTTATGTTCAATTTCCTCACGGCCTACCCGCTCATTAAAAAAATGCGCGCGCTTCAGGATGAGCTTATTGCAACGGGCGCCAATCGCTATACGACGGTGTCGGTCGTGGTGAATATCATCTTCGCGGGGCTCACGCTGTTTCTGGCGATTCATTTTTGCAAGACCTATCAGCTTGTCTGCTTTATTGCCGGTGCGGTGCTGGCGTTTGTGATGCTCATCCCCCGCACGAAGCCCAATTTTGCCCCGTCCTTTGACATTTTCTGCAACGGCTATTACCGCTTTGTGCCCGATGATGAGCTGCGCACGGCGATGTACAACAAAAAGCTCGGCGAGATGAAGTCCCGCATGAAGGCCATGGGCATCAGCGGCACATTTATCCCTGAGTTCAAGAGCTGAATTTTTCGGCACACGCAAAAATTGCAGGAAGCAAAGCTTCCTGCAATTTTCGTTTTTTAGCTTGAGAATGGCTTACTTCATGCCGTTCTCATAGGCCTCGATCATCTTCTTGACCATCTGGCCGCCGACGGAACCGGCCTGACGGCTGGTGATGTCGCCGTTATAACCGTTCTTCAGGTTGACGCCAACCTCAGAAGCGGCCTCCATCTTAAACTTCTCCATAGCGTCGCGGGCTGCGGGGTTGACAAGATGATTGGAATTTCTGGTAGACATAGCTTGCATCTCCTTTTCTCAAAAGATTTGGGTTTTCGGGTAGACAGTGATTAAATTGGCATGCTGCTGCCGATTTATTCAGCGTTTACTCCAGCCCGTGCTTATCTTTTGCGAATGCGCTTAAGATATTCAAGAAAAAATATGCAATTTTTTCAAGTGGACCTTGATGCGGGGCACTTTACTTGACTTTTATGTGAGCTTACTCTACAATATTGATTTATTGAATAAATATAGATACGGAGATAGCTATGAAAATTACTATTCTGGGCGCGGGAAACATGGGCTGCGCCAATGCCGCTGACCTGACGCTCAAGGGCCACGAGGTGACGCTTGTCAAGACCTCTGGCTCCATGCACAACGACACTTTCAAATTTGTTTCCGAGCACGATAACCGCATCACGCTCTGGCAGGAGGGTGTGGAGCAGACGGCGCGGGTTCATGAGCTGACAACTAACCTTGACTCCATTAAAACCGCCGATCTTGTGTACATCACCACCCAGACCACCGTCCACGAGGCGCTTATCGAGCGCATTGCCCCCTATCTGCGCGACGGGCAGGCCGTGCTTATTACTCCGGGTTATTTCTCCACCGCCTATTTTCTCAAGCACTGCCCGGATAAAAAGCTCACCATCATTGAGGGGGAAAGCTCCACCATCGACTGCCGCATAGATGCCGAGGGCAAGGTGCGAGTGGGCTTCAGAAACGTGCGCAATCCGCTGGGTGTGTACCCGGCGGCAGATCTGCCAAAGGTGCGCCCAATGCTCGACTCCATGGGCTTTAACTATGTCTACCTCTCCTCCGTCATTGAGGCGGCGCTGCACAACCCGAATATGATGGTCCACTCCGTGGGCGCTATCATGAGCATCCCCCGCATTGAGAAAACCAAGGGCGAATACTGCATGTACTGGGAGGTCTGGACCCCGAGCGTGTATAAAATTCTCGACGCGCTGGACGATGAAAAGATGAACGTGCTTGAGCGCTTTGACTATGAGCGGCTGAGCTATTTTGACGCATGCAAGTTCCGCAACAGCCTCGATGATGACAGGGACGCGAAGGAGGTTTTTGAGGAGTACGCCGCCTCGCCCTACCGCGCGAAGGGCCCTACCACCGTGGACTCCCGCTACATCTCCGAGGATGTGCCGCAGGGGCTTGTGATGCTTGAGGCGCTCTCTGAGCATCTGGGGCTTAAAACCCCGGTCTGCACGGGGCTTATCAATATCGCCTCCGCCGCTCTCGGGCGCGACCTTCGCGCCGATGGCAGGACGCTTCAGCGCCTTGGGGCGGAGAACGTCGCAAAAATCTTCGCGGACAGCGGAAGAAGCTTCTAAAGTGCGCATTTGCATTGACAAAACGCAGGGTATTGGTATATTATGTTAACATACCATATATATTATGTACGCATCACGTTTATACTATGTGATGTGGAACGGAGATAGCTATGAGCAAGCATCTTTCGCCCTCGAAAAAGATAAATTTCAGCACTGACGCTGTGAAATCCATGCTGAAAACAGGCATTTCAGCGCCCCTGTCCGACAGTGACGAGCCGGAGGACGGCGGTATTTTCTCCGCCCGGGAGCTGGGGATTGCCATCGCGGCGGGCGTGCTGCTTGTCGGGGTCTGGTCCCTGCCGACGCAGGGGTGGCTGCGCTTATGCTCATACCTCATTCCGGCGCTTCTCGCGGGCTATACCGCAATAAGGCGGGCCATTGACCAGCTTTTGAGCCGCCGGTTTTTAACGCGCGATACGCTGTGTATTCTTGTCGCCGTCATCGCCTTCTGCCTTGGCAAGGCGTCCACCGGGGCGCTTGTCATGGTGCTCTACCGCCTGCTGCGCCTTGTGGAGGCCTTTTTGACAGAGCGCGTGCGCATGGACGAGGAGGCTATATACTCGGTGCTGCCGGAAAAGGCCTGCGTCCAGAGCGGCAACGGCGTTGAGAGCGTGGACGCGAAGAGCTTCATGCCGGGGGCTGTTTTAGTGGTCGAGCCGGGAGATGTTGTTGCGCTCGACGGGGTGATAATTGACGGCGTCACCGCTTTTGACACCTCCCCTATTACCGGGGAAAAGACGCCCTTCAACGGCGCGGTGGGCTGCCCTGTTGCCGCCGGATACGTTAACCGCACCGGGGCTATCCGCGTTGAAGTCACCCGCCGGCAGCAGGATTCGCTTGCCGCGCAGATGGCGAGAAACGTCATCACCCGGGAGGGCTTTCATTCAAAGCTTGAGGGCTTCACCCTGCGCTTTACAAAGCTCTATACTCCGATTGCTTTTGTCATTGCCGTTATTCTGGCGGTCATTCCGCCCATTTTCGGCGGCGGCTGGCTCAACTGGCTCTCGCGGGCCGGGGCGTTTTTGGTCGCCGCGTCGCCCTCGGGCCTTGCTGTCTGCGTCCGGTGCATGTACTCCGCGGGGATGCGAAGCGCCCTGCGCAGCGGCATTCTCATTGAGGGGACGCCGTTTTTGGAGGCTCTTTCCAAGGTTGATGTGCTTGTCATGTGCAAAACCGGCATCGTCACCGACGGGCGGTATGCTGTCACCGGCGTGTTCCCGGACGGAGATTTCACCGAGCAGGAGCTTCTCTCCACCGCCGCCGAGGCCGAGCGCGGCTCAAAGCACGGCGCTGCCCGCGCCCTGCGCACCGCCGCCGGTATTTCCGACGAGGAAGATACAATAAGCATTGAGGAGCTACCCGGCAAGGGCATCAGCGCCTTTGTCCAGTCCCACCATGTGTATGTCGGCACAGCCGCGCTTCTTGAGGAGCACGGCATACGCTACACCCGCCCCAACCGGACAGGGGCCGCTGTCCACGTGGCGCTGGATAATGTCTATATGGGCCATATCACGCTCACGGACAGGGTGCGCGAGGGGTCTTTTGACGCGCTGGAGGCCGTGCGCCATATGGGCGTTACAACGCTCGTGATGCTCACGGGAGATGTGCTGTCGGTAGCCCGGCCGGTAGCGTCGAAGCTGAATTTTGACATGATACGCGCGGAGCTCTCCCCGGAGGGGAAGCTCTCCGCCGTTGAATATCTGGCCGAGAACCGCGCCGTAAACGCAACGCTTGCCTTTATCGGCAACGCGGAGACGGACAGCGATATAATGGCCAAAGCAGACCTCGGCATAGCCTTTGACGCGGCGCGGTCTGAGGATGCGCCAGAGCGCGCGGACGTGCTCATAATGTCGGACAATATCCGCCGCCTGCCCTGTGCGCTGAAAATTGCGGGGCTTACGGTCAACGGCGCGAAGCTGAGCATAGGCGTTGTGCTGGGGCTCAAAGCCGTGGTGCTGGTGCTCTCGGCGCTGGGGCTGCTGCCCATCTTCGCCGCGGCTGGCATCGAAACCGCCGCTGGGCTTTTCGCCGCGATAAATGCCCTGCGCGCCTGCGGCTTTGACAAGAAAATGGAGAGGCAGTTTATAAACAATGAACGCATATGATTTTGACCAGACTATTTTTCAGCCGGACAGCTCCTACTGCTTTGTGATGTTCTGCCTCAAGCGGCACCCGTGGGCGCTGCTGAAAACTCTGCCGGGCGTTGCCTCCGCCGGGATCAGGCTGATGATGAAAAAGGCAAACACCAAAGCCCTGAAGGAGAAGGTTTTCGCTTTTCTTGCTGACCTTGAGGATGTGGACGGCGAGGTTTCAGCCTTCTGGCGGCAGCACCGGGCGAATGTTGAGCCGTGGTACCTGAATCAGCGCCGCGACGATGACCTTATTATCTCCGCATCTCCGGAGTTTCTGCTCCGGCCTATCGCCGAGGAGCTGGGCTTTGGGCTTATTGCGACCGTGATGGATAAAAACACGGGCCGTATCATAGGCAAAAATTGCCACGACATGGAGAAGGTGCGCCGCTTCCGTGAGGTTTACGGCGACGCCACGCCCGAGCGGTTTTACTCCGATTCTCTTTCTGACTCCCCCATGGCGGAAATTTCCGAGAGCGCGTTTTTGGTAGATAAAGGAAAAATTTCTCCATGGCCGGAAAAATAAATACATTCAGGGCAGAGCTGCACCACAGCTCTGCCTGAGACTGTCAAAAACCTATGTTAAAATGTGAAGATTAAGAAGCAGCGGGGGTGCTCGAGGGGTAGCGAAGCGGCGGCGCGGTAGTGAATGATATGCCGGTGGCATATCAGAGCCGCGCCGTGACCGAGCCTCAGCGAGACAGGCCCACCTCGTGTACAATAACCCGCCGCAGAAAAGACCGTATTTACGGGCTTTTCGGGCGAAGCAGCGTTTTGAATTAGTTCAAAACGCTCGGCGGTTGAAGCGGTCAAAAAAGTCCTTGTAGGACTTTTTTGACAAGCTGGGGCAGAGCTGCACCGCAGCTCTGCCTTTTTTATACTTGTTGATACAAATTTCAAATATTGTAGCAGGGGCTATTATTGAAAAATACCGGAATGTGTGGTATACTTGCCAAAAAAGCAACAAATTTTAATAACAGAGGTGCAAAAGAATGGAAAAACGCCCCAATATTCTCAAACTCGCGTCGAAGGTCTGTCTTGAGGGTCTGACCTACACCGGTGTCACCTACAATGACCCCGAGTATAAGATTCTTGAGCCCATCGTTGATGACGATATGTGCTTTGTCATGATGCACATGCGTCTCGAAACCCCCCGCACTGTGGAGGACATCGCCCGCCGCTGCAAAAAGAGCGTGGAGTACACCCAGGAGCAGCTTGATAAGCTGGTCGATACCGGCGTTATCCGTGTCCGTTATCTCGACGGTGAGCCCGGATATCTCTACCCCATCTGGGTTCCCGGCATTATGGAAGGCGTGCTGAGCAAGAAAGAGCAGTGCGAGAAGTACCCCGTGCTTGCCGAGTGCTTTGAGGAGTACACCCGCCGCCGCACCGCTCCCCTTGTGCCTATGATGGGCCGCGGCATGTCCATGATGCGCGTCATGCCCGTTGAGAGCGCTATCGAGAACAATTCCCGCACCGCAAGCTATGATGAGCTGTCCACCCTGATTGAAAAGGCCACCGCCATCTCCGTCGGCCCCTGCTCCTGCCGCCGTACCCGCCGCATCATGGGCGAGGGCTGCGGCCATCTTGAAGAGGATATGTGCATGTACCTCAACGACAATGCCATTCACTTCTCCAAGACCGGCGAGCACAGGCTTATCGACAAGGCAGAGGCCTATGAGATTCTCAAGCGCGCCGAGGATAACGGCCTTGTCCACGAGATAAACCAGGCCCCCGGTTTTGAGGATGCCTCCGCCATCTGCAACTGCTGCTCCTGCTCCTGCCTGTCCCTGCGCTTCGCGGCAATGTTCCGCCGCCCGGACGGTATGCGCTCGAACTACAAGGCAGTTATCGACAAAAATAATTGCGTGGCATGCGGTCAGTGCGTTGAAAACTGCCAGACCAACGCCCTCAAGCTCGGTCAGAAGCTGTGCGAGATCATCCCCGACGAGAAGGACGATCCGTACATCGACGTCAAGACCAGCCTGATGGACAAGTCCACATACAATTACGACTACCGCACCACCCGCAGCGACGTGGTCGAGAGCGGCACATCCCCCTGCAAGGCCGCCTGCCCCGCCCATATCCCCGTGCAGGGCTACATAAAGCTCGCCTCTCAGGGCAGATACACCGAGGCTCTTGAGCTCATTAAGAAGGAGAACCCCTTCCCCGCCGTCTGCGGCCGCATCTGCAACAAGGCCTGCGAGGATGCCTGCACCCGCGCCAAGCTCGACTCCGCCGTCGCTATCGACGATATCAAGAAGTTCATCGCCGAGAAGGACCTCAACGCCGAGACCCGCTTCGTTCCCAAGATGCTCAACCAGATTGGCAGACCCTATCCGGAGAAGATTGCCGTCATCGGTGCCGGCCCCGCCGGTATGAGCTGCGCCTACTATCTGGCCGTCAAGGGCTACCCCGTGACCGTTTTCGAGAAGGAAAAGGTCCTCGGCGGTATGCTCACCATGGGCATCCCCTCCTTCCGTCTTGATAAGGCCGTTGTCAATGCTGAGATCGACATTCTGCGCGAGATCGGCGTTGAGTTCAAGACCGGCGTCGAGATTGGCAAGGATGTCACCCTCGCCCAGCTGCGCGAGCAGGGCTACAAGGCCTTCTATCTCGCCATCGGCGCTTCCCGCGGCACCGCCGTCGGCTGCCCGGGCGATGATCTCCCCGGCGTTTACACCGGCATCGACTTCCTGCGCGAGGTCAACACCGGCAATAAGCCCGAGCTTGGCGACTCCGTGGCCGTTATCGGCGGCGGCAACGTCGCCATCGACGTGGCCCGCAGCGCCGTGCGTCTTGGCGCGAAGGACGTCACCCTCATCTACCGCCGCGGCAGAGACGAGATGCCCGCCGCCGACGATGAGGTCGCCGAGGCTGAGGAAGAGGGCGTGAAGCTGCGCTTCCTGTCCGCTCCCGTTGAGATTCTGGGTGACGGCAAGGTCAGCTCGATAAAGCTTGAGCTTATGAAGCTTGGCGAGCCTGACGAGAAGGGCCGCCGCAAGCCCGTCGGCACCGGCGAGTTTGAGACTATCCCCGTCACCGCCGTTATCTCCGCTATCGGTCAGAAGATAGATATGTGCGGCATTGACAATGGCACCGGTATGCAGTTTGCGCGCAACGGCGCAGTTCTGGCTGACTCTGTCACCTATCAGACCGGCGAGAGCGATGTGTTCGCGGGCGGCGATGTCGTCACCGGCCCGAGCTTCGCTATCGATGCGATTGCCGCCGGTAAGGAGGGCGCCATCTCCATCCACCGCTATGTCCACCAGCACACGCTGACCCTCGGCCGCGACCGCAGGGACTACAAGGCTCTTGATAAGTCCAATGTGGCTCTGGCCCTCAACAGCTTTGACAACGCCCCGCGTCAGAAGGCCGCCTCCGCCAGCGTTGAGGAAGCGAAGAAGACCTTCGCCGATCTGCGCGGCACCCTCACCGAGGAGCAGATAAAGAAGGAAGCCGACCGCTGCCTCGGCTGCGGCGCTGTGACTATCGACGAGTACATGTGCATCGGCTGCGGCATCTGCACCACCAAGTGCAAGTTTGACGCTATCCGCCTCGAGAAGGTCAGCGATTATAAGGCTGAGTCCTACTTCAAGCTTCTTGGCAACATTGCCGGCCATGTTCCCACGGCTGTCAGCAAGGTGGTTGCCAACAAGATAAGCTTCCGCAAGTGAGGTCCGGTGTCAGAAAATGCATGAGATTGGCATAGTCAGAAGCATGTGCAAAACCGTTCTCGATTACGCAGCCGAGCAGAATGTCCACAAGATAAGCGAGATCGTATGCGAGGTTGGTGAGCTGTCTCTGGTTATCCCGGAGTATGTCGAAAAGCTCTACCCCGCGGTAATTGAGGGGACGATGCTTGAAAACACCAAGCTCATCCTTGAGCCTGTCCCCGGCCTCGCCGAGTGCGACGACTGCGACGAGATATTCAACGTTGTCGAGAACAAGGGCTACTGCCCCAACTGCGGCAGCTTCGATAAGACAGTCCTCAGCGGCGCGGAATTCAGCATCAAGGAAATCCACGTGCCGGAGGAAAAATAAAACACGCAAAACAGGGGTTCGGTTCGCCGGGCCCCTGAATTTTTCTATTTGGGCAATGATTTGTTCATAAAGCGGTGGTATAATATCTTCGTATTCTGCGAAAGGACAAATTTTTGCTATGAAAAAGACAAGAAAGCTTATTGCGGCAGTTTTAGCGCTGCTGCTTATACCGGCGTTGTGCGCCTGTGAGGAGCTGGACTCTATACGCAGTCAGCTCCCCGATCCCCCGAAGGTGGACGAATCCCCCGCCCCCACCGAGGAAGTCAGCGAGCCTGTGGAGTCTGAGCCGGTTGAATCCGAAGCTCCCGAGACGCCCGCTGCGCCGGATGCTGACGGGACGCAGGTTTTTGTCAGCTTCACCGCCGACACCAAGGAGAGCTACGACCCGCAAAACGGGACCGAGCTTATTCTCACCTTCTCAAGCGTTGTGCCGAAGGTGAACATTGTCGGGTCTGACGGAGCGGCCGCCGAGAAGATAAACACCGCCCTCGGCCTTATCGAGGAGACCTATTACACCGGCAATGATTACGGCTACGGCACCGCCACCGGCTATAATATGATGCTTGAGCTTGCCGAGGATAACTATTCCTATGTTGTGGGCAGCGGTCTTGCGGGCGTGTCATTGCAGCTTTCCGCATCGCGCACGGTGTCCGTCTCCCGCGCGGACGGGGCGGTCATCAGCCTGCTGTATAACGACTATGAGTTCACCGGCGGCGCGCACGGCAATTACGGCACGCGCAGCTTTGTGTTCGACACCCGGACCGGTGAGCTGCTGACGCTTGACAGCCTCTCCTCCGACCCCGCCGCGCTCAAGGAAGTGCTGCTGACGAAGATGCAGGCCGCCGTTGAGGAGGATAAGGACGGGTATTACTCCAACCATATCGACCCGAGTCTTGACCTCACCTCCGCACTCCCCGCTCTGCTGCGTGAGGGCTCCTGGGACCTCGGTGATGACGGGCTTGAGATTTTCTCCAGCCTCTATGAGCTTGGCCCCTATGCCGCCGGCATAACCGAGTTCACTATCCCCTATTCTGAGCTTACAAACGTCCTCGACAGCAAGTGGATTCCCGCCGCGAAGAGCGGTGACGGAACGCTCAGCATAAGCCCCATCGACGCTGTGGACGACGGGACAGTTCAGATTGTCGGCAAGGTGACGCTGGACGCCGAGGGTCAGGAATACTGCCTCAGGGCCGATGGCGCGGTATACGATGTGACCATATCCTCCGGGATGTACTCCGAGCAGTTTTATAAGAACATGGACCTCTGGTACGCAAACCTCATCTCTGACAGCGCCGTTCAGCTCCAGCTCACACTGCCGGAGGGCCTGCCAAATCTGATGATAAGCTACCGCGATTCCGCCGGTGAAAGCCATGAGCTGTTCATAACCGGCAGCGAGGGCAACATCCAGCTTACAGACCCCACCGGTGTGCAGGCAGTGGGTTAAACGCCGGAAAATACACGGAAAATCGAATTTTTTAGTTGACATTACCCCTTCGGTGTGGTACACTCTATAGGCCGCATTGAAGGGGTAATTAAGTCGAGGTATGCCCTCCACCCCCAGAGCGAGTCCTGAAAAGAGGGAGGAAATTCCATGAAGCATGCTATAATTGTTACCGGCGGCAAGCAGTATCGCGTTGCCGAGGGCGATGTGGTTTTCATCGAGAAGCTCGATGTGGCCGCGGGTGAGTCTGTCAAGTTTGACCAGGTTCTTGCCGTTATCGACGGTGAGAATGCCACTTTTGGCGCTCCTGTCATTGAAGGCGCTTGCGTCACCGCCAATGTCGTCAAGAGCGGCAGAGGCGCAAAGGTTCGCGTCTACAAGATGAAGCCCAAAAAGGGTTATCGCAGAACTCAGGGTCACAGACAGCCTTATACCAAGGTTCAGATTGAGACCATCAACGCCTGATTCCAGCAACCGATTTACTACTAATGGAGGTGTAACCTGAATGGCACATAAAAAAGGTATGGGTTCTACCAAGAACGGCCGCGACAGTGAGTCTAAGCGTCTTGGTGCCAAGAGAGCCGATGGGCAGTTTGTCCTCGCCGGCAATATCCTTGTCAGACAGCGCGGAACCAAGATCCACCCCGGTACCAACGTGGGCAAGGGCAAGGATGATACCCTGTTCGCTCTGGTTGACGGGACTGTCAAGTTCGAGCGCATGGGCAAGGACCGCAAGAAAGTCTCCGTTTATGAGGAGCTCGCCCAGTAATTGCTGCTTAAAGGCCGGACGCTTTGTCCGGCCTTTTCTCATAAAAAGGCTTAAGCCATTTTATGAAAGAGCTTCACTTCAATCGCGCATTTTTGCCCAGCGTGAGATGGCAAAAATGCACTCTCTCCGCGCAAAGTGTTTTTGCCGAGGTACATGTCCCCGGCAAAAACTTATTTGAATTTTGTTCGCCAACTGCGGTTGGCGAACTCTGCGAGGCTTCTTAGTTATTTTCAGAGGGCGGCTTCTGTCCGGCCTTTATGTTATTATTAGCTGCTGTTTCGGCAGAAAGGAGAAAAGGCATGGCCGCTTCTTTTGTTGACAAGGCGCGCATAACCGTTATCGCCGGGCGCGGCGGGGACGGGGCTGTGGCGTTTCATAGGGAAAAATATGTCGCAGCCGGCGGCCCCGACGGGGGCGACGGCGGGCGCGGCGGCAGCATTGTCTTCGTGCCTGATGACAATATGTCCACCCTGATGGACTTTCGCTATAAGCGCAAGTTTACCGCCGGAAACGGCGCAAACGGTCAGGGCAAGCGCTGCTATGGCAAGGACGGGGAAACCCTGTATATCCGTGTCCCCCGCGGTACGCTTATACGCGACACCGCGACCGGTGCCGTGATGCACGATATGTCCGTCGGCGGCGAATGGGTCGCCGCGAAGGGCGGCAGAGGCGGCTGGGGCAATATGCACTTTGCAACCCCCACCCGTCAGGTCCCGCGCTTTGCAAAGCCGGGTCTGCCCGGCGAGAGCCACGATATAACGCTTGAGCTCAAGCTGCTGGCCGATGTCGGCCTCGTGGGCTTTCCCAATGTGGGCAAATCCACGCTGCTCTCGGTCGTGAGCAAGGCGCACCCCAAGATAGCAAACTATCACTTCACAACGCTGTTTCCAAACCTCGGCGTTGTATATGTGGATGAGGGCTCGTCCTTCGTCATGGCGGATATTCCCGGCATAATTGAGGGTGCCTCCGAGGGCGCTGGGCTCGGGCATGATTTTCTGCGCCATATTGACCGCTGCCGACTGCTTGTGCATCTGGTGGATGTCTCCGGCAGCGAGGGGCGCGACCCTGTGGAGGATTTTGACGCGATAAACGCCGAGCTTCGGGAGTACAGCGAGGAGCTTGCCTCCCGGCCGCAGATCGTCGCCGCCAACAAGTGCGATCTGCTGGGCGATGACCGGGAGAACATTGAGCGGCTCAAGGCCCGCGCTGAGGAGCTGGGTTATGAGTTTTTTGAGCTCTCCGCCGCAACACATATGGGAAGCAGCGAGCTTGTGCACGCCTGTGCCCGCCGCCTGACGGAGCTCCCCCCCATCCGCAGCTTTGAGGCGGATTATGTCCCGCCCGAGCCTGTTATCGACACCTCGGAGGATCTCAGCATCCAGAACTTTGACGACATGTGGGTCGTTGAAGGCCCGTGGCTCCAGCGCCTTGTCGCAACCGTCAACTTCTCCGACTATGAAAGCCGCATGTACTTTGACCGCATCCTGCGCGAGGCGGGCGTGTTCAAGCGCATGGAGGAGATGGGCGTCAGGGACGGGGACACCGTCAGCATGTACGATTTGATGTTTGAATATAAAGATTAAAACCGCTCGTAGACAAAGGCTTTGCCTATTGCAAAAAAATTCCTTCGGATTTTCCGAAGGAATTTTTTATTATAGATGCAGCAGCTTTTTCACATCGGCATCCTTGCCGATGACAAGCACCTTTTCATCCGCCGAGAACACATGGTCGGCCTTTATCATCCCGTCCACGGTGTCTCCGCTCTTGAGAGCGACAATGTTCATCCCGTACTTTTGCCGCACGGCAATGGAGGCGGGGGGCTTGCCTACCCACTCCCTGGGCACGGCAATCTCATAGATAGAAAACCCGTCCGCCACGGGGATATAGTCAAAAATCAGCTCGCTGGAAAAGCAGACCGCCGTCCAGTTGGCAAGCTCCCGCTCGGGGTAGACGACCTGATCCGCGCCGTTACGCATCAGAAACTTCTCCTGAATACCGTCTGCGGCTCTGGAAACCACGAGCGGCGCACCGTAATCCTTCAAAAGCGAGGTAATCTCAAGCGAGCTCTGGAAGTCGTTGCCTATGCTGACTATGCAGACGTCAAAATTCCTGACGCCCAGAGACTTGATGACCGCTTCATTGGTGCAGTCGGCAATCTTGGCGTTGGTCACATAGGGCAAAACGGCGTTGACACGCTCCTCGTTGATGTCAATGGCGAGCACGTCCTGATTGAGCTCATTGAGCTTGACGGCGGTATGATAGCCAAAACGGCCCAGACCAATAAGCAAAACAGATTTCATAGTTCTTCTCCTCTCAGCCCACGGCGACAGTTTCCTCAGGCAGGCGCACGGCACTGCCGAGGTGGTCCTGTTCAACCACGGCGTACATAAGCGTCAGGCCGCCGACACGGCCAAAATACATAAGGCAGATAAGCAAAACATGCGACACCGCGCTCAGCCCCGGAGTATAGCCCAGGGACAGGCCCACCGTCGCCACGGCGGAGGCGGCCTCGAACATCGCGCCCATAAGCGGAATCCCGTCAGCAAGGCGGATAAGCAGCCCGCCGCCGACAAAGAGCAGCATATACAGCAGGAAGATAGCCACGGCGTTTCTTATAGTCGCCGCGGAGAGCCGCCTGCCGAAGCCCTCGGCGTTGGCCTTGCCGCGGAAGGCGGATATCATCGTCAGCAGCAGCACCGCGAGCGTGTTGACCTTGAAGCCGCCCGCAGTCGATCCCGTCGCCCCGCCGACGAGCATCAGCATAACGGTGACAAGCTGGCTTCCGCTGCCAAGAGCATCAAGCGGCACGGTGTTAAAGCCCGCCGTGCGCGTGGTGACGGACTGGAAAAGCGCCGCTAAGAAGCTCTCCCCGCCCGGGGCCGCTATGCCGGGGTTATGCAGAAGCTCACCCGCATAGCAGGCAAAGCCGCCAACGAGCAGCACCGCGCTGAGCACAAGCACCATGCGCGTCTGGGCAGAGTACCGCTTGAAGCGCAGGCCCTTATCGCGGATATCGCCCCAGGTGAGAAAGCCGATGCCGCCGGAGATTATCAGGAGGCTCAGCGTGATGACAACAAGCGGATCACCAGTGAAAGCGGTCATGGACGAAAACGGCTCGTTAACACCCATCAGGTCAAAGCCCGCGTTGCAGAAGGCGGACACGGAATGAAACACCGCATACCACAGCCCGCGCCCGAAGCCGAACATCGGCACGAAGCGAAAGCTAAGCGCCAGAGCACCCAGAGCCTCGATGCAAAAAGAGGTTTTGAGGATGAAGCTTGTCTGCCGCAGGATGCCGCCGACATGCGGGGCGGAAATCGACTCCTGCATTATCCAGCGCTGGCGGAGGCTGATTTTCTTGCCGGAAATGATAGAGAGCGCCACCGCGATGGTCACAACACCCATGCCGCCGATCTGGATAAGCAGCAGGATAACCGCCTGACCAAATCCCGTCCAATGGCTGAAGGTGTCATACACCACAAGCCCGGTGACGCAGGTGGCGGAGGTAGACGTGAAGAGAGCGTTGAGAAATGGTGTGCTCTCCCCTGTTTTTGCGGCGAAGGGCAGCATGAGCAGGAGCGTCCCCAGCAGGATGACCGCAAGAAAGCCCAAAAGCACCATTCTCGGCGGGCCGATATGCCGCGTAAAGCCCCGTTTCATTCCCTCACCTCCGTAAAAACCAATAGTCATGTTATTATAGCATTTATTTTCCAATACAGCAATAGCAGAGGTCTGCGTCAAATAGACCTCTGCTATATGATTTATGCTGTTTTCCGCGCCGTGGGCAGCTTTTTCTGCCGGGCTGTGCATATCTGATGCAAATTCATGCTGCGGCTGTGGTCAATGGGCTGCCAGCTCACGTCCTTGAAGAGCGAGGCAATGCAGATGGGGAGATATGTGAACATGAAAACGGGGAAAGTGAAGGCGTAGAATATCTTTTTCCCGGTGCCGCAATATATCTGCCGCCACTCGGTTACTGTGGTTATAGCTCCCAGCACAAAGAGCGTCATGTACAGGTTCAAAATTGTTGTGCCTATTGACATTCCCAGTGCGCTAAGGTCCCGCCCCGTGCCAAAGCTTATAAAAGCGGCGGCAATATTCACGACCACGCTCAGCGACGTGAGCACCGCGGCGGGCATGATGTTCATTGCCATATCATAGCAGGAGGCGCTGCGCTTTTTGAAGATGCCGCGCATAAGCTCGCCGCCATAGCGGGCGAAAACCTGAAGATAACCCCGCGACCAGCGCAGGCGCTGCCGCCACGACTGGCGAAAGCTCACCGGCTGCTCATCATAAACCACCGCCGTCGGGCAGTAGCCTATCTTCTCGCCGTGCACGACGTTATCGATGGTAAATTCAATATCCTCCGTCAGCAAAAAGAAGTTCCATCCGCCGCAGCGTTCGAGAATTTCATGGGAGAACATGAAGCCCGTGCCGGAGACGGCGCAGCTCGTGCCGAGCAGCATACGCGCGTTATTGAGATACCGCGCCTCGCGCAGAAACCAAAGGGCGTAACCGGCGGATATCCAGTTGTCGCCGTAATTTTTGGAGTTGCGGTAGCTGGTGATTATGCGATAGCCGTCGGAAAAGGTCTTGTTCATCTCGCTTATGTAGTTCGGGGCGAGGATATTGTCCGCGTCAAGGACAATGTACGCGTCGTGAGCGGGCTCGTCATTGCATATGGCGCTGAGCAGGAAATTCAGGGCGTAGCCCTTGCCGATGCGCGTTTCGCTGTGCCGGGTGTAGACCACAGCACCCCGGGCGGCGGCGACCGCCGCTGTATCGTCCGTGCAGTTATCAGCGACTACATATATATCCACAAGCTCCGCCGGGTAATCCTGCACGCGGATGCTGTCGATAAGCTCGCCGATTACCGCGCGCTCGTTGCGCGCTGCGATGAGCACAGCGTAGCGGTGTAGTTTTGCCTGCTTATGGGGCTTGTGCTTTTTGAAAAGCGAGACGGGGATATAGAAAAACTGATACGAATAGCACAGGAAAAACAGGCACATTATTACAAAATTGAAAATCTCTATCGCGCGCATTTCGCCGCTCCTTTCTCTGCCGAGGCAGGCTCCTGGTGTTTGCTGCAAATCCGGCTGTATATCCAAAATCCGCCCGCGCTGATGAGCAGGGTCAGGGCGAAAACCGCTGCCGCGAGGATATAGCTCTTTGTACCAAGCGCGTCCCCGCCGAGGGTAGAGGTCAGCACCGACGGTATCCGGCCGACGGAGCAGATAAGCAGCAGCGTCCCAAGCTTTATATCTGTAAGCCCCGCATAGTAGCACAGCAGGTCCTTCGGTGTGCCGGGCAGCATGAAGATGAGGGCGAATATCGCCGTGCGTTTGGGGGACGAGCGCAAAAAGCGGAGCTTACTCAGCTTTTCCCGAGTGAAAAACAGCTCACAGAGCCTTGTCCCAAAGCGGCGCACAAGCAGGATAACAAGGCTGCTGCCAAGCCCCGTCGCGATAAGGCAGAGTATAGTGCCCTCCACAGTGCCGAAGGCATAGCCCGCGGCTATCTCCAGCGGCTCACCCGGTATGATGGCGACGGTTATCTGCAAAACCACCATGCCGATGTATATGAGCCTGCCGCCGATGCCGTGCTCGTCCACCAGCGCGCGGAACTTCTCCGGGTCGGAGGCAAACTCGAGCATGGGCAGGCCGATGAAATAAAACACCGCAGCGCTCAGCAGCAAAAATATTGCGAGAGACAGCAGCGATATCAGGCGCCTGCTGCCCTGGCTAAGCTCTGTGCGGTTTTGATTTTTATTGTCCATATCGCGCCTCCCCTCTTTGCTGCCGCCATTATACAAAACGGGGCATTAAGAAAAAAGCCGGGGATTGTTTATGATTTAATTAAGCTTGAGGAAATATCAGGAGCCGGGCAGGCAGCGCGGGCGGGCTTGAGGAACTAAAGTCTGGAGTCCGGGGAGAGTCCGGGGAAGACTCGGGGAGAAACGGAGAGAACCGGCCCGCGCTGTCGGAGCGGACGATATATCCCGGCCCCTGACAGTGCTTAGTTTACCGCTCCCCCGCCGCCGCTGCCATAGATATGCCTTACAAAAAAAGCCCCCGCCTTACAAAACTGTAAGACGAGGGGCGTCTAAATGCAGATGAGCAGCCCTAATAGGGCTGCTCAATTAAAATTATTTTTTCTTTACCACATTTCCGGCGGATTTATATATGCTCTCGGGCGGGACAGTGCCTCTGACGCTGGAGGTGGGGTAGATATTGCTGTCGCGGCAGACGACCGTTCCGGGATTGAGGACGCTGTTGCAGCCGACCTCTACCCTGTCGCCAAGGATAGCGCCGAACTTCTTGCGCCCGGTCTCGATATTGCCGTCGGGTGTCTTGACGGTGACAAGGGTCTTGTCGCTCTTGACATTGCTGGTAATAGAGCCGGCGCCCATATGCGCCTTGAAGCCGAGGACGGAATCGCCAACGTAGTTATAATGCGGGGTCTGGACGTTATCGAACAGCACCACGTTTTTAAGCTCCACAGAGTTACCGACGACGGCCTTCTTGCCGACAATGGCGCTGCCGCGGATGAAGGCGCAGTGGCGCACCTCGGCCTCATGGTCGATAATGCAGGGTGCGCCGATATACGCCGATGGGAAAACCTTGGCGTCCTTCGCTATCCACACGCCCTCGGACGGGTGGTCAAACTCCTCCGGGCTGAGGGTCTCACCCAGCTTGAGGATGAAGGGCTTTATATCATCCAGCACCTCCCAAGGGTAGGTCTTGCCCTCAAAAAGCTCCGCCGCTATGGTCTTGCTCAGGTCTAAAAGTTCATTTATTTTAACCATCTTACTTCACCCGAATCAGCTTTCCCGCCTTTTTCATGGCGTCAATTATCGCGTCAACCTTCTCCTCGCAAAGCTCGTGGGTCGTAGCCTCGGACATTACACGCAGCAGCGGCTCTGTCCCGCTCTTGCGCAGCAGGACACGGCCATTGTCGCCAAGCTCCGCCTCCGCCTTCGCGACGGCGGCCTTGACCTCTTCACAGTTGAGCGTCTCGTCCTTATCGGTGACAACGACGTTTTTGAGAACCTGCGGATACATGGTCATGCCGGCGGCAAGCTCGGAAAGGGTCATCTTCGTCTCGCACATGGCCTCCATGACCTTGATTGCGGTGAGCAAACCGTCCCCGGTATTGGCAAACTGGCCAAAGATAATGTGGCCGGACTGTTCGCCGCCGATAAGGTGCCCGTTGCGGCGCATATTCTCCGCCACGTATTTATCGCCCACAGCGGTCTTTTCATAGCCTATGCCGAGCGCGTCAAGCGCTTTATAAAGGCCCATGTTGGACATGACGGTGGTGACGACCTTGGAGCTGCCGAGGCTGCCGCGCTCCTGCATATACTTTGCGCAGACATACATGATATGGTCGCCGTTTACGACATTGCCCTTCTCGTCCACGGCGAGGCAGCGGTCAGCGTCCCCGTCAAAGGCGAAGCCGACGTCGAGCTTATTGTCCACAACGAATTTTTGCAGCTGCTCAATATGGGTCGAGCCGCAGTCTACATTTATATTCAGGCCATCGGGCTTGTTGCTGATGACATAGGTGTCAGCGCCCAGCGCGTCAAAGATGCTCTTGGCCATCATCCAGGTGCTGCCGTTTGCGCAGTCAAGGCCGACCTTGCGGCCCTTATAGGAGCGCGTGGCAAGAGAGATGAGATAGCCGATATAGCGGTTGCGTCCGGCGGAATAGTCAACGGTTCTGCCTATGTCCGCCTGAAGCGCAAAGGGCAGCTCCTCCGCGCCGTCGAGATACGCTTCGATGCCGTCAAGCACGGATTCCTCCATCTTCTCACCGTCGGCGTTGATGAGCTTGATGCCGTTGTCGTAATAGGGGTTGTGGCTGGCGGAGATCATAACGCCGCAGTCAAAATCGTCGGCTCTGGCTATGTAGGATACGCTCGGGGTGCTGGTGACGTGCAGAAGATACGCGTCCGCGCCTGAGGCGGTCAGCCCCGCGCAGAGGGCAGACTCAAACATGTAGCTTGAGCGGCGGGTATCCTTGCCGATGACGACCTTCGCCTTGTGCTCCTTCCCGTAATACCAGCCCAGATAGCGGCCTATCTTAAAAGCATGGTCAACGGTCAGGTCTTTATTGGCTTCACCGCGGAAACCGTCAGTTCCGAAATATTTACCCATAGAATTTCTCCATTTCCGCCGTTTTAACGGCTTTTTATAGCTTTTCTGCTGCGGCAGGGTCTAAATAAACATTAACCTCCGAGGGCACCTGCAAAAACGCGGCGGGCACAACGCTGTCATCCCTGCCATAGAGCATGTTGAAAACCGGCTCCGCCTTCTCGGTGCCGAGAGCTATGACCATGATCTGCTTTGCCATGACAAGGGTCTTGATGCCCATGGTGTAAGCCCGCTCGGGCACGTTCTCCTCCCCGCCGAAGGCCTCCGCCAGCTGGCGGCGGGTGGGCGCTGTGAGCTTCTGCACATGGGTGAGGGAGCTATACGGCGTTGCAGGCTCGTTATAGCCGATGTGCGCGTTCATGCCGAGGCCAAGCACCGCGAGGTCAAGCCCACCGGCGGCGCTTATCATATCGTCAAACCCGGTATAGTTCTCCCCGGTCAGGAACACGCAGTTGTTGACGTCAAGGTCGGTCTCCGCCGCGAGGCGCTCAATGCTGCGCCGGCTGCTCAGCTCACCCGCGTCACTTTCAAACTCCGTCACAGTAAAAACGCGCGCCTTTGAGAGGCTGAAAGCACCTGCCTTGTACAGCTCAGTGAGCTTTTTGAAGAGCTTCTCCGCCGTTCTCCCCGCGCAGAGTGCGAGATTGGCCTCCGGCTTATCGCGCAGGAGGGCGCACACCTGCCCCGCCGCAGCGGAGAGAGCCTCATTTTCATTCAGAATAATGGTTTTTATAATATTTCGCCGCCTTTCGGAAAAAATAAATCAAAATATTCGAGGTGAAGGTCAATGGCAATAATAATCATAAGAACGCTGATAGTATACTTTGCGCTGCTGCTGACTATGCGCCTTTTAGGCAAGCGCCAGCTCGGCGAAATGGAGCTGTCGGAATTTGTGCTGGCGGCGCTTATTGCCGATCTTGCCGCCCACCCGCTTCAGGATATCGGCATACCGCTGATGAACGGCCTGCTGCCCATTCTTGTGCTCTATTGCTGCGAGGTGCTGATAGCCTGGTGGAGCATAAAAAGCGTGCGCATACGCTCAGTGTTCTTCGGAAAGCCCAGCATATTAATTGAAAAGGGGCAGATAAACCAGCTTGAGCTGCGCAAAAACCGCCTGACTGTGGATGAGCTGATGGAGCAGCTGCGCTCCCAGGGCTGCACGGACATAAGCGCCGTGGAGTACGCCATTCTCGAAACCGGCGGCAAAATGAGCCTTCTGCTCTACCCTTCCAAAAAACCGCCAACAGCGGAGCTTCTCGGCCATGAACCGGAGAGCGGGGGCCTGCCTGTCATCATCGTCAGCGATGGGCGAATAATCGGGGCGAACCTCACGCTCATGGGCTATGACCGCGCGTGGCTTGATAAGCAGCTGAAAGCGCGCGGGCACGAGAGCGCAGAGAGCGTGTTTTTAATGACTGTCAACTCAGCCGGGCAGATATTTTTCTCAGCAAAGGAGGCTATCGCGTGAAAAAAGAGATAACAGCCGCCGCGCTTTTGATAGTTATAATCATCACCGCCGCGCTAAACACCGTGCATATTGAGGCCATGACAGCGGATGTTACCCGCTGCCTCGAGCGCTCGGAACGGGCGGCCATGCGCGGGGATGCGGAGATTGCCCTTGACAGCTTTGGCGATGCCTTCGCCATATGGGACAGCCAGCGGGACTACGGCAATGTATTCATCCGCCACACGGAGCTGGACTCATGCTATGATATGTTCTACGAGCTGGAGGAGGCACTGCTCTCAGGCGAGGAGGAAAATCTCCCCTCCGTGTACTCAAGGCTCAAATACCATATCAGCGCCATTTCCTATATGGAACGGCCATCCTGCGGAAGTATTTTCTAATTTGCGTAATTTAATCATGTTTTGCCACGGGTATTATAGCACTGTCAGCGCTTTAGTGCAATAAAAAACTGCCTTTGACCGTGTACAAAGGCAGTAATTGTGTAAAATTATTTATCACTTAAAAGCTTGGAAAGCTCCTCCATGAAGGTGTTGATGTCCTTGAAGCTGCGGTAGACCGAGGCAAAGCGCACATACGCTACCTCGTCCACGCCCTTGAGCCGCGCCATGACCATCTCACCGATGTCAACGGTGCTTATCTCGCGCTCAAGATTGCTCTGAAGCTCCTGCTCGATATCGTCCGCAATCTGCTCAAGCGTCTGGAGCGGGACAGGGCGCTTTTCGCAGGCGCGCACCATGCCGTTTATCAGCTTGACCTTGTCAAAGGACTGGCGGCTGCCGTCACGCTTTACGACCACGAGGGGCAGGCGCTCAATTATCTCATATGTGGTGAAGCGCTTCTGGCAGGCAAGGCACTCGCGGCGGCGACGTATAGTCACCCCCTCCTCGGCGGGTCTTGAATCTATGACTTTACTCTCGGAATATCCGCAAAACGGGCATTTCATCTCTCTTTATCCCCCTGAACGCTCACTTTTTGTAGCCGGTTTTCATGTCAACAATGTTGATGTACTCCCCGCCGCCGAGATTGGCGCGGATGTTGGTGCAGGCAATGTCCACCACGCGCTCAAGAATATCCGGCAGATGGAAGTCGCCGGAGATATGCGGGCTGATGATGAGGTTATCAAGCCCCCAGAGCTTGCTGTCGGCGGGCAGCGGCTCAGTCTCCGCAACGTCTATTCCGGCGGAATAAATCTTGCCGCAGCTGAGCGCATCATACAGCGCGTCAGAGTCCACCGCGCTGCCGCGGCCGCAGTTGATGAAAATGGCGTTGGGCTTCATGATGGCAAAGCGCTCTGCGTTATAGGTGTGATAGGTGCCGCCTGTGCCGGGCAGGAAGGTGGCAACAACATCCGCCTTGGCGAGAGCCTTGTCCATCTCCTCGCTTAGGCACAGCTCATCCACACAGTCAGGGCAGCTGCCCGCGCGGCGCTTGACGCCGATGACGTGCGCGCCCATATCGTGCACAAGCTTTGCATAGCGCTGGCCAATATCGCCGAGGCCGACGACCACAACCGTGCTGTCGGCAATAGAGGTCACAGGGCCTTCATCATGCCAGAGATTGCGGCGCTGATTGTCGCGGTAGAGATGGAGCTTCTTTTGAAGCATCAGGGTCATGGCAAAGGCGTGCTCGGAAACAGCTCTGCCGTATGCGCCGGTGGCGTTGGCGAGGACGGTGTTCTCAGAGAGCACACCGGGCTTTATGTAATCATCCGTCCCGGCGGAGGCAAGCTGCATCACCTCAAGATGCTCAGAGCCCTTTATGTACGCGGCGGGGGGGTTGCCGACGATGATATCCGCCCACTGCACCTGCTCCTCAGTGACCTCACTCTGGTCAACGAACAAAACCTCGCTGCCCTGTGCCGCTTCAATAAGCCTGTCCTTCTGCTGCTGGCTCAGGCTGACCTTGATGGAGACGAGAATGTGTTTCATGTTTTATCCTCCGTAAAATGCCCCTGCGCACATGGCGTCAGGGTGCAATAATTTTGTTTACATAATAATACCACGTTCACCCCTCAATATGCAAGATTTTCTTTTCATTCTTCCGGCTTTTTTCGCCCCGAACTTGATAAAAATTCCGCCATAGGCTATAATACGGAAAAAGCAAAAAGGAGAAACGACATGAGATATATCGAAGTGTGCCTTGATACCCCCGCTGAGGAGATCGATCTGCGCTGTGAGCAGCTTCAGGCCCTCGGGGCGGACAGCTTTGTCATAGAGAGCGAGGAGGATTTCAAGGACTTTCTTGAGAATAATCACCAGTATTGGGACTATGTTGACAAGGAGCTTGAGGATAAATTCTCCGGCGTCAGCCGCATAAAATGCTACCTCACCGACGACGAGGCCGGGCAGGCCGCCCTGAAGCGTATGCGCGCCGCCTACCCCGAGCTTTCGGCAAGCTACGTGCAGGACAGCGACTGGGAGAACAACTGGCGGGAGTATTATAAGCCGCTTGAGATTGGCGAAAAGCTGGTCGTCGTTCCCGAGTGGGAGGCAGTTCCCGACGACGGGCGCACACCCCTGCGCCTTGACCCTGGGCTTATTTTCGGCACCGGCAGTCACGCCACGACCCGCATGTGCCTCATGGCGCTGGAAAAGCTCGTCAGGCCCGGCGCGAAGGTTCTGGATCTCGGCTGCGGCAGCGGCATTCTCGGCATCGGCGCGCTTGTGCTCGGCGCGGGGAGCTGCCTCGGCTGTGACATTGACCCCAAAGCCCCGGATGTTGTGATGTCAAATGCCGCGCTCAACGGTATCGGCGGCGATAAGCTGCGCGCCTGCGCGGGGGATATAATTGCCGACGCCTCCCTGCGGCGGGAGTTTGGCGGCGGGTATGACATGGTGCTCGCGAATATCGTTGCGGATGTTATAATTCCCCTCTCGCGCTGCGTCCCCGGCTTTATGGCCGATGACGGCGTGTTCATCACCTCCGGCATCATCGATGGGCGGCAGGACGAGGTCGCCGCCGCTATCGAGGCCGCGGGGCTTAAAATCGTCGACCATCTCTGTCAGGAGGAATGGCACTGCTTCACGGCCGTGAAGCGATGAAAAACAGACAGTCTCAAACGCCCCGGCAGGCACTTGTCTGCCGGGGCGTTTATTATTCACTGAGCACGTTTTTAATAAGCTCCTTTGCCTCGTCCTTGCTGAGGACCCGCCCGGAGGAGAGTAGCTTCCCGTTGAGCATCAGCGCCGGGGTACTCATAACGCCATAGGCGGCGATCTTTGCAAAATCCGTCACATGCTCAAGCCTTACCTCTATCCCAAGCTCTTTAACAGCAGCAACGGCGGCCTGCTCTAAGGCGTTGCATTTGGCGCAGCCTCCGCCCAGCACCTTAAGCTCGATGTCGGCGTTTTCGTTTACTGCTGCACTTACGGCAGCGCAGCATTTTTCTTCTTTTTTCTTACCAAACAGTCCCATGATTATCTCCTCCTGTTATATAAGCAAAAATTGGAACGCATTGAAAAGATATCCCACAATGATGATCCCCACCGTGCAGATGCCGATAAACAGCGCAAGCAGCCGGGGCTTTACCGCCTTGCGCAGCATTATGAGCGAGGGCAGACTCAGCGTGGTGACCGCCATCATGAAAGCAAGCACCGTGCCAAGCTGCGCGCCCTTGCAGAGCAGCGCCTCCGCCACGGGTATAGTGCCGAATATATCCGCATACATCGGTACACCCACAAGCGTTGCCAGAATAACGCCGAAGGGGTTTCTGCCGCCAAGCACTGCTTCGACCCAGCTTTCAGGTACCCAGTTATGGATAAGCGCGCCGATGCCCACGCCAACGATAATATACGGGAACACCTTTTTGAAGGTGGAGGCGACCTGCTCCTTTGCGTATGTGAGCCGCTGCCGCCTTGTAAGCTCCGGGGACTCAATATCCACGCCGCCCGCGCTGCGGATAAATTCTTCCACATATTTCTCCATATGCAGCTTTTCAATAAGACTTCCGCCGATGACGGCGATGATCAGCCCAAGCAGCACATATGCCAGCGCGACCCTTACACCGAAAATGCTCATCAGCAGCACAAGGCTTCCCAGATCCACCATCGGCGAGGATATGAGAAACGAAAATGTGACCCCCAGCGGCAACCCCGCCCCGGTAAATCCAATGAACAGCGGGATAGATGAGCAGGAGCAGAAAGGCGTCACCGTCCCCAGCATGGCAGAAATAATATTCGCGCCCAGCCCGTGAAAGCGCCCCAATATCCGCTTGCTGCGCTCCGGCGGGAAATAGCTCTGAATATACGAGATAACGAAAATCAAAACACACAGCAGCACCGTGATCTTGATAATGTCGTAGATGAAAAATTGCAGGCTTCCGCCTATTCCGGCGTCCACATTCAGCCCAAGCGCTGAAAGCCCCGCGCCGATGAGCGCATTGAGCCACTTCATGCCAAAAACCTGATTTTGAATAAACTGCCACACAGCCATAAATACTCTCACTTCCATATGCGAAAATCATATCAAAAATTTTTGATGTTTTGGTTTTAAGATAAACGCTATCGCCCGGATAGCGTTTATTTTTTGCAGCCGCAGCCCCCGCCGTCACCGACAGTCGGCGTGGTGATGTCAAGCAAAAGCCGGACGGCTCTCTCTCTGCCTTCCGCGCTCAGGCGGTAGTGCGTCCACTTGCCCTCCTGCCGACTGATGACAAGCCCGGAGTCGCACAATATCTTCATGTGGTATGAAAGCCCGGACTGCGTAAGCTCCATAGGCTCTTGCAGGACGCAGGCGCATTTTTCCCCGCTTCGGAGCTGCTCCAATATGGCAAGGCGCTTGGGGTCGCAAAGAGCCTTGAAGACCTTAGCATTTTCCTGATATTCGCCCACGCGCTCACCTCACATCAAATTTTTTTGATGTATTGAGTATATAGCAGAGCTCAGCATTTGTCAACCACTTTTTATCTGATGGCAAATTTTCATTCACTCGTTCATTTCCTTGCCACAGTAGGGGCAGTAAGCCCCCGCGCTCCTGTCGAGGTATCTGTGGCAGTACGGACAGCGGTAGAAAACGAGGCGAAAAAACACATCCGCCACCAGCAGGATAAGCCCCACAGTCGCAAGGGTCTTTATATTCGAGACAGCCCCGACCACAGCCAGCGTGACCGCGATGACAGCGACGATAATACAACAAAAATTCACCATTTGGGGTTTTAGTTTTTTCATGTGTCTCTCAGCTCCATTTTATCTTTTAGGGGTAATATTACTCAAATTCAATCAAAGCTCGCTAATAAACTCAGCGACTTCCTTGCTGATTTCCTCGTTGGAATATCTGTTTACCCAATACAATATGCCGATAGGAATAGCATCGATCAATGGTAAAAGAAGCAAAAGCATTATAATAGCTGCTGGCTCTCTGAACAAACCCGGATCACGGATAAAAAAGGCAAAAATAGAACTAGCAAAAACCAAAATAATGTACAGCAGGTACGCTCTGTCCATCCTGAACTCACCCTGAACAAATGCCTCGTTTGTGTCCTCAATGATACGCCCGCAAAAGCGGCGGCACGGGGTAAGCGAGAATGAGTCTCTTGTTTTCACGAGCCAAAACTGGTCACCCTCGATATAGCCGACAAATTTTCCCCGCTGTTTTAACCTCTCGCGGCTGTAATATGATTTAATGAGTGTGACTCTCTCCTTGAAATTTCGGGTAAACTCCGCCTCGGTTTTTGATTTGACATCAATTATCATAAAAGCACCTCTATGGTCTTAGCTTTTTCAGATTCATGCTATCATTTGAGGCAATAATTGTCAATACGCACTGTCCAGAGCCTCCCCTTTCGCAAAAGGGGAGGTGGCTTGCAGCATCGCCGCAAGCCGGAGAGGATGCCTCCTGCGTGGTATTGATTTGTTTTAAGTGAAAATTTCGCGCTTCGCGCGGGTTATCCTCTCAGTCAGCTCCGCTGACAGCTCCCCTTGCTGCGGCAAGGGGAGCCTTTTTATGGCGCAATTCTCCACGCAAAACCGACCCCCGCCGGAAAAGTCCGGCGGGGGTGATGTTAAAATATCGTTGACAGCCACTCGCTTATTGGGAAATAGGCGATGGGAATAAATATAGCCGGGAGCATATTGGCGACCTTTATGCGGTCTTTGCCCAGCTCCATCATGTTTACGGCCATGCCGATAAGTATCGTCCCGCCGACGGCGGACATCTCCGTCACAACGGCGGTGCTCAGCGCCGGGCCGACCCAGCCCGCCAGCAGCGTAAGCCCGCCCTGAAACAGCAGGATAAACACCGCCGAGCAGGTCACGCCGAAGCCCATCGCCGCACCGAAAGCCATGGAGGAGACAAAGTCCAGCGCGCTCTTGGCGTAAATGATGCTGTAATCCTTGTTTATGCCCGCCTGAAGCGAACCGACAATGGTCATTGACCCGATGCAAAACAGGATGCACGCGGAGACAAAGCCCTCGGTAAAGCGGCTGTTGCCGCCGCCGTTTTTAAAAAGCTTGTTTTTTATCCCGTCCCCGAGGTGCTCAATGCCGTCGTCAATTCTCAGCGCCTCACCCAGCGCCGTGCCAACAGCCATGGAGATTATGACGCAGAGGATGTTCCCCGTGCCGATAGCACTGGAGATGCCGATAACCACAGTACAAAGAGCCAGCGCCTTCATAAGCCCCACGTGAAAGCTCTCCTTGAGCCTGCTGCGCAGGAAGATACCGATAAGGCTGCCCACGATGACGGTCGCCATATTCACGAAAACCGCAAGCATTACTCTCCCCTGCCTTCGCCTTCAAGATAATTTTTGAGAAATAAAATCGCCTGGCGATAGCCCTCAAAGCCAAGGCCCGCGTAGGTCTTTATGCAGGCCATGCCCGCGTAGGACAGATGGCGAAACTCCTCGCGCTTAGTGATGTCGGAGATATGCACCTCCACCGCCGGGATAGCCACGGTTTTCAGCGCGTCAAGGATGGCGACGCTCGTGTGCGTGTAGGCGGCGGGGTTTATGACAATGCCGTCCACCCGGCCATATGCGCCCTGAATTTTATCGACAATGTCGCCCTCGTGGTTTGACTGAAACTGCTCGACCTCTATCCCCTCGGCGGCGCAGGTGTCGTCAATGAGCCTTGTGAGCGCGGCAAAATCCTGCCTGCCATAGATATCCGGCTCGCGAATGCCGAGCATGTTGAGGTTTGGCCCGTTGATTACAAGAATTTTCATCTCAGCACCTCGCATATCCGCTCCAGCGTCTGCTCCAAGGGGCCGTTATTATCAACCATCGCGTCGGCAAAGGCGCGGTACATGGGCAGCCTGCGCTCGTAGAGCTCCTTAAGGTCGCTGCTCAGGGAAATGGGTCTGCCGTCCTTGGGGAGCTTTTCAATGTCCCGCTCAAGGCAGATTATCGTGCCGTTCTGGTGCAGAAGCGGGTAATTTTCCGCAACGGTGACGCAGCCGCCGCCGGTGGAGATAACAGCGCCGGAGAGCTTGCCAAGCTCGGCTAAAACCGCCGTCTCGCGCGCTCTGAAGCCCTCCTCCCCCTCAAGGGCGAAGATTTCGGGGATGTTCATCCCGGCGCGCTCAGCAATCAGCTCATCGGCCTCATACACGCTGCGGCCCAGCTTTTCACCCAGAGCGGCGGCGACAGTGCTCTTGCCGCTGCCGGGCATGCCGATAATGACGATGTTCTGCATCTCGCGGTGAAGCTCGTTTGTGATGCGTTCAATGACGCCATCGTCATACCGGGTATCGCAAAACAGCTCCGAGCTGCGCTTTGCCTGCGCAACCAGCATATAAAGCCCACTTGCGCAGGGGATGCCGAGGCTCTCCGCCTGCAGGATAAGCGCCGTGCGCGCGGGGTTATAGACCACATCCAGCACACCCGAGCATTTCGGGAAGGCGCGCAGGTCAACCGCCGCGACGCCCGTGTTGGGATACATCCCCACGGGGGTGGTGTTGACAATTACATCAGCGTCAGCATGCCGGGAAATATTGTCGTAATTATCCTCGCCGCTGCGTGAAATGACCGTGATGCTCCCGGCCTTTAAATCCTCAAGCACCGCGATTATCGCGACGCTCGCCCCGCCGCTGCCGAGGACGAGCACCTTTTTCCCCTCGATTATGATACCGCCGCGGCGCACAAGGGCCTCAAAGCCGTAAGCGTCGGTGTTATCGCCATAGACGCTGCCATCGGCGCGGCGGACAAGGGTGTTGACGCTGCCGATGCGCCGTGCCCTCTCGGATAGCTCATCGCAGAGCGGCAGCACGGTTTTTTTATAGGGGATGGTCACATTCAGGCCGTTCCAGTCCCCGGTTTTTATAAACTCCGGCAGTACCTCGCGGCTGAGCTCATAGAGCTTATACTCATAACCGGCAAGCGCCGCGTGAATGGCGGGAGAATAGCTGTGGCCCAGCTTTTCCCCGACAAGACCGCATTTTAACATCATACCACCTCGCTGTAACTGCCGAGATACACGAACTCCTCGCTCAAGCTCTGGAGCTCACCCATGAGCTGGATAAACTCCGGCGAATAGACGGAGGTGTCGATATCAAAATAGAACATGAACTCGAAGTTGCGCTCCGGGATGGGGCGGCTTTCAAGCTTGTTGAGGTTGATGCCCAGCGCGTAAAAGCGGGAGAGCACCTTGTAAAGTGAGCCGGGCTGGTGGGAGACGACCATCATAAGGCTCGTCCTGTCCGCTCCGGGGTAAATCTCAAGGTTCTTGCTGATGCAGATAAAGCGGGTGTAGTTGTTGCCCATATCCTGCACGGACTCCTCAAGGCACTCGAGCCCATAGAGCTTCATGCACTGGCGGGAGGAGAGCGCCGCCACGTCGTTTCTGCCAGACTCGGCCACCATCTTGGCGGCAACAGCTGTATTCTCGCAGGGGATGACCTTCACGCCCTTGAACTTTTGCAGATACCGGGCGCACTGGCTGATGGCCTGCTCGTGGGAATAGATCTCCTTGATATTCTCAAGCCTCGTGCCGGGCTTTACGAGCAGATTGTGGTCAACCTTCAGGCGGATGGAGCGCACGATCTTGAAATCGTGCTTCTGCATGAGGTCGTACACCATGTTGACAGAACCGGCGGTGCTGTTTTCAAGGGGAATAACGCCGTAGCTGCAAAGGCCCTGGTCGATGGCGGCGAACACCGCCTCAAAGGTCGAAAAATAGAAGATGTTCGGCAGCTTGAAGAGCTTATCGCAGGCAAGCTGGGAGTAAGCCCCCTCGACGCCCTGACAGGCGACAATCGCGCTGGAGGGGAAGAGCTTGGAGGTGTTGTCTATGGCGGCTTTGATGCTGCCCGTCAGCTCGTTATCCGTGCCGAGAAGGCGGTTCTGGCTGCTGCGGCTGAGCTCAAAGATGAGCGAGTAGAGGGACATGGCATAGTCTCTCAGCTCGGGCTTGGTCTTTTCGCTGATGTCCATGAGCTTTTCGCGCTCACGGCGCACATCGAGAACCGGCAGGCAGTTTTCCTTTTTATACGCTGCAATCTGGGCACAGAGCTCCATGCGCTGCGTGAAAAGCTCCACCATCTCATCATCGAGCTTATCAAGCTGCTGTCTGTAATCGTTTAAATCCATCTGCTTTTACCTCTCTTTCCTGCGCTGCAACAGCGCGTCATATACGGCGATGGCCGCCGCTGCCTCCACACATGGCACCGCGCGCGGGACGATGCAGGGGTCGTGTCTGCCGCCGACGCGGAGGCTCGCCTGCTGCATGGTCTGCATGTCAACGCTCTGCTGCTCTATCGCAATTGACGGTGTGGGCTTGAAGGCCGCCCGGAACGTGAGCGGCATTCCGTTTGTTATCCCGCCCAGAATGCCGCCGCAGTTGTTGGTGGCGGTTTCGATTTTGCCGTTATTTATAATGTAGGCATCGTTATTCTCGCTCCCGCGGAGCGTCGCGGCGGCAAAGCCCGCGCCGAACTCTATTCCCTTCACCGCGGGGATGCCAAAGACGATAGAAGCAATGCGGTTTTCCATGCCGCCGAACATCGGGTCACCAAGCCCGGCGGGAAGGTTCAACACCGCGCACTCCACCACGCCGCCGAGGGAATCTCCTGCGGCCTTGGCTTCAAGGATGGCGCTCTGCATCCGCTCCCCGGCGGCATCGCTCACCGTGGGAAAAGGCTTCGCGGCAGTGGAGGCTGTGAGCGCCCCCTCGTCGTAAACGCCGCCTATCATGGCTATACGGGATATGACCTCTATCCCCTCGCGCCGGAGAAGCTGGAGGCAGATGCCCCCTGCGATGCAAAGCGGCGCTGTGAGCCGCCCGGAAAAGTGCCCGCCGCCGGCCTGATCCTCCGCTCCGCCGAATTTCACGCGTGCGGTGTAGTCGGCATGACCGGGTCTTGGAGTGAGGGCAAAGGCGGCATAGTCCCCGGAGCGGGTGTCGGTATTTCTGATAATTGCCGTAATGGGCGCGCCGCAGGTTGCGTCGTTTTTGATGCCGGAGAGAAATTCCGGGATGTCCGGCTCACGGCGGGCTGTGCTCAGGGCACTCTGCCCCGGAGCGCGGCGGGCCAGAAAACGGCCCAGCTCGGCCATGTCAATCTTTTCCCCGGCGGGTATGCCCTCAATGGTCACACCAATAGCGGCGGAGTGCGACTGGCCGAAAATACCAAAACGCAGGTTTTCCCCGTAGCTGCTGCTCATCTGTCCACCTCCAGGCTGTCAAAGTCCTGCCAGAAGCAGGGGTAGGATTTTTCAACGCAGTTTTCGTCCGACACCGTCACGCTGCCATCGGCGGCGCAGGCGGCAACGGCGGCGGACATGGCGATTCTGTGGTCGCGGCAGGAGGCCACCGCGCCGCCGTTGAGCGCGCCGCCCGTGATGATGAGCCCATCGGGCAGCTCCTCAACCTTCGCACCCAGCGCCTTGAGCATATTGGCGGAGCTTTGCAGCCTGTCGGACTCTTTAAGGCGCAGTCTCGCGGCGTTTTTAACGCGCGTCTCCCCCTCGGCGCAGGCGGCAAGGACGCTTAAAACCGGGATAAGGTCGGGCACAGGGGCGGCATCGATAACGCAGCCATGAAGCGCGGCCCTTCGCGCAAAAACGCCGCTTTCGCGCAGCGAAATCTCCGCGCCGAAGCGGCGGAGAATGTCAAGCACGCCCTTGTCCCCCTGCGAGGAGGCCATGTTCAGCCCCTCAACCAGCATGCCCTTATCCGACAGCGCACCCATGCACAGGAAGAAGGCGGCGTTTGACCAGTCCCCCTCCACGCGCAGGCTCTGCGGCAGCTTATAGCGCTGGTTGCCGGGGATATCATAGCCCCCGGTGCGCTTTTCTATCGTGACGGCGCTCTGCCTTAGCGCGTCGAGCGTCATGGTGATGTAGGCGGCGGACTCAACCGCGCCCGTTATATTCAGGCGGCTGTCCCCCTCAACATGGGGCAGCGTCATCAAAAGCCCGGAAATGTACTGGGAGGATACGCTCCCCGGCAGGGTGTACTCCCCCGCCCGGAGCTGCCCGCCGCAGTATAGCAGCGCGCCGCGCTTTTCAATGCTCATACCGTGGGCAATAAGTTCCTCATCCAGCGGGGCGAGGGGCCGCTCGGGCAGCCGGCCCTCCATGTGGAAAACGGCCTTCGCGCCCAGCGCGCCCACAAGCGGCAGGAGAAAGCGGAGCGTCGAGCCGCTCTCGCCGCAGTAAAGCTCACACTGTCCCTGCGGGGTGCTTTCTATTGGTTTGAGGCGGATGATTCCGCCCTCGTCTATGCTGACCTCCGCCCCCAGTGCGCGCAGGCACTCGGCGGTGGCGGCAATGTCCTTTGAAATTCCGCCGCATTCTATCACCGTCTCCCGCTCAGAGAGCGCCGCGCAGATAAGCAGCCTGTGTGCCTGTGACTTTGACGCGGGGATGGTGACTTTTCCGCTGCGCAGGCCGGGAATTATCGTTCTGCTCATCTGACACCTCCGGCGTGCAGCCATTTTTCAAGCTCCGTGACCGGCGTCGGCACGATGCAGCAATCGCCGATAGCGCGGGGCAGCACCAGATTTATGCTGCCGCCGGAGCGCTTTTTATCGGCCAGCACCGCGTGGAGCATATCCGCGGCGGGGTACTCGGTGAAGGCTGGCAGGCCGTACATCAGGAGGATGTCCTCCATCAGCACCTCATCGGCCTTCGAGCAATAGCCAAGCTCCGAAGCCGCGCGGGTGATGATGCCCATGCCGATGGCGACCGCCTGCCCGTGCAGGATGGTGAAATCACTCAGGGCCTCCACGCAGTGGGCAAAGGTGTGCCCGAAGTTTAAAAGCTGGCGCTTGCCGGTGTCAAATTCGTCCTCGGCGACGATGTCCCGCTTCATCTCAACGGAGCGGGCGATAACATTCTCAAGCTGACGGCTGATGTGGATCTGCATGAGGCTGTCAAAAAACGCTCTGTCGCCCAGTGCGCCGTATTTTATAACCTCCGCGCAGCCGCATTTGAACTGCTCCTCCGGAAGCGTAGAGAGCAGATCCGGATCGCAGATAACCAGCGCGGGCTGGTAGAAGCAGCCCACCTGATTCTTGCCTCCCGGCAGATTCACGGCGGTCTTGCCGCCGACGGAGGAATCAACCGCGGCCAAAAGCGTCGTCGGCACCTGGACAAAGTTCATGCCGCGCTGGTATGTCGCCGCCGCGAAGCCGGTCAGATCCCCCGTAACGCCGCCGCCGAGGGCAAACGCCGTATCGCTGCGGCTGAAATGATTCTCAGCGAAAAAATTCAAAAGCTCTTCATAATGGGCGAGGTCCTTTGTGTGCTCCCCGTGGGGGATAATGTGGCAAAAAACCTCAAAGCCTGCACTTTTCAGGGAATTAACAAGGCGCTGGCCGTAGAGCGGGAATACAACATCCCCAGCGATGACGGCGGCCTTTCTGCCCTTGACTATGCCGGCTGAAAGCTCCCCCGCTCTGTCTAAAAGCCCGCGCTCAATCAAAACATCGTATTCTCTTGTGGCGCTGACATGGACTGTTTTCAATGTCCGTCCACCTCTTCCTTTTTGCGCTTGCCGTCCTCCAAAAGCTCGGTGAGCTTTTCCATATCCCCGGCCTCCATCGCTGCCTTGTAGCGGACAAGCTCGGTTATAATACCGTCAAGCTCGCGGCAGAGATAGTCCCGGTTCTCCATGAAAAGCTCCGCCCACATCGGAGCGTTGAGCCAGGCAACGCGGGTCATGTCCTTATAGCTGCCGGCGGAAAAGCCCTTGTGCAGCCCGGCTGTGGGGCTTTTTATATAGGCGTTGGAGACAACATGGGCAAGCTGGGAGGTGAAGGCGATCATCTCATCGTGCTTTTCCGCGGTGGTGACGGAGTAGCTCTCAAAGCCCGCCGGGGAGAGCAGCGCCTTCGCCCGGTCAAGCAGCGTTATATCGTCATACACCGGCGGGACGATTACCATCGGCGCACCGACGTACATATCCGCCCGGGCGTACTTGAAGCCGGAGTGATGCGTGCCCGCCATGGGGTGCCCACCGAGATAGAGAAACCCGTCCCGCGCGGCAATCTTGAAGCAGGCCTCGCACACCACGCGCTTTGTGCCGCAGCAGTCGAGCACCATGGGCTTTGTGCCTATGTGCCTGCCCATGCGGTCAAGATAATCAATCGCGGCCTGGGGGTAGAGCGTGACCAGCACGAGGTCACAAGCGGAGATGTTCTCCTCATTAAGCTCCCCGTCCACTGCGCCGCTCATCATTGCAAAATCCAGCACGGAGCGGCTTCTGTTCCACGCGAGGACCTCATGCCCCGCCTGATGATAAGCCTTGGCAAACGAGCCGCCGATAAGCCCAAGGCCGACAACGCCAACCGTCATTTCGTGATGACCTCCCTGATGCCCTTGACCTTCTTTGCGAGGGCGGCGTACTCCTCCGGCCGGAGGGACTGGGCCCCGTCGCACAGGGCGTGCATTGGGTCGTTGTGAACCTCGATAATAAGTCCGTCCGCCCCGCAGGCCGCCCCGGCGAGGGCCATCGGCGGCACAAGGCGCGCGATGCCTGTCGCGTGGCTCGGGTCAACGATGATGGGCAGGTGCGTAAGCTCTCTGAGCATCGGCACGGCGGACAGGTCAAGAGTGTTGCGGGTGTAGTCGCTGAAGGTGCGGATGCCGCGCTCGCAGAGGATGACCTGCTCGTTGCCGCTGGCCATGATGTACTCCGCGCTCATGAGAAGCTCCTTGAGGGTATTCGCAAGGCCGCGCTTGAGGAGAATCGGCTTATTCACCTTTCCAAGCTCGCGCAGCAAATCGAAGTTCTGCATATTGCGCGCGCCGACCTGAAGCATGTCCACATCCTCAAAAAGCGGCAGGTCCGTAACGCTCATAATCTCGGTGACAAAGGGCAGCCCCGTCTCCTTGCGGGCAAGCTTCAAAAGCTCGATTCCGGGCGCCTTCAGGCCGGGAAAATCATAGGGAGAGGTGCGGGGCTTGAACGCGCCGCCGCGCAGCATATCCGCGCCCGCCGCCTTCACAGCCTTGGCAACGGTGATGATCTGCTCCTCAGTCTCAACAGAGCAGGGGCCGGCGATCATCGCGAAATGCCCGCCGCCTATCTTCACATTGCCGATCTCCACAACCATGTCCTCGGGGTGGAACTTTCTGTTGCAGCACTTGAAGGGCTCAGACACGCGCTTGACGGAGCTGACGATGTCAAGGCTGCCGACGAGGTCCATATCGACACGGCTGGTATCCCCGATAAGGCCCAGAACCGTCTGAAATTCGCCGTCGGAAACGTGGATGCGAAGCCCCAGATTCTGAAGCCACGAGATAAGCATATCCTTCTTTTCCTGGGTAACGCCGCTTTTAAGAACTACAATCATCTTTCCATCCTCCTGATGTTGATTTTTAGCTAACAAAAAAGCTGCACAGGCGTAACCTGTGCAGCATTGTAAGCATTTTTATTAAGCCTATTTTTGCACCACAAATTACCCTTACCGCGCCAGGTCAGTAAAGTAAAAGTAATATGCGGCAAAAACGAACTTAGTCATGGTATTTCTCCATACAAAAAATATGGTTATAATATATTCTCTCTCCGCGGCGCTGTCAAGCAGCATTTTAGACAAAATCCGGCCTTTTACCCGCCGTATTTTTTTCCAAGAATATATATCGGCACGAAAAGCCCGCCCAAAAACAGCGCAAGATAGATATAAAGCCCCGCGCTCTGCCATATTCCGGGCAGAAACGCGCTCAGGGCGAAGCAAATCGGCGGGCAGAGAATCGCCGTCAGTATCGACCAGAGGCGCAGAGCCCTCACGATATGGGGCCAGTTTTTGTTGTTGAAATACACCCCCGCCATGTTAAAGCGCACTATGCCGTTTGAATAGGCGCTTATTTTATTTTCGTCATAGTATTTTGGCAGGCGCTGCGGCATGAAAAACCAGAAATACACCCCGAATAACAGCGCCATGGGCGAGAGCATCAGTGCGGTAGACAAGACCGCGTCCTCCATGAGGGCCACAAAATCGTGCCCGGTCAGAAAATACAGTGCAGTTTCCAGCGCGAGCGCAAGCACCCCGGCGAGGAAAATGAGCGCGTTTTTGCGCCGCTGCTCCCGGCTGGGCTTTGACTGCTCCTCCGACATGCCGATGGCCTTCTGCAAAAGGCTCTCCACCTGCGCGGGGTCCATCTCCTCCGCGTTTTCGATGCGCCGCCCCTCTAAAAGCTCCGTCACTGTGACGCCGAGTATCTCCGAGAGCGGCATCAGCATGGAGATGTCCGGCAGGCTCAGCCCTCGCTCCCACTTGCTCACCGCCTTGTCGGAGACATATAAAAGCTCCGAAAGCTGCTTTTGAGTAAGTCCCTTCTCCCCGCGAAGCTGCGCCACAAAAGCACCGAACTCCGCCTTGTCAATCTGAAACATCTCATCGCCCCTTTTCGGCTTTCAGCATAGCCTCACGGGGGCAAAATGTCAATAAACCGCTGGTTTAGTCAGCATAATCACTCCAGATACTGCCTTAAAAGCTCCACCGCGCGGCGCTCAAGGCGGGAAATCTGCACCTGCGAGACCTTCATGACCTTGGCGCAGCTTTGCTGGGTCATGCCGTGGTAATAGCGCAGGGCAACGACCTGCCGCTCCCGCTGTGGAAGCTTCTCAATGGCCGCGCGCAGGGCGACGTGCTCCACCATCTTCTCCTCAGCGCTGTAATCGCCCAGCACCAGCTCAAGGGTGAAGCCGTCCTCCCCGCTCTGGCGCTGTAAGCTCTCGGCGGGGCCGGTGGCCGTCTCGGCAAAAGCGATATCCTCGGGGCTTATGCCAAGCTCAACGGACAGCTCCCCCACGGTCGGCTCCCGGCCCATGCGCTGCTCCATGCTCTGGCGCGCGGCCCTTATCTGGGCTGCCTGCTCCTTGACGCTGCGGCTGACCTTCACCGCGCCGTCATCGCGCAGAAAACGCCGGATCTCTCCGGAGATTTTGGGCACGGCATAGGTCGAAAACTTCGTGCCGAAGTCCGGGTCAAAGCCGTCGATAGCCTTCAAAAAGCCGACGCAGCCGAGCTGAAACAGGTCCTCCGCGTCGGTACCCCGGCCGAAAAAACGGCGGGCAACGCTCCATATCAGGCCGGAGTTTTCCTCGATGAGCCGCCCGGCGGCCTCCTTATCCCCCGCTTTTGCGGCGGCGAGGGCAGTGTAAAGCGCATCAGCCATGCCGCGCCTGAATGCTCCGCAGCATGGTGACGCTGGTGCCCTTACCGGGCACGGAGCGCACACGGAGCTTGTCCATGAAGCTGTCCATAATGGTAAAGCCCATGCCGCTGCGCTCCTCCCCACCGGTGGTGAAAAGCGGCGTCATGGCCTGCTGGACATTCTCAATGCCCCGCCCCCAGTCGCGCACGGTGATTTCCAACACATTCTCCGGCAGCACCCGCATACGCAGGCTTATCCTGCCAAGCGCTTCCGGGTAGGCGTGGACGATGCAGTTGGTCACGGCCTCGGATACGGCGGTTTTGATGTCCTCAAGCTCCTCCATGGTCGGGTCGAGCTGGGCGGCAAAGGCCATGGCGGCGGTGCGGGCAAAGGCCTCGTTGCTGCTGCGGCTGGGAAATTCAAGCTTTATGTAGTTTCGGATATTCATTCTCTCTCCTCCTATTTGTTCACTGTTACCGGCACGAGCCTGTCTATGCCGGAGGCGTCCAGCACGCGCAGGGGCTGCTTCGCGGGGTTTTCTATCCAGATGCGCCCGCCCAAAATCTTCATGCGGCGGCTCGCCCCGATTATCACCGCGATGCCGGAGGAGTCCATAAAGCTGAGCCCCGACAGGTTGAGCGCGCAGTCGCGCGGAAGGTATTCGTCTATCAGCTCCTCAATGCTGCGCATGAGCCCGCGCGCCTCGTGGTGGTCGAGCTCGCCCCGGAGATACACGGTCAGCCGCCCGGCTGAAAAAGCGGTGCTAATGTCCATTTTCATCTCTCCAATATACATATACAAAAATGACGCTGTGTTTTACAACACAGCGTCATTTTATACCGTTTTTTATAAAAATTTTGTCGAAATCAGGCTTTTGTCATCCACTGGACGTCTTTATCCGCGAAGCTCAGGCCAAGCGACTCCTGAAGCGCGCGGGAGGCGTCGTTGCCGACGATGATATGACCGTAGGCAACATTGCCGAGCGAGAGGTCATAGTTAATGTACCGCCGCTCGAGCGCCGCGGCAAGGCCCATGCGCCGGTACTCCGGCCGCACGAACAGCAACCCCTGCGCGCCCTCCTTGTGCTTGCCGATAAAGCCCGCGAGCTGCCCATCAACAAAAGCGCCCATCATAATTTTGCGCTCGATGAGCCAGCTGAGATAATTCTTGCCGTGCAGGGCGTACATGGAGTCCACCTCATCAAGATACTCCATACCGAGGATGCGCACATCCTCCCCGTGCTCCTCAAACGGCGCGCCGTCATAAAGCGCCGTCCAGCAGCGGTTATCCATTTTATAGCCCCGCTCGGCGGATATTGTCTCGGCAAACTCGGGCTGGTGGATGCAGAGATAGTGCTGCGTCTCTGTCCCGTCAATGAGGCGCAGGGCAGTCTCAACGCTGTCGCAGGAGAGCATGACCGTCTCCTCAAGGCTGAGCTTTACCCCGTCGGGCGCGGCGTAATCAATAGTGCAGAGCCCGCGCTTTATGGCCTCTGACATATCAACATGCTGCATGGCGTCACGCTTAAAATACTCAAGCGCTTGTTCTTTTATATCCATAGTTTCTCCGTAAAATGTCTTGTTAAAGAATTTGTTTTTACCAGTGTACCGCGCCAGACAAAGCCTCCCCTTTCCGCAGAAAGGGGAGGTGTCTTGAAGCGAAGCGAAAGACGGAGAGGATGTCCATTTCGCGATAGAGAATTGCAAAATTTGATAATTTCGCGCTTCGCGCGGGTTATCCTCTCAGGCGCTTCGCGCCAGCTCCCCTTGCTGCAACAAGGGGAGCCTTTGAATGGTGCAGATTTTTCAGCTACCCCTGTTTTTTACTTGATCATGTTCTCAAGGCTTAGCTTGAGATTATCAATCAGCGCCTCAAGCTTTGCCTTCTTCTCGCGCTCGGCGTTGACGACATTCTCCGGCGCGCGGGTGACAAAGTTCTCATTTGCGAGCTTTGCAATCTGCCCCTGAAGCTGCTTCTGGGCGTTCTGAAGCTCCTTTTCAATGCGCTGGCGCTCCTTCTCCATGTCCACAAGCTCGTTCATAGGCATGAACATGCGGGCGTTATCCGTCACGACGGAGACCATGCTCTCGCTGCCCTCGGGCGGCGCGGTGATGACACTGACCTCGGATGCGTAGGCAAGCTTTGAGATATAGCTCACACCGGCCTCAAACGCGGCGGTCTTGTCGGTAGCAATATAGAGATGCGCCTTTTTGGAGGGGGGCACATTCATCTCGGAGCGGCGGGCGCGGACGGCCTTTATCGCGGTCATGACCATCTCAAAGTCCTGCTCCTGCTTCGGGAAGCTGAGCCTCTCGTCAAAGGCGGGGTAGCTCTGAATCATCAGGGCCTCGCCCTCGTGCGGCAGCGCCTGCCAGATCTCCTCGGTGATAAAGGGCATGAACGGGTGCAGAAGCTTGAGTATCTCCGTCAGCACATAGAGCAGCACCTTCTGCGCGCCTATCTTGGACTGCTCGTCCTCACCGTTGAGGCGGGGCTTTGTAAGCTCAATATACCAGTCGCAGTAGCTGTCCCAGATGAAGTCGTAAATCTTGCCCGCAGCAACGCCCAGCTCGAAGCTGTCCATATTCTCGCAGACCTCTTTGACCACGTCGTTGAGCTTGGAGAGGATCCACTTGTCCTCAAGCTCAAGCTTCTCGGGCAGCTCGTTTTTGTCGATGGTGAGGTTCATCATCACAAAGCGGGAGGCGTTCCATATCTTGTTGCAGAAATTGCGCATGGCCTCGCACTTTTCAACATAGAAGCGCATGTCGTTTCCGGGGGAGTTGCCGGTGATGAGGTTGAAGCGCAGCGCGTCCGCGCCGTATTTTTCGACCATTTCGAGCGGGTCAATGCCGTTGCCGAGAGACTTGGACATTTTTCTGCCCTGACTGTCGCGCACAAGGCCGTGGATAAACACGGTCTTGAACGGCTCCTTGTCAATCTGCTCCATCGCGGAGAATATCATCCTCGCGACCCAGAAGAAGATAATATCGTAGCCCGTAACCATGACAGATGTGGGATACCAGTAGTCAAGCGCATCGGTCTTTTCCGGCCAGCCCATTGTGGAAAACGGCCAGAGCGCGGAGGAAAACCATGTGTCCAGAACATCCTCCTCGCGGTGGATGTTCTTGCTGTGGCAGTGCTCGCACTCGGTAGCGTCCTCGCGGGAGACGGTGATGTGCCCGCAGTCGTCGCAGTACCAGGCGGGAATCTGATGGCCCCACCAGAGCTGGCGGGAGATACACCAGTCATGGACGTTCTCCATCCAGTTGGTGTAGGTCTTGGTGAAGCGCTCGGGCACGAACTTTATGCGCCCGTCGCGCACGACCTCGAGCGCCTTCTTTGCAAGCGGCTCCATCTTGACAAACCACTGGGGAGAGGGCAGCGGCTCAACCGCCTTTCCGCAGCGGTAGCAGCAACCGACATTGTGGCTGTACGGCTCGACCTTGACAAGGTATCCCTGCTCCTCGAGGTCGGCGACAATGGCCTTGCGCGCCTCGTAGCGGTCCATGCCGTCATACTTGCCGCCGTTTATTATTTTTCCGTCCTCGTTGATGCACTGGATCTGCTCCAGATTGTGCCGCAGGCCGACCTCAAAGTCGTTGGGATCATGGCAGGGGGTCATCTTGACTGCGCCCGTACCGAAGCCGAGCTCAACATAGTCATCGGCGACGATGGGGAGCTTGCGCCCGACGAGCGGGAGAATCGCGTTCTTACCCACAAGGTGCTTATAGCGCTCATCGTCCGGATGGACGGCGACGCCGCTGTCGCCCAGCATGGTCTCCGGGCGGGTGGTGGCGATGATGAACTCCTCGTCCGAGCCCTCGATGGGGTAGCGGATGTGCCAGAAGGAGCCGGGGATGTCCTTATATTCGACCTCCGCGTCGGAGAGCGCGGTGCGGCAATGCGGGCACCAGTTTATCATGCGGCGGCCCTTGTAGATAAGCCCCTTTTCATAAAGCTCACAGAAGGTCTCGCGCACGGCCTTGGCGCAGGTGTCGTCCATAGTGAAGCGGCTTCTGTCCCAGTCACAGCTGACGCCCATGCTCTTCTGCTGTTCGACTATTCTGTCTCCATACTGCTGCTTCCACGCCCAGACGCGCTCGAGGAACTTCTCGCGGCCGAGGTCATAGCGGGTCTTGCCCTCCTCCTTGCGCAGCACCTCTTCAACCTTTATCTGCGTTGCGATGCCCGCGTGGTCAACGCCGGGCAGCCACAGCGCGGAATAGCCCTGCATCCTCTTGTAGCGGGTAATAATGTCCTGCAAGGTGCAGTCAAGCGCGTGCCCCATATGGAGCTGCCCCGTTACATTGGGGGGCGGCATAACGATGGAAAAGGGCTTTTTGCTCTTGTCGATAACGCCCTTGAAGTATCCGCCCTTTTCCCACATTTCGTAGATTTTCTTCTCAGTCTGTTTGGGGTCATAGGTCTTTGGAAGTTCTTTCATACTAATCCTCCGTATTCTCAAGAAAAAACAACGCCCTGAGGATAAACCTCAGGGCGATAATTAACCGTGGTACCACCTGAATTCCGCGTGACGCGGCACTCAACTGCTCTTAACGCGAACAGACGCCGGGGCTGACTTTTTTCACCCCGGGCGCTCAGGGCCGACCTTCTTTGGCGCATCAGAGGAGCTTGCACCGACCGCTCCCTCTCTGTCATCCGCTGACCAAATACTCCTGCCCGTCACAGCGCGAAATCATTATTAATGCTGGGATTATATAACGCCCCGCCGATTTTGTCAATTAATTTAGCCCATCTTCAAGCCATATTTTTCATTGAACTCATAGCTTGGAACCACCGTGACCTTGACCGGTCTGTCGATAAGGCCATATTTGTAAAATATTTTCGCGTATTCATCCCCAAGACTGAGGTTATGCGGCCAATTTGACCAGCCGTCATTTGTTTTAACGACATAGACCGTTATCTCCTCCGCGCCGCTCTCCGCCCCGGTGAGAATCTGCTGGCAAATGTCCTCCTGTATCTCGAGGGCCAGATGACCGTTTATTGCTAATTCGTTGATGTCCTTGAAGGTGTGCCCGTCGGTATTGGTCATGGTATAGGTAAAAATGATCGCGACCGGCAGCAAAAGCTCCAAAAGCGCGAATTTCCTTACAATCAGGCAGATGCAGAGCATGACGATAAAGAGCATCACCGCGAAGAAGCCGAAAACCACGTCAATTCTGCTCAGATAATCCGTTGTCGTAATTGTGCCGAAAAGTATGAGGAAAATACCCGTTGCAAGAGCATAGGCCACCGCTATTATGACCATGGTCAGAAAGTCTTTCCGTTCCTCTTTGTTGCAACGGAAAAACAACACAGGCACAGCCCCCGCAACAGCGAAAAGCGCAATGAGCCTTATGAGCAGGCTCGTCTCCGCCAGCTTTGCCGAGAACACTGCCAGCGAAGCCCCAAGACGTGCAAACACGCTCCCGGAGGTGTTGTAGGCGATGGACGCTCTGTCCCCTGTGCCCTCAAGGCAGAGGGCAACGAGCCACATGGCAAGTATTACGATATACACAATATTTTCACGGGCATATTCCTTCACGCCTGATTTTGCCCGCAGGCATATTATAAGCTTATGCAAGAGATAAAAGCCCACATATGCCGCCAACACAACGCTTGCGAAAAGATTTGAAAACACCGCAAAGTAAACGCCAGTGACGAAAAGCGCTCTCTTGAAGACGCTCCCCTCACTTATCAGTGCTCTGGAATTCTCCACACCTATGAGCAGCATTGTCATGCCGCAGTTTAAAAGCACCGGAATGACGTAATTGAAAACACAGTTGGCGTCAAAAGTAAAAAACAAATACTGATTGTCGGTTTTCCCCGTCCGCAGGGCGAGAAAATGAAACAGCAGGAAAAGCACGGAGAGCGCGATAGCCGTAAATCTGTCCGCGCCCATGCGCTTTTCAAGCACACGCATAAAACAATATGTATAAAAGCCAATAAACGCAGAAAACATGAGCGCCAGAACAAAAACCTGGCAACTCATAAATGAGCCCAAGCCCAGCGCCGCCATCATCCCGGACAGGTTGCCACACAGGGGCATCAAAACCTCCGGCAGCACCTTGGCAGGGTTCCACGCGCCTGGATACGGTATCGCGGCGCGGGACTGGAGGATATAAATCATATCATCCCCGTCCATTATCGGCACAGGATGCAAAACAGTGAAAAACACTGTAAAAAACGCCATCACTATTAAAATGAACAGCTTTCGGTAGTGTTTCATGCTTATCCCTCAGCTTTTCAGTCAAAAATCACTTTGCGATTATATAACTCTCCACGCGCTCTTGTCAAACCTTCTGCCTATCCAAATACTCACACGCCGAGAGCGCGGCGATATTCCCCTCGCCAACGGCCTTTGCAAGCTGATAGGGCTTGCCGGTGCAGTCCCCGGCGGCAAAAACACCGGGCACGGCGGTTGCCATATGGCGGTCGGTGACGATGCCGCCGTCCTTATACTCAAGGCCCGGCACAAGGCGCGTGACGGATACGGTGTCCTTTATTATAAACACGCCGTCCACCGCCTGCTCCTCGCCCTTATAGCGCACGGCGCCGGCCTTCTCTTCACCGAGTATCTCATACGCTCCGGGGTTCGGGTATTCATGCACGGTACAGCCGATGGAGCGGAGAAACTGCGCGTCGTGCTTTGCCTCCTCGCTCGAGCCGATGAGGGCGACGGTCTTGCCCCGGTAGAGCATCCCGTCGCAGGTGGCGCAGTAGCTCACTCCGCGGCCAAGGAACTCCCCCTCGCCGGGGTAGAGCTTTTCCCGGGTTATCCCCGCGGCGATGATGAGGGCGGAGGCCATGTAATAATCACTCTCCACCGCGACGCCGAAGCTCTCCCCCATCGGCAGGACATTGAGCGCCCTGCCCCGGATGATCTCCGCGCCGCTGTTTTTTAGCTGCTCAGTAAGGCGGCCTGTCAGCTCCGCGCCGGAGATGGCGTCAAAGCCGGGGTAATTGGTGATCCGCTCCGCCTTATAGAGGGCAGAGGTCTTTTCGTCATTTGTAACCACGCCCACGGTTTTCCCGCGACTGCGGCAGGTAAGCGCCGCCGACACGCCCGCGCTGCCGCCGCCGATAATTATAACATCAAAGCTCTCGCTCATATATTTTTGCTCCTTATCTTTTTTGCGTATAGTGTACCACATTTTTGTTGTAATTACCACCACGATAGTTTATAATATTCGGGTATTTTACATCGATAGGAGATACTAAAGTGGAAGATACTGCCAGAAATTTTATTGACGCTTTTATTATGGAGGATACCGCCGAGGGCGGCCGCTGCTACGGGCAGCAGGTGCACACCCGCTTCCCGCCTGAGCCCAACGGCTATCTTCACATTGGCCACTGCAAGGCGCTGACCATCGATTTCAGCACGGCGGAGCGCTTCGGCGGCATATGCAACCTGCGCATGGACGACACCAACCCCACCAAGGAGGATGTCGAGTTTGTGGACGCCATCAAGGAGGACATACACTGGCTGGGCTTTGACTGGGGCGACAGGTTTTTCTACGGCTCGGATTATTTCGAGCAGGACTATAAGTACGCCGTGGAGCTTATCAAAAAGGGTCTCGCTTATGTCTGCGAGCTGACGCCCGAGCAGTTCAAGGAGTACCGGGGCGACCTCAACACCCCCGCTGTGTCCCCGTGGCGCGACAGGCCCATTGAGGAGAGCCTTGACCTCTTTGCCCGGATGCGCGCCGGTGAATTTGAGGATAATAAATACACCCTGCGCGCGAAGATCGACCTTGCCTCCGGCAACTTCAACATGCGCGACCCGGTCATTTACCGCATCCGCCATATGCACCATCACCGTCAGGGCGACAAATGGTGCATTTACCCCATGTATGACTTTGCCCACCCCATTCAGGACGCGCTCGAGGGCATCACGCACTCGCTGTGCTCGCTCGAATTTGAAAACCACCGCCCGCTCTATAACTGGGTGGTTGAAAATGTGTCCGTCCCTCACAAGCCGCGGCAGATTGAGTTTGCCCGCCTCGGCATTGACCACACCGTCCTCTCCAAGCGCAAGCTGCGCGCCCTGGTCGAAAACGGCTACGTCTCCGGCTGGGACGACCCCCGTATGCCGACGCTCTGCGGCCTGCGCCGCCGTGGCTATACACCCGCCTCCATCCGCAATTTCTGTGAGCGCGTGGGCGTCGCGAAAGCGCCGAACACCATTGAATTTGCGTTTTTGGAGCACTGCCTGCGTGAGGATTTGAATGAAACCGCGCAGCGCGTCATGGCGGTGCTGAGGCCCATAAAGCTCACCGTCACCAATTACCCCGAGGGGCAGAGCGAGCTGCTTGAGATTGAGAATAACCCCCTCAAGCCTGAGGACGGGACGCGCGAGGTCTCCTTCTCCCGCCATCTGTGGATTGAGGCCGATGACTTTATGGAGGTCCCCGCGCCGAAATATAAGCGCCTGACCCCGGGCGGGCTTGAGTGCCGCCTCAAGGGGGCGTACCTCATCACCTGCACGGGCTGCGTCAAGGACGAGGACGGCAATGTCGTTGAGGTTCTCTGCGAGTACGACCCCGACAGCCGCGGCGGCGACCCCGCCGACGGGCGCAAGGTCAAGGGCGCGACCATCCACTGGGTGGATGCGGACAACTGCTGTGACGCCGAGGTCAGACAGTACGACAATCTCTTCGACGACCCCGACCCCGACGCCGCCGGGAAGGATTTTCTCGCCTGCCTTAACCCCAACTCCCTTGAGGTGCTCACCGGCTGCAAGGTGGAGGCGAGCCTTGCCGACGCGAAGGCTCCCGCCGCATATCAGTTCATGCGCCTGGGCTACTTCTGCCCCGACAGCAAGGACAGCGCCCCCGACCATCTCGTGTTTAACCGCTCTGTCAGCCTGAAGGACAGCTTCAAGAAGTGAGAGTTATGTAAACCTAATTTTTCAAAGAAAAACCGCCTTGCCCACATGGGCAAGACGGTTTCTTTAGAATACCAGCTGCACCAGCAGCATATAGCACACTGTTCCTCCCGCGACGGAGAGGAGCATTTTTCTTTTCCATAGGTGGATGCCGACGGTCACGGCGATGGCGATAAGCTCGGGTATGCCGTGGCTTCCGGTGAGGATGCTCACATTTTTAAGACAGTACACCACCAGCATACCGAAAACCGCCGTGGGCAGGGCCTTGCCGAGATACTGGATATACTTCGGCGTGGGGCGCTTGCCGGAGAAAACAAGAAACGGCAGAAAACGCGTGAGCATCGTTGCCAGCACGCAGACGCCTATCGTCACAACCTGCTGCCACAGTGTCATACCGGCTCACATCCTTTCTCAATTCTGCCGCGGAAAACAGTCAGCAGGCAGAGGATGCCCGCCATTGTGGGCAGCAGGAAGCTGTCCGCCCCGAAAATGACGAGACATATAAGGCTCACGCCGACGCCGATAAAAGCCGAATAGTGCTTTTTCTCGGCCAAAATCTGCTCAAGGAAGATGACGACGAACAGTGCCGTGAGCACGAAGTCCATCCCCTCGGTGCTGAAGCTGATGAGTGAGCCTGCAAGGCCGCCGATGGTCGCCCCCACGACCCAGTAGAGCCAGTTGAGAACCGTGACAAAAAGCATGAACCAGCCCCTGTCCACATCGGGCGGGATCTTGGCAGAGAAGTTGACGGAAAATGACTCATCGCACATGCCGAAGATGAGGAAGAAGCGCTTCCAGCCGAGGCCGCTGTACTTTTCGAGCATGGAAATTCCGTAAAACAAATGCCGCGCCTGCACCATCAGCGCCAGGAAAAAGCAGGACACCGGGGCGAAGGGGCTTAAAAGCATACTCACGCAAAGAAACTCAAGCGAGCCGCCGAAAATGACCATAGCCATAACCATGGGGTAGACAAAGCTGAAGCCGGAGACATTCATGTACACCCCGTATGTAAGGCCGATGAACATGAAGCTCGCGAGTATCGGTACAGTGTGTGGAAACGCCGCCTTCAATGCCCTGCGGCGCACGCCGGTTTTATCCATAGGTTTTCTCTCTCTTTTAGTTAATAGTGTCAGGCATACCTTCCCCCGCATCTATAAGGGGCTTACACCAGCTCTCAAAGAAAAACGGGAGCATTTCGGGAGCGCTGTCCGCGACATCGGCCCAGTCTGCACCCCAGGGGCGCAGGCAGATGGTGTATTCAAACTCGTCCCCATACTCACCGGTGAAATAGAGCATGTTTTCAAATTCCGCCGCTGTCGGGTCGAGCAGCCATTGGTTTTCCGCAATGTCGCGCTGCAAGAAAAAGCCCTTGACGCTCGATGCCGTCTCCCCATCAAAGCGAAGAGATACAAGTGCCATCGGCTCATCGGCTGAACCATCCTCATCCCAGAGGATGAGCCGCCCGCTGTCGCCGGAGAGGGCTTCAATCCGCGCGCAGCAGTCAAACCAGCTGTCGGCAAAGGTGCTGTCCTCACCGGCATTGCTTATCCGCCACCAGCCGTACCAGTCGCCACACAGGGGGCCTGGGTCGGTGGGGGCAAACCAGTCCTCGGCGGCGGAAGCGCCGTCCTTTACAAAGCACAGCTCTACCCCGTCGGGAAAGCTCAGGCGCAGGACGCCATCCTTCAGGCTGCCCTCGTAGCTGCCGCTCCCTGCGGTGACGGTGATGCTCTCCCCGTCAAGCAGCCAGCGGATGCTGCCGCTCTCCGTGCCGAATTCGATGCGCCCCTTACCGCCGGGCAGGAGCTTGAGCACTCCCCCATCCGGGCAAATGCTCTCAACGCTGACGCTCTCTCCCTGCACTCTGGCGGCGGCAAGCGCATACTCCCCGCACTCCGGCGGCATCTCGCCGGCGCAGGCGCAGAGCAGCAGGGCTATTATAATTGTGCTTAGCAGCACTGTGATTCTCTGTTTCATGGCTTTCTCCAGGCAAAAATGTTCTATAAAAGCAGTCAATTTTTGATCTGATTTGGCTCCCTTGTGTAAAGGGAACTGGGCAGGTTATAATGTGAAGTGCAACACCGAAAATAAAAAGAGACAATATGCAAACCGTAGTGTAAAAT
>URPA01000004.1 GCA_900549545.1 uncultured Eubacteriales bacterium
TGCTCTGCGGCTGCGGCGCGCCTGCCGCAACGCCGAGCCCCGAGCCGACCGCCACCCCAGAACCCACGCCGACGCCCACACCCACGCCGGACACCACCGGCGCGGAGGTCGTCACGCTTGAAGTCTGCGCGCTTCTGGCTGTGTTGGCGCGCGGGGAGGAACTCACCATTGAGGACGAATGGGAGGACTATTACATCGTCAGCTCCGCCGAGGGCAGGGGCTATGTTGAAAAGCGCCTTGTGGCCCTCGCGGGTGAGGAAGCAGCCGAGCCCCGGACGGTCTATGCCAAAAGTCAGGCCGGGTTTTACACCGGTTATCTGCTCCGGGGCGAGCCGGAGCGCCTGCTCGATACCAATACCGAGCTCCAAATCCTCGCGGATTTGGGGTACTGCTGCCTTGTGGAGCTCGACGGCGTTATGGGCTATGTGCCCGCCGATATGCTCAGCGACAGCCGCATTCAGTATTATAGCTATGGTGGAGGCGGCGGAGGAGGCTCCGCACCCTCCGGCGGCGCGGACGGCGGCGACATAAGCCTCGGCGCGCAGGCAAAAAAGCCCTTTATCGCCACCGGCATTTCCGATTCCTCGCTCCGGGGCACGTCTGCCCGCGTTATCTCTGCCACGGCGGAGCTTTACGCGGCGGTCTACCGGCGCGGCGAGCAGGTGCGGGTGTTCTCTCAGGAGGGGGATATCTGCACACTGTACATTGACGGCGTTTTTGCGACCGTGGAAAAGCGCTGCCTGCTGCCCGAGGGGGAAGCTGCCTTCGAGAGCCGGCTGGGCTATGCGGCCTCCGGCGCGGAGCTATTCTCTGATTTTTACCTCTGCGGCGCACCGCTGCAAAGCCTTGCCGCGAATGCTGAGCTTACTCTGCTTGCCGACCTGGGGGACTGCTATCTTGTCTCCCTGCCCGAGGGTGACATGGGCTATATCGCCCTCGATCAGGTCAACGATCAGCCCGTTGTGTATAATTATTACGGCGGCGGAGGCGGCGGCAGCTCCTCCGGCGGCGAATGGACAGAACCTGCGCTGTAATGTGCACGAAACTGCCAAAAAAGTCCTTGCAGGACTTTTTTACAAGCTGATGCACGAATGCCCCGCCACTGGCGGGGCATTCGTGCATATGAAATTCGCTTTTGTGAAACGAGTTATATTAAAACATAACGGATGACCATGGTTTATTATAAAATGCGGGGCAAATCGCTTACTCTTCCCCATCCAATCCTTCAAAGAAAGCGTCGTAGCTGCAAGCATAAATTTTGCGCAGCGTGACAAGGACGCTGATACGGATGTTCAACTCGCCGCTCTCATACTTTTCATAGGTGCTGCGCCCAATGTCACAGCCGCGGCGCTGAAGCTCCGCGCATAGCTTTTCCTGCGACAAACCAAAAGCAAGCCTGAGCCTGCGGAGGTTTTCGCCCATGTTCAAATCGCGTCTTAGTTTTTGCTCCATCTGTCCGCTCCCGCCTGCTTATCCTGACCTTCAGCAATTGACCAGTATTGGTTGCAATTTCTTGTATTCTATGCTATACTCGGACAAAATATTGACCGCTATATTGGTCAAAATGGGGTGAAGCAAAAATGAATATGAGTGAAATATATAAAAAATTGCCACAGAGCATAATGTGCCGGTGGCGGATGTAAAAAGAGAGATGGAGATTGCTATACAACAGGCATGGAACAATCCCGCCAAAACAGAGGATAATATTGCTATGCAGGAAAGAGTGGTGCCACGAGGAGAAGCTCCAAAGTTAGAAGATGTAATACGCTTTTTGGCGGAAGAAAGCATATCGAGAAGATGAACGAAAAAGGGATGCAGTGCTTTTGCTGCATCCCTTTTTGAAATGTTTCAGCTTATAGAGCATGACGGCTCAGCCTTCCATTTGCTTTCCGAGGAAGATTGCCACGGTCTGCGCGAGCTTATATTCGACCTCCGTGCATGGCGCGCTGCCCTTGGGGGAGACGAACATCACGCAGCCCATAATATCCCCCTCGGAGATGACAGGTGCTGCCACGGACAGACAGTACTTGTCGTCCAAATCCGACACGGGGGTACTGCTGCCGCCGCTGGAATGGCGGTAGGCGGCGCGGTTGTCCATTATATTGCTCAGCTGCTGGCTGATGGGCTTGTCCAGCAGCTCCTTCTTGCCGCCGCCCGCCACGGCGATGATGCTGTCCCTGTCGCACACGGCGGCGATGCCGTCCGTCGCGCGGCGCAGGCTGTCACATATCTGCGCGGCAAAGTCTGTCAGCTCCCCAATGGGGGAATATTTCTTGAAAATCAGCTCCCCGTCCTTATCTGTGAATATCTCCAACGGGTCACCCTCGCGGATACGCATAGTCCGGCGTATCTCCTTGGGGATAACAACTCTGCCCAGATCATCTATCCTGCGGACAATACCGGTTGCTTTCATATATATTTCTCCTTTGATTTTTTTGTGCATGGCTATTGTCTGTAAAAAATGGAGAAATATGCGCGCGGCAAAAAAGCCGGGGCGGTGCAGAGAAAAGCCGGGAAAAATTATGGAGCTTGTGCTATTTTTAACTTGGTGTTATAATCAAGGCGGAAATTTTTGTTAGGGGAACGAAAAAATGGACGAAACCTTGCTTTTGATACAGAGAATAAAGACGATGCAGGGCACAAAGACATTTTCAAAATCAGATGATCTGATAGCTGATCTTATACTGAATAACCCGTCATGCCTTGTCGGAGCCACTGCCAACTCCATTGCCGAAGCCAGCGGGACAAGCCCGGCAACGGTTGTGCGTTTTTGCCGCAAGCTGGGCTTCAGCGGCTTCAGCGATCTCAAAAGCAACGCCTCAAACTATATTGTGGACACGGCGAAGGAAATGAGCCTGCACCCGGGAGACGATGTGGGTACCGTGAAGAGCAAGGTCATAAGCTATACAAAAATGATAATGGATCAGCTTGACGAAAGCCTTGATAACGAAGCGCTCGAAAAGGCGGCGAAGATGATATCCGAGGCGAAAAATGTTGTTATCGTCAGCGAGGGCGGCTCCGGAACAATAAGCCGCGCAGCGTACGATATTTTTCTGAAGCTCGCCATTCCGTGCAGGTATATTGAGGACTTGATTTTCCAGACGATGGAGATAAGCATGATGGACGAAAACGACGTGCTGCTCATCATCGTCAACTCAGGACGGACATGGAACGTGCTGCAAAACGCCAGCTACGCACGCGAAAGAGGACTGAAGATAATAGGCATAGTCGGCCCGGCAAATTCCCCGCTGTCCAAGTATCTGGATGTGGAGATACTCACGAGCATTTTCAGCAGCGAGTATTTCAGCGATATCTCCGCGGCCAGAGCCTGCGAGCTTGTGACTATCTCTATTCTGCATTCTATCCTTGCCCTGAGCCGGACTGATGAGCAGATGGAAAAAAGCCGGGAAATCGGAAAATCCATTGAGCGAAAGAGAATAAGCGGAAAGTAAAAATTAACAGTGAAGTGAATAGCGAAATGTAAGCCACAGGCGCAAATGCGCCTGTGGCTTTTTGCGCGCCTATGTGCGGAAAAATGCGATGAGAGAAGCAGTGCGTTTCAAAAAACGAACAAAATTTTGAAACCTTTCGCAGGATAGCCAGTGAGAATCACATCAAAAACAAGAGGAACAATCTGCACTTCAAGTATAAATTTCGTGACTTGTTTGTGAAAAATGGTCAAAAATTGCCGCAATTGACAATATATAAACAATATATCAGCGTCAAATTACACAAAAAGGCCATGCCAAAATTATTAAGTTTCACGAAATTTCAAATTTACGGCCATAAAATGAAATAAATTTCGCTTTTTGCCTTGACTTGCGAAAAATTCGGTGGTAATTTTGAAATACAAAACGACGGAAGAGCCGTCAGCTTGACACAAATACAAGAAAGGAAAAATGAAAATGAAGAAAGCATTGGCAATTATTCTCGCGCTTGCAATGGTATTTGCACTGTGCGCCTGCGGCGGCAGCCCCGCCCCCTCTGAGGCGCCCGCGGCGTCTGAAGCTCCCTCTGAGGCCCCCGCCGAGGCACCGGTCGAGCAGCCCGCCGAAGAGCCGGCAGCGGCCGAGGATTTCTACACTGATGACATCAACGTGGACGGCATCAGCGTCGAAGGTAAGAAGATAGTCTACATAGCTCCCTCTCTGGACATTGAGTACTGGCAGTGGGTCGAGGACGGCGTCCGTCAGGCCTGCGAGGAGTACGGCGTGGAAATTGAGGTCTACGTTTCCAACAACAGCGCCGCCGACCAGGCGGAAAACGGCGAGACCGCAGTTATCCAGGGCTTCGACGCGGTTGTTCTCAGCCCTGTCTCCTCCGACTCCTGCTCCACCGTGCTTGATGCCTGCGAGGACGCCGGTATCCCTGTGACCATCGCGGCCATCGGCTCCACGGCGGATAACTTCTACGCTTTCATCTCCGCTGACGACTACACCTCCGGCTACGATGCCGGCAACTACCTGTGCGAGCAGGCAAAGAGCCTCGGCGGCGACTCCATCGGCGTTCTGGCTCTGCCTATGGACCGCTCCAACGCCCAGGCAAAGATGGCAGGCCTTGAAAAGGCCTGCGCCGAGCAGGGCATCACCATTGCGCAGACTATTCAGACCAGCAACCTCACCGTTTCCGAATCCACCGATATGTGCAGCGACCTGCTCACCGCCAACCCCGATATCACCGGCATCTACTGCATGTATGAGCAGGCGGGCATTGCCGCTATCGACGTTGTTGACAACATGGGCATGACCGGAAAGGTCTCCATAGTCTCCTCCGACGGCTCTCCCGACTCCACTGTCGCTATCCGTGAGGGCAGGCTCGCCGGTCAGGTCGTTCAGGAAGCTGTCGGCCAGGGCTACTGGGCAGCCGTCATGGCATTCAAGGCCATCAGCGGCCTCGAGGCTGACGCTCAGGTCATTCTCACTCCCGAACCGCTGGTCACCTCCGAGAATATTGACGATGCCGATATCCAGGCGGTTCTCGCGCTCACCTATCCCGCTTCTGCCGGAGCATATTGATAACACGAGACTTCGGAGCGGAAGAGGAATCTTCCGCTCCGTTTCAATAGGAGCGAAAAATGTTACAGGAAAATAAAACTCCGATTTTTGAACTGAGGCATGTCACGAAAGCTTACGGAGCAAACCAGGCCATTAAGGACGGAAGCCTGCGCATATATCCCGGAGAGGTTCACGCTCTCATGGGCGGTAACGGCGCCGGAAAATCCACGATGATAAAAATTATCGCCGGGGCGCATCAGGCCGACAGTGGAGATATCCTCTTTGAAAACGTGAAGGTCAGCTTCAGGACTCCGAAAGAGGCAATGGACAGGGGCATACAGGTGGTCTATCAGGAGCTCTCGCTGCTGCCGCATCTGACGGTTTCGGAGAATATTTCTCTGCCGTCAAACGACATTGTCAAAAACGGAATATACAATTGGAAAAAATCGGACGAGCTTGCAAAGGCGGCGCTTGAAAAGCTCGGCTCAGCAACCGAGGGCATCAGCCCCCGCGATGTGGTGGCGGACCTCAGACCGGATCAGATGCAGATGGTCGAAATTGCCAGAGCGGTCGGCCAGAACGCGAAGATAATCCTGCTCGACGAGCCCACGTCCTCCCTCAATTTTGAGGAGACAGAAAAGCTTTTTGACTCTGTGCGAATCTTGTGCAGTCAGGGGATAGGCGTTATTTTCGTTTCGCACAGAATGAATGAAGTGCGCGAGCTGTCCGACAGAATAACCGTTCTGCGCGACGGTGTTGTGGTTATTGACGGCGTACCGATGAGCGAAAAGAGCGATGAGGAAATCGTAAGCGATATGCTGGGCGAGAAGCTCAATCCCGAGTCGGTGAAAAGCTATGACCAGACCGCCATCGAGGGCAGAGAGGAGATTCTCGCCATCAAGATAGACGGCAAGGACGAAGAATACACCGTGCGCCAGGGCGAAATTGTCGGCCTGGCGGGGCTTGCCGGTTCCGGCAGGAGCGCGGTGCTGCGCACAATATGGGGAATACGGCCCCATAAGGAGATACACCTGCGCTATTTGGGACAGCCGTATGTTCCGCGCAGCCCTGTTGATGCCCTGCGCAGAAAGATAGCCTATATCAGCGAGGACAGAAGCGAAAGCGGCTTGTTCTTCGGCCTTTCTATTAAAGAAACTGTGCTGATGGCACACCGCAACATCTCCCGCAAAAAACTTGTCCGGGATAAGGCGGAGAATAAGCTTCACGGCGAAATTATCAACAATGTTCAGATAAAGGTACCCGATAACGACTGCACGCCCGGCGCGCTGAGCGGCGGCAACCAGCAGAAGCTGCTTTTCGGCCGCTGGATAACCGATGAGGCAAAGCTGTTTTTGCTTGACGAACCGACAAGAGGCGTCGATATCAAGACCAAGCACGAGATATATCAGCGTGTGCGCAAAATGGTGGCGGATAATAACGCCGGGGCACTGGTTGTTTCGTCCGAGCTTGAGGAACTGGTCCTGCTGTGCGATAAGGTTCTCATTATTCGCGACGGACAGGTTCAGAGTGTCCTGTATGGCGAGGATATAACAGAAAACGCAATGATGTCGGAGATTACGGCCTCCGGCAAGGCAGCAATAGGAGGATAAGCAAGTGTCAGGAAATGAAATTCGTCTTAAGGCCGACAACGGCACAGTAAAAAAGACGCTTAAAAACTATAAGCTGGAGCTGGGCATGACGGCCATACTGATTGTCCTCTACATTGTGCTGCACATGGTTACTGGCACCGCGCTTGGCAAGGGGAACATAATGAATGTGCTCCAGTCAGCGTCCCCGCTGCTGATAATGACTATGGGTCAGCTGCTGGTAGTCATCACCGGCGGCATTGACCTGTCGGTGGGGTCGGTGTATTCCCTCTCCGGCATGGTCGGCACGCTTGTTATGCTGAGCACGCAAAATATTGCCGCGGGTGTGTTTGCATGTCTCGGCGTGGGCCTTGCCTGCGGCATCGTTAACGGGCTGCTGGTTTCCAAGGCGAAAATGGCGCCGTTTATCGTCACCCTCGCGATGCAGGGCGCGGCGGCGTCTCTCACCAAGGTCATCTCCGGCGGTAACTCCCAGACCATCACTCTTACCGCGTTCAAGGCCTTTAACCGTGGAACCATCATTCCCGGCGTAAGAAACTATATTCTGTACATGATAATAATAGTGCTGCTGATGCACTTTATTCTGCGCAGGACTGCATTCGGCCGCTGGGTCTACGCGACAGGCTCCAATGAAGAGGCCTCGAGGCTGGTGGGCATTCCCGTTGACAGGGTGAAGATAGCCTGCTATACCATCAGCTCCATGCTCTCCTCCGTCGCGGCGCTGCTCGGCGCGAGCCGCCTTATGACAGTTGAGTGCACCGCAGGTGTCGGAATGGAGCTTGACGCCATCGCCGCGACCTGCATAGGCGGCGCAAGCCTCTCCGGCGGTCTTGGCACAGCCTTCGGCGCGCTCATCGGCACCCTGCTGCAAAAAGGCATCAACAACGGTATTAACCTGCTGGGAATCAATTCCTTCTGGTCAGGCATAGTCACCGGCGCTGTCATAGTTGTCGCGGTGTATGTCGGCAAGATTGCTTCCGGCAGCAAAAGAAAATAAAAAAAAGGAGACTCTGAAATGAAAATCAAAAAGCTTATTGACCTTTCCCAGACCTTTTATCACAACAACCCCGGCTATATGCCCTATGAGCTGTGCGAGATAAATTATGAAACGCTCGTCCCCAAGGACGGCTATACCTCTGAGCGCATGTATATGAACACCCATACCTCCACTCACTTTGACGCGCCCTTCCATCACTTTGTCGACGGCATGGACGCCGCGCAGTACCCGATTGAGAATCTGGTCGGCGAAGCTGTTCCCATCGATCTTTTCGACCTTGGCGAGCACGGCGCAATCACTGCCGAGCATCTGGAGAAATATGCCGATGTCGTCAAGCCCGGCGATATCCTCCTGCTCTGCACCGGCTATGGCTATAAGCGCAGCTGGAGCTCCGACTATGTGGATAACTGGAGCTTCCTCACCGTCTCCGGCGCAAACTGGATCGTTGAGCACGGCGTTAAGGGCGTGGCTATTGATTGCATGAGCGTTGGCGGCCCCAAGAGCGAGGACCAGGGCGGCCCGGTGCACAAAATCTGCCTGAGCAAGGGCATCTGGTACGGCGAGGAGCTGTTCCTGCCCAGAGAGCTGCTTGAGGAGAAGCGCTGGAACTTTGCCTTCCTTCCGCTGAAGATGGAGCGCTGCTCCGGCGCACCTGGCCGGGCCATCGCATGGATTGAAGAATAATCACGGGAAAACAAAAATAAGGAGCGTTTTGCATGAAGGTTTTAATGATAGGTGCGGGCGATATAGCCAAATCTCACGCGAGAGCTGTTGTCAGACTCGGCGGAAGCATTCTCGGGGCTTATGATGTCAACGAAACCGGCCTCAACGCCTTCGCAAGAGAGTTTTACTGCGATAAGCTCAGCTATGAGCAGATAAGCGAGTATGTTGACAAGGCCGACTATGCCGTCATATCCACGCCGCCCACCAAGCGCCTTGACTATGTCGAGATGGTGCTTTCAAAGCATGTTCCTCTCTATCTTGAAAAGCCCATAGCCACAACCGTCGAGGATGCAAACAAGATAGTCGATATGGCAAAGAAGTACGACGCTAAAATCATCGTCGGCTTTGCCCACCGCTTCCGCCCCGCGTTTGTGAAGATGCACGATATGGTCGAGAGCGGCATGTTCGGACAGCCCGTCAATGTGTTCAGCTATCGCGTTGGCCCCGGCTTCGGCTATGGCAAAAACAACGCCACCTACGGCAACTCCTGGCGCACCGACCCGAAGCTCGCCTGCGGCATGACCATCGAATCTGTCTCCCACGAGTTTAATCTTTTGACCTCCCTTGCCGGTGAGTTTGACACCATCGCCTGCAACGTAAAGGGCACCCTGGACGCTATCCCGCAGTATGACACCAATTCCTCTATCATTATGCGCTGCAAGAACGGTGCAATCGCCTCCATCATGACAAGCTGGAGCAGCGGCGCGGGCGCGAATATCAAGGGCTACATAGGCACAAACGGCAGCATTCTGCTCAAGGGCCGCAATATGTTCGAGTTTGACTCGCTGACCTACCGCACTGTGGATATGGATCACGAGGAGACCATCACCTTTAACGACTCCTATGATCTTAACAAGGACGAGGTTATATACAATGTCCACGTCTATTTCCAGGACTGCCTGAAAAACAACAAGCCCATCGAAATCGGCGGGCTCTCCGAGGGAATGAAGGTTCTGCGCCTCTCCAACGCCGCGCTTGAATCTTCCCGCGAGAACAAAACCATCAGGCTCGGGGAATATTACACCCTGTAATTATCGGAGGCCGATATGAACGAAGAAAAAATCTTGATGCTCAGGGAGAAGGCAAAGCTTCTGCGCAAGACCGCTGTTACCATGATTTATGAGGCGCAGTCCGGGCACCCCGGCGGGTCGCTGTCGATAGCGGATATCGTCGCCGCGCTGTACTTCTCCGAAATGAGAGTTGACCCGAGGAACCCCCAGTGGGCGGACAGGGACCGCTTTGTCCTCTCCAAGGGCCATGTCTGTCCCATACAGTATTCCGCGCTCGGTCTGCTGGGCTTCTTCCCCGAAGAGGTCCTGCACACCCTGCGCAAGGAGGGCTCCATGCTTCAGGGGCACCCCAGCATGGTCAAGTGCCCCGGTATTGATATCTCCACCGGTTCTCTGGGGCAGGGCGCTTCCTGCGCTGTTGGAATGGCTCTCGCCGGTAAGCGCGATAAAAAGGATTACCGCGTGTTCACCGTACTTGGCGACGGGGAGATGAACGAGGGCATAGTCTGGGAGGCGATGATGACCGCCAACAAGTACAGGCTGGATAACTACATAATGATTCTCGACAACAACGGCCTCCAACTTGACGGCACGACGGACGAGGTCATGCCGGGGCTTGATATGTCGAAGAAGGCGGAGGCCTTTGGCTTTGAGGTGTATGAGATTGACGGCCATGATATGGCTCAGATTCTGGACACTCTGGACAAAATAAGAGCCGCCAAAAACGGCAGGCCCAAGTTCATAAACGCCCACACCGTCAAGGGCAAGGGCGTGGACTATATGGAAAACTCACTTGACTGGCATGGTAAAGCGCCCAACAGAGAGCAGTACGAGAGCGCCATGGCGCAGCTTGAGAGGGGGATTTGACAATGGCTCTTGGAGATATGATAGCCACCCGTGACGGCTTCGGAGACGAGATAGTTGAAGTCGGCAGAGAGAACAGCAATGTCTATGTTGTGGATGCTGACATCGGCAAGTCCTGCAAGACCGGGAAATTTGCCAAAGCCCTGCCCGAGCAGTACTGCAACGTGGGCATAGCCGAGCAAAACTGCGCCGCCTTCTCTGCCGGGCTTGCCACCACGGGCAAGATTCCCTTTGTGGTGACCTATGCCGTGTTTGGCTCCCTGCGCATGTGCGAGATGATTCGTCAGGAGATATGCTACACCAATCTGAATGTGAAGATCGCCTGCTCTCACGGCGGCCTGACTCCCGCCAACGACGGGGCGAGCCATCAGGCAATTGAGGATATGGGCGTGCTCAGGACTATCCCGAACATGACGGTCATTCAGCCCGCGGACTATGTCTCCGCAAGGAAGCTTGTGCGCGCCGCGGCTGAGACCTACGGCCCGATGTTCCTGCGCTTTACAAGAGACGCCGTTCCCGTGATATACAATGACGACGCAAAGTTCGTTATCGGCAAGGCGAACAAGCTCCGCGAAGGGGAGCGGGTTGCCATTATCGCCATCGGAGATACCGTGCGTCTGGCTCTTGAAGCGGCTGACAGGCTTTCGGCTGAGGGCATCAGCGCCCGTGTGCTGGATATGCACACGCTCAAGCCCCTGGATACGGAGGCTGTCGCTGCCTGCATAAACGACATCGGCAGGATAGTCACCGTCGAGGATCACAATATTCTCAACGGCCTTGGCAGCGCCGTCTGCGAGTGCGTCGCCGAAGCGGGCAAGGGCCTCGTCCGCCGCATCGGCGTGCAGGATCAGTTCGGCGGCTCAGCGCCATATGAGCGCCTGCTGGAGGTCAACGGAATCACTGTTGACAACATCGTCGCTCAGGCAAAGAGCATGCTCTGAGGGGAAAACACAGCAAAAAGAGCCTTCTATCCACAGTCGCGGATAGAAGGCTCTTTAGCTTTTATAATCCATATTCCTCGGCCAGCCGCTTGAAGGCGGGGAGGGAGCGCTTTATCATCTCCGGGGAGACGCAGTAGGCCACGCGCGCATAGCCGGGCAGGCCAAAATCGTCACTCGGGACGAGCAGCAGCTCGTATTTCTTCGCGCGCTCGCTGAAGGCCTTGGCGTCCGGCTCGGGGCTCTTCAAAAACAGATAGAACGCGCCGTCGGGGTACACGCAGTCAAAGCCGCAGGCGCACAGCCCCTCATACAGCAGGCCGCGGTTGCCCTTATACACGGAGATGTCCGCCGTGGCGGTGAGGCATTTTTCCACAACGCGCTGGATAAGGCTGGGGGCGTTGATATAGCCGTTGGCGCGCGCCGCGCCGCAGAGAGCGGCAAAAACATCGGCTCTGTCCGCCATGTTGCCGTTGACGGCGAGGTAGCCAATGCGCTCGCCGGGCAGGGAGAGGGACTTGCTGAAGGAGTAGCACAGTATGCAGTCGTCATAATAGCACAGCGGGCAGGGGACAGCCTCACCGTCGTACACAAGCTCCCTGTATGGCTCGTCGGAGATGAGATAAATGCTGTGCCCGAACTCCTTCTCAGCCGCGCGGAGAATATCACACAGCTCCCGAAGCGCCTCCGGAGAGATGATGACGCCGGAGGGATTGTTGGGGGAGTTGATGATAATGGCCTTGGTGTTGGCATTCAGGGCGTTTTTGAGCGCCTGAGCGTCGGGCTGGAGCCGCTCGTCCGGCGGCAGGGCGATAAGGCGGCCACCGGCGGCCTCGGCAAAAAGGCGGTACTCCGGGAAAAACGGCGCGAAGGTGATGACCTCTTCACCGGGCAGAAGCAGCGCGCGCATACTCACTGCAAGCCCGGAGGACGCGCCGCAGGTGACGTACACCATATCCGGCGACACGTTTGCCCCGCGTTTACACAGATCCTCCGCAATGGCCTTGCGCAGGCTCATAATCCCCGGCGCGGGCGTATAGGCGTGCAGCTCGGCGGCATCCGCCTCCATAGCGTCCAGCACCGCCTGCTTTACGCACTCCGGCGCGGGTACGCTGGGATTGCCGATGCTGAAATCGAACACATTTTCCGCGCCTATCTCGGCCTTCCTCGCGGCGCCATAGGCGGAAAGCTCACGTATGCAGTTGTCACTGCGGCCCCATTTGAGGCTGGATTCGGACAGCATGATAATATCCTCCATGTATCTGTAAAAGTTAAAATCGACTCCTGACATTTTAATATATCCCGTACCGGACGTCAAGAAAGGCTTTAACAAAGCGTCCAATAAAAAAATCGAAAAAAAGTATTGACAAATCGCGCGGTTTTTGGTATATTTACTAAGCCGTTAAAAAAGGCAACCAAGCTGTGGCCGAGTAGCTCAGTTGGTTAGAGCGCCGGCCTGTCACGCCGGAGGTCGAGGGTTCAAGCCCCTTCTCGGTCGCCATATGCCCCTTTCTAAGGGGCATATACTTTGCTGCTATAGCTCAGCAGGTAGAGCGCATCCTTGGTAAGGATGAGGTCCCCAGTTCGAATCTGGGTAGCAGCTCCAATAAAATCCGCTCAAATCTCTTGATTTGGGCGGATTTTTTGCGTTTTGCTTCATCAAAGCGGTGGGTTAACTCATGGGCACAAAGCAAAAAGGGCATCGCTTGTCAGTACACGAGTGGTGCCCTTTACTATTTTGCATCTCAACCTTTACTTTTCTTTCAATATTGGTTATAATAAGTAAATGAAGAAGGTGGGCATTATGATTTCTTATGACGGGCTCATTCAGAAGCTGAGCGACAAAGGGCTTACAAGGACTGCGCTTACGGAGAGGCTGGGCATTTCCTCCAGAACGATTGCAAAAATCGGCCACGGAGAGAAGATTGCTGACCGCGTGCTTTCAAAAATTGCTGCGTTTCTGGTCTGCAAGCCGGAAGAGCTCTATCGGAGCATTTCGGACAACGCCTTGCTGCAAACGCTGCGGGACGAGAAGAGCATCCGTATGCCGGGCGGCTTGTACCATGAGTTACAGGTTCGCATGACCTACAACTCCAACCATATTGAGGGCGGCAGGCTCAGCGAGGATCAGACGCGGTTGATTTTTGAAACAAACACAGTAGATGTCGGTGACGGCATCCCTGTTGATGATATAATCGAGACGGTCAACCATTTCCGCGCTATTGACTATGTGATAGACCACGCGGAGGATCGACTGACCGAGGACATTATAAAAGAGCTGCACCGCATTTTGAAACAGAGCACAAGAGACTCAAGCTTGGATTGGTTTGCCGTGGGGGACTATAAAAAGCGCGCTAATGTTGTTGGCGGGCAAGAAACCACAAAGCCGAAGGATGTTTCCGCGCGGATGAAAGCGCTGCTCTCCGAGTACGAATCACTGGGCGCAGCCACGATTGACGACATTATCCGTTTTCACTATGAATTTGAACGAATCCACCCTTTTCAGGACGGCAACGGAAGGGTCGGACGCTTGATTGCGCTAAAGGAATGCCTGCGGTTCAACATCGTTCCGTTCATCATTGAAGACGCCAAGAAGCTGTTTTATTACCGTGGACTCTCCGAGTGGGAGACGGAAAAGGGACATTTGACGGATACCTGTCTGGACGGGCAGGACACATTCAAACGGCTTATGGCTATGTTTGATATGCAGGCGTAAAATGCGGCGGGATGAGACAGATAAGCGGAAATTGATGTGCAAGCATGAATCAGTGAATGACTATTTTTCTTATTAAGTCAAAAAGCGAAGTGGGGGATAGACGATGGTGAAATCATTTTCAAAAAAATACAGCACCATTCTATTTATTGTTCTCGCCATACTCGCGGCAATGGCGCTTCGGCAGATCGGGCTTCACGTAGACGCTCCGCTGGACCAGGTTATCGATAGCCTTCGGGCCGGTATCTACATCGGTATGTTTGCGCTCTGGGGAGTTTCCCTTCGCAGGCGGACTGTTCAGCCCCAGGTGCGCCGCTATTTCACGGTGATTCCTGTGCTGATGATCGTTTGGATCACCGCGAGGCTCATTCGTTATTCTTTTACGGATGATCCATGGCTGAGCCGCCATCTTTGGCATCTGTACTACTTAGGTATGCAGTTTATCCCATGCCTGGCGGTGCTTGTATCCCTGTCGCTGGGAAAGCCGGAAAACTTCCTACTGAGCAAGTGGACAAAGCTGCTTTACATCCCCACGGCCCTGTTTTTCCTGCTGGTGATGACCAACGACTTTCATAAGCTTGTGTTTGTATTCCCGGAAGACGCTGCCGTGTGGACTGATGATTACCGCTATGGGGTGTTGTATCCTTTTGTGATAGGCTGGGAGCTTTGCTGCGCATTAACGGCGCTTGTTATTATGCTGGTAAAGTGCCGCGTTCCGGGCAGCCGCAAGGTTTTACTGCTGCCCTTCGTCCCTGTGATACTGGCGGTGGTTTATGGCCTCATGTATATCTTCTGTATGCCGGTGCTGAAACCGCTGGCAGGGGATATCACCGTGGTATTCTGCCTGCTGTTTGCCGCCGCGTTTGAAAGCTGCATCCAATGCGGGCTGATTCAATCGAACACCGGCTATGACGAGCTGTTTTTGGTAAGCAGGCTGGGCGCGCAGATTACGGACAGAGAGAACGAGCTCTGCCTTAAGAGCCTCAATGCACGGGAGCTGACGGAAAAGCAGCGAATCAGCGCCGGAGTGCAGCCGATTTCGCTTGACGGCAGCCTTCTTATCAGGAGCAAGCCCATTGGCTTTGGCAATGTGCTATGGCAGGAGGATGTGGCAGAGCTGACTGAAGCCATCGAGGAGATTGAAGAAAACTGCCGGGAGCTGGCGGAGCACAACCGCATTCGGCAGAAAAACCTTGAAACAAAGAAGAAAATTCTGAGCCTTCAGGAAAAGAACCGGGTGAACGACCTGCTTCACCGGGAAATGGCCGGGCAAATTGACCTGATTGACCGGCTGCTGGCCCAATATGACGCGGAAACGGATGAGCAAACGCGGCGCAGGCTCCTCGCCGGGGCGGCAGTTGCGGGCGCTTACATAAAACGCTGCGGCAATCTGCTGCTCATAAGTGAGCGCAGCACACAGACGGATATCCGGGACCTGTCCAGGTGCTTCGATGAATCCTTTATCAATCTGGAGCTGCTGGGCGTTAACTGCCTCCACACCCTGCCGCCGGGCTGCCTGCTGGCAACGAGGGATATGCTCCGGGTATACCGCGGCTTTGAAACGCTAATGGAGGCCTGTTTGTTTGACCTTTCCCATGTGTGGATTCAAATGCGGGAGGGGGAGAGCGGTTATCTTTTGAATATGGAATTTGTCTGCGATACCGAGCTCTCCTCTTACGCGTCCATCGCGGATTCCTTTACCTGTGAGGACGGGGCATACCGCTTTGCCTTCAGGCTGGAGAAAGGCGGTGAGGGAGCATGAAGCTATGGAGACCTCGGCGGCTTAAGGACAGGTATGAGCTGCGCGTCGCCGTAAAAGAGGCTTTGGACACGCTGCCTGCCGCTGTCTGTTATTTTACTCCCTCCGGTACTGTCAAGCTATGCAACCGGGCTATGTATGCGCTTTTCAGAAGAATTACTCAGAGTGACCTGCAAAGCTTTTACGAGCTGCAAGAGGCGCTGGAGGGCTGCGACCAATCCACCGGTATTATACGGGAGGGAAATGTGTTCCTTTTCCCGGATGGAAAAGCCTGGCAGTATTCCGCGGAGGAGGTCAAAACGACTGACGGCAAGGTTTATATAGAGGCCGTGTTCAGCGATGTGACCGAGCTGCATGAAAAACGGCAGGAGCTGAAACGCCAGTCACGGGAACTGAAAAAGATGTACCGGGAATTGAAGCTCCTGTCGGAGAATGTGCAGGAGGCGACCAGAGAGCAGGAAATCCTGAATATGAAATCCCGGCTGCACGATCAGATGAACATGGGCGTTGCCGCCATACGGCAAATGCTGCGCCAGAACACCACTTCTGAGGAAAACGCGGCTGCCGTCACACAGTTTCGCCGCGCCATTCAGGTTTTGCAGGAGGAGAACGCCTATCCGCAGGATGATGTGACAGAGTTTATGCGGGACGCGGCGGTATCCGGCATGGAGGTCAAAATCACAGGGAAGCTGCCGGAAAAGGAGGAGCTAATCCACTTGCTGCTGCCGGTTATGCGGGAGGCCTGCGTCAACGCCGCCCGTCATGCCGACGCTGCCACGCTGTATATAAGGGCAGAGCAAAGCGGGGACGCCGTTACCCTGCGCATGACTAATGACGGCAAGCAGCCAAAGAGAGAAATTGTGCCCCGGGGCGGGCTTGCGGACTTGGAGAAAATGCTTGCCGAAGCAGGCGGAACTATGCAAATCCAGTCGCAGCCGGTATTTATGCTGACGGTTACACTGCCGGTGGGCAGGCAGAAAACAGGGCAGGGGGTGCAGCCATGACAAAGGTACTTGTAATCGACGATCAGCGAATCGCCAGAGAATATATGGAAAACATTGTGCGCGGCGGCAAGGATTATGAGCTTGTAGGGAGTCTTTCCAAGGCAGACCTTGCCGAGACTGCCTGCCGCAGGAACGCGGTCGATTTGGTGCTTATGGATGTCTGCACCCATGGGACAAAGGATGGAATCGATGCCGCCGCTGAGCTTCGCATACGGTTTCCGAAGCTGAAAATCATCGTTGTCACCTCCATGGTGGAGGAGAGCTACATCAAGCGGGCAAAAAAAGCAGGCGTGGACAGCTTTTGGTACAAGGAGACAAGCCCCGAGGATTTGATAACCGTCATGGACGCCACCATGCAGGGAAGAAAAATTTGGCCCGATGACACACCTGCCGTAAAGGTGGGTGTCGCCAGCAGCGAGGATTTCAGCGAGACGGAAATCAAGGTTCTGCGCCTCGTGTGCGAGGGGCTGGAATACAGCGAGATTGCCCAGCGGCTTCACTATACCAAGGACAATGTAAAGTACCATATTCGAAACATCCTTCAAAAGACGGGCTATGCCAACAAGACGCAGCTTGCCATCGCCGTAACGGGCAAACGATTTATTATTCCCAAGCTGTTCGATGCGCAGGATGGCGCAAACGATTCCCCAATAGTTCTGTAATAAACAGTTTCACCCCGGCTTCGATAAGAAGCCGGGGGTAACTTTTTTTATCTATTGTCAAAAAACTGACAACTTTTCCGAAGTCTACCCTTATGGGTAGGGAAAGGGCGGAACACCAAAGTATAATATAAGCAGACGGGAGTCGAACCCATACCGGTTTTAACAGGCAAATTTCTCCCAATACTTCGTTAAGCGGCTTGGCAATATCAACGGATATTCCCTGCACCCCTTGCCTCGTCTTGGAAAAAATTTGCTCTGTTAAAACTGCGAAGCACCCGTCGTGAGATAATTTTGATTGATTTTTTCTTTTTGAGACGCAGGCGGGCTGACGCCCGTCAAGGTGAAAAAGGAAAAAGCGGCTAAATTAGCCATGACGGGCGGCATGGGTTCGGCTCCCGTCTGCTTAAAATAGCAATATTATCCATTTGCGCCGGGAATCCGTTGGCGCAAGGGCTTGAGGAGGTGGGGATATTGCGGAGAGTCGTAATTGATATGCAAAATGTCCTGTTTGCAGACGCGGTGGCTGAGGCGCTGCGCAGGTTCGATTCGGATTTTGACCCGGTTATGAGCGAAAGCCCGGGCAAAACTCTGGCGCTGTGCAATGACATACAGGCAAACATCCTGATTATGGAGGTCACTTCATACACACCGTGGAAGCTGGAGGAGCGCATGAAGATACGGGACGAATTGAGAAAGCAAAGCCCGGACTGCAAAATCGCGCTGGTGGTTGATGAAAACACCGAGAAAAAGCTGGCAGACCGGGTCAGGCAGGCGAAAAAGGACGGTCTGGTGGATAATTTTATCTACGGGTCAATCTCCTCCAGCTATCTGTCGGCAGTCATTGACGCGCTTTAAAAATACAAGCATTCAAGCATTATTTTATGAAACATAAAAAATAATATTGGGAGGTAATCTTATGGGACTTATCAAAGCAGGATTGGGCGCGCTGGGCGGGACTCTTGCCGACCAGTGGAAGGAGTTTTTCTATTGCGAGGCAATGGACAAGGAAGTCCTTGTCACCAAGGGCCAGAAGCGCACCAGCGGGCGCTCATCCAATACAAGGGGAAATGACAACATCATTTCCAACGGCTCGGGCATTGCCGTGGCAGACGGACAGTGCATGATTATTGTGGAGCAGGGAAAGGTCGTTGAGGTATGCGCAGAGCCCGGCGAATTTACCTATGATACCTCCACAGAGCCCAGTATCTTTGCGGGTAATCTCGGCGATAGCATTATGGCGACCTTCAAAACCGTCGGCAAGCGCTTTACATACGGCGGAGATACCGGAAAGGATCAGCGCGTCTATTACTTCAATACCAAGGAGCTGCTGGACAACAAATTCGGCACGCCGAACCCTGTCCCCTTCCGGGTGGTGGATTCCAAAATCGGGCTGGATGTGGATGTGTCCATTCGCTGTTCCGGCGTGTATTCCTACCGGATTGCCGATCCCCTGCTGTTTTACACAAGGGTTTGCGGCAATGTGACGGAGTCCTATACAAGAGATGAGCTGGACAGCCAGCTAAAGACGGAATTTATCAGCGCTTTGCAGCCTGCTTTTGCAAAGCTTTCCGATTTGGAGCTGCGCCCGAACCAGATAGTTGCGCACAATACGGAGCTTGAAAACGCCATGAACGAGGCCCTTTCGGTCAAGTGGGGAGAGCTTCGCGGCTTGCAGGTAGTCAGCATTGCCCTTGGCAGCGTCACCCTGCCGCCGGAGGACGCGGAGATGATAAAGCAGCTTCAGCGCACGGCGGTTCTGCAAAACCCCAATATGGCAGGCGCAACGCTTGTCGGCGCACAGGCGGACGCAATGAGGACGGCTGCCGGCAATTCTGCCGGGGCGATGACCGGCTTTATGGGCATGGGCATGGCGATGAACGCAGGCGGCGGCATGAACGCCCAGGGCCTGTATGCCATGGGTCAGCAGCAACAGCAGGCACAGCAGCCCGCCCCGGCGCCTGCACAGGGTAGCTGGAAATGCGCCTGCGGGGCGACAGTTACCGGCAAATTCTGCCCGGAATGCGGCGCAAAGAAGCCCGAACCGGTGCAGGCGGGCGCATGGAAGTGTAAATGCGGGGCCACGGCGACAGGGAAGTTCTGCCCCGAGTGCGGCTCACCAAAGCCCGCGGATACGGATGGCTGGACCTGCTCCTGCGGCACGGTGAACAAGGGCAAATTCTGCCAGAACTGCGGCGCAAAGAAGCCCGCAGGTGTGCCTCAGTACCGTTGCGACAAGTGCGGCTGGGAGCCGGAGGACCCCGCCCATCCGCCCAGGTTCTGCCCCGAGTGCGGCGACCCCTTTGATGATGGGGACTTGAAGTGAAACGCCCTGCGAAAGTCATCACCATCGCAGTGCTGGTTCTTTTAGCGCTGTTGGTGTGCACGCTGCTTTGGCAACACTTCATCACCAATCAAATCATGGATAAGGGTATGGAGTACGGGGAGTACCAGTACGGCATGGTGGACGGCGACCACACCTATATGGATAATCCGAAACTTTTTGAAGTCTTGGAGGGGTGCTGGGAGAGTAATGATGGACGATGGGCATTGACCATTACAGGAGAAGCCTTTGATACGCAAATGTCCTTGTCTCTCAATGGAGAGGCGGCGGTGGAGTGCAATCTGGACTACACCTATCTCCTTCCTGATTCTGACCCGAACAGGAAAACGGATCTGGAGCCGGAAATGAAACAACTCACAGACGGCAGTGGAAACAGCCTGGGAGAAATCGTCAGTCTTTACCACCGTGCCGACGAAGGCGATGGTACTTTGCATCTGACGGTTCGCCTGATGGACGAATCGGAGGAAGCAATCATCTTATACAAAACATCATGATTTTTGTAAGGAGGCAATAGAAATGAATAGGAAGATAAAAAGAAGCCTTGCGGCCATGCTGGCGCTGCTTATGCTGCTGTCTCTGGCCGCCTGTGGCGGAGAAAAAGTCCCTTCGGAGAGGGTGGGGTCTTATAAGCTCTATGAGATGAGCGAAGGCGGAATGACCTTCGACAATGAGACCCTGAAAATGTTTGGTATGGAAGACCTGCTTTTGCTGGAGCTGAAGGAGGACGGCACCGGAACTCTGACCAGCGACGGCGAATCCGAGAACATTAAGTGGACGGACGCGAAGATTTCCGCCTCTCATGGCCTTGAATCCTATGAGTATACCTATCAGAACGGCAAAATCACACTGGAGATCGACGGCATAACTGCGGTGCTCCAGAAGACAGGCGGCAAATCCAATGCGCTGCCGGAGGGCAAAAAGGAAGCCTCGGGCGACAATGAACCGGCCAGTGAGCTCCAGCAGTGGTGGAGCGGCGACTGGTACGGCTGGTACAATATGATTTCCGCCTATGGCAGCTGGGAGGAGCTGGACGGCGCCTACTACGACTGCTGTGCCGAGATAGTCATGTATGACGACGCCACCGGCGTCATTCGGATATGGGACGAAACATTCACCAAGGATGTGACCCTGGCGGAATGTGAGCTTTCCTTCGGTCCCGGCACCACCAGCGCCGGAGCCTTCATGAGTGAGAGCGGCGAGTTTATCGACGCCCCTCTTGCCCATGCCGATTGGATAGTTGATCCGGGCGCAAGCATGGTGAGTCAGTACGATCACATGATTTGCATTGACGGCAGCTATGATGACCCCGAGGATGAGGGCGGCTTTGACTACCTCATATTCCTGCGCCCCTGGGGCATGGACTGGGAGGATGTGGCCGCCGACGACGCGGAAATGCTCCCGATCAGCTATGCGGACTGGTATCTGCCCCTGATTGAGGCCGGAGAAGAAATGCCGGACGAGATAGGCGGCAGCGCCGGCAGCGCTCCGGCGGAGCCTCAGGAACCCGGCGGAGACTACGGAATGTCCACTGCGGACGCCGATGGCATGGTGGATTCCACCGAGACCTTGGCTGCGGCGCTGCAATGGGTGCGGAAGGAGGCAGAACGGGATGTGACCACCTACGAGGAGATCAGCGCACTGTTCGGCGTCCCCGGTATCCCCTTGGTAGACAGCAGCAACTGGAGCGAAGGACGCAAGCATGCTTACCAGTGGGTGGACGGAAACGGCCATAATGTCACCGTGCAGTTCCATCTGCCGGAGGACGGGGTGGAGCGCTACGACGGCAATGTCTCCTGGGCCCCGTCGGATCTGGCGGACTTTGCGTCGTAAATAAACCGATAAATCAATATTTGGAGAGGAGATTTTACTATGGCAAACATGAAGGATTTTATGACTGCTACGCTTCCCAGAGAGTTTGATCTCCCCCGCGAGTGGACCCTGGAGGAGATGTACGCAAAACTGAACAGCCGTGCGGCGGCGTTCCAGATGCCCTTTGAGATGAAGGGCGGCATAGGCGGAGACCGTATCCATTTCGATTACGAGCCGAATCTGGATGTTGCCCTGAACATCACGGTTAAGGGCAGCCATGTGAAAGTCCAGGTCTTCACAAAGAATAATACCACTACTGTCGGCGTCGGCGGTATGAGCCTCCGCACGGATAAGAACAGCGTCCTTCGCAAGGGCGTAAAGGGCGTGGCTGAAAGGCCCATACTCCAGAGCGAGTACATCGATAAGGTAACCGACACCGTCAAAAAAATCCTGAATGACGAGCCGGTGGAGGACTATGCAGCGCCTGCAAACCCCGCTGAAATGCCCGGCGCGGAGCCGGAGAAGAATTGGCTGGTATGCCTGCTGCTGGAGATTTTCCTGGGAGGTCTCGGCATTCACAGATTCTATGTGGGCAAGGTCGGAACCGGCATTCTGTTCATGCTGACGGCCGGCGTTTTCGGAATCGGCTGGCTGGTGGATTTGATTAAAATTCTTACCGGTAAGTTTACCGACAAGGCGGGGCGGCCCGTTGTGAGAAAGCAGGAATAGCAGCGCCTGCCCCGGCAGTCTGAGGTGCGCTTTGGCTATGCGTATCCTGCTCGCTGCCGTCCATAAAAACACCCCCATAAAAGGCGGCGTTCTTCCTCACTGTCTCTTATGGGGGCAGCATATAACAAGGAGATGATATAGTGGCAAATTTACAGGAATATAAATGCCCCTGCTGCGGCGGTGCTATTGCGTTTGATAGCACGCTGCAAAAAATGAAGTGTCCGTACTGCGACACGGAGTTTGAGATGGACGCCTTAAAGGGGTATGACGAGGAACTCAGTCAGCAGCCGGAAGAAAATATGAGCTGGGATACCGCCGCCGGAAGCGAGTGGCAGGAGGGGGAGCAGGCAGGGCTTCGCTCCTATGTGTGCAAATCCTGCGGCGGCGAGATCGTGGGCGATGACACGCTGGCGGCGTCTTCCTGCCCGTTCTGCGGCAATCCCATCGTGGTAATGGGGCAGTTTTCCGGCGATTTAAAGCCGGATTATGTGATTCCCTTCAAGCTGGATAAGAACGCGGCAAAGGCGGGGCTTAAAAAGCACCTTGAGGGAAAACGCCTGCTCCCGAAAATTTTTAAGGATCAGAACCATATTGATGAAATCAAGGGCGTCTATGTGCCGTTCTGGCTGTTTGATACGGACGCGGACGCCAGTATCCGCTTCCGCGCAACGAGAACCAGAGTCTGGAGCGACAGCGATTATAACTATACGGAAACCAGCCATTATATGGTGCACCGGGCAGGCAGTATCGGCTTTAATCAGGTGCCGGTGGACGGGTCTTCAAAAATGGCGGACGATTTGATGGAATCCATTGAGCCCTTTGATTTTTCGGAGGCAGTTCCCTTCCAGACGGCATATCTCGCGGGCTATATGGCGGATAAGTACGATGTGGACGCGGAGCAGAGCGTGGAGCGGGCCAATGAGCGGGTAAAGCGCTCCACGGAAGAGGCCTTTGCGGACACCGCGCTGGAATATGATACGGTAGTGCCGGAGAGCAGCAGCATACAGCTTCACGGCGGAAAGGCAAAGTACGCCCTGTATCCGGTGTGGCTTCTCAACACCACATGGAAGGGGAATCAGTACACCTTCGCCATGAATGGGCAGACCGGGAAATTTGTGGGAGATCTCCCCATTGATAATGCCGCGGCAAAGCTCTGGACCGTTGGACTGGCGGCAGCCTGTTCGGCGGCTGCATTTGGAGTGGCCAAACTGCTGTGGCTGCTTGGCATTCTGTAAAGGGGGGCGGGAACATGAAAAAAATTCAGAAAATAATGGCGGCCTTGGCTGCACTGTTTCTCCTTATTCCTTGTATTCCAGATGCTGCGGCAGAGGGCTTTGCAGACGAATACTACCGCCTGATAGATGCGGCAGACCTGCTGAGCGACAGCGAGGAGAGCGCCCTGCTTCAAGCCCTTGATGAAGTGAGTGAGCGGCAAAAGCTGGAGGTGGTGATTGTCACCACAGACACGACGGAAGGCAGCGACGTTGCCTCATATGCGGATGATCTGTACGATTATTGCAATTTCGGCTATGGGCCAAGCAGAGACGGCCTGCTGCTCCTGATCAGCATGGAGGACCGCGACTGGTATATAAGCACCTGCGGCTACGGCATCACCGCCTTTACGGACGCGGGAATCCAGTATATCGGCAAGCAGATGAAAAGCGACCTGTCGGCCGGAAACTATGCCGCCGCGTTTCGGACATACATAGAAAAATGCGACGAATTTATCACCCAGGCGCGAACGGATAAGCCCTTCGATAAATCCAACCTGCCTAAAGCGCCTATGCCGGCGATGTGGGCACTGGTCTCTCTGGCTGTTGGTATTCTCGTTGCAATCACCGTGGTAGGCAGCATGAAGGCAAAATTGAAGACCGTCCGTTTCCAGTCGGAGGCCGGAAATTATGTCCGGGACGGGAGCCTGAATATCACCCAGAGCCGCGATCTGTTCTTATACCGTACGGTAGACAGAACAGAGAGGCACAAGGACGACGAGGATTCCGGAAGCAGCACCCACACCTCCTCCTCCGGAACCACCCATGGCGGTGGCGGCGGAAAGTTTTGATTTTCAGGAGGCAATTATGAAAAAGATTAAATTACCGGTAATTCTGATTCTGATTCTGACCTTGGTATTGGCGGTATTTATAACGGGCTGTTCGGAAAAAGCCCCCGAGGAGACTGTGTCTCCCACACCGGAACCCACACCTGAGCCTGAAGTCTTTGCACCGAATTTTGATTCGACGGAATCGGCCAAAATGGGCGCCTATATGTACGATGGGCGTTATCTTATCACAGACGAATATGTGTATTATGGCTTCGTGGACAGAGTGTATTGGGAAAAGTGCGTCGCGGTTGCAGCCGACCAGACAATTACGCGAATCAGCTCATCGGACAGCGAATATAAGGAGGCCGAAATCACAGAATTTCCGTGCGCTATGTATATGACGCAGTCGGCAGACGGAACCATCTATTTCCTCAGCGAGAATGGGGAGGTCTGCAAAACCACGCCCGGCAGCGAAAGCGCCGAGGTCGCGTTTAACCCGGAGGCCTCGACGCTGCAAATCGACAATGAAAAGCTCTGGTACACAAAGTCCGGCGAGAACGACGGGGATAAGCTGTACCGCAGCGACCTCGACGGAAAGAACGAGGAAAAAATTCTGGATAAGGCGGTCTATTACCCTTACGCCATAGGAAACTTCGTGCTCTATCAGGATGACGCCGACGGTGAAAGCCTGCATCTGTATAACATAGAAAGTAAAGAGGATAAGAAGCTCTATGACGGGCATATCCACTCACCGAATATTGTCGGCAACTGGATTTTCTGCCTGGAACAGGATCAGGAAACAGGCTTTGCCAGGGTCATCGGCCTTGAGTTTGATGAAAACGGTGAGTTTACCAGCAGGGCATTCGACCGGGACAATGAGTTCTGGTATGCAAACGCAGGGGGCATGCACAGCGTCATTATCAGGGCAAATTATGATGACGCAATGATGTTTTTGAGCTTCAAGGGTAATCATGTGGAAAATTACGGAGAAGCCGACCAATACATTGACGAGGACTCTGATTTTCAGGGTTCAGCCGCTCCATGGCTGGCCTATGACCCGTATTATGATGTCAATCCTGATTGGCATTTTTGTTATTCAAGTCCATACGGGTATTTGAAAGTGACAGACGAGGAGACCGCCGACCTGAATCTCCACGATAAGGTATGCCAGTTCGACGGATTGTATGCGGAGGGCACGCCAACCGAGGAGCAGGTACAAAAGTGGCTCGAATCAGGCAAGTAAACGGGGTAATTTGCGCTTGATTTGGGAGATCATCCAAGGCGATATTCCACGGCTCGAATCTGGATAGCAGATCAAAAATCGTCTGATTTTGTAAGAAATCAGGCGATTTTTTTATATGAATATGCTATAATAGAGGCACAAAGGAGGGAGAACACATGGGGCAAAATCATTATCTGCTGACAAATCTGCTCTCTGAGGAGGATTCCGGGGTCATTACCAGCATCATGGCGCATATCCGCAGGGGTGAAAAGCGGCCGTCCATCCAGCAGATAGCCAAGGAGAACTACCTGTCCACCACGTCTATCATGAAGATGTGCAAGCGCTTGGGCTTCGACGGGTACAGCGAGCTGTACTACTATCTGTCGAGGCAGCTTGAGGAGCCGGACAGCGGGCATGTCAGCTCCGGGCTAAAGGATCTGATAGACAACTACGATCAGGACGAGATACACCGCTTCTGCCAGATACTCTACCGCTCGCGCAACCAGAAGATGTTTACCTCGGGTGAGGGCTTTTCCGACATGGTTTGTGCCTACATGGTTCAGCGCCTGTCCATCTGCGGGTTTCTGGCCTACAACCATGTCCACTTCTTTGATTACATGCTCTTTCAGGAGGAGACAGGAAACCACACCCGCGCTTCGGAGCCTTCCATCATGTTCGCGGTGTCCCAGAGCGGGGAGACGGAGCCGGTCATCAACGACGTCCGCCACGCCCGGCAGAACGGGTATAAGATAGTGCTCTTTTCAAAGCGGGACGATTCGACCCTCGCTCGGATGAGCGATATCACCTTCGTGATAGACAGCTCCAAGCAGACGCTTGTGGGCGGCCTGCCTAACCCCTTCTTCGGCCATGTGATTCTGGCCTTTGAGGAGCTGATGGGCTTGTATTTTTACAATCTCTCCTCGGGCGAATTTGGTCAGGAGAGCAAAAAGAAGTAATATATTCCCCTCATAAGGAATATTTGCCGGTTTCTTTTGTGGTATACTTTCAATCGGGACGCCCGTGCGCGTTCCGGCAAAAGAAAAACAAATATGCTGATTAGAGGAGAATGAAATGAAAAAGCTGACCGCAATTTTGCTGTTCGTAGTCATGATCCTGGGCCTGTTCACCGCCTGCGGCAACAAGCCCGCCGAGCCCGCTGCCTCCGAGGCCCCCGCCGAGTCTCAGGACGTTGCAGAGGAGAGCGTAAACAAGCTGGATGTTCTCAGAGTGGCCTTTGTCCCCTCCCGTGAGCCCAGCGAGATCATCACCGCCACCGAGCCGCTCAAGCAGATGCTCAAGGACGAGCTTGCCAAGCTCGGCTGGGAAGTCGGCGAAGTGGAAATCACTGTCGGCACCACCTATGAGGCCGTGGGTGAGGGCCTTGTGGCCGGAACCATCGACGTGGGCCTTATCCCCGGCGGCACCTATGTGCTCTATGACGACGGTGCGGAGGTTATCCTCACCGCCACCCGCGACGGCCTGAGCAAGGACTCCGACGAGGCGAAGGACTGGAACGACGGCAACCCCACCGAGGCCTCCGACAAGCAGGCTGTCTCCTACCGCGCGCTGATGATCGCCGGTCCCTCCGATAAGGGTCAGGAGCTGGCTGCCAAGGTCAACAACGGCGAAGAGCTGACCTGGGACGATGTCAACAGCGCCAACTGGAGCGTTATGGGCACCTCCTCCCCCGCAGGTTACATCTATCCCGCGCTGTGGCTTCAGGACCGCTTTGAAAAGGGCATTTCCGACCTGGCCAGCGCGGTTCAGGCCGATTCCTACGCCAGCGCCTTTGCGCGCCTCGCCTCCGGGCAGGTTGACGTGCTGGTGACCTATGCCGACGCCCGCCGTGACTATGCCGAGCGCTGGAATACCGAGTTTGGCCGCGAAGCCTCCATCTGGGAGGAGACCAATGTCATCGGCGTGACCGCACCCATCTATAACGACACCATCTCCGTGAGCAAGAACTCCAAGAACATGACCGATGAGCTGATTGCCGCCCTTCAGGACGCCTTCATCAACATCGGCAACACCGACGCCGGTAAGGAAGTCATCGCCATATACAGCCACAACGGCTACCAGAAGGCCGACCCCGCCGACTATGACAACGAGCGCGCCGCTCAGGAGCTTATCCAGCAGCTTTCCGCAAACTAAGTAAAAGCGATAAATACAGGCGGACGGGCCAAGCCCTTGTCTGCTGACCTTCCTTGAAGGGGGAGGGCGGCCGTGCGTTCTCCGCACAGACTGCTCTTCCCCTTTTTCATTTTCAGTTGTGGGGTAAAAGTATGATTGTATTCGACCATGTATCCAAAGTCTATCCCAACGGCACGGTGGGCCTTGACGATGTGAACCTGACCATCGAGGACGGGGAGTTTGTGGCCATCATCGGCCGCTCCGGCGCGGGTAAATCCACGCTGCTGCGGGCGGTCAACCGCATGCACGAGATAACCGACGGCAAGCTCACCGTAAACGGTACCGACGTAAGCGGCCTGCGAGGGAAAAGCCTGCGCCGCTTCCGCCGGGGCATCGGCATGGTGTTCCAGTCGTTTAATCTGGTCACGAGAACCACGGTTATCCGCAATGTGCTCTCCGCCTGCGTGCCGGATATGCCCTTCTGGCGGGTGCTGCTGGGCACATTCCGCCGGGAGGACAAGATAACGGCGCTCGAGTCGCTTGAAAAGGTGGGGATATTGGACAAAGCCTATATCCGCGCCGACCAGCTCTCCGGCGGCCAGCAGCAGCGCGTGGCCCTTGCCCGGACGCTTGCACAGAACCCGAAGATTATTCTGGCCGATGAGCCGGTCGCGGCGCTCGACCCTGTCACGGCAAAGCAGGTCATGCAGGACTTCGTGCGCATAAACCGCGAGATGGGCATATCCATCCTGCTAAACATCCACCATATCGAGCTTGCCATGGAGTATGCCGACCGGATAATCGGCATCCGGGCCGGGAAAATCGTCTATGACGGGCCGGCAAAGGATGTTGACCAGACTGTGCTGGACGCTATCTACGGGGGCGAGCAGGAGGAAGAGCCATGAGCCTGTATGACCGCCTGTTTCCGCCCCGGAAATATGAGCTGCCCAGTGGGGAGAGCGTGGAGGAAAAGCGCAGCCGCATGCCGCTTATTCTGCTCCTTATCGTTGTGATAACCGCGGTTTCCGTGCGCATCACGGGCTTTAACTTCACCGTCCTCGCGGAAAACGGCAGCCGGTTTTTTGACATTCTCAAGGCCATGGTGCCGCCGAACACCGGCTACCTCTCAAAAATCTGGCAGCCGCTGCTGGACACCATCAAAATGTCGCTGCTCGGCTCCTTTGTGGGCGCTGTGCTGGCGATACCCTTCGCGGTGCTTGCGGCGAGCAACATCGTCACGAACCGGGTCGTGGTTTTTATCGTCAGGCTCTTTCTGAGCCTTGTGCGCACACTGCCGACACTGGTCTGCGCACTGATAGCCACATATATCTTCGGCCTTGGCACTATGGCGGGCACCTGCGCCATCGCGGTGTTCACCTTTGCCTATGTCGGCAAGCAGCTTTTTGAGATTATTGAGACGGTTGACATGGGCCCCTTTGAGGCGATGGAGGCGCTTGGCGCCACCCGCCTGCGCGCCTTTATTACAGCGGTGTTCCCACAGGTGCTGCCGACTTATCTGTCGGTGTCGCTGTTTTGCATGGAGGGCAACGTGCGCTACGCGTCCATCCTCGGCTACGTGGGCGCGGGCGGCCTGGGTCTTATCATGAACGAAAAAATCGGCTGGCGCGAGTATGACAGCCTCGGCATGATACTGGTGGTCCTGTTTGTGACGGTGGTGGCTATCGAGTGGATAAGCCATGCCATCCGCAAGCGGCTGACATGAGGGAGGTGCGGAATATGAGCGAAACTATTGAGCGGGCCTATAAGTCCGCACCCCGGCGCTGGGTCTGCCAGTTTATAATCGCCTTTATAATCGTCGCCCTCATGGCCTGGTCGAGCTCCACAGTGAAGCTTGGCAGCACCGGGGAAAACGGCCTGAAGGTGGCGGGGAACATCCTCTCCGGAATCTTCCACCCGGACAGCAAGCTCCTCTTCACCTTTGGCACAAACGGCGTGCCCTATCTGCTGCTGGAGACCTTCTGCATCGCCTTTTTGGGAACGGTGGTGGGCGCGATAATCTCCCTGCCGCTGTCGTTTCTCTCGGCGACGAACCTTGTGCCCCGCCCGGTGGCCATTATCGGCAGGGGCGTCATCGCGGCGATACGCACCGTCCCCGCCTTTGTGTACGGGCTTATGTTCATCCGCGTGACCGGCCCCGGCCCCTTCGCGGGCCTGCTGACCATGTCCCTGTGCTCCATCGGCATGGTGTCAAAGATGTATATTGAGAGCATTGAGGATTTGGATAAGCGTATACTTGAATCCCTGGACGCAGCCGGCTGCACCACCTTCCAGAAGATACGCTATGGCATCCTGCCCCAGCTCATGCCGGATTTCACATCGACGATCATCTACCGCTTTGACATGAACCTGCGCGACGCGACCGTTCTCGGCCTTGTGGGCGCGGGCGGCATCGGCGCGCCGCTTATCTTCGCCATGAGCGCTTACCGCTGGAACGAGGTGGGCGCGATATTGCTGGGACTTATTGTTCTGGTGCTCATTATCGAGACCATCTCCGCGAAGATACGCACGAAGCTTGCGAGAGGGTAAGCTATGGGGACAAAAAAACTGAATATCTGTTTTACCTCCGATATACACGGATATATCTACTCCACGGATTACCGCAGCCGGGAGGAGAAAAACCTCGGCCTTTTCAAGTGCGCGAACCGCTTTGAGAAGGACGGCAATACCCTTGTCATCGACGGGGGCGACGCGCTTCAGGGCTCGCCCTTCGGGGCGTTTTGCCACGACGTTCTGGGCCGGGCTGACACGCTTGCGGATATCATGAACCGCTGCGGCTATGACTATGTGACGCTCGGCAACCACGACTTCAATTTCGGTACGGACTATCTTTATAGCTATCTTCACGCGCTCAGGGCGCCCTGCGTGTGCGAAAATGTCCGCGGAGAGGACGGAGAGCCGCTTTTCCCTGCCCGCGTCCATGTGCTGGAAAACGGCCTGAGAGTGGGCATAGCGGGTATAGTTACAGACTATGTGAACATCTGGGAGCGGCCGGAGCATATAGCGGGCATTTCCGTCACCGACCCCTTTGAGGCGGCGAGAGCGGCGCTGGATAAGCTGCGGGGCAGGGCGGATGTGACGATCTGCGTCTACCACGGCGGCTTTGAGCAGGACCTTGCCACCGGCAGAACCCTGACCGCCAGCACCGAGAACATCGCCTGCCGCCTCTGCCGGGAGCTGGATTTTGACATTCTCCTGACCGGGCATCAGCATATGTCCGTCCCCGGGCGGATGCTGCACGGCACCTTTGTCGTCCAGCCCGCGGATAACGGGAAGGAATTTGTGAATATCATCGTCGAGGCAGCGCCGGACGGGAAAAAGACCTTTTCAAGCCGCACGCTCCCCGCTGGCGGTGAGTGCGACAGGGCGCTGCTGGAGGAGTTTGCCCCGGCCGAGCGGGGCGCGCAAAGCTGGCTTGACGAGGTGGCGGGCCATCTGGAGCAGCCGCTTCTGCCGGGCCGGCCGATAGAGATGGCGAGCCGGGGCAGCAAACTTGCGCAGCTGTTCAACGCCGTTCAGCTCTGGGCATCAAGGGCGCAGCTATCGGCAACAAGCCTTGCCAATGAGCTCTCGGGCCTGCCGCAGACCGTGCGCCGCCGGGATCTTCTGACTGCCTATCCCTATGCCAATACACTGACGGTGCTTGAGATTACCGGAGCGGTGCTCCGGCGGGCCATGGAACGCAGCGCCGCGTATTTTGCCTATGGGCCGGAGGGAGAGTTGTGTACCTCGGACGATTTTCTGCATCCGAAGGTGGAGCATTATAATTACGACTACTACGCCGGGGTGGAGTACGCCTTTGACGTGTCAAAGCCCGTGGGCAGCCGCGTCGTGAAGCTCAATTACAAGGGCGCTCCTGTGCGGGATGAGGACAGGTTTTCCATCTGCCTCAACAGCTACCGCGCCAGCGGAACGGGCGGCTATGAGTGCTATCTTGGCTGCCCCGTGGAGCGGGAGATAAACATGGAGATGTCCGATTTGCTGCTGGAATACTTCAAGCAGCACGGGGACGATATTATCCTGCCGCCGAGCGGCTTCAGCGTAAAATAAAAAAGGCCGGGCTTCGTTTGAAGCCCGGCCTTTGAGATGTTTATCTCAGATATTTTACTGTGTTGTAGATGCAGATAAGGACGATGACGAAGAGTAGGCAGATAAAGAGCTTGTCCACCATGCGGTCGTCTATTTTTTTGTTTATGCTCCGCCCAATGATGCCGCCGCCGATGCCGCCGCAAATCATCAGCACCAGCGCCATCGGCTCAAACTCCGGCACGGTGTGCCCGATAAGACTCACAAGCAGATTTGTTATCTGGCTGAGGAGGATGATGTACAGGGAGTTTGACGCGGCTTTTTTGGTCTCCATGCCGAAGAAATAGTGCAGCACGACAAGATTAAACGGGCCGCCGCCGATGCCGAGGAAGCTCGAAAAGCCGCCGAGGGCAAAGCCGATAACAAGGCAGGCGGTCTTGCTGGTGACGGATTTGGTGCTTATGCCGCTCTTTTTCACGGTGTATATAAGCGTTCCGAAGGTCAGAATCATCAGGCAGATGGACTGCGCCGCGCCGGCGGTGCTGCCGCCAAGCGCATCCTTGACCCAGGAGAAGAGGAGGTTGCCGCATATGCCGCCGACAGCCGCGCCCAGGGCGAGGGGAGTGCCCGTGCCCATCTCGATAGAGCCGGACTTGCTGACAACGTTGCGCCCCACGCTGTAAAAGGACATGGTGAGCACGGTGCAGCTTGACAGAAAGCTGATCGTCGCCACACTTGCCACACCGAACATGTCCAGCACCGGCTTTATTATCACTCCGCCGCCGATGCCGCAGATAGCGCCGATCACCGAAGCGGCGAGGGCTATGGAAAAAAGCAGTATGCCCATTGTTACCTCCAGAAAAAACAAAGCTGTGCGGCTCACTCCGCAAATTTGTATTATATACAATTTCTAAAGCCCCGTCAAACGGGGCTTTAGAAATTGTTTTGCTATGTTATACTCCGCTCAGATCGTCGTCAGCCATGCACAGATGCACAGCGCCGACCTTGAAGGTCTTGGGCAGGGCGAGAATGTTGGGGTTGGGGCCGGTGTACTTCTTCATGGCGTCGGCCAAAGCCTCCTCAAAGGTGGCGCGGGTCTTGAGCCCCATGCCTCTGGCAATGCCCGGCTCCTGTGCGCCGACAATGTAGATGGCGCTGGTGTTCATCTCCGCGATGTGGCCGCAGCTCATCATAGAGAAGCCGTGGAACGGGTGGAAGGCATTGGCGAAGCGGTATTTGCGAATGTACTCCTCGTTGGTGGCAAAATACTCGCCATAGCGGTTCATGTCAGCCAGAGTGTTCATATAATCGTGCTGGAACATCTCGTACAGCTCTCTGAGGTAGGGCCAGCGCTCATCGTGGAAATAGCCGTTGCAGATGGAGGAGCAGATAATAACGCACTTATCGCTCATAACGCGCTTGTGGCGGATGACCTGCGCGGAGAGCGCCTGCATCATCTGGATGGGATTGGTGCCCATGCCGTTGCCGTAATGGAAGTCCTGCGGCATACCAAAGACCATTATATCATACTTTTTCTGCGCCCAGGGCACATATGTGCGCTTGTTGGCAATTTCCCACGAGACGGGCATCATCTCGGCCGCGTAACCGCTGAAGATGGCGATCTGGCGGGAATAGGTGTCAAGCACGGCGTCGCAGCAGAAGAAGGGGTGTCCCATCTTCTCTTCCATGTGCATGCTTATCTCGTCGAACTTCGTGCGCATCAGAGAGTGTCCGGAGACGGGGGTGAAGTCGGCGCGGTGCATCACGCTGGGGACATGGTGGCTCGCGATGGAGCGCCAGTGGGTAATGCCCGTTGCACTGTGCTTATATCCGCCGGAATAGCCGCCGTAGGGGTTGCCCTGAGTGTGCCCGATGAGGATGGGAATGTCGCACTCAAAGACGTATTTATTCATCAGCACCGGATCGCCGCGCTTTGTGCGGCCCAGGTCCACCATGTGCTCATAATCCTCACTGTCGTGGGATGTGATCTGGCCGGACCAGTAAAACTCGTTGAAAAGCTCCTCACCGAAGATTTTCTTCATCTCGGCCTCGGTGGCTCTGGGATGCAGACCGTTGGAGACGATGAAGAGAATGTCCTTCTTCTCAACGCCGCCGGCGTAAAGCTCATCAAGGCAGGCACGGATGGAAACTTTTCTGTGGCTGGTGGGCTGGACGCCGCCCTTGACGATATCGGGGACGACAAAGACAACGCTTTTGCCGGGGGCGGCAAGCTCGCGGAGGGAGGGCATACCAATAGGATGGCGGATGCTCTCGAGAGTGGCGTTATAAAGGCTGTCCCAATCCTGGGGCAGGCAGGGGGGATCGGGCACGGTTTCGCCGGGGATAAACACATCCGTATAGTCCGGCAGCTCCGCCGACATAAGACCGTTGCCGTATTCAAAATCAAGTTTCATAGCTGTTTTCCTCACTTTCCAAGATATCTGGCAATAATGTCGATATATTCATCGGGATAGAAGCCGATCTCCCCGCTAAAGCGCGTAAGAGCGATAAGACCGCCGTCTATCTCATCAATGGATGAGAGCATCTGCGCGTTATCCTGCTTCAGGCCGCCGCCGTAGACAATGTCGATCCCGCCGGTGGCTTCCTTTACAAAGCGGGCGATTTTAGTGATATAGGGCTTGTCAGCGGGGGTTTTGCCCGGGCCGATAGACCATATCGGCTCATAGCCGATGACAACGCGGCTCTTATCGACCCCGTTCAGGCCAAGCTCAAGCTGCTGGCCCAGCACCTCCTGCCAGCGCTCCTGCTCCTCGCTTTTTTCGCCTATACAGTACAGGACCTTCATCCCGCTGTCAACCGCAATTTTTATTTCCTGGTTCAGAACGCGGTTTATGGCGGCGGTGTCGGTGACGCCCGCCTCGGCAAGGAGGCCCGCCTTGTCCGCGCGCTCCTCACAGTGGCCGATGATAGTGTAATCAACGCCCATTGCCTTCATGGCGCTGGCGGGGCGGTTGGTGGTGAAGGCACCGAAATTCCCGCCGATAGCCGTGTTGGCGCGGTACACGCCCTGACAGCCGATGTGCACGGGACTGTCGGCGGTCTTCGCGGCGGCGGCACCGATTATGTGCGCCTCGGGGAAGAAATCCGCGAACTCTACCTCATCGCCGGCGTATTTTTTCAAGGCCTGCTGGGTGTTTGTGACGATGTACTTGGCCCACTTATCAATGGGGGCTATGCGGTTGACTCCGCCCAGCTCCACCGGCACATCAAAACGCTTGAGATTCAAGAATAAATGTTTCATCTGCATCTCCCTCAATATATCCTCAGATTGCTGTAAAACGGCAGCTCTCCGCCCATAAGCGGCGCCGCGTAATCGAAAAACTCATCGGCAATGGCGTTGCCGTCCGCTATCCACTCGAGCGGGAATTTCTTCTCCACATTGGCGACGTTTTCGAGCGGCGTTAAGAACACATGGCTGCGGTATCCGCCGTTTCGCTCGGCGCCTATGGCCACCATGCTGCCGCTCTCGCCCGCAAGGGCGTACTCAAGCGCCGCTTTGCCGACCTGATACGCCTCCTGCCGATCTACCTCGGACACGTATGCCATGCTGGTGCGCCCGAGCAGGCCGGGCTTTTCGGCCCGCGCTTTTATATTCAGCTCCTGCATGATGCGCCGGGCGATATGTTCCGCCGTGCCGCCGGGGACGCTGTGGCCGAAGCCGTCCACAATGCCGGTGTCGGCAAGGGGCTTGCCGTCAAGGCCGCACAGGCCCTCGCTGACGGTGACGATCAGGCCCTGACCCTTGGCGTACTGCCACTCAACGTCGGACAGGAGCCTGTCCATATCCACGCCGAGCTCCGGCAGATACACAAGCTGCGCGCAGTTTGTAAGCCGCGAGGCCATGGCGCTGGCGGCGGTTATCCAGCCGGCGTTTCGGCCCATAAGCTCCATGACCACGACGTGTATCGGCAGGGCGGAGGCATCGTTTGCAAGCTCTGCGGCGGAGATGGCCGCATACCTCGCGGCGCTGCCATAGCCGGGGCAGTGGTCGGTGATGTAAAGGTCGTTGTCAATGGTCTTGGGTATGCCGATAACCCGGATGTCCAGCCCCTCGTCAAGGGCAAGGCGGTTAATCTTCATGCAGGTATCCATGGAGTCATTGCCGCCGTTATAGAAAAATGCCCGGATATCGTATTTTTTGAAGCAGTCCAGCAGGGCGGGGCAGTCGGCCTCTGTGAGCTTTCTGCGGCACGAGCCGATGGCCGAGGCGGGAGTGAAGGCGAGCCTGCTGATATCCTCCTCGGGCACATTGCTCAGGTCGATAAGATCGCCCTTCAATATACCCTCCGCGCCGAAGCGGGCGGCGTAAATTTTATCCACCCTGCCGCTGGCGCGCGCCGCCTCGATAAGCCCCTGCAGCGAGCTGTTGATAACGGCGGTGGGCCCGCCGCCGTGGGCAACTAAAATGTTAAAAGACATGGCCTTTTACCTCAGATCCCCATTTTTCTGTATCTGTCAGCTATTTCCTCGAGAGAGACGTTTTCAACCAGCGGGGCCTTGCCCACACTGCCGAAGTCCACCACCAGAGTGCCGACGCTCTCCTTGACGCCGCGCTCTATGCAGTCAACCACTCTCGCCACAGCCTCATCCGGGACGGCACCGTACATCACGGTGTCCATGATGGGCGTGAGGAACTCTCTGGGGTCAAAGGCCGCGGGCTTTGCCTCGAGCAGCTCATAAATGGGCTTTATGCTGGGGGCGCTTCTCATCGCGGGCTCATAATAAAACAGCTCGCGGAGATTGCGCGTCACGGCAAGGCGGATGTCCGTATCGACGTTTATCTTGGCTATGCCAAGCCGGGACACTTCGATAAGCTGCTCCTTGGGTATGCCGTGGGCGTTTTCTATTTTGCCGCCGAGAGCGTTTATCTCGTTTACGATGTACTGCGGAACTGTGGACGAGCCGTGGCTAACGAGGGCACAGAATATGCCCTCATGGCGCAGGCACTCCTTTGTGGCTATGGCTATTTCCTTGCGGATGACGGCGTTTTTGCCCTTGTTCGCGCCGTGCTTGGTGCCATAGCTGATGGCGAGGGCGTCCACCCCGGTTTTTTTGATAAAATCAACGGCATCAAGGGGGTTGGTGTAAGTGGAGGTCTCGGCAAAAACATGATCTTCCACTCCGGCGAGCACGCCCAGCTCCGCCTCGACCGTAACGCCGCGCGCGTGGGCGAGCTTGACCACCTCACGTGTCAGCTCCACGTTCTCGTCAAAAGACAGCGAGGAGCCGTCGATCATGACGCTGGTGTAACCGCCGTCCATGGCGGCGACACAGGAGTCCACGCTCTTGCCGTGGTCAAGATGCAGCGCCACGGGGATGGGGCTGTTCTCGGCGTATTTTTTGACTGCGGCGGCGATGTTGTTCGCGCCGATTTTTTTATCCTCGAGAGTGCCGTTGGCAAAATCCGTGCGTCCGCCCATGAAGGCGTTGGCAAGGTCGGCGCCCTGAATGATCGCCGCAGAGCGGAACATCTCGTGAACCTCTATAACCGCCTTCGCCTGAGCGACGGCGTTGACATTGAAAGCGCCCTGAGCAAAGCCGTGCTTCTCTGTCGCTTCCAGAATTGCCCGCATAGGAACAAGTGACATTTTCTCTCCTCCTTTTTAACCGCTTATGCAGATAACAAGACCCATAATGATGATATAGATATGGCTCAGCCGGAAAAGGCTCTGCACCTTTATCTTCCTGAGCACGGACACTCCGGCGTAGGCCGCGACGAGGATACCGGGTATCATCGCCGCGCTTCCCACCAGACAGGAGGGGGTGAAGTTGCCGTACCAGATGTGCATGACTATGGCGATAAATGCCGACGGCACGAACATTGCGTTCATGTTCGCGGCGTAGGCTTTCGGGTCGCTGCCGTACCGCGCCTGACAGAAGATGGACGCAAAAGGCCCGGACACATTGAACACTCCGCCGAAAAGCCCGCCCAGACCGCAGGTCACAATGCCCTGAAGCTGAGTGCCCTTTATCTTCAGCGCCTTCACATTCAGAAGCTGAAGGGAGGAGTAAAGAATCAAAAAGCAGCCGAGGCTCACCCGCAGGTACACCGTCTGCAAGTGCATCATCAGCACGATGCCGAGCATTTTGCCCAGCGTCAGCGCGGTGGCGGGGATCAATATGCCATGCCAGTCGATGTGCCTTCTCAGCGTGATGCTCACTTGACTTACGAGCACCATGAGAGCCACCGATACCGTGGCGGCGGCATTGTTGTACGGCAGAAACAGCGTGACAGTCGCCATGGCTATCATGCCGAAGCCCATACCAATCGTCCCGTGTATAAAGCCCGCGAACAGCGCCGTACACAGGCAGACGATTATTACTTTGAGATCCATAGCTGTCGGAGACCTTATTTCGCGCCGTTGGCGGCGTTCATAAAGCGGCGGTGGAACTGGAGCACAACCGCGTTTGAGGTAAACTGTGCCAGCAGCTCCGGCCCGGCGGTAATGACAACGCGGTCGGCCATATCCTGGAACTCAGGCTGCATCAGGAGCCTGTCTATGTAGGGGTAGTAGTTCTCGCCCTGCATGTTGCAGATGATGAGTCTTGTATCGGGGAGGTTTGCCTGTCTCAGGCAGGCGAGGTTGTGGCGGATGCCGTCCAGCCCGTCGGCCATGAGGTCGTCAACAAAGCCACGGTATTTGAGAATATCCTTCGCGCGGGTATAGGCGGCAAAGCGGTCGCCGCTTATCTCACCCGCGGCAAGATAGTCATTGTCCACCATATACTTTTGAAGCTGCTCGATAAACAGGGGATCGCCCGTGGCCTCGTAAGCCTTCATAAGCCCGGCCATCTGCATACTCTGGGAGTGACGGAACATGATGAAGCTGTTGATGAAATAGGGGCGCGCCTGAAGCGCAAGGGCCGTCTGATAAGGCTCAAACATGAGCGTGAAGTTCACCCGGTAGCCGTGCTCCTTGAGCATCAGGGCGAGATTGTGGCCGCGGAAGAAGTCCTTCGTGTCGCCCTGGTTGTAGCGCAGGGAAAACTTCTTGTCGCCGGTCATAAGCTGCGACACGTTGCCGGCGTTCACGGGGCCGGTGTGCGGGACCTTGATGACGACCCGGTGCTTTGAAAGCAGCTCCCTGAAGCGGGCGGCCTCCTCCAGGATCTGGCTCTCGGAGGAGTTGAAAGGGTCGTTGAGCTCAACGCTGATATCACAGCCGGGGCCGAGAATATCGCCGATATCCTTGAGCACCTCATCCCTTGTCTTATATTTGCCGCCAACATTCGCGGCGGGGTTGTTGATAAACTGGTTATAAATGATCGCGGGGTTGCAGGTGAGGTTTGAGATGATGTTCTTCATCGGCTCAACCTCATAGGGGTTTGCGGAGTCCGCGCTGAAGAGTATCTTCTGCGGGCGCTTTACGCAGTTTTTGTCGTAGGATATATCGCGCACGAGGTCTGCCTGAATAAGCTCGTCATCAACCATCCTGAATTCCACGCGGAAGCCAGCGGGGGTTTCGCCCGCCGGTACATGGAAGCAGTCAATGACCTCTCTGAAATTGTCGGTAACACCCAGAGCGGCGTGTCTGCGCTTAAATTCGTCGTAAAGCTCGCTGTCAATATCGTGTGTGATTATTCTGTCCACATAGGACTCGTCCCCGCTTACCACGGGCAGCTTTCCGCTGCCGTAGAGCGATGAAATGTTGTACTGAATACTGCTCATATTACGATCCGACTCCCGTCTGATTAAATTCCGGCGCCCTTACAGCCCGGTGGAAAGTAAAAGGGCGCGGTCTACTTCCTTGCTGCCGCCCGTTTTGCAGCGGCGGCGATATCCTTTGCCATGAGGCCGAAGTGCTCCTTGAGAACGTCGGTCGCGGCCACCTCGCCGAAGGTGTCCTGCACGCCCACAAACTCCATTGGCACAGGGCAGCCGCGCGCCAGTGTCTCCGCTATGGCACTGCCAAGACCGCCGATCACGTTGTGGTTCTCCGCGCTGACTATCGCCCCGGTCTCGGCGGCGGCGCGAAGCACCGCTTCCTCATCCAGCGGCTTTATGGTGAACATATCCAGCACTCTTGCCTCTATGCCCTCCTCGGCCAGCATCTGCGCCGCCCGGACGGCCTCCACGACCTCGCGTCCTGCGGCGATTATGGTCACATCCTTACCGTCGCGGAGCATGGCGGCCTTGCCTATCTCGAAGTCAGAGCCGGGGGCGTAAATATTCTCGGTCTGCACGCGGCAGATGCGGATATACATCATGCCGTAGCTGTGGGCGATTTTGGGCAGAAGATTTTCAAGCATCACCACATCTGTCGGCTCGATTATCGTCAGTTCCGGCACTGCGCGCATCATCGCCACGTCTTCAAAGGCCATGTGCGTTCCGCCGTTGAGCCCGGCGCAGATGCCGGGGTCGCTGCCCAGCATTTTCACATTGCGCTTGGCGTAGGCGCCGCTCATGAACACCTGATCCATGACTCTGCGGGAGGCAAAGGTGGCAAAGGAGTGGGTGAAGGGGACAAAGCCCTCCACGGACAGCCCGCAGGCTATGCCTATCATGTTGCTCTCCGCTATGCCGCAGTCAAAAATATTGTCGGGGTATTTGTCCTTATAGGGGAGGATGCCGATGGGACGCATCAGGTCCGCGTCCGTTATGATGATGGGCTCGCCCTGCTCGATAAGGCTTATGATGCCATCGGCATAGACCTGCCGCATCTCAATTTTGCTAAGCGCGTTTTCTTTGTCAAGCTTTATAATCATGCCGTTTCGCCCCTTTCTCACAGCGATGCCTTGTAGGCCTCAAGCTCAGCAATGGCCCGGTCGGCCTGCTCGTTTGAGACGGGCATATTGTGGTTGAACACATCCTCGGCAAAATAGCAGCCTTTGCCCTTCTTGGTCTTGAGGATTATCATGGAGGGCCTGTCGGCGGCCTCCTTTGCAGCCTCGATTGCCGCCATTATCTGCGCCACATCGTTGCCGTCCTCAACATTTACCACGTGCCAGCCGAAGGCGGCGAACTTCCCGCCGATATCGGTAAGTCCGGCCACCTGTTCGACCGTGCCGCAAAGCTGGAGGTCGTTGTAATCGACAAAGGCGATCACATTCGTCAGCTTCTTTGCCGGGGCGAACATTGCACATTCCCAGACCTGGCCTTCCTCACACTCGCCGTCGCCGAGGAGAATGTAGACATAGCTGTCAAGGCCCTTCTTCTTGCAGCCCATGGCGATGCCCAGACCGCTTGAGAAGCCTTGGCCGAGAGAGCCGGTGGTCATATCCACACCGGGAGTGCGGTTCATGTCGGTGTGGCTGGGAAGCCTTGTGCCGAGGCGGTTGATGGTCTTGAGCTCCTCGCGGGGGAAATAGCCCAGCAGCGCCAGCGCCGCGTACATCGCGGGCCCGGCGTGGCCCTTTGACATGATGAATCTGTCCCGCTGCTCCCATTTGGGGTTTTTAGGGTCAAGCCGCATCACTCCGCCGTACAGGCAGGCCATCAGGTCGCATACGGACATGGAGCCGCCAACGTGGCCGATGCCTATGGCGCGGAATTCTTCCATCGCGGCGATGCGTATATCCGCCGCGAATTTTTTCAGTTCAATAATCTTTTCTTGTGAAACCATGTTTTTATCCACCCTTCAAAAACGGGATAGGGCAAACGATGCTTTTATGTGGGCTGTTTACCCGAAATCATTTGAAATGCTTCTCTTCCAGCTCCGCGAGAGCCGCCTTCTGAGAATGGAGAAAATCTATCCGCCACTGGGGGAAGTCCTGCACGAATTCGGTGTTCAGAAAGGTATCGACTATCTCACAGGCCATTGTCGGCCCGACGATGAAGCCACCGAGGCACAGAACGTTCGCGTCGTTTATTTTCCTCGCGTACATCGCGGCGTACTGGCTCTCCACAACGGCGGCATACACGCCCTTGTGCTTGTTGGCGGCAATGGACATGCCCATGCCCGTCCCGCAGACGAGAATGGCCCGCTGCACCTGACCGGCAGATATCGCGTCACCGGCCACGTCCGCGATGTGGACGAAGGTCTTAGGCTCATCCAGCGTTACCGTGCCTATGTCCTCATATTCAAGCTCAAGCTCACGCAGGTGTTGGGCGATGGCCTCTTTCAAGGCGAAGCCGCCCTTGTCCGCTCCTATTAAAATCTTCATCAGACGTTATCTCCAATACTTTTATGGGATTTTTGTGAAAGACCTGCTTTTAATTATAAAGCAGGTCTTTCCGGCCGCACTTTACCACCACTTGATCTGATCCGTTATATAATTGCGCAGTCTGATAAATTCCGGATCGGTAACATCTCTGGGGCGGGGCAGGTCGATTTTGACCTCCTCCTTTATCTTGGCGGGCTTGTTGGTCAAGATCAGCACTCGCTCGGCAAGGTAAACGGCTTCTTCAATATTATGGGTTATAAATACGACGGTGGTGCCCATCTCTTTCCAGAGGCGGATAACTTCATCCTCCAGATAAAAACGGAGCTTGATGTCCATCTGGCCGTAAGGCTCGTCCATGAGCAGCAGGTCAGGCTGCATGGCAAAGGCGCGGCCGATGATAATGCGCTGGGCGGTGGAGACGGAGAGCTGGTGGGGGTATTTGTCCCTGAATTCCTCAAGACCCAGCAGCTTTATCATGTTTTCCACGCGCTTGTCTATTTCGGCCTTGGGCATGTTCTTTATCTCCATGCCAAAGCGCAGATTCTTTTCAACCGTCAGCCAGGGCATAGAAGACGGCTCCTGAAACACGACGGCCAGATTGTGCTTTTTCGGGTCGGCAGGCTCGCCGTCAATATACAGCTCGCCCTTGGTGGGCATATAGATGCGGGTGAGCAGGTTGAGGAAGGTGGTCTTGCCGCAGCCGGTGGGGCCGACAACGCAGAGAAATTCACCTTTCCTGATGTTGAAAGAGACATCGTCGAGAACATGCAGGTTGCCAAAATACTTGGTCAGATGTTCTACGCGAACTTTGTATTCCTGATTATCCATAGATACCTCCCATTAAAGAGCAAGGTCAGTGTTGTCGGAAATGTCCTTGCGGATGCGCAGGAACTCCGGGTCGGTGAAGTTTCTGGGGCGCTGGAGACCGCTCAGGTCGTACACCTGCTTGACCTGAGCCGGGCACTTGCTCAGAAGGACTATGCGGTCGGCAAGGTAGACGGCTTCCTCGATGTTGTTGGTGACAAAGATGATGGTGCGCTTCTCGCTCTCCCAGATGCGGAGCACTTCTTCCTGCATCGCGTATCTGGTCTGGGCGTCAAGCTGGCCGAAAGGCTCGTCCATGAGCAGAATCTCCGGGCTGTTGGTGTATGCCCTGGCGATGCCCACGCGCTGCTTCATGCCGCCGGAGAGCTGATGGGGATAGGAATTTTCAAAGCCGGTGAGACCCACCAGGTCAATGTACTTCTGGGCGATCTCGCGGCGCTGCTTCTTGTCCATGCCGGATATCTCAAGCCCGAACTCAACGTTGCCCATAACCGTCCGCCAGGGCATGAGGTTGAGGGACTGGAACACCATCCCTATGCGCTCGTCGTTGCCGTGTATCTCCTCGCCGTCAAGGTAGACATGGCCGGAGATGGCCTTGTCAAGGCCGGCGATAATATTCATAAGGACGGTCTTGCCGCAGTGCCCCGGCCCGAGAACCACCAGAAACTCGTTGTCCCGAACCTCCATGGAGACATTATCTACGACCTGCTTTACATCGTCCTTCACGATAAAGCCCTGAGAAATGTTCTCGAGCTTCAGGATCACTTTGTTTTTCTCGTCCATGGACAAATCAACCTTTCTGCAAATTGAGTGATGATGGCAAGCAGAGCACCGACAATGCCGATGGTAATCATGCCTGTCAGCACGAGGGGCATATCCATTGAATCCATACCGCGGGAGATGAGCAGACCCACGCCGGAATCGCCCGCGCCAAGCATCTCGGCGGCGAGAACGGCCATCCAGGCTGCACTGGTGGAGGTACGCACACCGGCGAATATGGCGTCAAGGGAGGAGGGGATCGCTATTTTGAAAAGCCTCTGAGCGGGGGTCGCGTTAAACACGGTGCCCACATCGAGATACATCTTGTCCACTGTGCTCAGGCCCGCTTTGACGTTGATGACGACACTCTGGAGAGAGCCGAAGATAACGATGATTATCTTGGACAGCTCGCCCGCACCGTTCCACAGGGTGATAAGAGGGATCCACGCGAGCGGCGGAATGGCGCGGAACGCGTCAAACAGCGGGGAGAAGAAGGCGCGAAGCTTCGGGAACCAGCCTATCATAATGCCGAAGGCGATGCCGAAGGTCCAGTCAAAGAGTAGCGCCAGACCGACACGCCTCAAGCTCGCCAGAGCGTGGAGGATAAGGTTTCTCTTCTTGACCGGGTGAGTGAAGAGTCTGACGGTCCTCTCCCAGACCTCCGCCGGGGAGGGGAAGTTCGCGTTGCTGCTTGACGACGAGGCTACGAGCCACAGCAGTATCAGCAGCAATATGGACACAATGGGGAGAATTTTGTATGCAATATGCAGTCTGCGTTCCCTGATTTCCGCAGAACTGAGATTTTCGGTAGATATTTTTTTCATAGTTTCTTCCACCCCAATACGAGATTTTCACACTTGCTGATCAGGAGCGAAATAAGCACGCCGATAATACCGATGACGACTATGCCGAGGATAATAAGGTCAACACGGCCGTAGCTTCTGCCCTGAAGGATCATGAAGCCCAGACCGCTGGAGGCGGCCAGCATTTCCGCCGCGACCAGAGTTGCCCAGGCATTGCCTATGGCGACCTTGATGCCGGCGAAGGTCATGGTCATGGAGGAGGGGATGCCCACCTTCCAGAAGCAGGTGAAGTTGGAAGCGCCGAAGGTCTTGCCAACGTTGATGAGGACTTCCTTGGTCTGCCTGATGCCGGTGTAGGAGTTGATCAGGCAGGGCACGAAGGCCGAGAAGAAGACGATAAACGCCTTGGATTTAAGACCGATGCCCATCCAGACTATCGTGAGCGGGATCCACGACACAGGAGGGATCGGACGGATGATTTCAAAAATAGGACGCATGAACGCGTCAAAGCCACGGTACCAGCCCATAAGCCAGCCCATGGGTATGCCAATAAGCATCGCCAGGCCGTAGCCGGTGAGGGCGATCTTAAGGCTGGACCAGATGTTGACCATAAGTACAGCCCCGTCGGGGTTCGGGTCGGTGAGTTTTACGATAAAGAGCTTGAATATCTCAAGCACGCTGCACAGCTTGCGGCTGTCAACGATATGAAACATAACGAGAGATTCCCAGATGATAAGCAGCAGCAGCACACCGGAGACGGACAGGATAATGTCCCTGTACTTAATCCGTTTCTGCTCTGTTTTCATCTGGGTAACCATCTGTTCGCTGGTCAAAATATCAGGAGTATCTTTCAATTATATCCCTACCTTCCGTGTTATCGGCAGATGTTCTGTGAAAGCCAAAGCTTTGAGGGCTGTACATTTTGTATAATCCCATGTTCGGCTTTACGGTGTGGATTCGGATGTGTCAGCATGTCGGTGCATACCTGCTGCTTTGTGCTGATTCAAAAAGCTGGGCCGACCTGAAAAAGCCGGCCCAGCGCTGGTTATTATGTGTGGATGCCCGGAAAATTATCTGCCGAGCAGCTCCTTGACCTCAAGGGCGACGGAGTTATCGACAAGACCGCCGGAGAGCCATGCGGCACGCTGCTCAACGGTGTACTTGCCCTCGCTCAGGAAGAAGTTATAGCCCTGAAGGATATCCTCTTCGACCTTGAGCAGGTTGCGGCCGGCTTCGTCATTGAACTCACCCTCGGTGGTGAAGCTCTCAATGTACTCGTCCACGGTGGGAGCGGCGAGCCACTCAACAGAGCGTCTTGCAACATCCTCAGTGACGAGGAAGCCCTCTTCCTCGCAGTGGTTGTAGAACATCTCGGCAGCCTCATCGGGGTTGGCGTAGAGCCACTCGGCGGCGAGACGCTCAACAGCGACAACAGTGCTGACCAGAGTGTGGTTGGCCTCAAGGAAATCGGGGTGCACGAAGGAGCCGCAGATGGGGCTGTTGCCAAGCTGGCCGGAATCGCTGACACGGAACAGGCCCGCATCGTCAGCCGCGAAGGCAATGGCGTTCCAGACGCACAGGACATCGCCGGTGCCGCCGGAGAAGACGGTCAGGGCGTTGGCAACGTCGGCATTGGTGCTGACAACGTCAGCCAGGGACAGGCCCATGCTCTGCAGGTAAGCGGTCAGAGCAAACTGAGCGGTGGTGCCGGTGGGATAGACGCACTCGGCACCCTTCCAGAGCTCGGGATTGGCGGGGTCTTTGGCGATCTCAGAGTCGGGACGCACGAAGATGGCCATGTTGTCCTCATAGTCGGTGTTCTCAATGAAGACATAGTCATAGGTGGACAGGGAGATGGCGATGCCGCCCAGACCAAGGCAGCAAATATCCCAGTCGTTGCCGGCTTCCAGCATGGCGGGGCCGCCGGTGAAGGGGACAAACTCGATATCAATGTTCAGAGCGTCAAAAACACCGAGCTGATCGGCGAAGTAAGACATGTAGGAGTGAATGGAGCCGGTGAATATGGCGTATCTGATGTGCTGGGTCTCCTCAAAGGGAGTCAGACCCCAGGTGAGGTCTTCTGCAGGCTCGGCGTTATCGACGGGAGCATCAGCAGGGGCTTCGCTGTCTGCGGGGGCTTTGGACTCAGCCGGGGCGGAAGAGCCGCAAGCGGCCAGAGCGAAAACCATGCAGAGCGCAAGGATGAGTGCCAGAATCTTTTTCATTTCAGTCTTTCCTTTCTTTGAAAAAATGTTGGGCCATTTACAATGGGTATCTGCATTATATTTTATCTGACGGGAGCTTTTCGTCAAGCGTAAATTACGCAAACGATTTTGTTGTGCAGTTTGGACAAAAAACGGTTTTTTCAACGCAATGTTGCGTTTAAGCAAAGAATCGTGTATAATAAAAACAGGAAAAAAGAGAAAAGATTTTATAAAACAGGGGATTTATTTATATGAGTACAATAAAAGACGTGGCCAAGCTTGCGGGAGTTTCGCCGTCAACGGTTTCGCGGGTGCTGAGCGGGGAGGGGCCTTCCGCAGCCTCGGAAAAGACCAAGGAAAAAATCTGGGAGGCTGTGCGCATAACCGGCTACTCCGTCAATGAGAGCGCGCGCAGGCTGCGCAAAAAGGAGAACGGGGCGAAGGAAGCCGAGCAGGTGGTTGACTTTATTCTCGCCCGTGAGCTGGATTATTTTCTTGACCCGTTTTTATCCTCGCTGCGCCGGGTGATAGAGGAAAATCTTTTCAAGCGTGGTTACCGGGTGCGCTCTCAGCTCGGCCTGTCGGATATTAAGACGCAGCTCAGCACGGCGCGCAAGGAGAAGGGCTCCGCCGTCATTCTGGGCAGAATAGATATGCAGAGTCTGAAGGTGCTGAAAAATACCTATCAAAACCTGATTTACGCCGGACTTCAGGACTTGGAGCTGGGCATAGACAGCGTGATTTGCAGCGGCTATGACGCGGTCGCCGTGGCGATGGATTACCTTGTCTCAATGGGGCACAACAAAATCTGCTATATTGGCGAAACCAAGAACGAGCAGCGCTACAACGCCTATCTTGATAAGGTCAGGGAGCACGGCATCGCCAGCGGCAAAGACCTTATAATAGATGTGCTCTTCACCCCGAGCGACAGCTATTACGGCCTGAAAAAGGCGCTGGATCACGAGCTTGACTGCACGGCCATCGTCTGCGCCAATGATATCTCGGCCGTGGGCGTTCTCAAGGCGCTCAAGGAGGCGCGGATCGCCGTGCCGGAGGATATATCCATCATCGGCATAAACGACGTGGAAAATATCCGCTATCTTGAACCGATGCTGACAACCATGTCCATCCCGGCGGAGGAGATGGGCGGCCATGTGGTGAAGCTGCTGGTGGACAGGATGGAGAAGGCCCACAGCGCACCGGTGAAGCTGTATATCCCGAGCACCCTTGTCAAGCGCGATTCCTGCGCCGATATACACTGAAACACGCAACTCAAAACGAAAGCGTTTCCCGAAAATGCGATTTAGGGAGACGCTTTTGGCATATTTTCACAACGAAAACGTTTTCGTATTTTACATTTGACTTTCGCGGCGCGCGTAAATATAATCTCATAAGAAAAAGCTTTTGCTGTACATATAATTAACAGGAGGAAAGCTGCAAATGAACGAGAACAGAACCAGAAGCGATATTCTGCTGCCCAACAATTCCAGAGGGTTTGGCTGCCCCCAGAAATATATTCAGGGCGCGGGAGAGTTTAACAATGTGTTTGCCTACGGCAGCAAGCACGGGAACAAGTTCCTCTTTATTGTTGACGGCGGTGTGTACGATATGATCAGCGCCATGATAGCCGCGATTGAGGATAAATGCGGCTGCGGCTATGAGATTATCAAATTTGCCGGCGAGTGCTGCATGGAAAATGTCATGGAGCTGGCCGATGTTGTGCGCAAGTATAGCTGCAATGTGCTGGTGGGCGTCGGCGGCGGCAAGGCGCTTGACGTGGCGAAGCTCGTTGGCGACGAGGTGGATATGCCCCGCATTATTGTGCCCACTTCCGCCTCCAGCGATGCGCCCGCAGCCGACTGGGCGGCGGTCTACACCCCGGAAGGCGTGCATATCTCCGGCAGAGCCACAAGGCGCAGCACGGAGCTGGTGCTTGTGGATTCAAAAATTATCGTCGGCGCGCCCGCAAGGCTCTTCTCCGCCGGCATAGGCGACGCGCTCGCCACCTGGTATGAGGCGCAGGCCTGCCGCAGTGCTTACACCCCTAACTGCGTGGGCAGGGGATACCTGAGCTGCCGCGCCGGTATGGCAGTGTCCAGAGAGTGCCACGAGATTCTTATGGAGGACGGCGCCGCCGCGCTCGAGGCGGTGAAGGCGAAGGTCGTTACCGAGGCGGTGGAGAATGTCATCGAGGCCAATACCCTGCTGAGCGGCCTTGGCTTTATTAACGGCGGCCTTGCCGGAAGCCACGGTTTCCACAACGGCTTTTCCAACATTCCCGGCAGCAAGAAGTCCCTCCATGGCGAGATTGTGGCCTTCGGCCTGCTGTGCCAGCTCGTTCTGGAAAATGCCCCCAAGGAGACTATTGACGAGACGCTTGCGTTCCTGCATGAGACAGACCTGCCCGTGACCCTCGAGCAGATCGGCATTGAGCGCACGGAGGAAAACCTCAACATCATCGCCGAGCATACGCTCAACAAGAACATACTTATCCATCACGAGCCCTTTGCCGTCAGCCTTGATTCGCTCAAGAGTGCCATAATCACCGCCGACAACAGAGGCAAGGCATATCTCGAGTCCCTCAAGGGTTGAGTATACGAAATAAAAAATGCGAACCACAACGTGGTTCGCATTTTTTGTTCACACTATAAACCCGCCGCCGAGGAGCCTGTCGCCGTCATACAAAACGGCGGACTGGCCGGGGGCCGGGGCGCGGACGGGCTCGACGCAGCTTATGCGCACGAAATTGCCGTCAACGCGCGCGGTGCAGGGGGGATTTTCCCACTTGGTGTGCCGCACGCGGACGCTGGCGCTCAGCTCACCGGCGGGCGGATCGATGAGCCAGTTGAAGTCGGCGGCACTCAGCTCTGTTTTGAAAAGCTCCTCCCAGAGAGCGAGCTCAATGACATTGTTTTCCGCGTCGATGCGGGAGATGTACAGCTTGCGCCCGTCAAAAAGGCCGGGCCTGCGCTGGCCGACGGTGTAGCGCTGGATGCCCTCATGCCGGCCGACGACCGCGCCGTGGAACACAAAGTCCCCGGCGGGAGGGTCAACACCCCGGCTTTTGAGCCAGCCGATATGGTCGTTATCCGGCACAAAGCAAATCTCCATGCTGTCGGGCTTGTGCGCGGCGGGGAGGGAAAGCTCCGCCGCCATTTGGCGCACCTGCGCCTTTTCATAAGCGCCCAGCGGCAGGATAAGCCGCCGCGCCTGCTCGCGTGTCAGGCGGCAGAGCATATAGCTCTGGTCGTTTGCGCTTTGGCCCTTGTAGAGCGCGCCGCCCTCTGCGCGGGCATAGTGCCCGGTGGCGATAAGCTCCGCGCCCACGCTGTCGGCATAGTCCGAAAGCGCTTTGAATTTAAGAGCGGGGTTGCAGATTATGCAGGGGTTTGGCGTCAGGCCTTTTGCGTATGCCTCGGCAAAGGGGCGGCAGACCGCCTCCTCCAGCCGTGCTTTGACGTCGATGACCGCAAGCTCAAAGTCCGTGGCTTTGGCCGCGCGCTCCGCCTCCTCCCGCGCGGCGGGAGCGGCGTTATCAAGATACAGCGGCAGCACCTCATAGCCCGCGCACTTAAGCAGCACGGCGGACACGGCGGAGTCCACCCCGCCGGAAAAGCCCAGAACAACCTTCATCGTCTGCCCTCCGAGTAAATCATCAGCACGGACACATCCGCCGGGGACACGCCGGAGATGCGGCCGGCCTGGCCGAAGTTTTCGGGGCGAATCTTCTTGAGCTTCTCCCGCGCCTCAAGGCGCAGGCCGGTGATCTTGTCATAGTCGATATCCGGGGGCAGGCGGCGGCTCTCCATGCGGGAAAACTCCTCCACCTGCTTGAGCTGGCGCTTGATGTACCCGTCGTACTTGAGGCGTATCTCCACCTGCGCGGCGACGGCGCGGTCCAAAACGGGGCGCGCCGGGTCGAAGGGAGCGAGATCATTGTAGCTTATCTGCGGGCGGCGGATAAGCTCTGCCAATGACGCGCCGGTGCTGACGGGGGCGGTGCCTTTTTCGGTCAAAAGGGCGTTGAGCGCATCGCCCGGGGCGATGTGACATCCCTCTAAGCGCTTGAGCTCCGCATCCACAGCGGCGTATTTATCCAGCACGGCCTGATGCCGCTCCGGGCTTATAAGCCCCAGCTCAAGCCCGATATGGCTCAGGCGCTGGTCGGCGTTATCCTGCCGGAGCAGAAGGCGGTACTCGCTGCGGGAGGTCATCATGCGGTAGGGCTCATTAGTGCCCTTGGTGACCAAATCGTCAATCAGCGCGCCGATGTAAGCCTCGCTGCGGCGGATGATAAGCGGCTCACGGCCCAGAAGCTTCAAGGCGGCGTTGACGCCCGCCACGAAGCCCTGCACGGCGGCCTCCTCATAGCCGGAGGAGCCGTTGAACTGCCCCGCGCCGTAAAGCCCCGGTATCTTTTTGCACTCCAGCGTTGCGTAAAGCTCGGTCGGGTCGATGCAGTCATACTCGATGGCGTAGGCCGGGCGCGTCATCTCCGCGTGCTCAAGGCCGGGGATGGTGTGAAGCATCTGCACCTGCACCTCCTCCGGCATGGAGGAGGAGAAGCCCTGAATGTACACCTCCTCGGTGTTGAGGCCCATCGGCTCAATGAACAGCTGATGGCGGAGCTTATCCGGGAAGGTCATGACCTTCGTCTCGATGCTCGGGCAGTACCGCGGGCCGACGCCCTCAATGACGCCGGAGTATATCGGGCTGCGGTCAAGGTGCGCGCGGATGATATCATGCGTGCGCTCGTTGGTGTAGGTCAGATAGCACACGGCGCGGTTTTCGGGCACGGCGGCGGTGGAGAAGGAGAAGGCTTCCGGCTCCTCGTCGCCCTTTTGCAGCTCCATGCGGGAAAAGTCCACCGAGCGGGCGTTGACGCGCGGCGGCGTCCCGGTCTTGAAGCGGCGCATATTGAGCCCCAGGGCCCGCAGACGCTCTGCCAGCGGCACGGCGGCGGCAAGCCCATCCGGCCCTGAAGAGCGCACAGCCTCACCCACGATGGTGCGCCCGTCAAGATAGGTGCCCGAGGCGATGATGACCGCGGAGCAGTCATACTCCGCGCCCGTGGCGGTCACAACGGAGCGGACAGCGCCGTTTTCAATGCCGATATCCACGACCTCCGCCTGCTTTACGCGCAGGTTTTCCTGAAGCTCAAGCGTGTGCTTCATGACCTCCTGATAGCGCCGCCTGTCGGCCTGCGCGCGGAGCGAGTGCACAGCCGGGCCCTTGCCGAGGTTTAGCATCCTGTACTGGATGCAGGCCCTGTCGGCGGCCTTGGCCATCTCGCCGCCCAGCGCGTCAAGCTCCCGGACAAGGTGGCCCTTGCCCGTGCCGCCGATGGCGGGGTTGCAGGGCATATTGCCCACGCTGTCAAGATTGACGGTGAAGCATATGGTGTCAAGCCCCATACGCGCCGCGGCGAGGGCGGCCTCTATCCCGGCATGCCCCGCGCCCACTACGGCTATATCACATTTTCCGGCCTTGTATTTAATCAATTTATTTTAACCTCATCTCTGTGCAAGGGTGAAATTTTACGAACAATTGATTATAGCATGAATACGGAAAATTGAAAGAAAATTTAAGAAAAAATTGACTGTAATTTCCCTTGACCGCGGGGACGGCTGATTATATAATGGTAATATGTAAACCGATATTGAATGTCAGTCGAGCGAAAATGCGGAGAGACAGAGGGGAATGGCCTAAGATGAGGATGAAAAAGCTGATAACGGCGCTTCTGGCGCTGTGCATGCTGGCGGCGCTGCCTTTTGCCGCCAAAACCCCGGCCTATGCCGAGGGGGAGATAACCAAGGTGCTCGCAACAACCTCATACACGCCGGTCGCGCTGATGGACGTGAGCTTTATCAGCGCCGCCACCAGCACCGACGGCTGCTATGCCACCAGCATCACCTGGTACGACCAGAACTACACTCCGCTGACCGATAAATTCGGCACGGACACCTATCATCTGGAGATACGTCTGGACGCCTACGAGGGGCGCTATTTTGCCGAGGGGCTGAGCGCGTACCTCAATAACTCCGCCGTGGATTACGCCATCGGCGAGGGCGGGACATATATCGTCCTGCGGCGGGATTACACCCCGGCCATCTGGGCGCCGAATATCATAAAGCACCCCGGCGGGGAGACCGTCACCGAGGGGGGCTGGGCGTCATTCGTCTCCACCGCGAGCTATGCCGACAGCTGCGCGTGGAGCCTTGTTGACCCGAGCGGGCGCTCAATATCCTGCGCGGATATCGGCTCGAAGTTTCCCAGTGTCACTGTCGGCGGGGACGGGACGGATAAGATAATCGTGCGCGGCATACCGCTTGAAATGAACGGCTGGAAGGCCGTCTGCACCTTCTCCGGCCCCGGCGGCTCCGTCACATCCAACGGCGCTGTCATAAACGTAAACCCCGACCCGGCCAAGGCAACGCCCACGCCCACGCCGTCACCCACACCGAGCCCCGAGGCTTCCGAGCAGCCCGAGGAGAGCCCGGAGCCGACGGAGGAGGTCCACACCCATGAGTTTCCGGACACCTGGCAGAGCGACGCGGGGCATCACTGGCGCCAGTGTGAGTGCGGCGAGATGACAGACCGGGCCGAGCACACCATGGAGTGGAAAACGATACTCGAGGCCGAGAAAAACAGCCCCGGCGAGGAGAAGGGCGTCTGCTCCGTCTGCGGCTACACCAGCAGCCGGGAGCTTCAGTACCACGGCAGCGACAAGGGAGATTCGCTAAGCCTCAGCCAGAGCGTGGATCTGGGCACGTTCAGGATAATCCTGTATGTGCTGATGGGCCTGCTGGCAGCGGGCGTTGTGGCGCTGGTTGTGCGCGGCATTGTCGGCGGCAGGCGCGGCAGACACTGATATGAATATTTATTAAGGAGGCATCAGCATGGATTGGAGATGCTGCAAATGCGGAAACACGGAGTATGAGATGGATCAGTTTCAGGCCACCGGCGGGAACTTTTCAAAGATTTTCAATGTGCAGAACAAGCGCTTTATAACCGTCACGTGCACAAAATGCGGGTATACGGAGCTGTATAAGGCCGAAACCTCGGCAGGAATGAACATTCTGGATTTCTTTATGAACGGGTGAAAAAACGCCGGCTGACCCATTGGGTCAGCCACATAAAGGTAAATTGGAAGTTGTAGCGGCAACGGCTTGGCTCTCCCTCTGGGAGAGCTGGCGAGCGTAAGCGAGACTGAGAGGGTATCCGCGCGAAGCGCGAAATTATACTTGTTGTGACTTTCTCACCAACGACCTCTCCGTCTTGCCGCTTCGCGTCAAGCCACCTCCCCTTTGCGAAGGGGAGGCAAAGGGCTTGGCGAAAATTGTGGCAAAAGCGCTAAAACATCCGCTGCACCTACTTGCTTCCCCCATCGGGGGAAGTGGCGCGTAGCGCCGATAGGGGGCGGTTTACTTATACCCCCTTCAGTCTTGCCGCTACGCAGCAAGACAGCTCCCCCGTAGGGGGCGCCAAGATGGATTGGCGCAGAGATTTACAACTCCCAATTTGTCGCTTCATGCCAGTTTCTGATAAAGTGGCGTTTATTTGAAATGCAGTGCCGCCAGAACTCCAACCGGCGCAAAATAGGCGCACCATAATTCCAGCGCAACGACCCCGGCGGCGCTGGTTTCGCCGTTTGCCATTGAGCTGAACACACCCGTCATTGGCATGATGAAGCAGCCGAAAAAGAACACCCCGTGTATTATCATTAGGTACTTCAGCCACTTATCCGCCCTTGTTTTCGCCTGTATCGTCAGTCCCAGAAAGAAGGTTGAAAGCGCCATCATGCCGTAACCGAGCAAATCATAGCTGAAAAACAGCCCGCCGCGTGAGAAGTCGAGAATCCGCATTGCCTGCTCATTAAGCCCGCCCAGCCTGACGGCTGTCGTCTGCGCAAAGTACACGATAAGTACCAGTACCGCTTAAATTGCGGCAAATATCGCCCCGGCAACAGCTGCCGCTCTATGCTCCTCATCGCTCTCGGCGCAGAAACCGGCGGTCATCATAATGTAGCCAATCGGCAGCAGCATACACACAAAATAACTGCCAAAGTCAAAGGGTATCAGCATACACACCGCAAACAGCAGCACCGAGGCAGTCACTATAACAGCGCCCGCTCTGGCTATTGTTCTGTTCATTCAAAGCACCTCACGCCTTCTTAACCGGATGCCTTATGACTGTTTTCTGCTTTTCCGGTGCGGTCTTGCGCGGGTCGGAGAGATATATCTCATGGTGCAGGCGCGTGTCGGAAAAGTCGTTCACATAGCCGTTTTTCTGCAAATACTCGTCCATCAAAGCCACCGTCGCCGGCTCATCGTCATAGGCGCCGGTGTGCAGGATTTGGACACAAAGCCCCTCCTCAACGGTGATAAGCTCCGCTTTGGAGCAATCGAGCTTTTTCTTCCTTGTCGCTGTCTCGACCGCCCAGTCAAAGTCCGCCTTTTTGATAAACTCCGGAACGCGGATGACGGACACCCAGTTAAAGCCCGCCTTGTCGGAGTAGTCCACGCCCTCGACGCCCTCCTGCCACCAGAAGCCCTCCAGCGGCGGGACGACATATTCAAAAAAGCCCTCGATTTTATGCTCGGTCTTGTAGCTCATTTTGAGCGTGTACGCCACCGAATACAGCACGCTTATTGCCTGCTTGTACTCGCCGCCCTCCTCGTTGGGGTCGCCCTTGCCGCGTACGGCGATATAGCTTGCCGCCGGGACATCCACTATCGCGGGCTTTTTCTTCGGCATGTAAAATTCTTTATATTCCTTCTTGAAATCAAACGCCATGGTTTTCTCCTTCATGTGTAAACAAATCTATCTCCCGCTGCAAAAGCCGGAACACATTCGCGATTAAATACCCGTCCGCGATGGCGTGGTTCAGGCGGACGCTTATAGGCATCATCAGTCTGCCGTTTTCCTCGCGATAGCTGCCCCAGTTGACGATAGGCGCGAAGGACAGATATCCATCCGGCAGCTCAATATTCAGCGCATCATACGACAGCCACGGGATGAACGAGGCGTCAAACCAGTTGGGGTGATTTTCCATGTCAAGCCCATACTCCCGTGTCTGCTTCGCGCGTTCAATATCCCGCTCCGCGCCCGCGTAAAAGGCGGAGTAATCCGCGTTATACTCAGTGTAAACCGGGGTGCAGGTCTCGGTGTCCTCGTGGAAAACATACTGCGTCGGGTTAATGACATCATAGCAAATAAGCTCATCGCTCTGCCACAGGTAGCCCATTTTGTAATCGTCCCGCGAGTTGAGGGCTTTGCAGAGCAGGTACAAAAAGTTGATGTAGAACCTTGTCCCTGTTTTCCGTGAATGCTCCTCAAGCGCGGCGACATCAAGGCGTGCCGTCATTGAGGTGGAGCATTTGCAGTCCTGCGTAAAATGCCGGAATACGCCCTTGCGGTAATATTTCTCCTTATCAATAATTTTATAGCTCATTTTCACTCATCCCACTCATATGCCAGCTTAGGCCCGCCGTCAAATTGAATCAAACCGCAATATTCAAAGCCCTCTCTGTCAAGAATGTGCTGCATGACCTTGTTTTCATCCTGCGTATCCACTCGTATGGCGCTGATATGCTGCGCCCGGCACAGGTCTTTTATTAAATTGATTGCCTCCTTCGACAGCCCGCCGCCTCTTGCCTTTTCGCTGAACGCCATTCTATGAACCACCGCGTACGGTCTGTCCGTTTTCCACGCGCCGTCAATCCTGTGATATGCGGGCTCATCGCCGAAAACAATGCAGCAATATCCGATGACGCCCTCGTCACCTACGAAAGCATAGCCAATATTTTGAGCAATATCCTCATCAACGGTCTGCCGTGTGGGGTAGTCCGGGTGCCATTGCTCAAAGCCCATGGATTTGTGGTACGCTCTCGCGTCCTCTATGCATTGGTAACATATTTCAGCCTCGTTGGGCGCAGCCTTTCTTAAGTACATTTTTTCAATCTTCTTTGTCCTCGCAAATCCTCTTTTTCACTCGCCAAAGCGAATCACCTGCCGCCGCGCGTCGACCGTCGCGGTAACGCCAAAAGGTATAATGCAGCGCGGCAGAGCGTGACCGATGTTGAGGTTGCACACAATGGGCAGCTCCGGCGCGGCGATTACATCCGCAAGAATCTCCTCATACTCCCGCGCGTACACCTCATCCATCGGCTTTCCGACCAAAACGCCGGAGAGCACATCAAAAATGCCGGTATCCTTCAGCGCCGTCAGCGCCTTGCGGTAGGTCTCCGGCGGCATCTTCTCCTCGCTGGATTCGAGCAGCAGAATTTTGCCCGCCCAGTCCTCTTTTGCGGGAAACAGCCCGTATTTCTTGCACAGCAGCGGCATATCAGCATAGCGCTCAGGGCTGAAAAAATCGTAAATCGAATCTATGCAGCCGCCCAGAATTTCCCCGGAGAAAACGGGCGCGCCCTGCAATAATTTGAAGCCCTGATTGGGGTGCGCCTTCAGCGGCACGCCAATTTGGTCCGGCCCGAAGCTCGTCCGCCCCTCATACCAAAGCTCGCTTGGGTGAAGCTCCTTTATCGTCCCGGTGGAAATCAGCTCTTCAAAATACTTTCGCGTGTACGGCAGCATCTCGCTGTCCAGCTCGCAAACATCCGCAAGGAAGGACTGCCCGTAAAAGCTCTTCATCCCCACCTTGTGGAGCATGAAATGGTTTATCGTCGTGTCCGAAAAGCCGAGAAAAACCTTGTCCGAGGCCGCATCCGCCAGCTCATTGTGTTCAAATAGATACGGCAGCAGGCGGGAGGGGTCATCCCCGCCGATGGCGCAGAGTATCATGTCAACCTCCGGGTCTCTCAGCGCCTGCAAAAGGTCAGCCGCCCGGGCCTCCGGGTGGTTTTTGATGTATTCGATGCCCATGAGCGCGTGCGGCATGAATGAGACCTCCAGCCCGAGGCCGCGCAGCCTGTTCACGCCGATTTCCACCTCATGCTTTGCAAAGTCCTCCCCGATTGTCCCGCTCGACAGGCTGACAATGGCGATGCTGTGTATCTTCATTTTTATACCTCAATTTCGTGTTTTGCTCGGTTTTGGCTGAACGCTTTCAAATAATCGCGATAGCTAAAGATATCTGCCGGAATATAATTTACGGGCTTCCGCCGTCCACTTGCGGATAAAATCCGTCTTCGCTGCGGTATAGGCGTCCCGGTTATGCTCATATTTTTTCCATAATTTGAGTTTTAGAGTTTCATATTCCTTTGCAATCTGCGGATGCTCTTTCAAATAATCTCTGAAATACAGCTCATCATTATCTCCGGTATATCTCAGGTGCAGGTGAAACACCCTCTCGGCAAACCCTTTTTCGGTATACCCCTTGTTGAAAGAAAGTCTGTCAGGAGCCTCGGACATACAAATATAGCCGTTTTCTTCAATCAATTTTTTATAGTCGGATAACTTATAATCATATGGAATTTCCACAAGAATATCAACAATCGGTTTTGCGCAAATAGAATTAATCGCCGTACTGCCTATATGATTTATTCTCTCTATTTCAGGCGCTTTGCTTTTCAAACCGTTTTCTTCATCAGCGTACCATTCTTCCCAGCAGGGCTGATGGTCTGTCAGGCATATTGGAAAAATCTGCCATAATTCTTCTAAGCTCATTTCTGACAGCTTCTTTTCTATTTTCTTCACCTCCGGCGCCGATTTGCCTCTCCATAACTTCCCGCAAGCTGAAATTATGTGTTCAACTCCCTGCCTCTCATAGCCGCAGCGAATTGTTCCAAATTCGTTCTGTGCTTGTACTTTACGGATGCTGCTCTGTCCTTCTCAAGGATGACTTCATTCATATTAATATCGTTCAGCGCAGCGATGGCAACAGCATAATGAATCACATCCGCAAGTTCGCTGCCTAACTCTGCCCGCAAATCTTCATTATCAGATGATTTTCTGCCTGCTTTTTTGTTCAGGACTTCCGCAACTTCGCCAATTTCTTCCACAAGCTTCATAAAAAGACTTTCGGCTATTCCGCCATTGCTGTAATGATCCAGTAAATATGCTCCCAGCTCCTCTATCGTCACTTTCATAATCTGTTTTCCTCCGCAACTATCGCCAAGCGTGAATATATCAAATGCTGTTATAAAACTCCCGCAGTAGGCCTGCCAATTCCACCGGGGTCTCCAAGTTTACCTCATGCCCTGCTCCCGGGATCTCCTTGAATTGAGCATGCGGCAGGCTCTCCGCCAGCTCGATTGAGGCTTTTTTGTTCGCGCTGTCCTTCCCGCCGCAAATGACCAGCACCGGGCAGGTGACCCGGCTCAGTGAAGCGCTGAAATCCAGCACCGCCATGCTGTTACACAGGCTTATAAACTCGCGCTTTCCAAAGCCCGTCTGCCTGAACATCGAGCGCGGCATCAGGTGAAACAGCGCGTTTTGCAGCTTTAACAGTCGTGCCGGCATTTTATACTGCGCCGCAATCAGGACTAATGCCCTGACCTTTTCGGGATGTATTATCGCATAGTTCAGCGCCAGCACACCGCCAAGAGACAGCCCACACAAGGTGATTTTTTCAGCTTCCGCATTGCACATTTCTGAAAAAGCGGAGTAAAGCGCGGGATAAACTGCCGTTTTCCCGCTGAGCAGCTGCGCAAGCTCGGGGCAGACGCTGTTCTCCGGCGCTTCTGTTGCAGCTATTACCTTGTCCCAGCTGTCGGCACTCTGCCCCAGCCCATGCAGGTAAAAGTATTTCATCTGTTCCCTCCAGAACTTTCGTTTTTTTAAACTGGACAAACTGGAAGTTGTAGGGCTCTGCGCCACACCATCTTGGCGCCCCCTACGGGGGAGCTGTCTTGCTGCGTAGCGGCAAGACTGAGGGGGGACTCTCTAAGGTAAACCGCCCCCTATCGGCTCGCAAGCTCGCCACTTCCCCCAATGGGGGAAGCAAGATTAGCTGCGGTGCAAATTCAGCGCTTTCACCTAAATTTGCGCAATCCAAAGGCTCCACTGCGTAAGGGGAGCTGTCAGCGAAGCTGACTGAGGGGTCGTTACCTGTGCTGCGATTAGCTTTATTGCTCAAATATCGCACATTTACAATCCCTCAGTCTCGTCAGAACAGGCTCATACCGCTCTGCTACGTCAGACGAAAGCATTTCCATTCCGTTTCCCGCTGAGAGCGGAAAACTACATATTCATTGCTTCCGTCTTCCTTCTCCGACGCAGACCCGCTGTCGCTGGGCTCTGCGTCGGGGGCGATGAGAAGAGCGGAAAACTGCCGCTATATTCCCCCGTTCTTCCTCTCAAAATTGACCCTACGCCCGCTTCGCTGGGCTTCAATTTTGTTTTAGATTGCCGCCAGCTCCCTTTACACAAGGGAGCCAAAAATGTGTGCAACATCGTAAAATTTGTACCAATCTCTTGGCTCGCCCTCTGGGAGAGCTGGCGAGCGTAAGCGAGACTGAGAGGGTATCAAGTAAAAGGAGGAGCTTTTGTCCCATTTCCGGCGGCCTATGATTCATAGATTGACTTTCCCGGGCGGTGTGCCCTATACTGGCATTGTTCATGGGAGATGATGCTTTGGAAAACAACACAACTGGCGCGTTCTTAGCCGCCGAGAGAAAGGCCAAGGGGCTGACGCAAAAGCAGCTTGCGGAGCGGCTGCATGTCAGTGATAAGGCCGTGTCCCGCTGGGAGACTGGCAGAGGCTTGCCTGACGCGGCGCTTATGCTGCCGCTGTGTGAGATTTTGGGCATCTCCGTCAATGAGCTGCTCTCGGGCAGACGGATTGCCGCGACGGAGCAACAAAAGGCGGCGGACAAAAACCTCCTGCGGCTCATAAAAGAGAACTCCCGATTTAAAATAAAGCAGCTTGCCGGCGCGATTATCAGCGCCGTGCTGATAATTTTGCTGATGCTGGGGCTGTACCGCATGGATTTTTGCGTGGATGTCACCTCAACTCAGAAGCTCGAGGCGGCTATCGACGCCTATGACGACCCGGAGCGGCAGAGCAATGTTGACGTGCTGGAGATGGAGCGGGAGGGCAGGTATCTGTTCGTGCTGTTCTCGGCGCGCGAGGAGTATTCAACCGGCCTTGCCACCTTGGAGCGGGGCATTTTCGGCGAATATCGGTTTCTCTCCTGCTCCGTGACGAATGAGCCGCTGTATGCTGCACAGGTGGAAAGAGCCTCCGGCAAGAGCAGGCTTCTTATCTATGGCGCGAACAAGCTGCCGGGAGTTGCCAGCTTCGCGCTGTATGATAACTGGGAGCGGCAGGGTGAGCCTGTCTACAAGTCCGCCGCGCCCGACGCGCCGTTTCTGACCATACTTCAAGAGCCGGGAATACAGGCGGCGCAGTGGTTTCGTTATTACGACGCTGCCGGCAATGAGCTTGACGACAGAGAGCTGAGGGCGGAGCTTACGGACAGCGATCACATCGGCGGGCACGGCACAGGTACGGCGGAGCTGTTCATGCTCTATGTCTGGGAGGGCATCCTGCTCCTGCTGGGAGTGACCTTTGTGCGCTATTTTCTATCCCCGCCGAAAGAGGAAAAGGATGAATAAATAAAACACACCGCCGGAGGTCATTTGACCTCCGGCGGTGTCGTTTCAAAGTCAGTTGGCGGGCTGCTCTATGCACTCGGTTATGTACTGCTCAACAGCGTCCACTTCCATTCCCAGCGCGACGGCGAGCTCACCATGGAGCATATCCTTCGCGCGGCGCATTGTGGCCTCGGCCCGGCTGCTGCGGGTCTTCTTGCCGGAGATGCGCTGGCGCAGGCCCTTGACAATGGCGACCAGCGCCTCACAGGTGTGCTGCTTGAAAAGCTCCTTATAAAACGCGTCCACATGGTTAAAGCGGCTGTCGTTGCAGATGGCGGGCGCAATGCCCGGGATGGCGGCGATGAGCGCCTCGGCCTCCTCGCGGCTGATAACGGGGCGCATGAAGGCCCCGGAGTCCACAGGCGTAAAGTATGTTCCGCTGCCGATAAGAGGGCGAAGGTGATAGTAAAGCTTGTTCTTATCGGTCCCGCTCATAGAGAGCGGAGCAATCGCGTACACAGTACAGACGCCGTTTTCTCCATATACAATTTTGTCCCCTATCGCATACATTCAAACAAAACCCCTATACTATTACTTTCGTATCTATTTTACAACATTTTTATTGTAAATTTCAACATTTATTTGTAAATGTCTGAAATAATATGCAAAATTTTCCCGCTCCGTAACTAAATATAATACAAAACCGCCTTTATGCAGCGGGCATTATTTGCACATTGTGAATATTCCGCGTCTGTGATATAATCAGACCATTATCAAGAAAAGAGGATGAGGAGTTTGGGCTATTCGCTGTATCAGATGGGCTGGATTTTGATGATATACTCGGTGCTCGGCTGGTGTGTAGAGGTGGCGTACGCGGCGGTGCACCGCGGCCGCTTCGTCAACCGCGGCTTTCTCAACGGCCCGGTCTGCCCTATCTACGGCTTTGGCATACTGATTGTCGTGCTGCTGCTCGAGCCGGTGAAGGATAATTTCGCGCTGCTCTTTTTCGGCAGCGTTGTGCTGACCTCCGCCCTGGAGTTTCTGGTGGGCTTCATTATGGAGCGCTTTTTTAAGGATAAATGGTGGGATTACTCCAACAATCCCTTCAATATAAAGGGCTATATCTGCCTTGAGTTTTCAATCATATGGGGCCTGGGCTGCGTGCTGGTGGTGGATGTGGTCCACCCTGGTATTATGGACCTGATAAACGCCATTCCATACACTCTCGGCAAATGGCTGCTGCCGTTGCTGTTTGTGGTTCTGGCGGCGGACGGGATAATCACGCTCTGGGCGCTGCTGAAGCTGCCCAAGCGCTTTAAGGCCATGGAGGAGCTGGAAAAGGCTATCCACGGCCTGTCAGACGCGATGGGTGAAAACCTCATATATAAGCCGGTTGAGAAAAACGTGGAGCGGCTGCAAAGCTTTGAGGAGAAGCACCCGGAGGTTGCGGAGAAGAAGCAGGAATATACAAAGGATATTCTTGATAAGCGCGCCGAGATTAACGACCGCCTCAAGGAGCGGGAGGACGCGGGCAAGGAAGCTCTGCGCGAGAGAAAGGCCGAGCTTGAGCAGCGCCTTTCCGAGCTTCGCGGCCGGGGCTTTGTCCAGCGCCGCATAACCGCGGCCTACCCGAAGCTGCTTGAAGGCCGCCACAACGGCGCGAACTTCCGAAAGCTGAAAGAGCACTATGAGGGGCTTGGAGCACGGAAGAACAGGAAATAAACCGTACTAACGAGAGAGGCAGAATTTATGCCGGAACTGGAACGGCCGCGCAAGGCGGAGAAAACAATATGCGCCCTTGGCATTGCTGCGGTCGTGGCGGCGTATGTCATTTGGGCCGTCAGCGGTGCGCACGCGAACAAGGCCGGGTACACCGTGGCCGCTGTCAGCGCCGGGCTGTTTATTGTGCTGGGGCTGCGTTTTGTGCCTCAGTGGATGCGTTTCTGGTCCAGGGACTGGCGCGAGACACCTGCCGGGAAAGAAGAAAAGGAGCCGCTTTGGCTGATTTTTGCCGGGGCTATGGCGGTTTTCGCCCTCGTCCAGTTGACGCAGTACTGCTTCCAGCGGCTGGCAGGCGACCAATCTGACTTTTTCAAGGGGCTTGGCATCTGGCTGCATCTGGACTCGGGGCGGTATTTCGCCATTGCGGAGGATTGGTACCCGGCGCCGGGCATGCCCGAGTGTGAGAATCTGGTGTTTTTCCCGGCGTATCCGCTGGCCGTCAGGCTTCTGAATTATCTTACGGGAAGCAGCATGGCCTCCGGACTTCTGGCCACGGCCCTGTTTTACGGGGGTGCTGCCTGTTTTGTGTATAAGCTGCTGCGGCTGGATTTTTCCAGAGCGGCTTCGCTCAGAACTATAAAATATATGGCGATACTGCCTGCGGCGTTTTTCTTCTCGGCGCCTATGAGCGAGAGCCTGTTTTTACTGCTGTGTGCCGCTTGCGCGTATTTTGCCCGTTCAGGAAAATGGGCGGCGGGCTGCATCATGGGGGCGCTGGCGGCGTTTACCCGTTCTGTGGGCATACTGACGATGGTGTTTTTGATAATGGAAGCTGTGTCGGCCTGTATCCATTCGGGTGAGGGCCTGAAAAAATGGTTGCCCAAATTCGCGGCGATATTGATAGTACCGCTCGGGCTCCTTGCGTATATGCTCATCAATTACACCGTGACCGGCGACCCACTCGCCTTCTTCGAGTACGAGAGCAAATACTGGGGGCAGAGCCTGACGCTGTTTTTCTCTACTATGGCGTTCCAGCTTGACAATGGGCTTGCTATGCTGGGCACACCGGATTACTATGTTGCTTTGGCCACATGGCTGCCGAATGTGGCGTATGAGCTGGCGGTGCTTATTCTACTGGCTTTCGCGGTGAAGAAGTTTCGCCCGAGTTACGGCGCGTGGTTCATTGTTTATTATGTGCTCACCATTGGAGCAACATATCTGATCAGCGGCCCCAGATATCTTGTAGCGGCGCTGCCGGTATATCCCGCCCTCGCCATTGCGACGGAGAACCGGAAGTTTGATCTTGCCTTCAGCCTGCTCTGCATTGTGCTGTCGCTGTTTTATCTTTACTTGTTTGTGCTCCACTGGGGAGTATATTGAAAAACGGAGAGAAAACAATGAAGCTATATCTACATGGACACGAATATAAATATGCCGTGGAGCAGATGCTGCTGACGCTGTTTCCCGAGGAGCGGCCCGAGTACCCGGAGGGGGCGCCCGTGGGCGAGGGAATGGAGACGCGCCTGAGCCGGGGCGCGCGGTACACCACCGCGACCTGTACTCTGCGCTTTGATGGCACGGTTGGGCACGGGAGAGCCGCCGCGCTAAACGGCAGCATTGTCGGCGGCCCGGCGGGGGAGAGCGCCTGCCAGGGGCTTATAAAAACCGCCATTTACCGGGCATATCTCGGCTCGGGCAAAAGCCCGCTTCCGTGGGGCTCGCTCTGCGGTGTCCGGCCCGGGAAGATTTTGCATCAGGTGCTCAATTCGGAGCCGGACGAGGGTCGCGCCCTGCGCCGCTTCCAGGAGGATTACGGTGTTTCGCCCCAGCGGGCGGAGCTCTGCCTCGACGCAACGCGCCAGACGCTCAGGGCTGAGGCCTCGCTGGAGGAGCGGGACATCTGCCTCTATGTGGGCATACCGTTTTGCCCGACGCGCTGCTCATATTGCAGCTTTGTGAGTCAGTCGGTTGAAAAGAGCATGAAGCTCATCGAGCCATTTTTGCAGGCTCTTTTTCAGGAGCTTCGCGCAACGGCGGAGCAGGTCAAAAAGCTTGGCCTGCGCGTCATCTCGGTTTATTTTGGCGGCGGCACACCAACAACATTAAACCCCGAGCAGCTTGACAGGCTTTGCACTCTTTTGGAGCGGGAGTTTGACCTCTCCGCCGTGCGGGAATACACTGTCGAAGCCGGCAGGCCCGACACCATCACCACCGAAAAGCTCCGCGTGCTCAAGGCCCACGGGGTGGACAGAGTGAGCGTCAACCCCCAGACCATGAGCGACAGTGTCCTCAATGTCATCGGCAGAAAGCACAGCGCTGAGGATGTGCTCACGGCGCTGGATAAGGTGCGTGAGGTCGGGGGCTTTGCGGTGAATATGGACCTTATAGCGGGGCTTCCGTCGGATACTGTTGAGGGCTTCCGGGACACGGTGGATAAGGTGCTGAGTCTCGCGCCGGAGAATATCACCATCCACACGCTCTCACTGAAAAAGGGCTCCCGCATAATGCTCGAGGGCTCCGTCATCCCGACGGCGGCGGAGGTCGGCGCAATGCTTGACTACGGCGCGCAAAAGCTGCGCGCGGCACAGTATAAGCCATATTACCTCTACCGGCAGAAGTTCATGTCCGGCGGCTTTGAGAATGTGGGCTGGACAAAGGCGGGATATGAGAATATCTACAACATATGTATTATGGAGGAGCTTTGCAGCATCATCGCCCTTGGCGGCGGCGGCTCAACCAAGCTCATCCGCCACGATGGGGGCAGAAACATCCGCGTTATGGCCCCGAAATACCCGCTTGAATACATAAACCAGATCGACGATACCTGCGCGGATAAGGGAAAAATCGCGGAGTTTTATAAAGATTTTATATGATTAAGGAGAAATAAAATGGCATACGAGCTTAAAGACATAAACTTCAAGACCGTGGCCGACCCCAAAGGCTTTGTAGAGGAGGGGGAGGCCCAGTACCTTGCCAAGGTGGAAAAAGCCGCCGAAATGATACTGGAAAACAAGAAAAACAGCCCCATTGTCCTGCTCTCCGGCCCCTCCGGTTCCGGCAAGACCACCACCGCCATGAAGATAAGCGAGGCACTGGAGCGCCGCGGCGTTGGCACGCACTATGTCGGCATGGATGATTATTTCAACACCATCGACCCCGCCACCGTGCCGCGCACACCCGAGGGGGATATGGACCTCGAGTCCCCGCTCTGCCTTGATATGGCGCTCTTAAACAAGCACTTTGACCAGCTTGCAAGGGGGGAGCGCATCTATGTGCCGAAGTATGAGTTTTCCCGCCAGATGCGCGTGCTCGAGCCGCAGAAGTCCATCAAGCTTAAAAAGGACGAGGTCGCGGTTTTTGAGGGCATCCACGCGCTCAACGACATGATAACCCAGCGCCACCCGGACGCCTTCAAGCTCTACATATCTGCCCGCAGCGATGTGACCTTTGAGGGCAAGGTCGTCTTTAAGCGCACTTGGTTCCGCCTTGTGCGCCGCATGGTGCGCGACCATAATTTCCGCGGCGCGGACCCCGCCAAGACCATGAGCATGTGGGCAAACGTCCGTCGGGGCGAGAAGTCCTATATCTCCCCCTTCAAGGATAAGGCGGATTTGCAGCTTGACACCTCCATGGCCTATGAGCCGGCAGTATTTAACCAGACGGCAACCAAGCTCTTCCAGTCCGTGCCGGAGGGGATAGAGCGCTTTGAGGAGCTGCGCGCGGTGCTGCCCGCCATCCAGCTTTTCGGCGATATAGACGAAAAGCTCGTCCCGTCCGACTCTCTGCTGCGCGAGTTTATCGGCGGCGGAATTTACGAATATTAATTTATCATTCATCATATTTGCAAAGCAAATATATCATATCGAAGATATATCATAAAAAAACATCTGAAGCGATTTCGCTTCAGATGTTTTTTTCACTTAGCAGCTTTTCCATGACTGAATACAGGGGCTTAAACAGAATAAGCGTGGAGATGAAATTCCCCGCGCAGTGGGCAAGGTCAAAGGGGATGCCGCTTACCCAATAGGAAAAGGCCAGCTCCCAGCCGCCGATAAAGAGATAGGGAATCGAGCACAGCGCCCCGAAGCACAGGCCGAATATCCCGGCCGCAACCGCCCAGATAAGCGCTGAGCGGTTGCGGCGCAGCAGCACTGCCGCCGCGGTCAGAAGCGGCCAGAGATACCAGTAGCTCCACCACCACGGGCCGAAGCCAAAGACCAGCCCCTCCAGCATGATGTACACCCCCACGCTGTAAAGCGCCTTCCAGCCGAAGAACACCGCCGTCAGAATAATCAGCAGCGCGTTGAGGCTCACATTCGGCACCGCAGCCAGCGCAAGCTTCGCCGCGAAGATAAGCGCCCCCATCAGCGCGAGGATGCACAGCTCCCGCGCCTTGAGTTTACCAGCCTGTTGTGAGGGTAAATTCATACTGCTCCCCATCGGCAATCATGGTGCTGTCAACGCCGGTGGTCACTTCCGCGCCGCCCTTGGTGACGCACCACCACTGCTGCGCAGCTTCGTCGACGGTCTCCCCGTCAACAGTCTTTACGAACAGACCGTACTCGCTCTCATCGCCCGCGATGATACCCTCCGGCTCAAGCGCGGCGCGCAGGTTCTCTGCGTCAGTGGTGACTTTAATGCTGTTCTGCGTTCCGTCTCCATGGACGACCAGCACAACAAGCTCCTTATCTCCTGCCTGGGCGGCGGGGGAGAAGTGCTGCCAGACCAATACGGCTGCCGCAATGAGCACAAGCAGAGCCACAACGGCAATAATTCTTTTTGCGTTTTTTGACATAAAAAAACTCTCCTTTCTTTGTACATTAGACGCCCTTTTTGGGCGTCTGCGGAAATTGCACAAAGAAAAAGAGAGAGCAGTACGACAAGACAGCGGCAGACTTCCGCCCCTGCATATGACGCACGCTTTCGGCTTTGACCGGGTGACGCGGTTCTTTGTACAACAGGGAGAGCTCCTCTCTCCCCACGGGCAGGTATTCTGACTTCGCGGGCGTATGCCCGACCTCACAGTGACGGCCTCGCGTGGGATTTGCACCCACATTCCCCTGCGCCGTTCCGATTGCTTGCCGGATAATTATAACACAGCGGCGCGTTTTATACAAGTGCACCCTTTTCAAGCGGGAAAATATATGGTAGTATACCGCTGAAAATGGAAAAATGCTTTTAACGGAGGGAGTATCACGGTGCTTAAACGCTTGATAGGCCTGCTGCTTGCAATACTTATGATATTTGCGCTTGTCCCCGGCGTAGTGTTCGCTGAGGACGCGGAGGTGCTGACCGAAGCCGCCGAGGAGATGGTGGATTTGACGCCGATCGGGGAAGAGCCTGCTGAGGCGGAGCAGCCAGAGGCTGTTTATATTGAAGCGCTCGCCGCCCCGCTTGCGGCGGAGGCCTATGATACTGATATAGCCCCGCTCTCTGCCGAGCCTGCGCCCGGAAATGTCAGCGAGATGCCCACCGGCCTTGGGCTGGAGGTGGCGCAGTCAAACACGGCCCCGGCAGTGGGGGACACGGTGACTTATACCCTCAATCCCACCGGCGTGACGCCCTCGGGCAACAGCCGCCCGCTGACGGAGTTTGGCTTTAAGTACAGGTACCGCTATGGCGTTATGCAGAAGGTGGACGGCAGCTGGGAATTTGTTGTTGACCCCGTCAACCAGTCCTTCCAGGACGGCAATGTCTTTGAATTTAACTTCCCCAGCGCCAATGAATACCGGCTGGACTTTTATCTGCTGGAGATGTACCCCGTCGCCGGGTCGGACGGGAAGCAGCACTATTTGCAGAGTGCAGAGCAGACCCTCTACATCACGCCCACCGGCGAGGGGCGGACGGTGGAGCAGGCGGCCAATGATGTGGTCGCCGAATGCCGCGCCGCGTTGCCAAACGGCAGCCAGTACGAGCTTGCGCTCTGGCTGCACGACTGGATCGTTGATAACTGCGAGTATGACTACAAGGCCACGGGTGTGCTTTGCAGCGCGGAGGGCGTGTTTTTCTACGGCACGGGCACCTGCGCCGCCTATCGCTCCGCGTATGCGATGCTTCTTGACCGCGTGGGCATAGAAAACGCGCGCTGCACCGGCAATGGCCACGAGTGGAACGCTGTGAAGCTGGACGGGAAATGGTATCAGATAGACGCGACCTGGGACGATGTAAACTATTCTGCGGCGTATTCCTACTATCGCCACCTGTACTTCGGCCTCAACGCTCTTATGAGCGGCGTCCACTCCGAGCACAGCCCGAATCCCGCCTGCCCCTCGGATTCATTAGAGCAGAACTATTTTATAAAAACCGGTCAGATACACACCTGGTCAGACAGCTTTGAGACGGGGATAATTTCACAGCTTGAGGCCGGAAGCAGCAGCTTCTCCCTGCCCGTGACGACCGCGGAGCCGGCCTCGACCAAAAGCGTGCTTTACGGTATCGCGGCCTACGAGCTCTCGACCCGGGACTGGACGCTGAAAAACGGCAAAAAATACAGCCTCAGCGCGGAGTATAAGGAAGACGCGCTCCATTTCACGGCGAAGGACATCACAAAGCCTGTGACTCCGCCGGAGGATAAGGGCTATTCTCTTGACGCAATCGCGGAGCAGCACAAGGGCAAGACCCTCACTCTCTGCGTTGACGGGCAGGAGATATACCCCGACAAAAATGGAAGCTTCGGCAGCGTCAAGCTCTCCGGGGGCGAGAAGAAGCTTGTCACCGTCTCCGAATATAACCTGCCCTTCGGCTCTGATGTGCATAAAATGTACCCGACGGGCATGTATGTATACACCCTCACAAATAACGCCGGAAAATACGCCATGAGCAGGGTGTCAGGGCTTGATAATCTGCTCAGTTATGGCGGCAGCTCCATCAGAATAACCGGCAAAAAGGGCATCCGCATGATAACCGGCATCGAAAGCTCCGTAAAGTCCGCCCTGACCGGCGGCGGGGTCTCGGGCTATAAGCTCGATGAATACGGGACGCTCCTGTGCTGGGCGAGCGAGATTAAAAACGGCTCTCTCAGTCTCGGCGACAGCTATGCAAGGCATAACTACGCTTACAGCCGCGCCGCCGGGGCAGACCCGGTGTTCCGTGTCTCCGGCAGCAAGGTGCAGTACACCAACGTGCTGGTGGGCTTTACAAACGCCCAGTGCGTGGACGATATCGCAATGCGCTCATACATCAAGCTCACCGGGCCGGACGGGAAGCAGATCACGCTCTATGGCGGCATCGTCCGCCGCAGCATTGGCTACATCGCCTACCAAAACCGCAGCGCCTTCGCCCCCGGAACGGCTGCGTATAACTACATCTGGGACATTATTCACCATGTCTACGGCACGAAATATGACGCCGATTACAAGAGGTAAGATATTATGAAAAAGATAATTGCCGCCTGCCTTTGCGTGGTTTTGCTGCTCTGCG
>URPA01000005.1 GCA_900549545.1 uncultured Eubacteriales bacterium
CAGGCGCTTCTTCCTCCGCCTTTGCCTTGAGCCACAGGCCCAGGTAAAGGAACGCAATAATAAATATGAAATTTCTATTGAGCAAAACCATGCTTATATTGGCAAGCATCGCCAACGCTCCACCGTTCTCATCCCCGAAACAGCTGATCATATATGAAGAGAAGGTGATTCCCTTAAAGACGGCCGGCAAATACCACGTATACTTCACTGCTTTATTGAGCTTAAACACACTGAAAGCAATAACAACCACAACACTTACTACTCCCAAAATGTATATCACGCCCATAAGGCTAAACTCTCCACTAACGCGGACATCTACCCCAAGCCGATTGAGAATAAAAATCAATCTGTCTCCAATAAGATAAACTACCGAAGCAATGAAAAGCACCAGGTTGTTTTTATTCAAAAACGCGCAAACAATAATGACAATGCAAGCCGCAGATATTGTAATATTGCTGATGGCGTTCAATGTATGATATAAAGGGTTCTCGTATAATTGATATAAGGAGTCCCCGTAGGTTATAATATAACGCAGCGAGCGCCAGGAATAGTACAGCATGAGGAGCAAATACATGATCATATACGCGCCGGCAACCTTGCCCTTATTGCGTGAAGCAAGTTTATCCATCGTGTTATCTCCTTTTGATTTGTTTGTGATTCAGAAGCCGTATCCGATGGCAGGCGCTTCTTCCTCCGCCTTTGCCTTGAGCCACAGGCCCAGGTAAAGGAACGCGGCGGTTCCGGCGGCATATTGGGTTAAATTAGAGGCGATCGTAGTTAACATCTCCGCAATATATTCAGGAGACCTACTGAAATAAGGAATATAAGCTGCTATACCTGCAGCTGTAATCAACACAGCCGGCACATACCATGTGTACTTGACAAGACTGCTGAGACTAAAGGTGCCGAAGGCAGCAACGGCAATGAAGCTCAACCTGTACAAAACATTGAACACGAACGCGGCAGTAACTGATATCTCATCATAGTATATTATATCAAATACCAATCCTGCAAAAATCGCCACAGCGGATACTATCGCTGCAATAAAAAGCAGCAGCTTGTTTTTGTTCCTCATTGCGCAAACAACGATCATAATAACTGCCGCCGCATCAAGGGCGTACTGAATAGACACGCGCCAAATCAGCCGCGCTTCGCCAAAGTCAATATAATGAGGCATTATTTTCATATCATTCACTATTATCAGAAGCAAATATAAAATCATATACGCGCCGGCGACCTTGCCCTTTTTTCCTGAACTTAATTTTTCCATCTACGTCTCTTCCTCTCTTATTCTCCTTCGCCCATTTTGAGCACGCCGTCCGTGCAGACCTCTATGCCGTTTATCGTCACAGTCTCATAATCGCAGGGTATTATCGCCACTTTCTCAATCGGATTTACAAAAGCGCCCGAGTATTCTTCAAATGAGCGTTCAACCGAATTGTTCTCGTCCGGGCTGACAAACAGCAGCGGCATCCACTCCTCCTCGCCCTCAAGGAGAACACAAATCACAAACAGGTTCGGCTTTTTTTCCGTGTTTGCCGAAATACTGAACTCCTCTATCCATACGGACGGGTTAATGCTGATAGGATGAACTTCCACGCCGTACAGGGTCACGGTTTCTTCTTCAAAGTAATAGTTTATCTCCTCTTCGGGCTCGATAAAGTTGCCGTCATAGTCATATCTGCTCACCTGCTCGCCGATGGTCTCGATGAAGATTTTTTCTTCGTTGTTGTACACAACATCGGCCTTTTCGCCGTCCGGGCTCACTATCGTGGCGTACTCCGGCAGATTATCCTTGAAAAAGACGATTTTGACAGAGCCGTCCTCGCCCTCAAAGCTGGCGCGCTCAATGCTTTCGCCGTCCGCCCCCAGGGCGACATTATCCGTCACCAGTCCGTCGAGCTTGTCCGTCACGGTCCATGTCGTCTTCCCGACGAAGCTTTTATAGTCCATGGTGTAGACCGCGGCGTCGATCTGCCCCTCGTCGCGGGTGCTGAGCATCCACGCGGCGGCGCCCGCCGCCAGCGTCGTGACAAGCACAAGGCTCAGGACAAGCCACAGCAGCTTTTTCGATTTTTTCATAGGCGAAGGCGGCATCTGCCCGGCAGGCTGGGCATACGCGCCATACTGCGCCTGCCGGTTCTGCGGCTGGGCCTCCGCTCGCTGCCGGTCGGGCATCGGAGCATTGTAATACGGGTTAGGCCGCTCCTGCGCTGCGCCGTTGACCGGCTCCTGCAGGGGAAAGCCCGTGCCCGTGTAAACGCGTGAACCGGCGTCCTCAAAGTAGAAGCGCGCGCGCAGATTATCCGCAAAGACTATTCTGCTGTTGTTATACAGCTTGGCCCGCTCCCGCGATCTGACCCGTTTGCCGTCGACAGACATCCCGTTGACCGAGCCCAGGTCCTCCAGATACCAGTCGCTTCCGTTTTCAAAAATTCTCGCGTGATTGCGGCTGATGGTATTTGAGTCCAGAATAATATCGCAGTTTTCATCCCTGCCGATGGTCATCATCCCCTTGTCGAGATTGATGACCTTTCCGGAGCCCTCAAAATACAGACTTGCCCCGCTGGTGGCGCTGCTTGTCAGTCTTTTGTCTCTGTAATAGTCCACGCTCATTTTAACACGCTCCCCGCATACAAGTTTTGATCTCGCCCCGATACCTTGCCGCTTCGCAGGGTATCACATTCTGCCCTTGGGGCAGGGGCCGAATCGGTTTTCCTCCATCTGGCTGTCCGTGCAAAAATATACCAACATGATGATGGGGCCTGCCAGGGGGATAAGGCCCATGAAATAGAAGCCGCCGGGTTTGCCGATGTCATGCAGTCTGCGCCAGCAGAGAGCAAGGCTCGGAACTATTATTCCCAGATTGTAAATATAGGAAAGCACCGTGAAGATAACGCCAATGGCCGCAAGGAAGCTCGATCCGGCCGACGCAGCAAGGGCAGAAAACACTGAGCCGAACAGCTGGAGGACGACCTGTACAATGAAGTTTGCAAGTATGAACAGCCAGTATTCCCTGCGGCGTGCTCTGCCGCTGAAGGTGGCATAGTTCTTCATTACATGCTTGTAAACCTCGATCAGGTTGCTGTTGTCTCCGATAACATCGGTCTGGTAGGCGGTGTTATAGCCACCCTGCTGGTAACCGCCCTGCTGATAGCCACCCTGCTGATAGCCGCCCTGCTGATAGCCACCCTGCTGATAGCCACCCTGCTGATAGCCGCCCTGCTGGTAGCCGGGCTGCTGCACCGGCTTCGGCTGTTCAATAACCGCGCCGCAGTTGGGACAGAAGCGCTGCCCTTCCGCGACATACTTTCCGCAAAAGCTGCAATTCATTTTTCTTTTCTCCCTCTTCTCTATTTATTTTTGGTGTAAGCCATCAAGCCCCACCGGTTTTGCTGTTGTCAGCTGCAATTTTCAACAGCAAAGCTTATTTTGCCTTCCAGCTCTTGTAATTGCCTCTTTCGAGATTAGTCTGTTTTTCGAGAAACTGATTGATGCTCTCAACCATTCCCTTGTTCTCTTCATCATCACAGCCACGGAAGAACACACTGTTGATATCTTCATGGTTGAAATACGCGATCTGCTCGCCGGTTATTCCCTCCGGATAGAGGACTCCGCCATAGTCGAAGAAATACTGCTTCCCATCATTTGTCACATTTATAGCGCGCGCCACGATCATAAGCTTTTTGATGCCGCCCTTAAGATATACAACGCTGCCGAGAGGTACATAATCGATTCTTTCCATGTTTTTTATTCTCCTTTATTATTTTGATTCGTAATTGAATTTGACGTTTAACCTTGTGTTCTCCATCTCTTCACGGGTCATGCCTTCACTCGCTTTTAAAATTTCGTTATAAAGCGTCTCTGAGCGGCTTCCTTTCCATTGTGAACCGAAAGAGCTGTTGACCTTTGAAGACCCCGTTGCGAAGACATTCCGGGGATCACCGCCTGCGATCTGATCCGGGTTATGTAATGCTGCCTGTGAAGATATTTCCTCCTCAGCCTCTTTTATGAGCTTTTTCCAGTTAATTTCTTTACTTGCATCCTCATAGCTGAGATTGGGATTTTCCTTCATCATGTCTCTGATTTGCTGTTCGCCGTTCTCGTCTGCGATTGTCTCAACAATTCCAAGGCGGTATTTTTCCTGTGCATCATTTATATCTCGCCCTTCAGCCTTATACCGCTCATAATTGTCAAGATAATCCGCAACGCTGAGATCGTTCATGCCTTCTTCCTGCATATTCCCCTGATATATGAATTCTTCTTTATCATATTTAGCAGTATTGTACTTGAACTCGACTTCAATCGGATTTTCGGTCAGCGGTGCTTTATCGGAGGAATAGTACGCATCACCAAGTTCGCTCGGCATAATATTAAACTCACCGTTTTTCTCCATTTCTTCCATCTGTTTAATTTCACTGGGCGAGTTCATTGTGTTTTCCCAGTCGATAGATGCGTTGTCTATATGGTCTTTTGCCACCTCTGACAAGCCATCCCCCACAAAATCCTCTACCATAGAATCGGGGGAATACATCTTTTCCACTATTGTCTTAACATCTATAGCCGAGCTGCCTGTTACAACGCTTTCGATGCTCTGCTCTGTAAGCTCACTCACACCTCTATCAAATATATTCGAGGCTAAGCTTTTGCCTCCTTCATATACGAAAACCGCCGCTCCGTGGCCGGCACTAAACGGATCCTCCAAGGCTTTATCCAGGCTGGGTATTCCTATTCCCTTTGTATTATCGGCTATCGCTCCGCCGACAAGACTTCCTGCAAATGTAGTCGCGCCTCTTGTCAAGCCTTCAGCAAATATGCTCGACGCATCTACAATGCTTCCATATGTGGCAAGCTGATCGTAGCCCGTTGTCAACATACCTTCGAACACACCGCCTCCGCCGTCTGCGAACGCTTTCGTGACAAAGCCAGCATCCGTCGGCACCATCGCGCTTATGGCTCCGCTTATTCCGCCAATACAGGCATGTGTTCCAATACGTCCGGTATCCCATTCATCCATATTCATGCCATGCGCTACATACTCATCAGCAGCCGCACTAAATGCACTTCTGACAGATCCTGCTGCAACTTTCACAACAGGCACTACAAGAGGAGCGCTTGCCGGAACAGCCGCGACCACCACCGCTGTAACCAATCCAACGACAATATTGAAGCCAGCCTTTGCCCATTTGGCCTGGTTTTCGCGTTTCTTCATTTCTGCCTGTTGTTGTTTAATGCGATTGTCTATGCGCTGTGCTAACTCTTGATTGGCAAGCTTTAGTTCCTCCACATCCTGCGCATCAACTTTTTCAAACAAATTTTTTGTTGACTGAAGCATTGCCGGAACACTTGTTAGAGCGAGGAAAGCCGGAGTTGAAAAATTGGTCTTAAACTCTATACTTTGTTGGAAGAGTTCCCTTAAATAATTAGTTGCGTTGGTAATTGCATCATCAATATCCACAAAATCTGCGGACAAATGCTTGTTTTCCAGCTCGTTAATATCTCTGTCCAAATCGTCAAGCAGCTTTTTGATATTTTCAAATCCTGTGTCCGCATCTGAAAAGTTCGGGGCATAAATTTTTGCAATATCTGAAATTTCCTGCAGAGCCGATTCAACATCCGTATCTATCTGCCGCATTTCTCTGTTGACATCTGTAAGCTTGGTGTTCAGTTCCTCGAGTATATCCTCTTCAATATGTGCGTCCTGTTCCGAGTCTATATTAGTAGTATATTCTTTTATATAAAGCAAAAGATTATTTCTGAACAGCTCCAGCATTTTTATAAGCATGGTGGATGTGCAGGAATAGCTTATATCCAGATAAGACTTAAAACGGTCGGCCGCATTACCCGCGATATTATCGCTGGTCTGAACGACCTGAACTTTCTCCATAACAGTTGAAATGGTATTCCCCCATTCATATACTCTGCTGGCATATTCAGAGGCCACATTATCCATGGCGCTGTAATCTACCTTAAAGCTCACTTCTTCACCTCCTCAAACAAATAATTCCTTAAAACGAATGGCCGCCACCGCCGCCTGTGCCGCTGGAACTTGCGTTGCCTGCGACGCCGGCTGTTGCCGCGCCAATACCTGCGTTTAAGTTGCCGATGCCACCAATGACTTTTCCTGCAATGCCCGCCCCGGCAGACATAGCATCTGCTTTGATCAGATTGCCCGCAAGCGTAGCCATATCGTTGGCATCCTTTTCTATAAGATACTTGAATGTCAGCAGAACCGAAACCAGCTTATCAAATCTGCTTATGTAGCCTTTCAGCGTTTCGAGCTCGCACCCCTCAACAGAACTGAGATTAAGGTTCATATCACTTGGCGAATTGCGAAAGTTTTCCAACTCCAAATTAAACAGTGCATATTTTAATAATATATGAGCCATATTGTCACCTCAGTTCAAAGCGTTCTGCACGTTTGTTTTCAATTCATCAATTTGAGATTGAAGGGGGCCGATTAATAATTTAAATTCGTTCTTTTTCTGTTTTAACTCAAGGATTTTATTGTTCACATTATCTTGCGCGTAATCCAAGGCAGTGTAATAATTTTGGCAAAGCTCAGTCAGATTACCAACATCATTTTTATATGAGTTGTATTTTTCTCCTCGCCATTCAACCTTTTCTTGGGATATTTTATCTAATTTCTTTTTCTTTGAATTAAAGCCGCTGCCGCCTCTTTTTAATTCTCCAAGCGTATTATAGACTTCTTTCAAGCGTTCTATTTTCTCGTTGCAGTCGGCAATTGTATTGCGATAATATTGTATTTTACCTATAAGATCATCTAAAAGTGACAAATTTCACACCCTCTTTTTTCTACCCATATTGCCTCATTTTTTATGGAGGAAACTATTTAGGGAATATGCACGGCATACCGCTTGAGTATGCCGTGCATAAGCTTACTCATGCGTTGTCAGCGCCTCTGTAGTTTTCTGCAGCAGTCCTGAGGTCTTTGGAAAGCTCCGGTACATTACCGATAAAAGACGTGATGGTGCTGTTCATTTCTTCAAAGAAGTTGTTGAATTTCTCAGCTCCCTTGCCGTTCCATGATGCCTGAAGCTGATCGTTCGCCGATTTCATGCTCTTTCGGACGTTGTCCAGTTCTCTGGCTAAATTTTCGAACTTGGAAGCTGTCTGTTCAAGTTCGTCAGGGGATACTCTGATGTCCATTTTTTATTCCTCCATTTTTTATTTATATATAACCGGATATTCTCCGGAGATATATTGTTTTTACGCTCCGCCTATCATATTTGTATACAGCGGAGTCTTCAGTTTATAGCAGTCATTGTCCTTGATATAATATCCGTCGCCCAGCTCGATCTGTTTTTTGAACTGCTTTGTCAGAGAATACGACAGGTCGAATATTTTGAGATTTGTCAAATCGTCAAAGAACAACAGATTTTTCTTGTCCTTGATGCCCTTCAAAATGTCGTTAGCGCTGTAAGAGATGCTTGCATTTTCCAAGCCGGAAACAATGATCCCTGCCTTCATATTTTTGTATTTGCTTGTGATGTTTTTGTAGGCATTGAGCGCATCGCGATCATTGCAGATAGCATCCGCAGCATCCGGATTGTCAATTATGTACAGCAGCAGTGGCGCGTCTGTCAAAATATCCTCCTCGCCGCGAAGCAGCGCTTCATACCTTGCTTCCAGCTTTTTCTCAATCTCCATAATCTGCGCCGGTGCGTCGGTCTCCAGTATGCTGTATGACGCGGTATATTCCGCCTCCTTGAAGCAGGAGAGCTTTTTGCTTATCCCGTCGGATACATACAGCCGCAGGCCGCCGGGATTGCGCATTTGGAGCAGATTGACCGCGTATCTGAGCCAGTTGTGCTTTCCACTCTTTTCCCTGCCGGAGATGCCGAGGACGCCAAGCGCCGTAAAGTCGATAACCAACGGGCTGACTGTCGAGTAATCCAAGCCCGCAATTAACGTGTAGTCCTTGCTCATATAGGAGCTAAGCTCCTCACTAACATAGGAGCTTGTGAGCGAGGCCGGAATAACAGGTATCCTCCGGGCGCAGCGGCCCTCGTACTTCCTATTTGTCTCGGAGACATAATTGCGCATTTTGTTGACACGTTCTATCTCCTTCTCTCCCGGGAAGGCGATATACGCCTGACAATCCAGCTTTCTTTTCTCGACCACGACAAGGCATCTGCCCGGGATGTTATCCACCCGCTCACGGCAATGGTCAAACAATGAACCATATTCACTGGAGTCATTGCAGAACATCGCGATGCGCGTTGAGAAGTTTGAGAGATACCGGTAGCTTATCCCCTGAGTCTGGGCATTGGCCACAACGATGGACAGGCCGACAGAAATTCCCTCACGGCAAAGGTTTATCAGCTCACTATCGTCATCCTTGAAGTACAGCTCCCTGAGCGCGGTGATGTTGTCGATCATCAGGACAAGCTGAGGTATATCCGTCCCTCCGGCCTCCCTGTACGCCGCGAAGGAGCTGACACCGACAGACATCAGCTTCGCCTTGCGCTGCTGAATCTCGTTATTGAGCAGCTTGAAAAGGTTTTTGAGCTTTTCATCGTCGGAGCTGCACACCACGCCGCCCACATGATTGAGCTTTTCAAAATTTTTGAGCGTCATGGAGGCAAAGTCGATAATATAAATCGAAACCTCTTCGGGTGAATAGTACGTGCTCAGGTATCTGATCATGCTTTGCAGGATATTGGTTTTTCCGCTTTGCGCTGAGCCGATGATCATAACATTGGAGCTGGATATATCTATGCTGTATACTCCCTGGTACTGATTGTCCGGGTCATCATAAACGCCGATGGGAATGTCGATGCTCTTCTGCTGGCTGTGCGGCAGCTCGGGCGGGAAATCGATCACGTGCGCGAGTGAGGGCAGGCAGATATCCGGCAGCTTCCTGACCCCGCTGCTCTCGCAGTAGCCGTGGATATAATCGACTATCGCGTCAAGCTGCGTGGTGTTCGCTTCGTCGGATTTATTCTTTTTCTGGACATAAACCGGCGTCCGGCGGCCTGAATCGTTGAGGCTGTATATCGTAAACTCTCTTACATTGCCCTCCTCGGCCTTCTCCGATGCCCCGCTGTACGCCGACTGGAACAGCTCAAAAATCTCATTGTTTCCGACCTGGAGATAGGCGCGGCCCGGCTCTTTTATTTCCGCCGCAAGCGGAGACTTGAGGACCTCGTTGCTGTCCTCCTGATTCTGGACCTTGAGGCAGAGCTTAAAGCGCGAGTTACTCCAAATCTGCTCGTTGACCTGGCCGGAGGGCTTCTGTGTGGCAAGAATAAGGTGAACGCCCAGACTTCGGCCGATGCGGGCCGCCGAGATCAGTTCCTTCATGAACTCCGGCTGCTCGGCCTTGAGCTCTGCAAACTCGTCCACAATGATGATCAGATGTGAAAGGGGTTCGCTTACCTCTCCCGCCTTGAATTTACGGATATATTTGTCAATATGGTTTACGTCGGCCTCGGCAAAATATCTCTGCCGCCGCTGAAGCTCCGCCTTTATTGAGCGCAGGGAGCGGTCGATCTCCTTCCCGTCAATGTTCGTTATCGCACCCACAAGATGGGGCAGGTTTCTGAACTGATTGACCATGCCGCCGCCCTTGAAGTCGATGATGACAAAGCCCACCTCATACGGGTGATACAATATTGCCATCGAGAGAATATAGGTCTGGAGAATTTCGGACTTACCGGAGCCTGTTGTACCGGCCACAAGACCGTGCGGCCCGTGGGCCTTGTCGTGCAGGTCAAGGCTTACAATGCCGGACTTGGACACGCCTATCGGCGCGGCCATTGACTTGACGATCTGGGATTTCTCCCAGTTGCCGGCGAGGTCTATATCGTCCACGGCCAGAATGTTGAGCAGCTGGAACATGGAGATGTTCTTGGTCAGCGTGCTCTCAAGGGATATCTCCTCCGTGTATACCGGCGCGAGCAGCCGCACGACATGGCTGGCCGCCTTGCTGCTGATATGCGGATAGCGGAAGTCCACATCCGCGTCCTTGCCGCTTGTGTCAACAAGGGTTCCGTTCTCCCGGTCGCGCAGCATAATAAGGTTGGAGCAGCCCATTGGGATGTCGGACGTTTTCTCGCCGAAGAAGATGAATGTAACGCCAAGGTCCTTTGCGTTGCCGACGAATTTCGAGATTGGGTGCTTCTGGAAGCCGCAGTCATCGTAAAGGAACACAATGATATGCTCATCCCAGGCCTTTCTCTGCTCGCGCTGGCTCAGGACTTTGTATATATACTCAAAAATGAGGTTCTTGCTCTCGTCATCGCACACAAGCAGGCGGCTCTTCGTATCGTCGCAGTAGACATGCGGGAGCATCCTGAGCCAATGTATACGCTGCTGATGCTCCTCCGAGGCGGCGAAGACGAATTTTATATCGGTGTAATACTGCCTGGCGGCGAGGTCTATAACGATGTTTTTAAGCATGCAGAAGCGGTCTTCCTCGCTGCCCACCACGCCTATCGCGCCCGCGTCCTTGAGGTGGCACACCACCGGCGCGTCGTGAATATACTTATATTCCTCGCACAGCTGCTCAGGATAGAGCTGGAGCTCGTCCTCGATTTCGAGGCGCTCCTTCTCCTTGTAATTTATCTTTCGCTTCGCCTCGACCGCTCCGTTGCCCACGCGGATATCGAGAAAATCCTCATCGGTTTTTTCGCGTTCAAAAAGTCTGTAAGAGAAGGCATCAAGCATTTTCTGCTCCGCGTCCTGAGAGATGTAAATATCCTCCCGCAGGCGCAGCTCCTCATCGCGCAGCTGCTCTATCTCAGCGCGCTTGTTGGCAATGTATGCGTTATATTTTTCAATCCGCTCCGCGCTCTTCTCGCGGTACTCCTTTTTACCCTCGCGAAAGCCCAGGATGCTGGTCAGAATGGCCATGCCGCCGGAAATTCCGGAGAAGATTATCATAGTCGTGCCGCCGAGCGCCGCCATGACACCCGCGGCTATCAGCATGCCCATTGACGGCAGCAGACGCATGAGCAGGTTGTTTTTCGGCTTTTCGGGCTTGGGGGGCGGCTCGAGAATTTCAATGGATTCGTCGCTCAAAACCGCTTTTACGCGCGTGGAGCGCTTGAAAAGCGGGTAATTGTTGCGTGTGGGGATATCACTGTATTGCAGGCCGTTGATGCGCATATCGTCGCGAATCTGCATCCAGAGTCTGCCGTTGTTATAGCAGAAGAAGAAATCCGCCAGAGTAAAAAAGTCCCCGTCTTTTATTGTTTCAAGATTACCCGCCTTGCGCCCGTTGTGGTGGACGCCATAGGAGGCATGCAGGATCTGGAGCATCACCTTCCCATTCTGGCGCACCAGCTTTATCGCCTCATTGCGGGTATAAAGGCTGTTGATGGAAATATTGGAAGAGGCGGAGCAGCCTATCGTCACCTGGTTTGCGTTGGAGATATCAACCACGCGATCATAGGCAACGCTGCCGTTATCGAAATCAATAATAAATTCGACAAAGAACACGCTGTTCCCGGAGTCGTTATAGCGCACCTCGAGGATATCCCCGTGGTTGAGCTGCTTTGTCATGAGCTTGCGCACGTCGCCCTCTGTCAGGTAGAGATTATCTGCGCAGATTATCGACCACTCATCCTCGTTTTTTGTAAAAAGCAGTTCAATATCGCCGAAGAACAGGCTCTTTCTCAGTCGAACATCACAGTTGACGCCCGTGCCGACCTTTACCTGTCTGGTGGCCGGGGTCAGCTCTATCTCTTTATACAGATTGCGATTGGAGATTATAATTTTGTACCTGTAATCCATGTACTTTTCCTCACTCTGTATAGCCAATGATGGTGTTGTTCCTGACCCCGAACTCCGCGAGGGTCTTGTTGCCGCGCAGAAGGGCGATGGGCCTTATCGCCTTCAGATAGCAGTTTTTTATATCAGAGGTGTCAATCTGGAGGTCATAGGCCGTGTTAAGCGCGTTTACAAGCTCGTTGGCGGTTATATCGAGAGGGACCTCAAGGTCCACCGAAAAGCCTCTTTTCGGTATTTTGAAAACAATAATCGCTACATTCCTGTCCATAATTTTCTCCTGTCAGATTATCAGGAAGGCTGCCTTCTGGATCCCGTTTTCCGTTGAGATCTCCTCGCATTTCCTGAAATCACCGTCTGAAAAATGGTTTATATATTCATTGACCGAGAAGCGCAGAGTGCCCTCGTTGTCAAGCAGCGCGTTATGCGCGGAATCGTCAAATTTGTTGCAGAGGAAGAGAAATTTGTCTCCATTGACACCGTTTATGTTGTTGACCAGGGTGTTGGTGGCAAAAACCGAGAACGGGGTCTGGTTGAGCACCACAAGCACCTGATCGGCCGCGTTGAGAATGGAGGCCTTATCCTCATCAAAGGCCGTGTCGCAGTCAACAATGACATAGTCGTATTTATTTGACTGCCGGGCGGAGGTGGCTATTTTTTCAAACACGGAGAATGACAGGCCAAGGGACATCAGCGCCGCCTTGAACGGCGGCAGGTAGTCAAAGCCCTCCTGCCTTATCTCGTTTTTCACCTCGTTGTAGGCGTTATCCGTGTGTTTGTTGAGCCGGGCGTAGACCTCCGTCGATGAAATGGGTGAGGCATCGTGCATATAATGCTGGAAGGTCTGCAAGCAGGCGGCGTTAATATAGAGAACTCTCTTATAATTCTTTTGCAGGCAGGCCGAGATGCCGATGGCGATGGTGGTTTTGCCCACGCCGCCGCTGGCGGAGCAGACCACAACAAGCTGCGGGTCTTTTTTGGTTGTCGGCGTGACATAGAGCTGGCTCTCGCCGACGATTTTGTTGAAAACATCGTTAACGCTGGTGTATTTATAGAGCTTATAAATGTTCAGCGCCTCGGTGTTTCCGCTCGTGTCCTGCTCGGTCATAACGAAGATGTTGCTTATGCTGTGGCGAAGAATGGACTCGCTGTAAAGCTCGTCAGAGACGATGAGTATCTCCGCGCTCTGGGGTGTGCTGAACACCTGCTCAAAGTAAGCCCGGTCCGTGATAATCTCAACGTCGATTACTTCAAAATACTCCTGTGCAAACTTGAATTGCAGCGTCAGCGTGTATTCAAGGTCCGTATCAGCTATAATTATCCTTGGCTTTTTCACTTTTCTCTCCTGTCAATCGGTCTCTATCCGAAAATCTGAGTTGGCAAGCCGCAGAACGCTGCCGTTATGCAGAGGATACGCTTTGCTGGGGGAAAGCATTTTTTTGTCAAGATAGCTGTGGTTTGTGCTGTTAAGATCCGTGACGAAATACTGGCTTCCGATGCGGTTTATGCGGCAGTGGACGCGGCCAACATACTTGTTGAAGCTGATGACCCCGTCGACCTTGGCGGCATCCTTGCCGATGAGAAAATCGTCCTTATCCACATTGATGGTGGCCTTGTTCGAGCCCAGCGCCACAAGGCGCAGGGCGCTTTTTTTCTTTGTCTCCGTCTCCTTTTTGGTCGCCGGGATGGCCGTGCCGCCCAATTTTTTGTACAGCATGTCCAGCGTCAGCAGGGAGTTTTGCACATCGGCCATGAACTGCACGCTTTTTCCCCCTGCGATGTTGGGATAAGCCCTGATATTGTCGCAAATCATGTTGCGCAGGTCATGCTCGAACTCGACATGCTCCTTATAAAGCCGGTTGTTGAGCGGAACATACGCGAAATACGCCTTATGCGTTGTGTTGTCAACATAGATTTTGTCCGGCCTGACCACGATGTTGCAGCACGACAAAAACCCGTTATTTTTGACGGTAATGGCGTTTTTCAGCATGTTGGAAACGATTTGCAGATATGTGTTCCCGTTGAGCGAGGAGAGCAGATACTCAAGGGTGTACCGGCCCTCAGTTATGTAATAGAACTGTGGCTTGCCGTTAAACTGCATCCTCATGCACCTTATAAAGCAGTCAGTTGACTGCGTCTGCATGACCTTGTATTCCGTTGGCGAAAAGCCGCCGTTTTCAGACAGGACAAAAGCAAAGTTTGAGCCGCAGGTTATCTCTTCTATGTCTTTTCTGTTGGCAAGTCTGTCCATAACTTATCTTTCCTTGTACTGTGTTCCTATTTGATATGGAGCGTTTTCTCCCCGGGCAGGGGCTAATGCCCCTGCCCGGTTTTCACTTAAAATCTGCCGTGGCGCGGCGAGGCCTTACTCCTCTTCCCCGCCGGTCTTTTTCTTCTTTGCGATGAGAATCACAACCAGCGCGATAAGTGCCGCGCCGCCGATGACGGTGCCCCAGAACAGGCCGGGCTGAGCGTACCAGCGCACGAAGAAGTTAGTGGATACCGTTATATCCGGCACGAACTCAAACTCAGGTGCGAAGGGCTCGATATCATCGTCGGTATTGGTTATATTTCCGGCCAGGTCCTCAATCTCAAAGCGGATGTGCTGTCTGCTGCTCAGCTCACCGAGGACTATCTTGCCGCTGAAGGCGCTTGCGTCCTCGAAGTCGGTCTGAGAGAAGACCTCTTTCCCGTCAACATAGACCTTGACGGAGGCAAGACCGATAGCGTCGTACACATCAAAGTCGATGCTGTGCTCGTTCTCGTTGTAGGTCGGCTTCTCCATGCCGAGCACGCTCTCAATCATGGGCTTGGTGCCGTCCTTGAAGAAGGCAAGGCCCATGTCGGCGTAGCGCGCCGTGCCGGAGGTCTTTCCGCTCTCGCTGTCAGTGGAGCTGACCTCCACCTTGTAGTAGCCGTCATCCGCGAAGCTCGTTGCGGCAATGACATAGGTGTACTTGTACCAGCCGCCCGCTCTGTGCTCCTCCTGCACCTTTACATCGGCGCTGCTGACGGGCTTGCCGTTGATGCTGATTTTGACGTTGTCCTCAAGAGGAGTCTTGAGCTTGTTGACGCTGTACTCGCTGATGACGATGTCGTTATCGACGGCCTTGACGTGGCTGCCGTTGATGTCGCTGACACCGGTGCCGAACTCATAGACGGAGCCGAAGCGGTTGACCGTGAAGGTGACGGTCTGGGCGGCGGCGGTGTTGTTGGCCTTGTCGCGGATGGTCGCCTCAACGGTGTAAACACCGTCCGCGGCCTGTCCGGCGGGAACAGCATAGGTGAAGGAGCGGTTGGCCTCGCTGACGGAGTAGACAGTCTCGGTGCCGTCCTTGGTGGCCTTTGTTATCTTCACGGTGATGGCGTCAAGGTTTGTGTCATCGCCGGTAACGTTGACGGCAATGTCCTTGTCCTTGTAGGCCTTGCCGTTGGCAACGCCGCCGATGACAGGGGCGTGTATCGTGGTGTCAATGACAAGTCTGGGGCTGTTATAGGCCTCCATCTCATTTCCAGCCTTGTCAGAGCCGCTGACGCTGAGTCTGTGTTCCCCGTCGCCGGTGATAGTGACAGGGCTGGTGCTGACATTGGTGTCGGCGTTTGTCTTGAACGCTACGTCTCTGCCCGTGCCGTCAACTTTGGTTTCAATAAGTCCTGCGTCAAAATACTTCTCGGTGACATTGATGGTAGCATTAATTGCGCCGTTATAGTAATGCGTGTCACCCTCGACCCTCGCCGCACCGCCGAGATCGACCGCGACAGTGGGCTTCACAGTATCGCGGATGTAGGTAATGGAGTCTTCTTTTTCTCTGGTATTCTTGGCCGCGTCTGTGTGCTTCAGGCTGAATTTGTATTCGCCATCTTTTGTAACCATGTAAGTACCGGTTCCGTCGCTGAGAGACACCTTATCAAAAGCTGCGTCTTTCCAGGGAGCAACCTCCATCTCAGTGCCGGGGTTAGCATCGCCTGCATTAAGGGCAAATCCAATATCTTCATTGAAATAGAAGGTATTTGCGTCTCCCGTATATTTGTTTTCAGGAGCTTCTTTAGGAAGTGCGATTGAAGGATCAGGTTTTTTCGTATCGATAACGATAGTCATACTTTCAGTTGTAGTATTGCCGGAGGGGTCAGTGCAAGTTGCGGTAACGGTGTACTTGCCATCAAGTGACAAATCATAACTGACTTCTCTGCCAAATTTGCCTTCTTTTTTTGTATCCGCTACGGTGGCAATTGCTTCTGTCCCGCCATCTTTAGTGACACTGATTTCCAAGGCTTTACCGCTGTTGCCTTCTTTGATCAAATCATAGTTGGCTTCATCCACGGTGGCGGTAACTGTAACTTTTTCTGCGCTATTAAAATAAGATTCGCCGAAATATGAAGTATTGCCGTTCGTAGCGTCAGGCTTGCTGCTTTCAATGGTGATTACGGGTGGGTCGTTATCAACAAGGAGATAATCATACACTTTTTTCTCGTCAAAGTTTCTCGTTGTATGATGTTCTCCTTCATTTCCAAGCATATCCACAGCCCAGAACTCGATCTGATAGATTTGACCAGATTCAACAGAAAATTTGCTCTCTACCTTTTTTGCACCAATTTCTTCAGGTGCAATCAGATTTGAATCTGTAGCATCGCCAAGCGTTGACTCAAAAGTGATGGCATCCAACTCCGCCTTCCATGCCTTGTGTTCTTCATCGTAAGTCTGTTTTTCTTCATCCGTTGCGTTTTCAGGCAGGATAGGCTTCTCTTTCATTTTAGCTGCGATTGCGTTGTTGTATTTCTTCATTGAAGAGCTTCTTAAAAGAACATGGATTTCTTTAACGCCTGATGCTGCATCCTCGCTGCTGATTGTAATCTCAGTTGTATTCGGTTTGGTCGAGCCAAAGCTGATATTATTCCAAATTGTCTCCCATACGCTGATTTCGCTCTGGTCGATTGTAGTCACCGGGCCGTTGCAGTCAGCATTGACAGGCAGCGCGCATTTGGAGATTATGCCGGTATCAGTCTCCTTAACAAACACCTGCACACCTTCGCCATCGGGCAGTTCGATAGAATTATTGAACTCACCCCCGAGCGTTCCGGATACGGTCAAGCCGGTACAATTCAATACAGGCTTTACGTCCCCATCCTTTACATACCAACCGTCATCGGTCAGCTTGCCACCGTCAATGCTATAATCGCCCTCTTCAAGCGTCTTTGTGCCATATTTCACGGTGACAGTTACCTTCACAAAATCTGCGGGAGACGGTGTCCAAAGCGCACCAGACGCCGCCTTTTTTATGGTAAGGTCGAAAGTGAATCCCTCATCACCGATCAATTCTGCAAGATTATCCAAGTTTGCCTTGTTTACTGTTAATGTTATTTCTTTTGACCATTTGTTTACTGTAGGATCACTGAAAACTCCTATAGCCTTATCGTCAAGCTCAGCTGTAACTTTGCCATTATGGCCATTTCCATCAAACTTGTAGCCAATAACAAAAGAAAAATCTCCGCTTGAATTCAGCTTAACAGTCTGCGTAAGGTCATTGCTATCTACTTGAATGATATGATCGCCCTCCGGTATGGTGGACGCTGCTAATTTAAGGGTAAAAGCGGCGGTGCTGTTCTCGTGGTTATCGTCACCTGCCACGGTAGCGGTCAGTTTATATTCTCCGGCTTCTTTCATCGTCAGAGTGAGCACACCGGCATTATAAGCATAAGAATAGCTGGACGCATCAATTTCGGTGTCTTCTGCCTTCAGTTCGAAGCTGATCAGGCCCGCGGTAGTTCCTTCGGTATAGGCCTCGGTTATATTGACCGTTGTTGTGTATGTATCAGCCGTGATCGTGTCCGAGATCTCAGCGTTATGCTCGATAGCAGCTCCGTCTTTATCGGTAAAGGTGATCGTTTTATCTGACTCCGCCTTCGCAATGGTAACACTGACAGGGCCTTCGGTAGTTACTGTCCCGTCCTCTGCTGTGATACTTGCCATGATCTCATATGTACCGGCAGCAATCACTTTTACAGCAGTTATGTCGTCGACCGGCTGCGCCGTGACATCAACGCCGTCCTTAGTAACCGTGTACTTTGCAGTGTAGTTTTCCTTGACCTCAGCCGCAGTAATAAGCTGCTTCTCGGTTCCATCGTACACAAGTCCCTCTGCCGGGGTCATGGTCACTATCGGATCGGTCGTCGTATCCCCTGCGTCGAGCGGGGTGGTCTCGTCCTTGATGTCCTCGGTCTGTTTGGTTTCCTTCTGCTCGCCGTCGGCAGGCGCTGTGACGTCTGTCGTCTGGTCGGGCGCGGGCGTCTCCTCAGCGAACGCGCTGACGGCGGTGAAGGGCAGCATGCCCGCCACCATCACGAACGTCAACGCAATGGCAAGCAAACGCTTAATGCTTTCTTTGCTTTTTCTGCTCATTTCAATTTTCTCTCCTTGTCTTCAACTTTTTGATAAGATGATATATTCTCCCGTTAAAAAGGCTGTGCATTATCAGTGAAAAAACCGTGACCGCGATAAGCGCGAAGGTGAGTATATCGCCGCCGGATTTTATCAGGACGACAGCCGTCGCTATGATAGAGGCAGGCAGCAGAATGTCAAAAACCGCCGCTGTGCCGTTAGAAAAGAAGCTTAAAATGCCGGGTGGGTGGGCGCGGATGTACTTGGCCTGCGGGTTCGAGGCACAGACCGTTCTGGCATAGCCCGCCGCCTTTATGAGGAAAATGAACCCGGCCGCAAGCGCCGCCCAGAACAAAAGGCCGTTTATCACAAAGCCCGCTCTTCTGAGCTTATCCGAAAGATAATACGGCAGGGGCATCAGCCCGAAGGTCAGCGAAAAGACGCTGAAACTGATGACGCATTTATAAAAGCTGCCCCTCAGTTTGCGCATAACTGTCAACGGATGACCTCCTCAGTGTGAATCAGAATCACACTTTCAAGAATCGCCCAGCCGTTTTCCTCAAGCGGCGTCTTTTGCGGCATGCTGTCGGTGAGCAGCTCTGTCTCCGCTTCGACCGGCGTCAGGATTGAGGTCTCCTCGCTCTCCGCGGGCTTTTCGGGCTCCGCCGCCGCCTGCTCCAGAGCGGCTGTCTCCGGCAGCTCGTCCTCCGTCAGCGGGGCCGTCTCGCCAAAGTCATCCAGCGGGGCCGTCTCGCCAAAGTCATCCGGCGCGGCGGGGGCGCCCATGCCGTTATCATCAAGCGGCGTGGTCTCCTCCATGCCGGGCTCATTGAGCGGCGTAGTCTCCTCCATGCCGGACTCATTGAGCGGCGTGGTCTCCTCCATGCCTGGCTCATTGAGCGGGGTGGTCTCGTCTGAGCCGAAGTCATCGAGCGGGGTGGTCTCATCCGCGCCGAAGCCGTCGAGCGGCAGGGTCTCATCCGAGCCGACGCCCCCTGCGGCCGTATTATTCAGCCGCATTGACTTTGTCAGCGTGGCGCGCTGCTCATTCACGCGCCCGGGAGTGAAGGCCTTATCCCCGCTGCGCTCATTGGCGGAGCGGATTTTCGCGATGTTTTTCTTTGCCGTGCGCCCGGACAAATCGCCTATGACCTCCGGGATTTTGAACAGGAAGAAGAACAAAACCGCAAGCGCGAGGCACAGCCCCGCCGCAGCGTAAGCTACGATGGACAAAGTTGAAAATGTTTGTGCTGTCACTTTCCTTTCGCCTCACTTCCTACCATATCCCAGTTCTCTATGCTTTCCCGGTAGCTTGCATAGTTGTCCAGAATCTCGTTGCGCATGGCCATAGCGCCCTCCTTATGGGGCTGCACGCTGCTTGCCTCGTTATAGATTTTGTCAAGCAGCTCAAGGACAGTATCCTTATCTATTCCAAGCTGACTCATCGTGGGCCGCTGGTCGTTGAGCAGCGAGAACACCGTGTTATACAGGGAGAGCTTTGTATACGCGTCGGTGTTGCCGATAGCGTCAACGGATTGGTTCATGACCTCTATCAGCTCCTCATAGTCGGCCTGGGAGGCCTCCGCGACGCTTGCGCTCTCGAAAATGAAGTCCTTATTGAACTTGCAGACCTGATAGAAGCAATCCGATGCCTGCCTGTGTTCAAAATCCACGTTCATCAGCCGCTCATCCGTGGCGTTGGCCCTGAAGAACTGGTAGGCCTTGTTGACCCGGTCCCTGAACACGTTCTGCTCCCCGTTGCCGGGGCTGTAATAGCTGAAGTACAGCGCGCCGATGCGGTAATTCAGCTCCGCGATGTCCGCCGGGGTGTTGCCCGCGTCGGCCAGCATGTCGTCAATTGTCTTGGTCGAGTATATCGCGCTGAGCTTCGCATTCTCCGCGACGCCGAAGCTCGCCGAATCCCCGTAATACTCAACAAGCTTCTCCACGCCCTCCGCGCGGTCAGGGTAGATATCAATACCGGCGAGGATGTTCTCCTCGATGTTGCTGTTGATAAGCTTGTCAAACTGGTTGTTGTTTATCTTCGTCGCCTGATTTGCGCACAGGATGCCGCTCAGCGCGAAGACAAGGCTTAATGCGAGCGCCCCGAAGAAGGTCCACAGCCTGCGCTTCTGCTTGCGCTTATGGCCCTTGGTGACAAGCTCCGGGTGCTGGAGGTCGTACATGAGGTCCGCGCAGGACTGGTATCTGTTTTCAGCCGCGGGCTGCACGCATTTTTCAATGATCGCCTCTATTCCGTCTGAAATCTTCTGATTCCAGTAGCGCACCGGGTGGTATTCGTAATCCCGCGCTCTCGGGTCAAGCCCCGTGAGCATATGGTGCATGGTCATGCCCAGCGCGTAGATGTCGGAGCGGGGGTCGGTGCGGCCATTGTACTGCTCGGGCGGAGCGTAGCCCCTCGTGCCGAGCACGGTGGTATCGGCCATGTCCTGCTTAAACTCGCGGGCTATGCCGAAGTCGATAATCTTGATGTTGCCGTCGGGCTTGAGCATGACGTTGCCCGGCTTCATATCGCGGTAGATTATCGGCGGGCGCTGGGAATGGAGGTAGGACAGGACGTCGCATATCTGCATGGCCCACTCCAGAACCTGCTCCTCCGGCTGCGCGCCGTACTCGTTGATTATCTTGTCCAGCGATTCACCTTCGATATAGTCCATGACGACGCAGAAGGTCTCGCCCTGGTCGATTATGTCCTGAATATGGGGCAGCGCGCCATGGTCCAGCGACTTCATCAGGTTCGCTTCCGCCTGAAGGCTGTGGCTGTACATATCGTCGTTGGCGTCGCGCCCGGAGCGCCTGATTTCCTTGACCGCCCACTGCTTGTTCATGTTCTTGTCCATCGCGAGGAACACAGTGGACATGCCGCCATGGCCTATCTCTTTAAGTATCTCGTAGCGGCCGTTAAAAATATCGCCTATTCTAATCACAATCTGTCACCTCATTCTGTTTTTATGAGGATAACAGAAATGTTATCTCTCTCTCTTCTTTTCTTGACCAGTGTTATCAGATACTTGGCGTTGTTGTGCATGGCCTCCTTATTGAGGAGGTTTATCGGGTTGAGCGAGTCAAATATCTCCGCCGGTGTTATCTCATGCCGGAAGCCGTCCGAGCAGAGCATATATGCCCCCTTGCGGGTTCTGCCGTAAATCATATCCGGCCTCATGTTTCTCGACGCGCCGACGCACTGCAAAAGTATGCTGCGCCGCCTGTCGGTCCGCGCCTGCTCCTCTGTCATGTTCCCGCGCTCAACCTCACGGGCGACAAAGGTCTGGTCCTTCGTCAGCAGGTCGAGCGACGGCCCTATGTAATAGGCTCTCGAATCGCCCACGTGCATGATGACGTACTCCTCGCCGATGAAAAGCATGCCGGTGAAGGTCGTCCCCATGCTCTCGTTGGGGTCTGTGAGATACGCCATGATCTCCGCGTTGAGCCGGTGCAAAAGCCGCTCCATATCCGCCCCGATTTCCGGCAGCGTTACGCTGGCCGCCAGCTCCGGGAGGGAAGTTTCAAACCATTTGTCAAAAGCCCGGATAACATGGGCGCTGGCAAGCTCGCCCTTTGAAAGGCCGCCCATGCCGTCGCAAATGATTGCCATCAGGACCTCTCCGCGCGGCGTCTGCGCGTGCTTTATGAGGATGCTGTCCTGATTTATCGGCTTGACAATTCCCGCGTCAGTGTCTGCCGTTGCAATAAAACGCATTTTCCTCCGCTCCTTTATCAGTCAGTAAGTGTAAAGTCTTCGTTGGCAAGCCTGATGCGCGAGTTCTTGTTTATCTCAACCTCAACTCCGACCGGGATGGGTTCGTCATTTACAAACGTGCGGTTTTTGGAGTTCTTGTCCACAATAAAGTATCTTCCGCCCTTGTTTATGATATCCGCGTGGCTGCGGCTTATCGCGTTGTTGTTCGCTATGAAATAGTCAACATATTCGCGCTCCTTGCCCACTCTGAACACGGGCTTGTTTATCTCCACGGTCTCGCCTGTGGACACTCTTGTGAGCTTCATATACTTGACCGCCGGGGCTCTGCCATTGCGCGAGTAGGTGTCCGAATTATCCAGGAAGGTCGTCTCCATCTCCTCGACCTGGCCGTTTTGCGCCGGGGTGAGCAGCGAGGTGTCATAGCTGTCGTCAAGCACGCCGGTCTGCGAATAGTCATCGTTGAGAAGGCCGGTCGCGTCATAGTCGTTGTTGCCCGGCTGTCTGCCGGCATAGCCCGTGCTCTGGTACGCGCTGCCAACGCTCTGGGGCTGCGGCCGGTTATTCTGCGGGGTATACACGGTCTGATAGGCGTCGCTGCCGGGATAGCGCGGGCCGCTCTGGGCGCTGTAAGTGCTCTGAGGCTGCGGCCTGTCGTTGTAGTGCCGGTACTGCTCGCGCCTGTCGTCGGTGAGAAAGCCGCTGTTGCCGAGGGTCAGCTTTTTGACCTGGGCCATTGTCGAGGGCGACACCTTGTCGATATACCCGCTGACCTTGTCCGCGTCAAAGTACGGCATCTCCTCAAGGAACTTGGAAAACGAGGATACCGTTACGGAGGCGTCCCTCGTGTCAAGGCGGGTCATGGATATAACGGTGTCGATAAACTGCCGCAGGTCTATGTAAAACGTGCTCACAACAATGGGCATGTACAAAAACCAGAGCTGCTTTGTCGCGCCGTTAATATAGACATAGTTGGGGTCGAGCACCAGATTGCACATGGCAAGCCCGTTTTTCTTCATGTCCTTTGCCATTTCCGTTATCTGCGCGATAATGAAAAACAGCTCATTTGCCGAAATGGGCATTTTCAGCCTCTCGGGCAGCGCGACTCCCAGCGGCCCGACATATTCAAACTGCCGCTGCTTGGCCGATACCACCTTCATCAGGCCCCGCAGATTTTTTGTGGAAAGCATTTCATATTCTCTTGCGTTGACGGTATAGCCCGCGTCGAGCTTCAGTCTGACAATATTCTGCCCGTTTTTTGCTGATGCTTTGATTTTCATCCTCGTTCTCCCTCTATCATATCTGTTGCGCTGCCGCGTCCCTGCCGCTCACAGCGGCGGGCGGCTCGCGCGCCGGTGAGCCCACTGCGCCTATTTTTGACACTCTGCCACAGTATAACATTATTATTTGCGCGCTTGTTTGGCAGGGGAATAATTTGCACTTTTTTGGGCATAATTTGCACCCCCACTTTTAGTCAATTATTTTTTGGAACTTTTTTCGGACTTTTCTCTGTACATCCGCGAAAAATGATGATATTATTATTTCGATTGGAATTATCCTATGCTGTAAAAAATTTTACTTTCACTGGGAGCCGCATACTTATGTCCGAGCTTTTTCAATGGTATTTTGAGACAACTCACACCACATGGATTACATATATCGTTGAACTGCTTTACTATTCCATGTGGTTTGTCGTTTTAAACGCAACACTCCCCATGCGCTTCAAGCGCTGGATAAGCATTCTTGTAGAGATTATTCTTGCCACGATTGTTTTTCCCTTCGCGGCTCATCTTCTGCCATATATGTCGGTACTGAGAACAGTTTTTACTTACGCGCTCCTTTTCTCGTTTTGTTTTTTGATTTTCAAAGGCTCCAAAGCCAAAGTCTGCCTGACGCTTGTTCTTTTGCAGATGGTCTCCGTGTTGAACGAGCTGATTGGCAGCGCGCTCTATTTCCCGAATGAGGTTCTCGCCGACAGTCTGGATAAGCTGAGCACGCAGGAGCTTTTACTTCATACATATCTTCCGTATATGACCTTGTCATGTATCTCGTATCTGCTGCTGTATCTGTTCCTTAACCGTGTGCGTTTCAGCCTCCGCATTCGCGACTGCCTGCTGCTGATGCTCTATCCGCTCAGCCAGGTGGTGCTTATATCGGGCTGGCTGAAGGTTCTGACCTATGACAGAAGCACCGCAAGCTCCGCGCTGTTTATCGTGATGGTCGTGTTCTGTCTGGCGGCCGATTTCGCGCTTCTGGCTATCATCGGCAGCGTCGCCCGCCGGGCGCAGCTTGAAAGTGAAAACCTCCTGCTCGAGCAGCAGCTTGTGCAGCAGGAGAAGCATTATGAGGCCCTGACGGCTCAATACGACAGCGTCCGCATCATGCGGCACGATATTTCAAAGCATATTGACGCGGTGGAGGGCCTGATAAGCCGCGGCGAGCAGGATGAGGCCCTGCAATATATTGCGGAGCTCAACCAGACCTGGCACAAGGTCCCCGCCTGCTTCTGCCAGCACCCGGTGGCTGATGCCTTCCTCTCCAGCCAGATAAGCGCCGCCGAGGCAGCGGGCATAAAGACCGAGTTTACCGGCAATATCCGCCCTGACATCGCCGTGAGCAGCATCGACCTTATCCGCAGCCTCGGCAACCTTCTGGAAAACGCTTATGAAAGCTGCAAGCTCAGCCAGGGCGGTCCTGTGAGTCTCAGCTGTGCTGAATCCGGCGGCTGCCTTGTAATAATCACCGAAAACCCGGCGGAGCCGCAGCCTGTCAAGCGCGAAAAGCGCATCCCGAGTCTGGAGCGGGGCATAGGAACGCGTGTTCTGTCGGATATTGCGCGCAAGTATGACGGCAGCTTCAGCGCCGGGCAGGACGGCAGCCTCTACCGCGCGTGCTTAGTGTTAAAAGCGTGAAAGGAGCCGCCATGATCAAAATTGCGATTTGTGATGATGATTCTGTTTCTCTTGAGAGGATTGGCCGGCTCATAGCGCAGCAGCCGGAGCTCCCCCACTCCGAGGCGAAAACCTTTCTCTCCGGTGAATCGCTCCTGAGCACGATAACGGAGGATGGCTGGCAGCCGGATATTGCCGTGCTGGACATTGTGTTTGGCAGCGGCAGCGGCATAGACGGTATAGGTCTGGCAAAGGAGCTCAACCTCATCTGCCCGAGCTGCTCTATCATTTTTCTCACCTCCCACCTGTGCTTTGCCCCGGACGTATACGAGACGCGGCACAGCTATTTTGTCCTTAAAAGTCAGGTGGAGGCCAAAATCGGCGCGGCGCTCAAAAAGGCTCAGAGCGAGATAGACAGGCGGGAATTTATCTGCCTGCACTGTAACGCAAAGGATCTGCTCCTGCCGGTAAACGAGGTGCTTTTCATAGAGCGCAAGCTGAAAAAGACTCTGCTGGTGCAGGCCACCGGTGAAGAATACTGGGTCAGCGCCAAGCCCTCTGAGCTGCTCTGTGATTTGCAGGAGTCGTCCATCGTCCACTGCCATCAGAGCTTCTGGGTCAATTTGGAGTTTGTCAGCAGAATGAGCTCGGAGAGCTTTCTTTTGACCTCCGGCCATGAGATACCGATCAGCCGCGGCTTCCGCTCCGAGGCCAAGGCCGCCTTTCACAGCTTTCTCTGCCGGGCCTCCCTGTCCCGGGTCATGTAAAGGCCTTATTTATTCAAAAGCACCCCGCTTGCCAAAATGGCAAGCGGGGTGCTTTTCATTATTCTTTTCATTATTCTTTTATCCTTATCGTGTTTTTGCCGCGCTCTGCCCTCCCTCATATATGCTGCTATCTCAACATATACATTAACAAAACAGAGCCGAAGGCTTGATAGCCCGGCTTTCATTTGCCCGAGCAAGCGAGGATTGGGAGTGGTTTAAGTGCATACTGACATTGAAGAGCGCGCCTGCGAATTGGCGGAGTACATAATTGAAAACAGCGCCACTGTCCGCGCCGCCGCCGCGCAGTTTGGCATATCAAAATCAACCGTACACAAGGATTTGACGGAGCGCCTGCCGCATATTAAACCGGCGCTGTATAAGCAGGTGCGGGTGCTGCTGGACCAGAACAAGGCCGAGCGCCATATCCGCGGCGGCATGGCAACCAGAAGAAAATACAAAGGGGAATAAGCGCAAAAAAGCACAGGCGAGAGCCTCGCAGAGTTCGCCGACTGCGGTCGGCGAATAAAATTAAAATAAGTTTTTTCCGGGGGCATGTACCTCGGAAAAAACATTTTGCACGGAGAGAGTGTATTTTTGCCCTCCTACGCTGGGCAAAAATGCGCGAAAGAAGTGAAAAACCTTTTGTAGACAAAGGCTTTGCCCTTGTCTACAAGCAAAAAAGCACAGGCTTTCGCCTGTGCTTTTTTATTATAGATTGGGATTTAGCCTCTTGCGGCCAGCTTGCCGGCCTCGAGAGCCTTCATGTTGCCCTCAAGGAATCTCGCCTTGCGCTCGCCGAGCTCAATGCGGATAGCCTCGCTCATCTTGTCATCGCTGACGATGGGGCACTTCTCCAGCATAGAGCCGAGGATAGCGACGTTTGCGCCCTTGGGGTTGCCGACTTCCTCGGCAATCTTGTTGGCGTCGCAGTAGACAACAGTGATGTCGTCGCGGGTGCTCTTGCGCTCGATGATGGAGCTGTTGATAACGAGGACACCGCCGGGCTTGACCTTGCTCTCGAACTTATCCAGAGAGGGCAGGTTCATGGCGACGATAACGTCGGCCATGTCGACCAGGGGAGAACCGACCTCGTTGTCGCTGATGATGACGGAGCAGTTAGCCGTGCCGCCGCGCATCTCAGGGCCGTAGGAGGGAAGCCAGGAGACATGCTTGTCATCAAGCATGCAGGCCATAGCGAGGAACTTGCCGATCAGAAGCATGCCCTGACCGCCGAAACCCGCAAAAATAAACTGTTTCATCATAATTATTCCGCAGCCCCCTTATCTTTATACACGCCCAGAGGATAGTAGGGGATCATGTTCTCTTCAAGCCATGTCATTGCCTCAACCGGGCTGAGACCCCAGTTGGTGGGGCAGGTGGACAGAACCTCGATCATGCAGAAGCCCTTGCCTTCCTTCTGGTACTGGAATGCCTTCTTGATAGCCTTCTTGGTCTTGAGGATATTCGCGTTGGTGTTGACTGCGCAGCGCTCGATGTAGTAAGAGCCGGGGATCTGGGCCAGCATCTCGGACATCTTGATGGGCGCGCCGCACCATGCCTCGTCACGGCCATAGGGAGAGGTGGTGGTCTTCTGGCCGACAAGGGTGGTGGGGGCCATCTGGCCGCCGGTCATGCCGTAGATAGCGTTGTTGACGAAGATAGTGACGAACTTCTCGCCGCGGTGAGCAGCGTGGACTATTTCAGCGGTACCGATGGAGGCAAGGTCGCCGTCGCCCTGATAGGTGAAGACTATGGTGTCGGGCTTGGCACGCTTTGCGCCGGTAGCCACAGCGGGAGCGCGGCCGTGGGCAGCCTCGTACATATCGCAGTTGAAGTAGTCATAGGCGAAAACGGAGCAGCCGACAGGTGCAACACCCAGCACATTACCGTCGAGATTCATCTCGTCGATAACCTCGGCCACCAGGCGGTGGATTATACCGTGGTTGCAGCCGGGGCAGTAATGGAACTGCTTATCGGCCAGCAGCTTTGTCTTTTCAAATACAACAGACATTTATTTGCCCTCCTTCATTTCGAGGATCTTGTTCTTGATCTCTTCGGTGGTGGTGAACTGGCTGCCGCAGTGGCCGATGAACTCAACGTTCTTTGCGCCATTGATGGCAAGCTTGACATCCTCCAGCATCTGGCCTTCGTTGATCTCAACATCCAGAACACCCTTCACGCCGTCGCGGCAGACGGTCTCAGCCAGGTGCTCATAGGGGAAGGGCCATACGGTGATGGGACGGAACAGACCGACCTTCACGCCATCCTCGCGCAGCTCGTCGATAGCGGTCTTGGCTATACGGGCAACGGTGCCGAAGGCTGTGATGATGAACTCGGCATCATCGGTCTTGTAGTTCTCCCACATCTGCTCGTTGGCTTTCGCCTCGGCATAGACGGCCTGAAGCACGTCATTGTGGATGGCGAGATCCTCGGTGTTGATGTAGATGGAGTTGATAACGCCGCGCTTTGCGGGGTCATCGCCGGGCTTCCAGCCGGTGCAGGCCCAGGGCTTCTTCTCGGGGTCAACCTTGTACTCGCGCATCTCGGGCATCTCAACAGGCTCCATCATCTGGGCGATGATACCATCGGCCAGGAACAGGACGGGCATGCGATACTGCTCGGCCTTATCAAAGGCGAACATCATGATATCAATAGCTTCCTGAACGGAGGAGGGAGCATAGGTCAGCAGATGGTAGTCACCGTTGCCGCCGCCCTTGGTGCCCTGGAAATAGTCACCCTGGGAGGCCTGGATGTTGCCAAGGCCGGGGCCGCCGCGCATAACGTTGAGGATAACGCAGGGCAGCTGAGCGCCCGCGCAGTAGGATATACCCTCCTGCTTGAGGCTGACTCCGGGGCTGGAGGAAGAGGTGATAACACGGGCGCCGGTACCGGCAGCGCCGTAAACCATGTTGATAGCTGCAACCTCGCTCTCGGCCTGAAGGAAGCAACCGCCAACCTCGGGCATACGAGCGGACATGTATTCGGGAATTTCAGTCTGCGGGGTGATAGGATAGCCGAAGAAGAAACGGGCGCCTGCGCGAATGGCGGCCTCCGCGATAGCTTCGCTACCCTTCATAAGAGTCAATGCCATTTTTCTATTCCTCCTTAATCCTTTTCTATCCTAATCGCTACATCGGGGCAGGTACGCGCACAGGAAGCGCAGCCTATGCACGCCGGCTGATCCACGACCTCTGCGGGGTGGTAGCCCTTTGCGTTGAGCTTGGTCTTGGAGAGGGCAAGCACGTTTTTGGGGCAGGCCCTAACGCACAAGCCGCAGCCTTTGCAGACAAGCTCATTGATTGTCACCTTTACCATGTTTTTACCTCTTTTCTACATTGATTTTGCATTTTTACAATGTTTTGCTAACTTATTAAAACCGCACCATGCGGGAAAAGACAAAGCTTAATCACACAGGCCCTTTATCCAGCTGTCCCAGTCGCGGTGCATATAGGTGTCGATGGGAAGCGGTGTGCCGATATACTTGGGGTCATGCCCCTCGGCGAGAAACTGGTCGAGCAGCTCCTTGCGCCCGGTGGTGTAGAGAACGGGCGTGCCGGTGATCTCGGAGACCTGCTTTATCATCTCATACCCGTCGCGCAGCTCGTCCGGTCCTGTCATCTGGGCAAGGTTTGTGTTATTTATCATGCCGGTTATCTTGAGCCTTGAGTGGATCTCCATCTCCTGCTGGAGGTGGATTATCTTCTCGACAGTCCCCGCGAGCGGACGGCGGATGTTGACCACGTTGAGAACCTGAAGCGCGCCGGGCTCAAGCGCCTGAAAATCCTGATAAAAGCGGCCCAGCGCCGTGGCGCCAACCGCGTCCCCGCCGACGTCGAAAACAACATTGTCCCAATCCATATCGAAGGCCGAGGCGACCTCAGCCGGGAGGGACAGCGTCTCAATACCGGAGCAGGCAAAGTTCGGGGAGACAAGGCGGATCTCCTTCATCTCGGTCATCTTGCCGCGCTCAGTCAGGCGGAAATATGTATTGACCATATCCAAATCCAGAAGCTCCGTCCGAGCGCCGGTTCTGGCGGCGTTTATTGCGAAATTCAGGGCAATTTCAGTCTTGCCGCTGCCGTAATTGCCAATAAGAACAAAAACTTTTTTCATACCTTCACCTCTTGCGGCAAAGCGCGAAGCCCTACCGCCCTTCATACGGTTTTATTGTACCATTTGACCAAAGCCCCGTCAATGAACATTTTGACGGTATTGGAAGTAATTTAAGTTGCAACTTGACGAACTTTTTATTCTTTTTCATTTATTTTAATGCAGAATCAGATTTCTGGTGTATTTTTGCACTCAAAAATCGAAAAATATTTGTTAAATTTATGTCGATTTGACAGTTCGTACAAAAACGCGATTGACGGACTTTTGTCAAAATGCAACAAAAATTCAGTGTTTTTCGCCTTGGAAATCTTTTTCCGGCTACAAAACAGCCGCCGGGAAAAATCCCGGCGGCTGTTTTGATTCAGCTCAGCTCCTCTGTCTGTACCTTGGAGACAAGCAGCGTGACCTCGTTATTATTCACATTGGCAATGCCGTCCCCTACCAGAACGCTCTGCATGGGGCCGTCGTCGCAGCGGTAGCGCACAGCGCCCTTTTTCACGGCGCAGAGCATGGAGGCGTGCCCCGCCATCACCCCGATTGAACCGGCGGCGGTGGGTATATTCACATAGCTGACCGCCTTATCAAAGGCGGAGCCCTCAGATGTGACAAGGCTCAGGTGTATTTTATTCATGCCCAAACCCCCTCAGCTTCTCTTGGCTATGACCTCGTCGATAGTGCCGCAGAGCAGGAAGTCCTGTTCGGGCACATTGTCCACCTCGCCGCCCAGAATGGCCTGGAAGCCCTTGATAGTCTCGCTCAGCGGGACATATCTGCCCTCCATGCCGGTGAAGTTCTCCGCCACGTGGAAGGGCTGGGACAAAAAGCGCTGGATACGGCGGGCACGGGCCACAACGGTCTTATCGTCGCGGCTGAGCTCGTCAACGCCCAGCACGGCGATGATATCCTGAAGCTGGCGGTATTTCTCCAATATCGCCTGCACGGCGCGGGCCGTCTCATAGTGGGACTTGCCGAGAATATCTGCCTGCAAAATGCGGGAGGTAGACTCCAGCGGGTCAACCGCCGGGTAGATACCAAGCTCCGAAATTGCGCGGGACAAAACAGTCGTCGCGTCCAGATGGGCGAAAACTGTGGCCGGGGCCGGGTCTGTCAGGTCGTCCGCCGGGACATAAACAGCCTGCACGGATGTGACGGAGCCGTTTCTCGTGGAGGTTATGCGCTCCTGAAGGTTGCCCATCTCGGTGGCAAGCGTCGGCTGGTAGCCGACGGCGGAGGGCATGCGCCCCAGCAGGGCCGAAACCTCGGAGCCTGCCTGAGTGAACCTGAATATATTGTCGATAAACAGCAGCACGTCCTGCCCGCTCTCGTCACGGAAGTTCTCTGCAATTGTGAGGCCGGACAGCGGCACACGCAGTCTCGCTCCGGGCGGCTCGTTCATCTGGCCGAAAACCAGTGCGGTCTTGTTGATAACGCCGGACTCGGTCATCTCGTTCCAGAGGTCGTTACCCTCGCGGCTGCGCTCGCCAACACCGGCAAAAACGGAATAGCCGCCGTGCTCATAGGCGATGTTGCGGATAAGCTCCATGATAAGCACGGTCTTACCCACGCCCGCGCCGCCGAAAAGGCCTATCTTTCCGCCGCGGGAATACGGGGCCATAAGGTCAACGACCTTGATGCCGGTCTCCAGCATCTCGGTTGCGGGCAGAACATCGGTAAAGGGTGGGTCGCTCCTGTGAATGGGCAGGCGCTCGGCCGCGTTGACCGGGCCCTTCTCGTCGATAGGCTCACCCAGAACATTGAACATTCTGCCGAGCGTGGCCTCGCCCACGGGCATGGTGATGGGTGCGCCCGTATTGGTCACGGGGCAGCCCAGGGACACGCCGTCAGTCGACGCGAGCGCGATGCAGCGCACGGTGAGATTGCCGAGCTGCTGCTCCACCTCAAGCGTTATGGAGCGCTCGGGCAGGTCAATGACCACAGCGTCATATATCTCGGGCAAGGACCCCTCCGGGAACTGAACGTCCACGACGGAGCCTATGACCCTTTTGACAATTCCTTTTTCCATATCGTTCCTCCATGCGGCAATACTCACCGCACAAGTATTGGATTATATCTCTTTATCGGGCACCAAAATGAAGCCCAGCGGCAGCGGGTTCATTTGCCGAGTGCTTGTGCGCCGCCGACTATCTCGGAAATCTCCGTAGTGATGGCCGCCTGTCTCGCGTGGTTGAGCGCAAGGCGCAGCTCCTCAAGCATCTCCTCGGAGCTGTCGGCGGCGGAGTTCATGGAGGTCATCCGCGCGGCGTGCTCCCCGGTGCGGGCGTCAAGCATGACGGAAAAGACGCTGCTGTCGATATATAGCTCCACAAGGGCGTTGAGCACGCTGTCCTTATCCGGCTCGTAAATATAATCCGAGCCGCCGGCACTCTTTTCGCTCTCCTGCTCCGCATCGCTTTCAATGCTGACAGGCAGCAGCACAAGAGTCTCGGGCTTCTGGCGCATGACAGAGTAAAACTTCTGATAGACCATGACTATCTCATCGGCCTCACCGCTGAGGTAGAGCTGCTTGAGATAATCTGTCACCTCTCCGGCGTCCTTTGCATTTGGCAGATCGCTCAGCTCGGAGAAGCGGCGGCGGACCTCCATTCCCGTCCCCTCTATCAGATCCTGCCCCCAGCTGCCGCAGACGACAAGAAAATGCTCCTCATTGCAGTTTTTAATCTGCTCCTCGGCAAACTTCAAAACCGCGCTGTTATACACGCCGCACAGCCCCCTGTTGCCGACAAAGAGCACAAAACACACCCGCTTTTTCTCCGCTCTGGGCGCGAGATAAGGGTTATCCGGCTCAGCATTGCCACGGGAGACATCCTCAAGGGCTTCGCGGCTCTTCTCCGCCATGGCCGCAAGCGAGCCTCTCGCCTCCTGCGCACGGCGCAGCTTGGAGGCGGCCACCAGCTTCATGGATTTTGTTATCTGGCGTATGCTTTCAACGCCTTTTATTCGCGCCTTGATGGCATGGGTGCTTGCCATGAATCAGTCCACCTCCCCTTGATAATTTTAATGAAGAATGAATAATGAAGCCGCTTCGCTGATGAATAGTGAATAATTAAAGAATTTTTCTTTCCCCGCAGCGGCTTTTCAATCGTCCCGCAGGGACACCATAATTATTCATCATTCATTATTCATTATTAATTAAACAGCAAATTCCTTACCAAACTCCACTATCAGCCCGCGCAGGCGCTCAAGCTCGTCCTTGCTGAGCTTCGCGCCGCTGTTGACTATCTCCGTCAGCTCCGGCCAGCGCTCATGCACAAAGGGCAGTATCCCCGCCTCGTATCTGGGAATATCCTTTACGGGCAGCGTGTCGGTATAGCCCTCGCTGACAGCGGTGATGGCGATAACCTGATCCACCGCGCTCATGGGCGAATACTGGTTCTGCTTCAAAAGCTCTGTCATCCTGTCGCCGCGGTTGAGAGTTTCCTGCGTGGCCTTGTCAAGATCAAAGCCGAACTGCGAGAAGGCGGCAAGCTCCCTGTACTGGGCAAGCTGCATCCTCAGCCGGCCGGCCACCTGCTTGACAGCGCCAAGCTGCGCCGCGCCGCCGACACGGGACACCGACAGGCCGACATTGACCGCCGGGCGCACACCGGAGTTAAACAGCTCCGTCTCAAGGAAAATCTGCCCGTCGGTGATGGAGATATCGTTGGTGGGTATATAAGCGGAGATGTCCCCCGCCTGGGTCTCGATAATGGGCAGGGCGGTCATGCTGCCGCCGCCCGCCGCGCCGCTGAGGCGCGCGGAGCGCTCAAGCAGCCTCGAATGGAGATAGAAAACATCTCCGGGGTAGGCCTCGCGTCCGGGCGGTCTGTGCAGCAGCAGGGAAATTTCTCTGTACGCCACCGCCTGCTTTGAAAGGTCGTCATAGACGATGAGCACATCCCGGCCGCGGTACATGAAGTATTCGCCCATGGCCGTTCCGGCATAGGGGGCAATATACAGCATTGGCGCGGGCTCGGAGGCGCTGGCGCAGACGATGGTGGTATAGTCCATCGCGCCGTGGGCCTTGAGCTTGTCATAAACTCCCGCCACCGTGGACTCCTTCTGGCCGACGGCGACGTAGATGCAGATAACGTCCTTGCCCTTCTGGTTGATTATCGCGTCAAGGGCAATGGCGGTCTTACCGGTCTGCCTGTCGCCGATAATCAGCTCACGCTGGCCGCGGCCAATAGGCACCAGCGCGTCAATGGCCTTGATACCCGTCGCCATCGGGACGGAAACACCCTGACGGCTGATAACACCAGGTGCCGGGCTCTCGATGGGCCTTGTAAGGCCGGTGTTGATTGCGCCTCTGCCGTCAAGGGGTCTTCCCAGCGCGTCCACAACTCTGCCCATAAGCTCCTCGCCCACGGGCACTTCTATAATGCGCCCCGTGCAGCGGACGCGGTCGCCCTCCTGCACGTGGTCAAACTCACCCAGCAGCACAACGCCTATGTTGTCCTGCTCCAGGTCCATGACCATGCCGACAAGCCCGCCCTCAAAGCGGAGCATTTCACCGGCCATGGCGTCGGAAAGGCCGGACACGCGGCATATACCGTCCGAAGCGCTGGTGACGTGTCCTATCTGGTAGACATCGATGCCGTTGTCCACATCGGAGAGCGCTTTTTTGAGGCACTCGATAAAGTCGCCCCTCAGGTCCTCCATGCCGGCGATATCCTCGTGGCTGCGCTCAAGGAGGTTTCTGATAGTCCCGTCAAAAACGGTGTCGCCTATCTGAAGGCTGAAGCCCCCGATAATGTCAGCGTCGACCTTGGTATCCACGTGGATATCCGACTCGCTGATTTTGACACCGGCGTTATTCAGGGCTTCAATAATAAGCCCGTCCAGCGCAAGAACAGTGTCAATATCCACCGGCTCCGCCGTGCGCAGCTGTGCGCGCAGCTCACCCTGATCGCTTATTCTGACAAGCTCGCCCGCTGACAGGGCAAAGGCCCTGCGCAGCCTCGCCGTGTAGCTCTTTTTGAACGCGGCGCGCGCCTCGCTCCACTCCGGCCGGCGCATCTTCTGCCCGGCCAGCTCAATGAGCCTGTCGGCCTCCTTGCGGTTGAGCCTTCTGCGCTCTTCAAGCAGCAGGCGCTGCCGCTCAAGGTCAAGCTCGTGGCAGAGCTCCTGCTCGAAATTGCTCTCAAGCTGCCTTTTCCGTGCGTCACCGCCGCCGACGCGCCGCTCAGCATCCGCGATTATCTCGCGGCACTCGCGCTGACCGTCAGCGCTCAGGCGCTCGGCGTCCTTTTCAAGCTGTATGGCGTTTTCCGCCGCAGCCGCGGAGCGCTGTAAATCCTCGGCGACCTTGCTGCGGTGATTGTCATACATTTTTTTCACGAGCTTCCTGCCGACAAAGTAAAGACCGGCGAGAAGTATCGCGAAGTTAAGTAATGCGTAGAATATGTTCCATCCGCCCATATGGGGTCACCACCTTTTTTCTGCCATTTTTATTCGGCCGTGTCTGCGGAAAGCAGCCTGCTGATAAGAAGCTCGGTAAGCTCCTCTTCGTTTTCCTCAAAGCGCGCCTGCTCCTCATTTGCCGTCTCCGCCACGGTCTTTTTAAGCTCCTGCCGCTTCTGAACGGACTGCTCCCGGTAGGCTCTGGCAAGCTGGGCCTGCCTCGCCTCAGAGGCGGACTTGTCCCGTTCCAGCAGGTTTCTCGCATCCTGTGTGCACTTAGCCTTCTCGTCCGTCAGCAGCGCTTTGCTGCCCATAAGGGCCTCCTGCGCCTTCTTTTCCGCGGCAAGCCCGGCGTCTATGCGGGCCTGGCGCTCGTCCATAAACTTTAAAAGCGGCTTATAAAGCAGGTTTTTGAGAATGAAATACAGCAGGAAAAAGTTGATGATCGTCCAAAAGAGTTCCCATGGGTTAATGCTGATCATGGGCTGCCTCCTTTTTAATATTAGATTTATTCAATGCTCCTGCTGCCGGTTAAATCTTCGCAACCAGCATAAACGCTATCAGCAGGCCGTAAATAACCAGAGACTCGATAAGGCCCAGCGAAAGAATGAGCGTTGAGCGAAGCTGACCGGCGATCTCCGGCTGGCGGGCCATGGCCTCCATGGTTTTTGAAGCGGTCATACCCTGACCAATACCGCCGCCGATAACGCAGCCGGCCATCATGATGCCAACAGCGATAGCAATAAGTCCTGATGTCATAATAATTTCCTCCAAGTCAAAATTGAATTTTTATTATTAAAGCAAATTTTGGGTCAGCCCTCTTCGCTGATGCCCTCCTCAACATATATAGCGAGCAGCAGCGTAAACACCATCGCCTGAATGAAGCACAGCAGCAGGCTGAGGACATTCATAACAAGCGGCAGGATAATCGGGAAAATCTCATAGAGCTGATGGGTGACAGCCTCCTCGCCGTAGACATTGCCGTAAAGACGCAGCGCGAGCGAGACGGGTCTGACTATCTGCTCCAGAGCGTTGAGAAAAACCATAAGGAAAAAGGGCTTTACAAAGGACTTGAGATAGTGCTTCCCGCCGACTTCCTTCACGCCGATAACATGCGTCGCGGTGATGGCGATAAGCGCAAGCCCCGCCGTCACGGACAGGCTGGAGGTCGGCACGGAAAAGCCCTTTATTTTCCCCGCACCGGGCAGGATGCCCGTGTAGTTGCTGATAATGATAAAGATAAAGAAAGTGGCAAACAGGGGGAAATACTTCCTCGCCCGAACCTTGCCCAGGACCCCGGTGACAAAGTTGTCGAGACTGCTTACCGCCATCTCCGCGATAGTCTGAATCGGGCCGGGCACATCCTTGAGCCGCCGCGTCGCAAGCCATGAAAGCAAAGCCAGCAGCGCGATGATTACCCAGGTCGTGACCACAGCGCCGGAAACCTCTACCGGGCCGATGCTGAACAGAACTGCCGAGCTCTCTTCCATATAATCACCTCCAATTTTCTCTGAAAGCAAACAACGAATAAATCGCCCCAGGCGATTTATTCAGCGTTTACGAAAGGTTTCATGCATGGCATATAATACACTATTTCCTGTCGGTTTGTAAACCAGCATTTTGACGATTTTGCCTAAAACTTAACAATTAGGTGCTTTTGCCCAAATTTGACGCCTTTTCAGCGCTTAAATCACCTTTAGGCCGGTCAAATACCTGCGCATCATGTCAAAAGCGTGGTTGCCGGCCATGCGGCGGATGAAGCTGCGCGTGCGAAACTCGCCCATGTGCAGCTCTTTGACGAAGGTCTCCCCCTCGACGGCCATGCCGATGAACACCGTCCCCACGGGGTGAACACCGTCCCCATCGGGTCCGGCAAGGCCGGTGGCGGAGATGCCGATGTCGGCCCCGGTGACGGAGCGGATGCCCTCGGCCATAGCCTTGGCGACATCATAGCTCACGGCACCCTTCTCTTCGATGAAATCGCGCGCTATGCCGAGCATTTTGGCCTTCGCGCCGTTTGTATAGGTCACAGCACCGCCGAGAAAAGCGGCGCTTGCGCCGGGGATATCGGTAAAGCGCTTGGCAATCTCCCCGCCGGTGCAGCTCTCGGCAGCGGCAAAGGTCATGTTCTTTTCAAGCAGCAGCTCAATGACCCGCTCCTCAACGCACTCCTTGTCCACCGCGTAGACCACATCGCCCAGACGCTCCTTCACGTGAGCGATAACGGGCTTTATCATCTCCTCTGCCTTCTCCTCGCTCTCGGCCTTGGCGGTTATCTGGAGCAGGCAGTCGGCCTCCTTGGCATACGGGGCCATGGTGGGATTGGTCATGACGTTCATCTCGTCGCGGAAAATGTCGTCCACCGCGCTCTCGCCCATGCCGAAGATGCGCACCGAGTGGGAAACAATCTGCTCATCGGAGAGCTTTTTGAGGTACGGCACGGCACAGGCTTTGAACATGGGGACGCACTCATTGGGCGGGCCGGGGATCATGATGACGAGCTTCCCATCCTTTTCAAAGGCGCAGCCGGGAGCGGTGCCCCAGTTATTGTGAAACACGGTGCAGCCCTCGGGCAGCAGCGCCTGCTGGAAGTTGTTTGGCGTTATCTTTTTTCCGCCCTTGATATACTCGTAAAGCCCCGCCTGCTCCTTCTCATCCACCACCAGCGGGACGCCGAAGGCCTCGGCAAGGGTCTGCTTGGTAAGGTCGTCACAGGTCGGGCCGAGGCCGCCGGTGGTGATTATTATATCGGCTCTTGATTTGGCGATATCCACGCAGTGCTTGAGTCTCTCGGGGTTATCTCCCACCACCGTGTGATAGCGCACATTTATGCCTATCTTGGACAGCATCTCGGATATATCGCGCGCGTCGGTGTTGGTGATGTGTCCAAGCAAAAGCTCCGTTCCGACGGAGATTATTTCAGTGTCATATGCTCTCATGGTTGATCTCTATCCTCTCTATGCCCGCTATGGCCTCTTCAACGAGGCCGTCAATATCCATCGCGCTCTCCGCTTTTTCCACCTCGGCTATCTTCGGCCTTGTGCGGGGGTGGCGCGGGGTGAACACCGTGCAGCAGTCCTCATATGGCAGGACGGAGGTATCAAATGTGCCTATTTTGCGGGCAAAGCTCACTATCTCCTCCTTGTCCATGCCGATAAGCGGCTGGAGAATGGGCAGGTCCATCACCGCCTGGGTGGACGCCATGGCCTCCATGGTCTGACTCGCCACCTGGCCGAGGTTTTCCCCGGTGACAATGGCCTTCGCGCCGTTGTCGTTTGCGATGCGGCAGGCAATGCGCATCATAAACCGGCGCATGATGAGCGTGAAATACTCCTCGGGGCACTTGTCGCGTATCTCCTCCTGAATGTGCGTGAACGGGACGACCTCCATGGTCATTCTGCCGCAGTAATCGCTGAGAATGCGCGCAAGGTCGATAACCTTTTCCTTGGCCTGCTGGGAGGTGTAGGGGAAGGAGAAAAAGTGCACCGGGATGAGATGCACGCCCCGGCGGGCAATCATGTAGCTCGAGACCGGGCTGTCTATTCCGCCGGAGAGCAGCGTCACCGCCGTGCCGTTAGAGCCGACGGGCATACCGCCCGCGCCGTGCACGGGGCTTGAGTGCACATATGCGGCGAGGTCGCGCACCTCGATGTGGACCGTGAGCTCCGGGTTGTGGACATCCACCTGAACATGGGGAAATGCCTCTTTAAGCTCCCCGCCGACATACTGGCTCAGCTCGATGCTTGTCATGGGGAAGCTCTTGTCGCTGCGCTTGGATTCGACCTTGAAGCTCTTGGCATTGGCAAGCTCCGCGCCGAGATACTCCTTCGCGCGGGCAACTATCGCGTCCTTATCCTTCCCGCAGGCGGCGGCTCGGCTGAGCTTTACAACGCCGAAGACCTTTTTCAGCGCCTCAAACGCTGCGTCCATATCCGCGCCGTCCTCCCCCTCGACATATATCGTGGACTGGAGGCAGTAGACATTGAATTTGCCGATGGGCGCGAGGCGGCGCCGCACATTGCTCTGAAGCCTCTGCTCAAAGCTGCGGCGGTTGAGTCCCTTGAGGACAATTTCGCCAAGTTTAAGTAAAATTATATCGTTCATATGCTATTCTCCATTCTGCCGCCCAGTCTTTGCAATGAGCCGCATACTGTTTATTTTGGAAAGAGCCTCGCAGAGTTCGACGCCCGCAGGCGGCGAATAAATCTAATCGTTTTTCCCGGGGGCGCACCCCAGGGTGGCCTCTCTTGCCCCTACGGGGCAATTCACCTTCTGTACCTCGGGAAAAACACTTTGCGCGAAGAGAATGTATTTTTGCCCTCTCACGTTGGGCAAAAATGCGCGGTTCGGAGCGAAACTCTTTTGCATAGAAAGGCTTCGCCTTTCTATGCAGCCTATTCTCCTAAAGTAAAGGTTCTGTATTGTATCGCCTCGGCGATATGCTCCGGGGCTATATCCTCGCTGCCCGCCATATCAGCTATCGTGCGGGCGACGCGAAGTATCCTGTCATAGCTGCGCGCGGTCAGACCCATGCTTTCAAAGGCGGCGCGCATAAGCTCCTCGCAGTCCTTTGAAAGGGCGCAGTATTCGCGCAGCTCGCGGCTGCCGATGCGGGCGTTGCACATGGTGCCATCGTCCCCATAGCGGCGGCGCTGAACCTGCCGCGCCTTGTTGACGCGCTCCTTTATCGCGGCGGAGCTCTCCGCCGGGGTCTTTCGCCGCAGCTCCTCATATTCAAGCGCCGGGACTTCGACTATAATATCTATCCTGTCCATCAAGGGGCCGGATATCCTGCTCTGGTAACGGCGCACGTCGTTTATCGAGCAGCGGCAGCGCCCGGAGGGGTGCCCATACCAGCCGCATTTGCAGGGGTTCATCGCGCAGACCAGCATGAAGCTGCTCGGGAAGGTGACCGTTGCCGAGACGCGCGAGACGGTGACCTTGCCGTCCTCAATCGGCTGGCGCAGAATCTCCAGCGCGTCGGCTCGAAATTCGGGCAGCTCGTCAAGAAACAGCACGCCGTTGTGCGCAAGGCTTATCTCCCCCGGGCGGGGCACAGTCCCGCCGCCGGAGAGGCCTGCCGTTGACACCGTGTGGTGCGGCGAGCGGAACGGGCGCTGGGAGATTATAGGCCGTTCCCGGCTCGTAAGCCCGGCAACGGAGTGAATCTCCGTGCACTGTATCATCTCCTCCCGGCTCATGTCGGGAAGTATGGAGGGCAGGCGCTTTGCCATCATGGATTTTCCCGCACCCGGCGGGCCGACGAGCAGGATATTGTGCCCCCCGGCGGCGGCTATCTCCATCGCGCGCTTTACGTTCTCCTGCCCCTTAACGTCGGCAAAATCCGGCATGGGCAGGCTGAAAGCCTCCGGCTCAGTCGGTTCGCAGGGCTCAATGAGCCGCCGGCCGCGCAGATGGGATACAAGCTCCGCCACGTTTTTCACCGGGTAGATGTTTATTTCCCGGGCAAAAGCGGCCTCCGCCGCGTTCTCGGCGGGGACAAAGAAGTGCTCCACCCCCTGCCGCGCGGCGCACAGCGCCATCGGCAGCACACCGGGCACAGGGCGAACCTCGCCCGTGAGCGAAAGCTCCCCGATAAAGGCGCAGTTTGCCGGGGCCTTCAGCTCCCCGGACGCGGCGAGGATGCCCACCAGCATCGGCAGGTCATACACCGTGCCGTTTTTCTTTTTGTCCGCCGGGGCGAGGTTCACCGTCAGCTTGCTCACAGGGAAGCGAAAGCCGTTGTTTTTTATCGCGGCATGCACCCGCTCGCGGGATTCCTTGACCGCAGCGTCCGGCAGACCGACAATGTCAAATCGGGGCAGGCCGTTGGAGATGAATACCTCCACCGTTATCGGGCAGCCGCCCACGCCGCTGACGCCGAAGCTCTTTATGCTGGAAAACATGGCTTCCTCCATTAGCAGAAAACCCAGAGCCTACTCTGGGTTTTCGATGGTTTATTCTTTATCCTCGACAATTGCGATATGCAGCTCGTCAAGCTGCTTCTGCTCCACGGTGGAGGGAGCGCCCATGAGCACATCCTGCGCGTTCTTGTTCATCGGGAAGGGTATGACCTCGCGGATGCTGTCCTCCCCGGCGAGGAGCATGACCATGCGGTCAACTCCCGGAGCGATGCCCGCGTGAGGGGGCGCGCCGTAGCAGAAGGCGTTATACATGGCGGGGAACTTCTTTTTGACATCCTCCTCGCCAAGGCGCACAAGCTCAAAGGCCTTTATCATAATCTCCGGGTCGTGGTTACGCACAGCGCCGGAGGAGAGCTCCACACCGTTGCAGACCAGGTCGTACTGGTCGGCGGTGATGCTCAGGGGGTCGATCTCCCCGCTCTCGGCCTTGAGCAGCACATCCAGCCCGCCGGAGGGCATGGAGAACGGGTTGTGGCAAAATTCAAGCTCGCCGGACTCCTCGCCGATCTCGTACATCGGGAAGTCCACTATCCAGCAAAATTCGTACCGCTCCTTGTCCATATGGCCGGGGACGGCGGCGCCGAGCATTTTACGCATGACGCCCGCGGTCTTTACGGCAGCATTCTTCTTGCCCGCGGCGACGCCGACAAGGCAGCCGGGCTTGAGGCTCAGCCGCTCGGTGAGCTTGTCCACTCTGTCAGCGAGGAACTTCGCAACGCCGCCCGCAAGGGCGCCGTTTTCATCCACCTTGAACCAGAAGGGCTTGCAGCCGGACTGTACCTCAACATCGGCGCAGAGCTTGTCGATATTCTTTCTGGTCATGTCGCAGTCGGTGACGACGATGGCCTTGACGGTGTTGCCCTCAGCAAAGGGGCCAAACTCCGTCCCGCCGCAGAGGTCGGTAATGTCCTCCACCACAAGGTCAATGCGAAGGTCAGGCTTATCCGAGCCGTACTTCTCCATGGCCTCAAGATAGGGGATGCGCTTGAAGGGCGCGGAGGAGGCTATATCATACGTGCCGTATTTTGCGAAAATCGGGGGCAGAACGTCCTCAAGGACGGCAAAAACATCGTCCTGCGTGGCAAAGGCCATCTCCATGTCGAGCTGATAAAACTCGCCGGGGGAGCGGTCGCCGCGCGCGTCCTCATCACGGAAGCAGGGGGCAATCTGGAAATATCTGTCAAAGCCGGAGGTCATCAGCAGCTGCTTGAACTGCTGCGGGGCCTGGGGCAGGGCATAGAACTTGCCGGGGTGCTTGCGGGCGGGAACAAGATAGTCCCTCGCGCCCTCGGGGGAGGATGCGGTGAGGATGGGGGTGGTTATCTCAAGAAAACCGTGCTCGGTCATGGCCTGCCGCAGGGCGGAGACGACGTTGCAGCGGAGAATGATATTCTTCTTCACGGCGGGGTTTCTAAGGTCGAGATACCTGTATTTAAGGCGCATGGACTCATCCGCCTCGCGGCTGCGGTTGATTTCAAAGGGCAGCTCGTTATAGCGGCAGCGTCCGAGAACCTCGATGCTGTCGGGGACTATCTCGATATCGCCGGTGGTCTGCTTGGGGTTCTTGCTCGCGCGCTCGCGCACGGTGCCGGTGACAGAGATGGTGGACTCCTTATTGATGCCCTTTATCTGCTCCATGAGCTTTTCGTCCTCAATGACGACCTGGGTCGTGCCGTAAAAATCACGTACGACGACGAAGGCGAAGTTGCTGCCAACCTCGCGGACATTCTCCATCCAACCGACTATTTTTACCTTTTCGCCCGCGTTTTCAAGGCGAAGCTCGTTGCAATTATGCGTCCGGGACTGAAACATTATATTTGCCTCCTACTCTTCTTTTATCAGCGGGGCGCTGTTTCTCCCGTCAACGCTCTGCCTGATATATTCAGCCGCCTCTTCGGGGCTGAGCTTCTGCTGATTGCCGGTCTGCATATCCTTTACGGAGAGCAGACCCTCTTTTATTTCATCCTCGCCGATAAGCACCGCGAAGGGGACCTTTATCTTATCGGCATAGCTCATTTTAGCTTTGAATTTCTTCTGCTCACCGTATAGCTGGGTGCGCACACCGCCGCCCCGAAGCGCGGTCGCCGCGGCCGCCGCGCTGCTCATATCGTCGGTCATGGGAATGACCAGTGCGTCACAGGGCGCGCTCACAGGCTCATCGGACAGAAGGCCCTGCTCGTCGAGCACGTAGAAAAGCCTTGTCAGGCCAATGGAGATGCCGACGCCGGGCAGGAGCTTATCCGTATAATACCCCGCGAGGTTATCATACCGCCCGCCGGAGCAGACGGAGCCGATCTCCGGGTGGTCAAGAAGCTCGGTCTCGTACACGGTGCCCGTGTAGTAGTCAAGCCCGCGCGCGATGGTGAGGTCAACGGCGAAGTTCTCCTCCGGCACACCGAAGGCCGCGAGATGCTCCGTCACCGCCAAAAGCTCCTCATAGCCCTTGTCAAAGGTCTCGTCCACGCCGGTGTACATCTTCAGGCGCTCGAGCACGTAGGCGTTGCTGCCCTTGATGGCCATGAAGTCGAGAATATTCTCCGCCTTGCAGGGCAGGAGCTTCACCTCGTCAATAAGCAGCTGCTTTACCTTCTCCTCGCCAATCTTGTCGAGCTTGTCCACGGTGCGCATAATGTCGCCCGCGCGCTCGGCCATGCCGTTCATGGCATAAAAGCCGTTTAAGAGCTTGCGGTTGTTGACCTTAATCTTAAATCTGCTCACGCCGAGGGTCTTGAAGGTGTTGTAGATAACAGCGGGAATCTCCGCCTCGTTTATAATGTCGAGCTTCCCGTCGCCGATGATGTCGATATCGGCCTGATAAAACTCCCGGAAACGCCCGCGCTGTGCGCGCTCACCGCGGTAGACCTTGCCTATCTGATAGCGGCGGAAGGGGAAGCACAGCTCTCCATAGTGCGCCGCGACGTACTTTGCCAGCGGCACGGTCAGATCAAAGCGCAGCGCAAGATCGCTCTCTCCCTTCTGGAAGCGGTATATCTGCTTTTCCGTCTCTCCCCCGCCCTTGGCAAGCAGCACCTGGGCGCTCTCGATGATGGGGGTATCCAGCGGCGTAAAGCCATAGAGAGAGTAGCTTCGGCGCAGGGCCTCGAGCATACGCTCCATTTTCATCTGCTTTTCCGGCAGCAGCTCCATAAATCCGGAGAGCGTGCGCGGCGTTACCTTGGACATTGAATTTAACCTCTTTTCATTTGTTGCAGCGCACCGCTTAAAGCCTCCCCTTCGTAAGGGGAGGTGGCAAAAATCTTTGATTTTTGTCGGAGAGGTCGTCTTTTGCAGTAACGATTTCAGATTGTGTTAATTTCACTTTTTACGACCTCTCAGTCGCTGCGCGACAGCTCCCCTTACGCAGGGGAGCCTTTGAATTGTGCAAATTTTGTTCTTGTTCCCTAAAACGCCTCTGCGGATGCAGCCTTGCGAAAGGGGAGTCAAGGGGTGGTGTTCTTATCTCTTCTGGGGATTGACGATGTTGCGCCAATCGAGATCGCCCCGGCGCAGGCCCTGCACAAGCACCTCCGCCGTGGCGGCGTTGGTGGCAAATGGTATCTGGTACTGGTCGCACAGGCGCTCGATCTTGTTGATATCGTCAAAGCCCTTGGGGTTTGCCGGGTCGCAGAAGAACAGCACAAGGTCTATCTCGTTAAAAGACAGCCGCGCGCCGATCTGCTGGGCGCCGCCCTGATCCGCGTGCAGATACAGGGTTATGGGCAGGCCTGTTGCCTCGGAAACCAGCTTGCCCGTCACATGGGTGGCGCAGAGGGAATGTTCCGCCAAAATACCGCAATAGGCGATGCAGAACTGAACCATAAGCTCTTTTTTTCTGTCGTGTGCCATCAATGCAATGTTCATTTAAAAATCCCCCGTCCTAAAATCTTCTGAAATCAAACTATTACAGCCTCCCCTGTGTAAGGGGGAGGTTTTTGTCGTCTATTTTTTGCCGTCCTATTATAATAACACTTTGTCCAAACTGCAAGCCAAAAATCACTTCAAAAGCGCCATTTCCGGCTCGGATGTGTCAGTATACTGGCAGAGATTGATGTAAACATCCATTATCTGCCGCGCCATGAACTGCACGGAAGCACCGGAGGTTCCTCGCTCTACGACCACGGCGATGGCGATCTGCGGATCGTCAAAGGGGCCGTAGCACATGAAGATACCGTCGTTTGCTATCTTTTCGCCCTTCTGAGCGGTGCCGGTCTTGCCGGCCACATCCCATGCGCAGTCTGCCCAGATCTTGGCGTTGGTGCCGTTGTGCTCCCAGTTGTGAAGCACCTCCCACATGCCGTCATGGATGGCCGCCCAGTTATAGTCCGCCGACTCCACAACGCTCAGCACCTCCGGCTCACGCTCATAGATCTTCTCGCTGTAATCAAAGCTGCGCACAGCCTTGAGAATTGAGGCGGAATGGCGCGTACCGCCGTTTGCGACAACGGCGCAGTATTCAGCAAGCTGCAAGGGAGAGAACACGCTGTCCGACTGGCCGATAGCGGCCTGCAGCGCGTCGCCCTGACGCCACTCGGTGCCCGCGTAATCCACGTGGTTGCGGCGGTTTGCCATGTTGCCCCTGGTTTCCACAAGCTCAATGCCCGTGGCCTCGCCGAGGCCGAAGGCATGGGCCGCCTCCTCCAGATGGTCTATACCGACCTTGTCGCCGATGGTATAGAAAAAGTAGTTGCAGGAGTCTCTTATAGCGTCGGTCACATTGTCCGCGTCGTGGGTGTAATGCTCGCCCTTGCCCGCGTTCCAGATCCAGCACTCAGGCGAGTAGCCCGCGGCGGCGTACTTCGTGAACACGCCCTCGCAGTCGATCTTATCCTCGGTATTTATAACACCCTCATTCAGGGCGGCAATGGCCGTGCAGGGCTTGAAGGTGGAGCCGGGGGCGTAAGCGCCCATCAGCGCCCGGTTAAACAGCGGCGCATTCGGTGTCTCCATGAGCTCCTGATAGTCCTCAATGATAGATGAGGCATTGAAGCTGGGCCAGCTCGCCAGAGCCAGCGGCTCACCGGTCTTGACGTCCACCACAGCGATGGCGGCGCCGGTTATCTCATCCTTAAACTCGGGGTCGATCTCCTCGCCGCGGAGCTGAGCCTCGCCCTTCTTCTGCTCCACCAGCTCCTTGAGCTGCTGGACGCCGTTGGAGAGGATACGCTCGACCTGCTCCTGAAGGGCAAGGTCGATTGTCAGGTACACGTGGTTGCCGGGCTCCGGCTCCTCAGTGTAGACGGTGCTCAGGATGGTTCCGGAGCTGTTGCGCGTCTCGACGACGGTCCCGTCCGCCCCGTGGAGATAGCTTTCAAAGGCGTACTCCACGCCGTCCTTCCCGACCATGGCGTCATTTGCGTATTTCATCAGGGAGTATTTTTCAAACTCCTCCTCCGTCATCAGGCCGACGTAGCCCAGCAGGTGCGCGGCGTAATCTGTGTTGAAGTCACGCACATAGGCGCGCCTGACCTCGATGCCGACGAGCTTATTCTCCATGATGGCGGAAATGAGCTGCATGGAGGCATCCTCAACGAATATATAGTCCGCGGTATTTATCGAGTAGCGGACGTTTATGGAGTAGCGGATACCGGCGATAATGCGCATCTGCTCGGCGGTGTAGGAGTTATCTATATCATACCTTGTGCGCATATAGCTCAAAAGCTCCACCGCCGTCGGGTTTTCGGGCAGCGCTTTGCCCCTGTCGGTAAAGTAGGCTTTGAGCATGGTGCGCTGGATTTCGGTCATGTTCGCGTCATACTCAAAAGGCGGGGTCATCGTGATGGGCAGGTCGTCGATATAATCATCGCCAAAGCTCTGCACCATCTCCACAAGCTCAAGGATAACGGCGTTCGGGTCATCGTTAGCGAAGAGCTTGTCTATATCGATCTCAAGGTTGTAGCACTCCTTGTTGCTGACCATTATTCTGCCGTAGCGGTCGAGAATATTGCCTCTCGCGGCGGTGATGGGCGACTCGGAGGTGCTGACAGCATCATCCCGGCTGTAATATTCCTCGCCCTCAATTATCTGGAGCTGGTAGAGGAACACAAGATACACCGCCAGCGCCAGCAGCACAATAACAATCATGGCCGTGCGTCTGGAGGGTTTTATAATTCTGTTATTCATTGCTTATCCTTTCGTTGCGCCGTTCGTTCATCACTCAATCCACTTGGCGGGCGGAAAATAAGCGAGAGCGGCAGGCGGCAGGGACCACAGGGTTTGCAGCGCGACGGTGGGCAGCATGGCGGTTGAAAAGCCGTCGGCCGAGGCGGTGCCCAACATCTGGACAAGGGCGGTTATCAAAAGCCCGGCAAAGGCCGCCGCCATGAAGGCGAAAAAGCGCTTGTTGAGGAAAAAATGCGCCACGAAGCCCGACGCGAAGGCCAGCGCCGGGAAAAGCACCGTGAACAAAACGGTGTTTTCCACAAAGGCCATGTCCGCGAATATGCCCATAATGAGCCCGAACACCGCGCCCCAGCTTGCCCCCTCGAACATGCCCACGGCGATAGCCACTGCCGGCAGGAACATCGGGCAGGCGCCCGCTATGCGCAGCTGGGTAAAGAGCGTGTTCTGGCACAGAAGGGCAAGGAGCATATACAGGGCGTATTTAAGCGTCCGCTTTATATTTACTTTTTTGAAAATTTCTTTCAAAATTACTCCACCACTTCAAAGCTCTTTATCACAAAAACCTGCACCAGCGAATCAAGGTCGCAGGCGGGCTCAACAATGCCGTATTCAATCTGGCCGCCGGCCTCGGTCTGGACGCTGGAGATGGTGCCGATAAGCAGGCCCGCCGGGAAGCCGCCGCCGGAGCCGGAGGTCAGCACCTCATCGTCCTTATATATCTGCGCGCCGTCAGCGAGGAAGGTGAGCTTTGCGGTCTTATCCTTCATGAGGGCAAATTCGCCCACCACCATGCCGGAGCTGCCTCCGACGCCGACGAAGGCGCCGACGCTCATGTCAACGTCAATAACCGTGCTGACGGTGGCCCAGGTCTCACCGAGCTCCGTCACCTGACCGACGAGCACGCCGTACTCGGTCACAACGGGGTCGCCCATCTCAATGCCGCTGCTCGCGCCCTTGGAGATGGTGAAGGAGGATGACCAGTTGGACGACGACCACAAAACCACCTTGGCGGATTCAAACTCATAATCCGTGTGCTTTTCACGCAGATTCAGCAGCTCTCTCAGCAGAACATTCTCCTCCGATGCGGCTATGCCGTCACGGGCGGACTGCTGCGCGTCGGCAAGCTGGGAGCGCAGCGATTCATTTTCCGCCCGCAGCGAGTCATACTCGAAGAGGTAGCCGTAAATAGTGTCAAAGCGGTTGACCGCAGAGCTGAGAACCTTTTGAATCGGGGCCTTGACTATCCCGGTCACGTTCTGAATAAAGCTCGTCCCACCGCCGCGGGCAATGGCGCTGATGGCGATGATAAGCGCGACCGCCGCCACGATAATGCCCATGCGGACTCCGTTTTTGCGCAGATATTCTTTCATAGTAATCTCCATTTAGCCACATTCCGACAGCACAAACGGGAATTAAAAACCTCCATATGCGGCTAAATGGAGATTTTCGGCATGTGCCGCGGTTGCCGCTTTTGCGGCGAGCGGCACGCCGTTTTTAATCAGGTATTGTTATTTATCACAATACCTCCACGCCCCGTTGTTTTAACATTTCACCAAGCATACACAGCGGCAGACCCATAACATTAAAAAAGTCCCCCTCTATGCTCTGCACAAACAGCGCGGCCTTTCCCTGGGCGCCGTAAGCGCCCGCCTTATCCATAGGCTCGCCGGTTTTGATGTAGGCGGCAATCTCCCGCTCGCTCAGCGGGCGAAAACGCACCCTCGTCACATCAAATTGGCAGCTCTCTTCCCCGTCCTTTATCAGGCACACCCCGGTGTACACCTCGTGCACATTGCCGGAGAGCAGCCGGAGCATCTGCCCGGCCTCCTGCTCGGAATGGGGCTTTCCAAGCACCCGGCCATCGACCCAGACAATAGTGTCCGCTCCGATGACGGTGTCCCCCGCCGCTCTCGCGGCGGCAACCTCCCGGGCCTTAGCCGAGGCGAGAGCCATCACAAGCTCTCCCGGCCCCACGCCCTCGGGCGGCTTTTCCTCGCCCTTTGCGGGGATAATAACCAAATCTTTTACATCCAGCATCTCCATAAGCTCGCGCCGTCTGGGTGAGCCGGAGGCAAGAACAATGCTCATTTTGATCAATCAACTCCACGATAGTAAAGCCCGCGCGTGAGCACATTGGGCTTATAATCGGAAAGGCCCAGATGCCCCTTCGCGACCTCGACGCACTCTCTGGCGCTCTCGGTGGTGAACATCATGCGCAGGCCCCAAAGCCCGGCGGAGTAAAGATCCTCTTTTCTGTCCGCCATATAGAGCTTATGGGCGTTATAAATCACGTTGCGGCAGCCAAATTCCTTCACGACCGGGAAAACGGAGCCCATTCTGTCGGCAAGCTGGCCGGGCGTCTGGCAGTTGCAGCGGCCCGCGCTGTGCCTTATAACGCACTGGTCGGACACCATCAGCGGCAGCCTTCCGTAAATAATCATCTCGGTGTCCAGCGGCTTCTGCATATCCTTTATCTGCGCCATGCGCAGCTCGAAGGAGGCCGTTGCGGAGATAAAGCCCGCCTGCTTCAAAACCTCAAGGCTGTGGGAATTGAAGCTGTTGAGGCCGAAATCGCCGCGAAGGCTCATCCCGGCGCTGCGGGCCATGAACACATGGCCGAGGTTGCCGACGAGCGCCTCCGTCACCCCATAGCCGCGGAGCTTTTCGAGCGCGGAATGGACCTCCTTGGCCTGATCGTCCGTAATGACCCGCGGCAGCACCGCGCAAAGGTGCACGCCGTTATCGATATACGGGCGCATAAGGTCAAAGCGCTGCGCCATCAGTAGGGCGGGAACGTAGATATAATCAGGCTTGAGCGCGGCAAGCTCGGGCGTGAGCTGCTCCTCCGTGCGCACCTGGAAAATTATGGCAGGGTCCGCGATAGTCGGGATATTTCTCGGCATCGGCGGTATGCGCCCGCTGCGGCGCTTCGGCGGCTGGGCGCGGTGCTCGGAGAGCTGGGAGATGAGCTTTCGGCGAAGCTCGTTTATCTCCGCCGCGGGCAGGTACAGCCCCGGCTCCGCCATAGCCTTGTTTTCAACGCAGTTATAGGGCGTGCCGCCGGTCTTGAACATCTGCTCGGTGAGATAGCTCTCGGTAAGGCCCTGCTTTTTCGCCCGCTCGGGCACCGGGCCGAAGGCGACAGCCTTGTTGCCGTCATCATCAAAGGCGATGGCCTTTATCCGCTCGCCCTTCTGGGCGACCGTGTAAAAATGCACGGGCACACGGCGAAGCTCCCCGTCCGCATAGGCCTTTCTGGCGGTGGTGAACATCTTCTCGGTGTCCCCTTCGCTCTCCTGCCTTGTGCCGAACATGTCCTTTTTATCCCCGTCAAAATAGCCCTGAGTAAAGCCCTTGCGGGAGAAGGCCATCTCAAGCTGGTGCATCTCCTCCTCGGTGGGCTTGCGGTGCTCCTTTATCGCGCGGGAGTAAATGCCGGTGACTATGGCGCCGTACTCCGGGCGCTTCATGCGCCCTTCTATCTTCACGCAGGCGACGCCCGCGTCCTCCAGCGCCTGGAGTCGCTCGACAAGGCAGTTGTCCTTCAAGGACAGGGGGTGGTCGTCCATTCTGCCGCCGAGACTGTATTCCATGCGGCAGGGCTGGGCGCACATGCCCCGGTTGCCGCTGCGCCGGCCGATAAGGCTCGACATGTAGCACTGGCCGGAGTGGCAGAAGCAGAGAGCCCCGTGGACAAAGACCTCCGTCTCAATGCTGGCGTTCTGGGTGATAAACCTTATCTGCTCAAGGCTCAGCTCCCTTGCGAGCACCGCGCGGGTAAAGCCCATATCCGCCGCGGCCTGGACCCCGGCGAGGTTGTGAATACTCATCTGGGTGCTGGCGTGGAGCGGGATATCCGGCAGCGCCGCCCTGACAGCTCTGGCAAGCCCCAGATCCTGCACCAATATCGCGTCAGCTCCCATGGCGGAGGCAAGACGCGCCGCGTCTACCGCGCTCTCTATCTCCCGGTCGTTTATAAGGGTGTTGAGCGTCACATAGACCTTGCAGCCCCTTATCCGGCAGTAGCGCACGGCTTTTTCAAATTCCTCATCGGAAAAATTCTTCGCCCCGCGGCGGGCGTTGAAATTTCCCATACCCAGATATACGGCGTCGGCTCCGTTCTGAACGGCGGCAATGACCGCCTCGGGGGAGCCCGCCGGTGATAGCAGCTCTAACATCTGTCTGTATACTCCTAATATCGCGCTTGCGCCCTTTGGGCGCAAGCCGCACTATAATACATCCTGTATTGTACCACATACCTGCCTATTGCGACAAGTTAATTTTGGTGATATAATTGCATCTGTAAGAAATTTTCTGTAAATTATTTTTTATGAATTTTTTGACTTCAACAGGATGAATCGTAATATGCAGCAGGAAAACGGCAAAAACTTGATATCCCCCGCCGCGGCGGAAAAGCTCATCTCCGCCCATGACGGGGACGCAGCGCTGCTCTATCTCTTCCTCAGCCATGAGGGCGGGGAGCTTGAGCAGGCGGCGGGCAGGCTCTGCCGCACCCTGCGCCAGATGGAGGACGCGGAGGAGAAGCTCCGCCGCATGGGGCTTCTGCCCATCGCGGGCGCGGCCCCCGCTCAAAGCTCCGCCCCTGCCCCGGTCGTAGACGCGGCGGAGGAGCTGCCCCAGTACACGGCGGAGGAGATAAGCCGCCGCTCGGCAAAGGACGCGGGCTTCACCCTCGTTCTCGATGAGGCCGCGAAGGTCATGGGCAAAAAGCTCTCCGGTGCCGATATGCGCGTGCTCTTCGGCATCTATGATTATCTCGGCCTGCCGGTGGAGGTCATTGTGGAGCTGCTGTATTACTGCGGGGAGATCTGCGAGAGCCGCCGGGGAAGCTCGGACGATTCAAAGCCCCGCCGCCCCAGCGCTAGATTTATCGAGAAAGAGGCATACACCTGGATAAACCGCGAGATAATGACGCTTGAGCAGGCGGAGGAATATATCCGCTCCCGGCGTGAGCGGCGCAGCGTCGTTGGCAGTGTGAAATCGGCCCTCGGCATCTCCGGCCGGGACCTGAGTGCCTCGGAGGAGAGGTTCATCTCTTCATGGCTCGACATGGGCTTTGACGAGGGCGTTATAGCCCTCGCCTATGACAGGACGGTTCTCAACACCGGCGCTCTCAAGTGGCCGTATATGAACAAAATCCTCCAATCCTGGCAGAGCAAAAACCTGCACACGGTGGAGGAGATAGAGCGGGAGGACCCGCCCCGCAAGGGGCAGACAAAGCCCGTAAAATCTGCCGGGGACAAGCCTATCGACATTGACAGGCTGCGCTCCCTTGTGGATAAGATTTAAGGAGTTAGGAGGCTGTAACCCATGGCCTACGATGGAAAGCTGCTTGCCCGGGCGCGGGATGTGCTCGAGCGGCGGCGGGAGGATAACCGGGCGGAGCAGCGCCGCCGCACTGAGCGAGTCTACGCTATTGCCCCGGAAATACGGGAGTATGACCTTCAGCTTCGCCGCCAGATGGCGGAGCTTGTGCGCCTGACGGTGTCCAAAAGCCCAAAGCTCGGCGAGGAGTTGGATAGGCTCAGGCAGAGCAATCTTGAGCTTCAGCAGCGCCGGGGCGAGGCGCTGGTGGAGCACGGCTTCGGCCTTGATTATCTTGACGAGATTTATTCCTGCCCCAAATGCCGCGACAGCGGCACATATCAGGGCGGAGTCTGCTCCTGTCTCGAGAAGCTCTATAACGCGGAGCTTACAAAGGAGCTGGGAACGCTCTTAAAAACCGGGGACGAGAGCTTTGAGCGCTTTGACCTGAGCTATTACGGCAGCGTCCCTATGGCCTCCGGCATCAGCCCCCGGGACGTCATGCAGGCGACCTACTCCGGCTGCCTGCGCTTTGCGGAGAATTTTCCGAATGTGTCCGGCAGTCTCCTGCTTCAGGGCGGAACCGGCCTTGGCAAGACCTATCTCTCCGCCTGCATCGCCCGGGTGGTCGCGAAAAAGGGCTGCTCCGTGTGCTATGACACCGCTGCCGCCGCGCTGGACGCTTTTGAGCGGCAGAAATTCTCCCGGGACGCATCGGAAGCTCAGGCCGCCGACACCCGCGTCAAGCGTATGCTCTCATGCGATCTTATGATTCTTGACGATTTGGGCACCGAGATGCTGACGCCCATTTCCCAGAGCGCGCTGTACACACTCATTAACACCCGGCTCAATCAGGGCTTGAGGACTGTTATCAGCACCAATCTCAGCTCTGAGGAGCTTGAAAAACGGTACAGCCCGCAGATAAGCTCCCGCATCGAGGGTGAATTTATCGCCCTGCCCTTTGTCGGGCAGGATATACGGCGCTTGAAGCGCACATAAGGAGTTTTTTATGCAGAACGAAATTACTTCCGCCGCTCCCCTGCTGGATGAAAACGGCAACCTCCGTCAGGCGGGCTTTGCTAAAAAGCTGCTGCCGGTGTACCGCCGCGCGGATATAAAGGTCAGCCCCACGCGCATAAAGGAGTGGGACTATTACCTTGTCAGCAATGGCCGCTTCGCCGTCGCATTTACGATCGACGATAACGGCTATATGGGGCTCGACTCCGTGTCATTGCTGGATTTTGAGCGCGGCATAAACCTCACCAAAAGCCCGATGAGCTTCATGCCGCTCGGCAGGCTCAGCATGCCGGAGAGCTCCGCGCGCGGCGATGTGCGCCACAGCGGCAAGCATCACTCGCTGGCCTTTCTCAACGATGGGGACGGCAGGCGCGTGCTCATGGCCAAGATGAAGGGCCTCGGTCCGGAGGGGGATTTTTCCGCCCGTATTGAGCTTACCGATGAGCCGGAGGAGAGCATGGTAATCTGCACGCCCTTTGAAAAGGCCGGTCATTTCTACTATAACCAGAAGATAAACTGTATGCGCGCCAGCGGCCGCGCTATCTACGGCGGCAGGGTCTATGAGTTTGACCCGGCAGACAGCTTCGCCGTGCTCGACTGGGGCCGCGGCGTGTGGACCTATCACAACACATGGTATTGGGGCAGCGCCTCCTATCAGGTGGATGGGGTACCCTTCGGCTGGAACATTGGCTACGGCTTCGGCGACACCTCCGCCGCCAGCGAAAATATGCTCTTTTATAACGGCAAGGCCCATAAGCTCAGCGAGGTCAGATTCCACATCCCCGGTGATGAAAAGGATTTCATGTCCCCCTGGAAATTCACCTCCGACGATGGGCGCTTTGAGATGGATTTTGTTCCCGTGATGGACAGGGCCGCCTGCACCGACGTAAAGCTCATCAAGTCCGACCAGCACCAGGTCTTTGGCCGCTTCACCGGCCGCGCCGTGCTGGACGACGGGAAGGCCATCGAGGTCAAGGACTTCCCCGGCTTTGCGGAAAAGGTTGAAAATAAGTGGTAAAAAAACAATGGCGAACCCACTCGGGTTCGCCATTGTTTTGTATAAAGGCTCTTCGATTTCATCTTCCGCAGTTTTGTTCGCAGAACACCTGCCGCGCATTTGCGTTTTTTCTCGGCGCCCCCTCCGTGGAAGCAAGTTGCCACGTTAAAAGCCTGCATAAGCAGCAAAAAAGCCCCGCCGAGCGGGGCTTTTTCGATTAAATCAATGAATCCTCTCCAGATACTCAACTATTGCGCGCACGGTAGTGAGCTCGGTTGCGTCCTCATCAGAGATGGAGATGCCAAACTCGTCCTCAAGCGCCATGATGAGCTCCACCACATCCAGAGAATCCGCGCCCAGATCATCAACGATGTTGGTGTCAAGAGTTATCTGATCTTCATCGATCTCAAACTGGCTTGCAAGAGCCTTCTGTACTTTCTTAAAAAACATAACAAAGACCTCCGTTTGTTCAGATTATACTCAAGCCCATTCGCGGCTCTGGGGTTTGCCGCTGTTGGGGTCGGGCCGCACATAGGACACCACCACGCGGCGGTTAGGCTCAACGCCGGTGGAGCTGGTGGTCACGCCCTCATAATCCTGCAAGGCGGTGTGGATAACGTGGCGCTCGTAGGAGTTCATCGGCTCGAGAGCCATAGAGCGCTTATACTTGATGGCCTTCTCCGCCATCTTCTCGGCAAGCTTTGTGAGCGATTCCTCGCGCTTGCTGCGGTAGTTCTCCGCGTCCACGCTGATGTGCAGGTGCTTTTCGCTGCCGTGATTGACGGCGTAGTTGGTCAGGTGCTGGATGGCGTCAAGGGTCTCGCCCCGTCTGCCGATGATTGCGCCCATACCGTCCCCGGAGAGATTGACGCTGATGCCGCCGTTGTCTCTGGGAGCGATGCTTATCTGTGCCTTCACGCCCATGCGCGAAAGCAGACCGCCGAGAAACTCACGCACGGCGGCATAGTCCGCGTTCTCGTCCACGGGAGCTGCGGCGGCCGCGGCAGGGGCAGGGGCGGGCTCTTCCGCCGGCACCTCGTCGGGCACTTCATAGCTCACGCGGATAACCGCCGGGGATGCGCCGATGCCCAGGAAACCGGACTTGGCGCGCTCGAGAATCTCAACAGAGACCTCGTCCCGGTCAAGACCCAGCTCCGCAAGGGCGGCGGCAATCGCGTCGTCCTCGGTGCGGGCGGTTTTTTCCAAGGTTTTTATCATATTGAATTTTTCTCCTATTATTCGTCAGTTCCGTCAGGGGCGCTCTCCTGCGCGGCAGACTCGGTCTGCCCGGCATCTGCGGCCTCGGCGGCGGGGATGATCACATCATCCTCAACTGTCTCGTCGATAGACTCGGCAAATTCAGACTCGGCAGCGGCGGCGGCAGTGGCGGCCTCGGCCTCGTCGGGATTGGTGAAGCGGTCAGGCACATAGGCTCTGCCTCGGGCGTAGCGGCGGTTACCCACCTGAGAGGCGGGCTTCTCCTCCAGCTCTATGCCAAGGCGCTCACGGCGGGCGGCGCGCTCGGCCTTTTCAAGGGCGGCCTTGCGCTCGTCGGCCTTCTGCTTCTCGCTGGCCTGAATCTTCTTCTTGCTGGTGTTGACGTTCTTCTCGGTCTTGCCCTCGGCGCGCAGGCGCTCGGTCTCAAGGCGCTTTTCCTCGATCTCCTTCTCGCGCTGGCTGCGCTTGGCGATGCGCTCGGCATCCTCGATGTCCAGCTTTCTCTTGTAGTGCTTGGTGAGGATGTAATCACGCGCTATGCCGAAAACGCTGTTGGCTATCCAGTAGATACCCATGGCGGCGGGCATGACAAAGCAGATCCACACGCTCATCAGCGGCATAATGAGATTCATGGTCTTCATCTGAGCCGCGGCCTGAGCATTGGCGGAGGTGGTGGGGTTTGTCATGTTGCTTATCTTCATGCTCAGCCAGGAAAGAGCAGCGGAGATAAACGGAATCAGGAACAGGCCCAGAGCGGGAAGCCAGATGGAGCTGTCGCTCCAGTCGGTGTGCAGGAAGAAATTCCAGCGCGGCTGGTCGCCCAGATTGAGGCCCAGGAAGCTGAAGTCGATATCCAGCAGCCGGGGGTCGAGCTTTCCGGCGAGGTCTGCCTGAACGGCGGCCCAGTTATCGTGGGTCAGCTTGGTGAGGGCTATCTCAAAATAGGCGTTGGCCTTCTCGGGGATGGTATACAGGCCCGCGCTGACAAAATAGTCCTGCAAGGTGGTGACAAACTCCTGCGCCACAAACATCATGCGCGTCAAGGGCTGACGCACAACGCTGTACAGGGCGATGAGTATGGGGAAGGGAATGAGCGACCACAGGCAGCCGGACATGGGGTTGACGCCGGCCTCCTTGTAGAGCTTCTGCATCTCCGTGTTGAGCTTCTGAGGGTTGCCCTCATGCCGTCTTTGCAGCTCCTCAATTTCGGGCTGGAGACGGGTGGAGCGCATCATGCTCTTTTTGCTCTTTGCCATGAAGGGGCAGAGGATAATGTTTACCGCCAGTGCGAAGAGGATGACGGCAAACCCGTAGTTTCCGGTCAGCTCATAGAGCTTGACCATCAACCATGCGAAGGGTTTAGTAATTGTTGCCCACATAGATAATTCCTCAGTTCTTTAGTTCTCTGCGTAGACTGCCCGGTTTTTCGGGCATTTCAGGCAAACGAAGAATAAATTGTCAAGCGATTTTTTCTCGATTGCCCTTAGGGAACAGGGTCGTACATCTGCCTTTTGCCGTGATAAAACGGATGGCAGCAGCACAGGCGCTTCAGGGCCAGCCACCCTCCTTTGAGGGCGCCGTATTTTTCAATGGCCTCAAGCGCGTATTGGGAGCAGGTAGGAATGAAGCGGCAGCAGGGCGGCCGGGCCGGGGAGATATAGCGCCGGTAAAAGCGGATAGCGGCGAGCATGAGCTTTTTCATGTGTCCGCCTCCCTTAATATACCGAGCTGGTCACAGGCGGACAGGAAAGCGGCATTGAGGCTTTGATACTTCGCGCCGACGCTCCGTCCTCTTGCGACTATGATAAGGTCATACCCCGCCTTGAGAGTGGGGAGATTGAGCCTGTATATCTCTCTGAGCCTGCGGCGCACACGGTTTCGCGTGACGGCGCCGCCAAGCTTTGTTGACACCGTATAGCCCACCCGGCCCTGGGGCACGGGGGCGCGGCGGCAGTACACCACCATATACGGCGTGACGCAGCTTTTGCCCTTGGAGTAAAGCCGCCTGAAATCGCTGTTCTTTTTCAAGGTATATACAGCCTTCACGCCGACTCTCTCCTTTTTGGGTAATGCACCTAAAGGGCGGATCTCTCCGCCCTAAAAAACATCATCTTAACCTGCTCACAGGGCTTGCTCAGTAGCTGAGCTTTGCTCTGCCCTTCGCTCTGCGGCGGGCGAGAACCTTGCGGCCGTTGGCAGTCTTCATTCTCTTGCGGAAGCCGTGCTCCTTCTTGCGCTGGAGCTTCTTGGGCTGATAGGTACGAAGCATTTCGTTGCACTCCTTTCTTTTGTACACAATACTCAACATCGGCACGGCAAGCGTTGGATTCAACGTCTGCCAAAACGTGCCGAAGTAGTTGACTTGAAAATGCTCGGCAGCAGAGGCTGCCGAGCATTGATTATAAACTATTTTGGGCTTCCCTGTCAACAAAAAAAATACAGAACGCCTTGTCAGGCTTTTTTCAGATCCTCACCCCGGATATACTTGCCCAAAGGCTTCCACAGCAGCGCGCCGATGAGCAGGCACAGCAGCATATCCACCACTATGTAGCTGCCGTTGTATATTGCGGAATAGAACCAGGGGGTAGTCATGGTCATGCCGAAAAAGCTCTCCGGCATGTACTCGCCCCAGACCGTCGCCCCGACAATATACGCAACGACGAAGCGCGCGAAGCAGCCGATGACCGTGCCGATGAAAAATCCGTTTTTCCTTTTGCTTACAAGTCCAGCCAGCCCCAGCACGGAGAAGGCGAGGATATAGTCCCCTATCATGGACTGCCAGCCGAAGGCATACGCGCCGTCAAGCAGCAGCTGGAGGACGCTGTACACCACGCTTGCAAGCATACCGGGGCCAAAGCCCCAGCGGGCGCAGTAGAGAAAGATGGGGAGCATGCCGATGTTTATCGCGCCGCCCTGCGGCAGCTCAAAAAACTTGATGTAGCCCAGCACCTGCGCCAGGGCCACGAAGATCGCGCCCTCGCACAGGGCGCGCAGCTTGAGATGGGAATTCTTTTTGGTTTCGTTCATAATTTTTCCTCCTTTAATGATTGGAAAACAAAGGAAGATAAAAAACCGCAGGTCCATATAATGAACCTGCGGAAAATCACCGTTCTCTGTTTCCTACGCCGGCATTACCCGGATCAGGTTCGATGGTTTCAAAGCTCGATTACTTTGTCTCAGCCGGGAAAACCCAGCACCCATTTTTGCGGTTTTTATTCTATTCCATTTTCATGGAAATGTCAACATTTTTATCAGCCCTTGCGTAATAAGTCTGCCTTGTCGATGATGAACTGGCGCAGCCAGTCCCCGGCCTCCTTATTTTTAAGGGCGAAGTCGATTATCGCCTCGAGATAGCCCTTGAGGTTGCCGGTGTCATAGCGCTGGCCCTCAAAATCGACGCCGCACATCGGCTCAATTTTGCAAAGCTCCTTCATGCCGTCGGTGAGCTGAATCTCATTATTGCGTCCGGGAGGGGTGCGGCCCAGAATGTCAAACACCGCTGGCGTCAGCACATAGCGGCCAAGAATGGCGAAATTTGAGAGCTTTTCATCCAGCGTGGGCTTCTCGTTCATGTCGCCTATCGCGTACACCCGCTCGCTGTACTGCTTGTCAAGGCGCACGGAGGAATACTTGACGATAAGCTCGTCCGGCACCTCGTGAATGGCGACAGCGCTGCAATTATGCTCCTCGGCGGCCTCCACAAGCTGCTTGAGAACGGGCTTTTCGCTGAGCATGATATCATCGCCCAGCAGCACCGCAAACGGCTCATCGCCCACAAAGCTCTTGGCGCGCCACACCGCGTGGCCCAGGCCCTTCGTCTCCTTCTGGCGCAGGAAGAACACATCCGCCATATCCGCGACTTCTCTGACCGTCCGGGCCTCATCCGCCTTGCCGTCCTGAATCAGGCGGGATTCAAGGTCAGGGGCGTAATCAAAATAGTCCTCAATGGGGGACTTGCCGCGGTTGGTGATAATGAGAATCTCCTCCACGCCGGCGGACACCGCCTCCTCCACGATATACTGGAGCACGGGCTTGTCCACCAGCGGCAGCATCTCCTTGGGGATACTCTTGGTGTTCGGCAGCAGCCGTGTGCCCAGACCCGCCGCGGGGATTATGGCTTTTCTGACTTTCATGGCTATCTCCTTTCTTTTTAGACGTAAACTACAAATAAACCGTCAAGGCATCTTGCGGATTTATTCTCCGTTTACTCGTTTGCATTAGCGTTATATTTCCGGTTGTTGTGTTTGGTAATAAAAATCCTGGCGCCCCCTTTGGCTGCGCCCGCAGGCGCGTTTCGGAGCGCAACCGCCGCTTTGCAGCGGCGCTTGGCGCGGAGATGAGCTGGCACGGCGCAGCCGTGACTGAAGGGGGCTGTGAGCGCTTTTCGCTCAGATTTGCACCGGACAAAATCCATTTTGCTTAGAACAACCCCTCCGTCAAAAATCAGAGATTTTTGCCACCTCCCCTTACACAGGGGAGGCTTTGGGATAGCGAAAGCCCAGGCAAAAGCATGTCACTTTACATTATGTCTGCTGTGGCAGGCTGAGTGTTCTCCGGCTTTTTCCCGCCGCGGAGCGAAAACTCGCAGCCGCAGTATATCTGGCGGTAGATGCCGTGCTGCGTGGTAAGCTCAACGGAGCGCTGCTCACCGCCGCGCTTTTTAAAGTCCGACGGCAGCCAGCTGACGCCAACGGCCCTGCCAAGCTCCTCGCCGATCTCGTTTATGCGCTTGGCGTCCTTATGGCGGGAGAGGGTGAGCGTGGTGCAGAAATAGTCATAGCCGTAGTGCTTTGCAAGGCGTGCCGTCTCCAGCAGGCGCAGACGGAAGCACTCCGTGCAGCGTTTGCCGCCCTCCGGCTCCTGCTCGAGGCCCTTTATGCGCTTATAGTAATCCTCGCTCTTCCAGGGCTCGGCCATAATGTTCACCTTGTCGGCAAGGCCCATCTTCTCAATAAGCTCCACCTGGGCCTGAAAGCGGCGGTCAAACTCCTCCTTTGGGAAGAGGTTGGGATTATACCACAGCAGGGTGACATCAAAATATTTTGTCAGGTATTCAAGCACACTCGACGAGCATGGCCCGCAGCAGCTGTGCAGCAGGACACGGGGAAAGCGGCTGCCGCGCTTTTGAATGATCCGGTCCAGTTCTTTTTGATAATTTCTTTCCATGAGCCGATTATACCATGCTCTTTTCAAAAAAGCCATAGCTATTCTGCGCCGGATGTCTATATTCCGTGCTCCGCTGCTTATTGACAAGTCGCGGCTTCAATATTAAAATTAAGAAAACTCTTTTATGATTTCAGAGGAAGTGATATTTTGACAAACCGCTTTAAGCTCATCTTTGTCACCTTCGCGGCCCTGTGCGCGCTGCTTCTCAGCGCCTGCGGCAAGGCCGCCGAGCCGGAGCCCACACCGGAGCCTACGCCCGAACCCATCACCGAATATACCGTCACAGGTGAGAGCGCCGCCGAAATTGCCGCCCTTGCGGATATCCCCACCCTCCGCCGGGTGGACGCCACAGCCAGCACGGAATACGCGGCGCTGCTCGCGCTGTACGAGGCGCGGCCCGACTGCGAGGTGCTGTGGAACTACGAGTTTGAGGGCGTGAGCTATCCCAACACGACAACGCAGCTGAAGGTCAACGAGCTCGAAGGGCTGGAGGACGCTCTGCGCTACCTTCCGGCGCTTACATATGTCGATGTTATCGACACCCCCGCGACCGTTGAGGACCTGGACAGGTACTCCGCCATCCGCCCGGAGGCCGAGTGGTACTGGTCGTTTATATTTGACGGCTTTCATATCCGCACGGATATCCAGTGCTACTCGTCGCTGAGAGATCTCGACTACCACCGCTTCACCGACGAGGAGCTCTACCCCATGCTCAAATACTGCAAGCATCTTAAGGCGCTGGATCTGGGGCATGACGATGTGCGTGACCTGACACTCATCGGCCAGCTTGAGGAGCTGGAGGTTCTCATCCTCGCGGACAACCCCAACCTTGTGGACGCGAGCCCCCTTGCCAACCTGAAAAACCTCATCTACCTTGAGTTTTTCATGAACCACGCCGTGGAGGATTTCAGCTTCCTCAACGAGCTTACGAAGATGAAGGACCTGAACCTCTGCTACTGCGACTATGCCACCGACATGGATTTTCTCGCGAACATGCCGGATATCACCTTTGTCATGGTCAAATATTCCGGCATCAGCCGTGAGACCGTGGACTACTGGCAGGAACAGTACCCGGACACGAACTTCGTGTATTATGACGGCAATATCCACTCCTGCGACAGCGGCTGGCGCGAGACAGAACGCAACTATCTCATCCGCCGGGCCTTCACCTGCTGGCGGCATATCACGGACTATCAGCACTATGACAATGTGACCTACGATTTTGACACATATAACTATTAAAAAGGAGCCCGAAAAATGGATGAACGCAGAGACAAGCAGAACTATTACCTTGACATAGCCGACGCTGTGCTGGAGCGCTCCACCTGCCTGAGGAGAAAATACGGCGCGATAATCGTGAGAAATGACGAGATAATCTCAACCGGCTATAACGGCGCACCGCGCGGCCGGCGCAACTGCTCTGACCTGGGCGGCTGCACGAGAGAGGTTTTGCGCATCCCCTCCGGCGAGCGGTACGAGCTCTGCCGCAGCGTCCACGCCGAGGCAAACGCTATCATCTCCGCCTCCCGCCGGGACATGATCGGCGCGACCATCTACCTTGTTGGCCGGGACGCGGCGACAAATGAGCTGCTGCATGACGCGATGAGCTGCTCCATGTGCAAGCGGCAGATTATAAACGCCGGCATCGCGCAGGTCGTCATCCGCACCGACACCGACACCTACCGCACCATCCCCGTCAGCGACTGGGTGGAGAATGACGACTCGATTTTCAACGTGCAAATATAACAAAACGCCCTGCCGCGTAATCGTGGCAGGGCGTTTTCAGACCAGACAAGCCCTTCCTGCACCGCACTAATCTTTGTTCCCCTTTGGCTGCACCCGCAGGCGCGTTCAAAACTTAATTGTCAGAATTGCACGCTCCAATGGCTCCCTCTGACGAGGGAGGCAAGAAGTTTGTGCAAACCGTGAGCAGAAGCGTTAAAGCAAGCACCGCACCAATCTTGGCGCCCCCTCGGGGGAGCTGGCACGGCGCAGCCGTGACTGAAGGGGGCCTTGCTTCATCCAAGCTGCACGCAAGATGCCCCCTATCGTCAAGCCGCTTCGCGTCTTGACACTCCCCCCGGAGGGGGAAGCAAGTGAGAGCCATCTAAAACTACGGCGCAACCTTGTTTTTCACCTAATTGAGCAGGAAAATGTTCAGCACATCCATCGCGGAAAAAGCCTTAAGCAGCGCCTGCATGACCTGCTCCTCGCTCTCGTGCCTGCCCCGGCGTATCCATGTGGCAAGCGTGCCGATGACGGTATAAGCAATGCTTGAGGTGAAGTAGTCAAACTCCGGGCTCTCCGTGTCCAGAAGCTCCGCCGCCCGGGTCGCTGCAAGGCTGCGGGAAAAGCTGTCGCGGAAAATCTCTGTCTTGCCCGCCTTGACCACCGCATCCAGCAGCTCGCCGTGGGTATACCAATAATGCAGCATGGCGGCGGGTGCGGGAACGCTCTCTCCGCTGTTTAAAAGTATCTCCTCAAAGCCCCGGTCGCACAGCAGTGCAAGCACATCCTCAAGGCTGTCAAAGTGTCTGTAAAAGGTGGAGCGGCTCACCGTTGAGCGGCGCTGTATATCGCTGACGCTTATCTCCTCAAAGGGCTTTTCCTCAAGCGTTTGCAGCATGGCGCTGCATATCATGTCCGACGAGCAGCGGGCGCGCTTGTCGCTCTTAATGTGGTACATTTTGCCCCTCCTCTGTTCTACAATTTATGAAACTATTGTACCAGAACTTTTTTTGTGTTACAATGTGTTTATTATTAAACCGCGAATAAAAAACAAGGAGTCGATAACATGAGCAAGAACTATATCTATTGCTTCTCCGGCAGCGGCAACTGCCTTGATATCGCCAGAAACATCGCGAAAGTTCTCGGCGATACGGACATTGTGATGATGCGCTCCGCCCCGGTCGTCACGGATGTGTGCGACGCTGAGCGCGTGGGCTTTGTCTTCCCGTGCTACGCGGGCGGCCTGCCCGGCAAGACCGAGGAGTACATCCGGCGCGTGGCCGTCGGCGCGAACACCTATCGCTTCGCCGTAGTAAGCTACGCCGGCTACCCCGGCATCGGCCTTAAGAAGATTGACGATATCCTCGGCCTTGACTACTGGGCCGGCATCAGCCATCAGAGCGCCTGCGCGTGGCTCATGCCCCACGGGCTGATGGTTCCCCCGCTGCCCGCCTCCATGGCGCAGAAGCGCTCCGAGAAGCTGGCCGCGAAGATAGGCAAGGATGTGCTGAACAACCTGAAAAAGCCCGGCCACCCCATCGCCCTGACCTTCAACAAGGTGGAGGCCGCCGCATGGCCGACGCTTGCCAAAATCAAGTCCTCCAAGATGGTCGTAAACGGCGACTGCCTCGGCTGCGGCCAGTGCGCGGAGCTGTGCCCCGTCGGCAATATTGACTTCAACGGCGGCTACCCCAACTTCGGCAAGGAGTGCATCGGCTGCCTGAGCTGCTTGCAGTTCTGTCCGCAGGAGGCCATCAACGTCGGCAGCGCCACAATAAAGCGCGAGCGCTACCATAACCCCAATGTCACGCCCGAAGATTTGATGGAAACTCTCATTCATGTAGACTGAGTCAAAACAGCCGCCGAACTTTCGGCGGCTGAAATTATAAGGTAAGGTAATATGAAGCTATGGATAATTTGCAGCGGCAAAAGCGCCGCTGCCGCCCCGGACAGGCTGAGCTCCGCGGAGTTTGACGCTTTTTGCGAAGCGGAGCTTGAAGCGCCGCTTGCTCCCGATACGAGCGAAAAAAGCTCCGCCGTCAACGGGCGGAAAATATACGTCGGCCCCGCTCAGGCGGATCTGGAGACCGCGCGGCTCATCTTCCCCGATGGGGAGATTGAGCGGGAAAGCCTTCTCGCGCCGGTGCTCTGCCGCTCATATAAGGACACGGAGCAAAAGCTCCCCCTGCGCCGCTGGAGGATGATGGCGCGCTTTCAGCGCCGCACCGCCTCACCGCGCCAGCCGGAGAGCGGCAGGGCGATAGCCGACAGAGCAGGCACTCTCGCCCGGCGTCTGCGCGAGCAGGAGGCCGACTGCGTTTTAGTCTGCCACAGCTCCTTTGTCGCCCCGCTGCTGGACGCGCTGCGCAGACAGGGCTGCTGCTTTTCACGCAGCGGCATCTTCCGCTATGCGCCCTTTGAGCGCATCCTCGTCACCGCGCGTGACCTCCACTGCGGCGGGGGCAGCCACAACTGCCTGCTCACCAATCCCGGCTGCGGCGTCGGCCGCGACAAGGCCGCCCGCAAGAGCCAGTGATTTTTCGCAAATTTGCACCGCAGAAACTTGCTTCCCCCTGTGAGGCTGCGCCCGCAGGCGCGTTTCGGAGTGCAACCGCTAATTCCAACAACCAAAACGCAAACCAGCGCAGCGTTTGCGTTTTGGAAAGGAAGGCGGAAGCAATGGATATGGAATTTTCGCCACACTTGGCGGAAACGGAATGTAATTGCTTTCGCCTGACGCTGCGGCTCTTTGCGCGGAGATGAAGCAGCGAGCCTCGCGACCCGATAGGGGGGGCGAGGATTAGTGCAATGGTTGGTTATACACTAAGCTTTTAATTTGTAGATTCCGAAGGCTCCCCCTGCGTAAGGGGAGCTGTCAGCCGTAGGCTGACTGAGGGGTCGTTACCTGCGCTGCGATTTGCTTTTATTGCTCAAAATATCGCACATCTACAATCCCTCAGGCGCTCCGCGCCAGCTCCCTTTACACAAGGGAGCCAATGAATGGTGCAAATTTGCAACATTTACAGCTCGGAAACGCACCTGTGAGAGCAGCCTTTAAGGGAAGTCAAGCTTGGATAGGCTGTGCACACATTCTCGGCAGCAATAGACAACTCCCCGGTCGTTGACCGGGGAGTTCGTTTTTTACTTATCTCTCACAAAGCGGATCATGCACACGTCGTCGCCGCGGGCGATGGTGGCGGGCAGGTCGAGGTGGCAGCCGAAGCTCTCGGCAATGCCCCTGTCGCCGCACATGGCGTGGTCGCAGAGCTTCTGAATCTGCTCGTCGGTGCAGCCCTGCTTCTGCCAGGCCTTTACCAGCGGGCAGTAATGAAAATCAATGTCGAGATTATCATCGGTGCAGCGCTTGATGTCCATCTCAAAGACCTTCTGTGCGGGCAGGGTGAACAGGGTCTTTTTAAGCCCCTTGAGGGAGTTTGTCCCCGCCTTTTTGCAAAGGTCAGCGCCCTGATACAATCCGCAGCGCTTTATGGCCTGCGGCGCGTAGTCCTCAGCCTTGAGGCCCTTTTTCTCCGCCTCGTCGCACAGCAGGTACATCCACAGCGCCCTGTGCTCCAGAAGCTCACGGATGGCCTTGATCAGCCCGTTTTTCACCTTGGGTTCGTTTTTAATGCTCATTTTTGTTCTCCTTATCCTGGGATTTATCCTCATTGTTTTTGAAAACAAAGAAACGCTGGCCGATGTAATTGAGCGCGACAAAGAAGCACATGCCCGCCAGCATCGCAAGATTCTCCTGCACCGTCTGGGACGCGCCGGAGAAGATAAGCCGCGCCAGAGGCTTCGCCCCGCCGTAGGCTATGAGATAGCACAGGGAGATGTTTATCACAAAGCGCCAGAGGGTCTTGCCCGTGCCCATCTTGCTCTTGAAGGTGAAGGCCTTGTTGAGCAAATAGCTCACAATGCTGCCAACAATATAGTTTGACGCCGAGGACACCCAGTAGCTGAAGTGGAACACGTTATAAAACAGGAACATTATCCCCGTGCCCACGAGGGTGTTCACCACGCCCACAAGAATGAATTTCCAGAAGGTTATATCGAAAAATTTGGCGATAAAGCCCTTGAGCTTTGCGCCGAAAGACTGTCCCTCGTTCATTTTCTACCTCCGCAGGTCTGGGAAACGATATAGCGCGGGCGGCCCTTGAGCTCGTCATAAATGCGCCCGATGTAAAAGCCGATGATGCCGAGGCTTATCATGATGATGCTGCTTGAAAACAGCAGAATCAGAATGACGGTTGTAAAGCCGCCGAGGGCTGTCCCCGCGATTTTCTGCACCAGAGCAATAATCCCCAGCACCACGGACAGCGCAAACATTATAAAGCCCAGCACCGTCACAATGTGCATCGGCGCGGAGGAGAAGGAGCCGATGTTGTTCACCGCGTATTTTACAAGCGACCAGGTTGACCACTTGCTCTCCCCCTCGGCCCGCTCACGCACGCGGTAGCTCACCTCCGTGCGCTTAAAGCCCACCCAGAACGACAGCGCCCGGAAAAAGACGTTGCGCTCCGGCATCTGGTTGAGCGCGTCCACGACCTTGCGGTCAAGAAGCTTGAAGTCCGACGAGGAGGACATGTCCATGCCTGTCGCGCCGCTTATCAGCCCGTAAAAGCTCTTGGCGGCGAAGCGGTGCAGGGCGCTCTCCTGCCCCCTGTCCTCTTTGACGCCCTCAATGACCTCATAGCCCTGCTCCCAGAGCCTGTACATCTCAACAAGCTTCTCCGGCGGGTGCTGCAAGTCGCAGTCGATGACCGCGCAGCAATCTCCCGCCGCGCGCTCAAGCCCGGCGAACATCGCCGCCTCCTTGCCGAAGTTGCGGCTGAAATGCAGGCCCACAACGCGCGCATCCTTTTCGCTCGCGCGCTGTATCTCCTGCCAGGTGTTGTCCTTTGAGCCATCGTCCACCAGCAGCAGCTCAAAATCTATCCCCGCCTCGTCCATGATGCGGGATATGACCTCCGCCGCGGCGGGGGCCATTTTTTCCTCGTTATACGCGGGAACTATAATAGAAAGCATTGTCAAAACCTCTTGTTATTCCGGTTTTCGTCCGTCTGTGCCATTATACCCTTTATTGACTCATTGCGCAAGAGCGGAAAACCTGCCTCTTGCTTTTAAGGCATTTGGAAGATATACTATAAATACACATATTATAACATGGAGGCGTAATTATGCTTTATAAAAACGCTTTGATATTTAAGTCCGGGCGCGGCTTCATGCCGGGCAGCTTCCGGGTCGAAGAAGGGCGCTTTGCCGAGGTCATGGACGGCTGCCCCGATGATGCCGGCATCGACCTTGAGGGTCAGAAGGTCATCCCCGGTCTTATCGACCTGCACAGCCACGGCGCCATGGGCGCGGACTTTTCCGACGGTGACTATGAGGGGCTCAAGCGCATGGCGGCGTATCTCGCAGGGCAGGGCGTGACGGCCTTTGCCCCCGCGTCGATGACGCTGCCCTATGACGTCCTCGCCAGAGCTTTCGCAACGGCGAAGCAGCTCAGGGACGAGCAGCCCGAGGGGCTTTCACGGCTCATGGGCATACAGATGGAGGGGCCCTTCTTCTCCGAGAAGAAAAAGGGCGCGCAGAATGCCGACTATCTCCGCCTGCCGGACGCTGAGGCCTTCAAGGCCGTCAATGACGGCTGCGGCGGCCTTGTGAAGATTGCGGACGTCGCGCCGGAGCTTGAGGGCGCGGAGGAGTTTATCCGGGAAGTCAGCAAAATAAGCCGCGTCTCCGTCGCCCACACGGACGCGGATTATGACGCGGCGAAAATGGCCTTCGCCGCCGGGGCAAGACACCTGACCCATCTCTTTAACGCCATGCCCTCCATCCACCACCGCAACCCCGGCGTTATCGGCGCCGCCGCCGAGCGGGAGGATGTCGTGGCGGAGCTTATCTGCGACGGGCTGCACGTCCACCCCAGCGCCGTGCGCATGGCCTTCCGCCTGTTCCCCGGCCGCGTCTGCCTGATATCGGACGCTCTGCGCTGCGTCGGTATGCCCGACGGGGAGTATGAGCTCGGCGGTCAGCCGGTGTTTCTCAAAGACAATATCGCCCGCCTTGCCGACGGGACCATCGCCGGCTCCGCGTCCAATCTCTATACCTGCATGCTGAACGCCATTTCCTTCGGCATCCCGGAGGATACGGCCATCACCGCCGCGACCCTCACCCCGGCGAGGGAGCTCGGCTGTGACGACCGCCTCGGCTCTATCGAGGTCGGCAAGCTCGCCGATTTCGTTGTCTGCGGCGAAGATCTGACCCGCCACGAGGTTTATATCGGCGGCAAAAGAGTGTAAAAAACGATAAATTCTGCGAATATCATTGAAAAAAACCTCGTCACAGACGAGGTTTTTTCAATGGCAAACGACCCCGATTTTGATGCCTCGCCCGCAGGGTCAGCCTTGCCTCTCACTTTGGCTGCGTCCGCAGGCGCGTTTCGGAGCGCAACCGCCGCAGGCGGCTCTTAGCGCGGAGATGAGAGCTGGCGAGCGTAAGCGAGACTGAGAGGGTA